>NZ_QXDF01000001.1:1472500-2150849 GCF_003550175.1 Dichotomicrobium thermohalophilum
CGGTTGGCGAACATGTATGTGCTGGAGCCGGTCTGCTCGATTTGCCGCTGGGGTGAGCCTTACAGCGACCTCGCGCGCGAAATCGCCCGGCAAACGCCCACCGGGGCCGATATTTTCGTGATTGACGACGAACTCGGCGGGAATCTGCGTCGCTTTTTCCCGGACCGGCGCATCGTCTGGGCCGGGCAACCGCCTTTCAGCGCGGAGCGCGCCAGCCGAGCTCGTGTCCTATTATGGGATCACCGTGAAGGTGATCGCGCGGTGCTTCGGTCGCTTCGCGGTGAAATCGCCGCACTTGGCCCGGAGCCGATCATGCGGGCAAAAACGATCAAGATCCCCTGGACGGGCCATCTCTGGAAGCCGGACGGCTATCGCCATTCCACCTGGCGGTTTACGGTTTTGTCACCCAAGGGGTAAAAAGGCGCGCGGAGCCCCTGCGCCGTTTACTCTATCTTTCCGATAATCTGACAGCTTTGCGCACGTTTTACGGGTAGCGGGCGCATCCGTGTTCGCGGGACGCGCCCGAACGAGTTGGCGTAAGCGGAGTATTGCGCTATGGCAAGACAGGACTGTGAACTCTATGGTGTTGATGGCGGGGGTAGCAACGCGCAGACGAGCGAAGCGTTTCTGCGCCTCGGCATTCAGTACGCGACTGGCAGCGGTGTGGACCCGGACCTGGTCGCCGCGCATAAATGGCTGAACATCGCGGCCATCCGCGGCAACCCTGAGGCGCTGCGCCATCGCCGCGAGATCGCCGCGGAAATGACCAAAGCTGAGATCGACGAGGCCCTGCGGCAGGCCCGCGCCTGGCTCAATCCCCGCTAGGCGGTCCGCACGGCCCGCGCATTGGAGAACGCCTTGGCGATACTGCTTCTGATCTCCGACATGGACCCTGAGGAATGGGACGAGGCGATTACGCGGCTCGCCCAGCAGCGCAGGGTGCGGGTTTGGCCTTATCTGGAGGATCCGGCGGAGATCGAATACGCCATCGTCTGGAAGCCGCCGCGCGGCGCGCTCCAGGGCTTCCCCAATCTGCGGGCGATATTCTCCATGGGCGCGGGCGTCGATCATCTGGTTGGCGATCCAGACCTGCCGGATGTGCCCATCGTTCGGTTCGTCGCCGATGACCTCACCGAGCAGATGAGCGAGTACGTGCTGCATCACGTGCTTCTGCATCACCGCCGACATCTCGAATATGCCGAACAGCAGGCGCGCAAGGTGTGGAATCCTCTGCCACAGCCAACCGCGCGGGAGGTGCGTGTGGGCGTCATGGGCTGTGGCGTGCTCGGCTCGGCCGCGGCGGCGAAGCTGGGGGCGATCGGCTTTCAGACGCGTGGCTGGAGCCGCACCCGCAAGGACATCCCCGGCGTGACGACCTATGCCGGCTCTGACGAATTCCTCACCTTTCTGGGTGGCACCGACATTCTCGTCTGCCTGCTGCCGCTGACGCCGCAGACACGTGGTCTGCTCGGTGGCAAGCTGATCGCGGCGATGGCGCCTGATGGCGCGCTGCCCGGCCGTGTCATCATCAATGCCGGGCGCGGCGGCCTGCAGAACGAGGCGGAAATCCTCGCAGCGCTGGAGGACGGCACGCTCTGGGCGGCCTCGCTGGACGTGTTCGAGACTGAACCGCTGCCCGAAAGCAGCCCGCTCTGGCGTCATCCCCGCGTGGTCGTCACGCCGCACAACGCGGCCGTTTCCCGACCGGAGCCGCTGTTCGACTACGTCCTGGACCAGATCCAAAGGTTCGAGCGCGGGGAGGGGCTGGATAACGTCGTGGATGTCCAGCGCGGCTACTGATCCGAACGGGCGTCGGGCAACTGAAGGACCGTTGTTTCTTCGGCAAGGCGCTTCACGCTGGTCGGCTTCCCCCAGCTCTGGCCGATGCGCTCGATGGCATGGCGTACCGGCTCCATCACTGTTTCCATCTGATGCCCGCTCGCGTGGACGATCCAGTCACTGGACTGGGCAATCGCCACATGGCCCTTCCAGAAGATCAGGTCCCCGCGTTCCAGCCCACCCTTGAGCGTACCGTCGTCCTCGATGACGCCTTCGACCGTCTCACCGACCTCGGCCTCCTGCATATCGGTGTCTCGCGGACATTCCACACCGGCAGCATGGAGCGAAAGCTGGACGAGCGCCGAGCAATCCAGTCCGAGGCTCGTCTTGCCGCCCCAGAGATAGGGGGTGCCGACCAGGCGCTCGGCCGCGCGCACGTAATCCTTCAGCTTGTCGCCCGCACCGACGCAGTGCTCGGCGAAGAGATAGCCGCCGCGCGCCAGGCTGAGGAAGCGACCCTCACGGCCATCGGCGGCCACGCGCGCTCCGAAAGTCAGCATGTCGATCGGCGGCGTCTTGATGTCAGGCGACGGGTAGATGTAAGTCGCGCGCACACGCACGGCGTGGGTGGGCGAGAAGACATTGGATGACAGATGATCCGCCGGGATGTAGCCGACGTATCCGTCGCGCTTGAGTTGCCCCCAGGCCCAGCCATCCTTCGAGTCGTAAACCGTCACGGCCTCGCCATGCAGCGCCTCGGTCATCAGCGGCGCGCGGAATTTCGGAGCGCTGCGCAACGGCGCGCGGGCGGCGATCACCTGCTGCGTCACTCCGTCGACATAGCGCGGCGCCTGCACCTTCTCGCTCAGCGCGGAGGCGGCCATGTCCTCGCGGTAGGCATTGCGGCGTGGGTCGAGGCGTTCGCTGTTCACGGCTGATAAATCTCGCTCAGCATTTGGAAGGCGGCTCGGGCGCCTTGCGGTTCGCCGCCAGCGGGGCGGGCCGGCACGGCGCGCGGCGTCCAAGCATAGATGTCCATATGCAGGAACCGCGGCGTGTTCTTGACGAACCGCTTGAGAAACAGCGCCGCTGTGATCGAACCGGCAAACGGGCCGTTATAGATATGGTTGACGTCGGCCACGCGGCTCTTCAGAAGCTGGTCATAGGGCTGCCAGAACGGCATCCGCCAGAGCGGGTCCGCCACGGCCATCGCCGTTTCGTGCAGATCGCGGGCCAGAGCCTCATCATCGGTGTAGAACGGCGGCAAATCGGCACCGAGGGCAACGCGGGCTGCGCCCGTGAGCGTGGCGAACGTCAGGAGATGGTCCGGTTTTTCCTCGTCCGCAAGAGCCAGCGCATCGGCCAGCACTAGACGGCCTTCAGCGTCGGTATTGGCAATCTCGACCGTCGTGCCGTTGCGCGCGCGCAGGATGTCACCGGGCCGAAAGGCGGAGGCCGAGATGTTGTTGTCCGCCGCCGGGATCAGCAGGCGCAGGCGCACCGGCAGATTTGCCATCATGATCATCGCTGCCAGCGACAGCGCTGAGGCGGCACCGCCCATGTCCTTCTTCATCAGGCCCATGGCGCTGGCCGGCTTGATGTTGAGCCCGCCAGTGTCGAAGCAGATGCCTTTCCCGACGATCGTCACTTTCGGCGCGGACTTGTCGCCCCAGGTCAGGTCAATCAGGCGCGGCGCGCGGTCGCTTGCGCGGCCCACGGCATAAATCATCGGGAAATTCTCGGCCTCGAGCCGCGAGCCTTCGATGACGTGAATGTCCGCGCCAAATTCGTTTGCCAGACCGCGCGCCGTGCTCTCCAGTTCGCCCGGGCCAAGTTCATTGGCTGGGTAATTAATGAGTTCGCGGCCCAGCCATACGGCGGATGCAATGTTGAGCACGCGCTCGCGGTCGACGCCCTCGGGCAGCACAAGGCGGCGGGGCGCGCGCTTGGCCTCCGCCGTGGTGCGGAATGCCGTGAATTCATATGCGCCAAGTGCCCAGGCGACCGCAGCGAGTTCGGGATTGGGCGGCGGCGCGGCAAAGCGATAGGTGCCCGCGGGGACGGTTGTCGGCAGAATCCCCGGCGTTAGTGCGCGAAAAGGCGCGTTCTCCTCGCGGCCCAGCCCGACGACGGCCCCGTCCAGCCTCTCCTCGCCGGGCAGAAGCGCCGTGTTGCCCCCGCGCGCCTTCCAGTCGATGGTGCGCAGCCACGCTTTTGCCCGCTCCGGCAAGCCCGGCAGGTCGATCTTGTCAGCGTTGTCGCTGGTCGGCCAAACCGGGATGGCATCTTCGGCCGCGCCCGGCTCAAGAATCAGCCCGCCCAGCTCATCCCGGAAGTCGCGCAAGGATACGGTCATTCACAATCCAACTGGCTTGAGGTTTTTTGGCGAACAGTGAGGAGCAGCGCCTGAACCGGGCCTGAACACCCTGACCGTGTAAGATAGCGCCGGACTCGCGCGCCGCCAATGCCCGCGGCCGATGTTTCCTCAGCGCGGTGCAACGGCCGCCGAGCCTGTCGCGTTGCGTAAGCAGACGCTTATGCGCGGGGGGCCTAAGCATTGCGCCAATGGCTTTTCAGCGCCCTTAGCCTCCAGATCGCGGTGTGAGCGCATCTTCGGCTGCGCGGGAACAAATAACTTGGAGGTTAGGAAATGAGACGACTTATCGGCGCAACGTCCGTGGTCTTGGTGCTTGGGACGAATCCGTTGCTGGCAGCCGAGCCTGAATTCGGCGCCAGACTCGGGACGAGCGCAGAAGCGATTTCGGATGCGCTTGGCGAAAGCGGCCTATGAAATGACGAAATATGAGCGGAAGCGCGGCCGGATCGAGGTCTATGCGCGTAAAGGTGAGTTCACTGTCGAGGTCAAGATCGACGCGCGTAGCGGCGAGGTCTATGAGGTCGAGCAGAAGTACAGCCGGCGCGACGACGATGGCCGCTATGACGACGATGGCTATCGTCGGGGTTATGATGATGACGACGGTCAAGGCAGGGACCACAGCTAATGGTGGCGACGGAAGCAGGACAGGAGCAGGGCGCGCGGGGCTGGGACCCGCTCGTCCGTCTAACCCATTGGGGCGTGGCTGCAGGCGTTCTCCTCAATGGTATCATCACCGAGGGCGGCTCCCAGATCCATGTCTGGATCGGTTATGCCGCCTTTTCGCTTTTGGTGCTGCGTCTGCTGTGGGGCTTCATCGGGCCGGAGGAGGCGCGGTTCTCTGCGTTTCCGCCGAGTCTGTCCGCGGCTGCTGCGCATCTGAAACGCGTGACGAGAGGCGAGCACCGTGTCTATCGCTCGCACAACCCGCTTGGCGGCTTGATGGCCTACGCGCTTTGGGCGACGCTGACCGTTGTGGCGCTCACCGGTATTGCGATGGCCGGTTCGCCACTGAGCGAAGTGCGCGCCGACGAAGCAGCCACCGAATACGCCGAGGAAGGCGAATATGGTGAGCATAAAGAGAGCCAGGAGGAAGAGGCCGAATGGCTCGAAGAGAGCCACGAATTCGCCGCCAACCTGCTGCTTTTCCTGGCCGCGATCCACGTGGCGGGCGTCGGTTTCGAAAGCGCCACCTCGCGAGTCAATCTCGTGCGCAGCATGATCACGGGCGAGCGCCGCAGGGTACAGAACGAATGAAAAAGCCCTCCTTGAGCACAGCCCGGCCAGCGCGCCGCACGATGGCGCTGGCGGGGCTGCTCGTCATCCAGTCTCTGGCGGCCGTGTTTTTCGTTGGCGATGCGATCGCCGACATCTCGCTCAACGGGTTCAATCTTCACATTATCCTCGAATCGCTGGTGGCCTTTGCGCTGGTGCTGGGCGTGATGTTCGGGGCTTATGAGATGCGCCGGACGATCGAGCGGGCGCGCCGAAGCGAGCGGGCGCTGGCTGCTGCTTCAGGCGCGCTCGGCGAACTGATCGAGACCACGTTCGAGGCCTGGGGGTTGACCGCCGCCGAGAGCGAGGTTGCGCTTCTTACGCTTAAGGGGTTCGACGTTGCCGAAATCGCCAGGCTTCGGGGTGCAGCGGCGGGCACGGTTCGCGCGCAACTTACCCGTGTCTATTCCAAGGCCGGCGTGTCGAGCCGGGCACAATTCATTTCGCTTTTCATCGAGGATCTGCTTGACGGTCCAGTCGGGGCAACTGGCGCTGAGGGCGCCTCTCAGACGGCGGCTGTTTGACGAAAACCACGCGGCAACGTATCACCGAACGACAAACCTGTTTGCGCAAACCGGGAGGCGATCAGTATGTTCCGAGCCCTACGGTTAGACGAAACGGACGGGCGCATCACCGCGTCCATCGCCGAGGTTGATGATAACGCTTTGCCCGAGGGCGACGTCACGGTTGCGGTGGACTATTCCACGCTGAACTACAAGGACGGGATGATCGTCAACGGGCTTGGCAAGCTCGTGCGTACCTATCCGCACATTCCGGGAATAGATCTTGCCGGGACGGTCGAAGAGAGCAGCAACCCCAGATTCAAGCCGGGCGACAAGGTGCTGCTGACCGGCTGGCATGTCGGCGAGCGGCATTGGGGCGGCTATGCCGAGAGGGCCCGCGTGAAAGCCGAGTGGCTGACCCCGATCCCGGAAGGGATGTCGACTTTCGACGCTATGGCCGTCGGCACCGCGGGCTTCACCGCGATGCTCGCGATCCTCGCGCTGGAGGAGCATGGGTTGAGAACCGACAGCGGCGATGTCCTCGTGACGGGGGCGTCCGGCGGCGTCGGTTCCGTGGCGATCGCGATCCTGGCGAATTGCGGCTATCGGCCGGTGGCGCTGACAGGACGCACCAGCGAGGCGGATTACCTTACCGGCCTCGGAGCAGTGGAGATCGTTGCGCGGGAGAGTTTCCTGGAGGGCGATCCGCGTCCGTTGGAGGCGGAGCGCTGGGCCGGTAGCGTGGATGCGGTTGGCGGCGCGGTGCTCAGCCGCGTGCTTTCGCAATTGCGCTATGGGTGTTCGGTGGCAGCCGTAGGCTTGGCCGGCGGGCCAAAGCTGGAAACCACCGTGATGCCGTTTCTCCTGCGCGGTGTGAATCTGCTCGGGATTGATTCGGTGCAGTGCCCCGCTGAGCGGCGCGAAAAGGCATGGGCGCGGATCGCCAGGGACTTGCCAATGGACAAGCTGCGTGCCATGACCCACACCGCGCCCTTGGGCGACGTGCCGCGTCTCGCCAATGCCATTCTGAAAGGTGAGGTTCGCGGGCGCATGGTCATCGACGTGCGAGCCTGACGAGCGGCCGACGGCGCGTGCGCGCCGTCAGTTTGCCGTGCCGTTGAAGTTTATGAGCTGGTCCTTGACCCGGCCGAGGAGGGCCTGAATTTCGTCTCCCGCCTGGCCGATGAGCGTGATGACCGCAACCCCGATGCCTGCGGCGATCAGCCCGTATTCAATCGAGGTCGCGCCCGATTCGTCGCGCCAAAAACGGAGAAGTTCTCGTTTCATCGTCCTGTACTCCCACCAAGGCTGTGACAGGCGCTCCGGTCAATGCGACGGGCGCCTCAAAGGGATCGAGGTGTTGCGATGGCCCCGTAATGGGAAAGACGCTAGGCGCTAACGCTTAAGCGCAGTTTAATTTAGAAGATGTCGATAAAACGCAACGAATCTAACGAAAATTATCAGTTAATGGGGGCCTGTTCAGGTAAAGAGTCTGCTAACAGGCGATTTGAACTGCGCCAGCCAGCGTGGGCTCAAGAATAATGAGCCGCATGCGAGGAGACCTCCAGCTTGCGGGCGATGACAGGGCGGAACTCTTCGATCACTGCGGCATAGACGTCGCGTTTAAAGGGCACGACCAAGGCTGGCACCTCATCCATCGGCACCCACCGCCAGGCGTCGAACTCCTGTTTGTGCGGAGGCGGGGGGATGAGATTTATGTCGCTTTCCTCGCCGAGGAAGTGCATCGCGAACCATTTCTGCTTCTGACCGCGATACCGTCCGCTGAGCGCCACGCCGAGCGCCTCATACGGCAGATCATAGGTATACCATTCGCGGGTCTGTGCGAGCACCTCAGCGTTGTTCGAGCCGATCTCTTCCAGCAACTCCCGGTGGGCCGCTTTTTCAGGATCTTCGCCGGGGTCAATGCCACCTTGCGGGCATTGCCAAGGCGAAATCAGCTTGCCTTCGTCCCATTTTGGCACGCGTCGGCCCATCCACACCTCGCCCGCATCGTTGAAAAGCATCACAGCGACGCAGGGCCGGTATGGCATGGCTTCAGGATCCGGCATATGTCTATCCGCCCGTCGATTGCGAGACGCGGGGTGTTGGCGCCGTCGTCAGCTCGGTGATGGGGACCAGGGCAAGACCTTTCTCATTCAGCGAGCCTATCCAGTTTTGCAGCGCGGCCAAGGTCGCGGCGTGCGCATGGCCGATCGCGATTGCAGAGCCATCCTGGCGCGCTTGCGCTTCGACTTCGGCCAGCTTCTTCTGGATGGCTTCCGGCTCGCGCTTGGTGTCGATCACGACATCGGCGACGGAATAGGCCAGCGACACCTGCCGCGCAAGCTGCCGGGTGGTGGCATTGGCGGCCTTGCTGTCATCGACATACAGCAGGTTCCGCGCTTTCAACTCCATAAGCATCGGTGCAAAGGACCCTGGCGATGAGGCGAACTTGCCGCCCATATAGTTGGTGACGCCGGTGATCCCGTCGAAGCGATCCAGCAACCAGTCCAAGTGTTCGAGATTCTCGTCAATGGACAGCGAGGTCAACAGCGTGTGGGGACCAGGGTTATTCTCGGGGTATCCCTTCGGCTCCAGCGGGATCTGGATGAGGATATCGTGCCGATCCGCCTGCGCGCGCTGCGTCCAGCTCTTCAGATCCTCGCCGTAAGGAACGAAGGCCATGGCGACCTGCTGAGGCATCTGGCCAATCGTCTGTTCGGTCAGGTCGGATTTCACGCCGAGCCCGCGAATAATGAGCGCAATACGTCCCTTCACTGAGAATGTGCCGCGCTGGCCGGGCAGGGCGGGAGCGTCCGCTGCGGCCAGCGGTTGAGGCTCGCTTGCGGGTTGTTCTGCCTGTGCAGCCGTATCCTGCGGTTCAGCGGGCGGCTGCTCCTGTGTTACTTCGGGCGCGGTCGTCTCCGCGGCCTGCGTGTCGGGTGCCGTGTCCCCGGTCTGCGGCTCCAGCGCTGCAATCTCGGTCTCGGAAGCTGCGCCGCTTTGGGGGCTTGTCTCAGCGTTCGTCAGCGTCGCCGCATTGTTGGGAGGCTGTGCCGTCCGCGCGCTCTCGCCGGCTTGCGGCAGGCGGCCCGCCGTCTTTATGCTGTCCGATGTGGGTTGCGCCGGTTCGGAGGTCTCGGCCGTCGCCGTGTCGTTTTCAGCGCTCCGCGCGTCTGCCGCTTGACGCGCCGGCTCTTGCTCGGCCGTGTTTTCCGTGCTGGCGTCACCATCCTTGTTGAGTTCGGCCGCCAGCATCTGCGTGATGGAGACCGTGCCCGGTGGCGGGCTGGCGTTGTCAGGCGCTTCGAAGCCGGTTTCGGCCGACGCCTCTGCCGTCTCGCTGCCGCCGGTTTCGTCGGGGGGCGCGGTTTCGTCGGGGGCCGCGGTTTCGGCCGCCGGGGATGGCGCAGCCGCAGTTTCGGTCGAAGGCTGCGTGGCGGCATTGTCCGGCGCGGATGGCTCCGTCTCATCGCCCTTGCCGGTCTGCTTCAGGCGCGCGGCGATCACCTCGTCCAGGGACGGCTGCTCGTCGTTCTCGCCGGACGCGGGTTCGCTGCTCAGGGACCCGGTCGGCACATTGCCGTCATCCGTGTCGGAGGCTTGGCGTGTCGCCGGTATCGAGCCGGTTTCGATCACCAGTTTCAGAGAGTCGGATGACTGATCAGGCGCCGGTGAAAGCGCGAGATAGGAAACGCCGGCTGTGGCCGCGACGATGACGCCAAAAGCCGTGAAAAGCAGAGCCCTCATGATGCCCCCCGGTTGCACCGCTTGCGCGCCGGAGCGCGTTCCGGCGCTCTTTGTTGGGCGGTCCGGACGTCCGGCGCCGCCGCGCTAGGGATTCGTGGCCGTATGGCCCGAGAAGGAGCGGACCGTGTCCCGATAGACCGCTGCAAGCATTCCGTGTCCCGCTCCATCTCTGCATCTTCCGCTATACGGGAGTCGCCTTGGCAAGAACAAGGCGAACGACCCATAAAGCTGTGGACCAGCGCGATGCGGCAACGCCCGCGCTTCAGCGCTTCAGTTGGCGGCCTCCTTCTCCGGCACGGTGGTGTTCTGCGCCTTCTCGTGCTCTTCCGGCACCTCGCCGTGCAACAGGTTGATGGCGAACTGAAGCTGCGTGTCCTTCTCCTTCTCCTTCGGAACGTAGGCCACGCTACCCGATGTTTCCTCGCCATCCTCGGCGCTCAGGTGCCCGCGCAGGGCCGCCTCGCCGCGCGGCCGGGTCAGCCGCTCCTTCATTTCCTCGGGCAAATTCTGCTTAACGTTGTAATCCGGCGAGATGCCCTTCGCCTGGATCGACCGGCCCGAAGGCGTGTAATAGCGCGCCGTCGTCAGGCGGATCGCGCCGTCCGTGCCGAGCGGAATGATCGTCTGCACCGACCCCTTGCCGAAGGAGCGCGAGCCGACAACCTCCGCGCGTTGCTGATCCTGCAGCGCACCGGCCACGATCTCCGAGGCCGAGGCCGAGCCGCCGTTGATCAGCACCACGATCGGCTTGCCGTCGGTCAGGTCGCCCGACTTGGCTGCGGCGCGCTGTGATTCGCTGCTCTTGCGCCCGCGGGTGAGCACGATCGCGCCCTGATCCAGGAAGGCGTCGGACACGGCGATCGCCTGATCGAGCAGGCCGCCCGGATTGTTGCGAAGATCAAGGATGTAGCCCGCCAGTTCGTCGCCCAGCTCCTCCTGGATACTGGCGATTGCGTCACGCAGCTCGTCATAGGTCTGCTCGTTGAAGGTCTTCACGCGCAGATAGCCGATGTCGTCCTCGATCTCGTAGCGCACCGGCGTGATGCGGATAATGTCACGCTTGATTCGCACGTCGAACGGCTCATCCATGCCCTCGCGCACCACGGTGAGCACGATCTCGCTGTCGACCGGCCCGCGCATCTTCTCGACCGCCTCGCTGAGGGTCAGCCCGCGAATCGATTCGCCGTCCAGATGCGTGATGTAGTCGCCCGCGAGGAGGCCCGCCTTTTCCGCCGGGGTGTTGTCGATCGGCGAGACGACTTTCACGACTTCGTTCTCCATCGTCACCTCGATGCCGAGGCCGCCGAACTCGCCGCGTGTCTGCACCTGCATCTCGCGGAAGTTCTTCGGACTCAGATACGCCGAATGCGGATCGAGCCCGGAGAGCATCCCGTTGATGGCCGACTCGATCAGTTCGCGGTCATCCGGTTCCTCGACATAGTCGGCGCGCACGCGCTCCAGAACCTCGCCAAACAGGTCGAGCTGGCGATAGATTTCGGAGTTCGCGGCGACGGCCTCGTGGGTGCGGGACAGGTTCAGGACCGTGTTACCGGCGACGATGCCTGCCACGATCAGGAACACCCACACGACGATCTGGGACTTGCGCATAGTCATCAGCCTTTTGCTAGCTCGGAAGCCCACCAAGGCTTCGGATCGATGGGCTTTTCATTTTTCCGGAATTCGACATAAAGCGATGGGCGCGCTTCTCTTCCAGAGCGACTTTCGGAAGCACTGGCCTCGCCCATGGATGCGACAGGCTCTCCGGAGAGGACGAACTGACCTCGTCTGACATAGATTTCTTCCATGCCTGCTAGAAGAATATGATACCCGCCACCGGCATTGATAATCAAGAGTTGCCCATAGGACCGGAACTCGCCTGCATAACTCACCCATCCGTCCGCAGGTGAGACAACTTGGGCCCGCGCGCGCGTCTCGATGGAAACGCCCTTGGATTCGATGCCAAGGTCATCCTGTTCGCCGAAATCGCGGACGATCGGTCCCGAAGCCGGCAGCATCAGCAGGCCCTTGGCCTGTGCGAACGGCACAGCGGGTTTCATCCGGCCGGGCTGCACGAAGGCCGCCTTTTTCGCGCGCGGCTTCAACTCAACGATCTCGCCTGATTGCAACTGCTCTTCATACTCGCCGAGGCCGGTGCGCGCCGCCACTTCCTTGTCGAGGGTCTTCAGGAGCTGCCCCAGATCGGTGATGGCGGCCGCGTGACGTTCGGCCGCACGGTCGAGGGCATCCAGCCGGGCGCGCTGCTGCTTCAGCCGCTGCCGCTTTTCGGCAATCAGATCCCTGGTCTTCGTCCGCAGCCGTTCCAGTTCTTCCTTCTCCGCGGCGAGCTGTTCGGCGCGCTGCTGCTTTTCGGTCAGCACGCGGGTGAGTTCGGACAAGCGCGCGGCAAGGCTGTCCGCCCGCGATTTGAGCGCCGGAAAGAAGCTGTTGAGCAGCATCCCGCTGCGCACCATGCGCAGGGCGTCCTCACGCTGCGTGACCATGACCGGGGGCGGCTCACGGCCCATGCGCTGCATCACGGCCAGCAGGTCGCCGATCTCGCGGTGCTGATCGCGCAGTTGCTTGCGGATCGCCGCCTCCTCCTCGCGCAGCTTGGCCATTTCTTCTTCAAGCGCAGTCAGCCGGTTTTCGCTGTCGGCGGATTTGCGCGCAACCTCCAGCAGGCGCTCGTTGAGCCGGGCACGTTCGGCTTCGGTGGCCGAGACGGTTTCCTCGACGTTGACCCGTTCGCCCTGGATGCGATCGAGCTGGCGTTCATGCTGCTTGTAGAGCGCACGCGCCTCGTCGGCGCCAAGGTCCTGCTTGTCCTCGTCGGTCAGGCCAAGCGTCAAACGCTCGGGGTTTGGCACAGGCAGAGGGATGTCGGCGTCTCCCTCCTGCGCACTTGCGGGCGCGGCGGCCAGCAGGGCGCCCACAGCGAGCACACGCGAGACGGTCAGGACGGTCGCGCGCAGGCTCGTGCTCATTGGGATGCCAGTTCGCGCTTTTCGCTCGCGTCGATCTGATACCGCTGCATCAGCCCGAGCTGCATGATGCTGAAGATGAGTGTCAGCGGCATGATCCCGAAAACCTTGAACGCGACCCAGAAGTCTGTCGAAAAGAACCGCCAGACGATCTCGTTCAGCACGGCCAGGAACAGGAAGAAAAGCGCCCATCGCAAGGTCAGTTTCCGCCAGCCCTCGTCGAGGAGCTGAAACACGTCGCTGAACAGGTATTTCAGCAGTGAATGCCCGTAAGCCAGCCCGCCCAGCAGGATCGAGGCGAACAGAACGTTCACGATCGTCGGCTTGAGCTTAATAAACAGCTCATCATGGAGATAAAGTGTCAGCCCGCCCATGATGAACACGAAAATCCCCGTCACCAGCGGCATCGCCGGAATCCGCTTGAAGATCAGTCGGCTGGCGAGCAGGGAGACGGCGGTCGCGGCCATGAAAGCGCCGGTGGCGACGAAAATGTCGTATCGGGTATTGCCGATAAAGAACACCACCAGCGGGCCGATCTCGACGAGCAGCTTGAGTCCCTGCTTGGACGGCGACATGGTTTCGTCTTGGCTCGGCGGGGTCTCTGTCATCAAAGGCTCCGTCGTATCGGCGCGTCAGGCGATTGCGGCGACCGCGCGCGCGAATTCGTCAGGTTCGAAGGGCTGAAGGTCCTCCACGCCTTCGCCCACGCCGATGGCGTAGACGGGCAGGGCGTGCTTCGCGGCGATTGACACAAGAATGCCGCCGCGCGCGGTGCCGTCGAGCTTGGTCATGACGATCCCGGTCACCCCGGCGGTGTTCTTGAAGACATCGACCTGCTGCAGCGCGTTCTGGCCTGTCGTGGCATCCAGGGTGAGCAGAACGGTGTGCGGCGCGGTCTCGTCCAGCTTGCGGACGACGCGAATGATCTTCTCCAGTTCGGCCATCAGGTCGGCCTTGTTCTGCAGCCGGCCCGCCGTGTCGATCATCAGCACGTCGCGCGCTTCGTCCTGCGCCTGCTGGAGCGCATCGTAGGCCAGCCCCGCGGCATCCGCGCCGATCTTGCGCGTGACAACCGGCGCGCCGACGCGCTCGCCCCAGATCTTGAGCTGCTCGACGGCGGCGGCGCGGAACGTGTCGCCCGCGGCGAGGATCACGCTCTTGCCCTCATCGGTGAACTTGCGCGCGAATTTGCCGATGGTCGTGGTCTTGCCGGTGCCGTTCACGCCGACGACGAGGATCACATGGGGCTTCTTGCCCGGGTCGATACGCAGCGGATGGGCGACGGGGTCCAGCGTCTTGGCGACCTCGGCGGCCAGCACCTCGCGGACCTCTTCCGGGCTGATCTCCTTGTCATATTTTTCAGCGGCGAGGCGCTCGGTGATGCGCATGGAGGTCTCCACGCCAAGATCAGCCTGGATCAGCAGATCCTCCAGTTCCTCCAGCGTGTCGTCATCCAGCTTGCGCTTGGTGAAGATGGAGGTGACGCCCTCGGACAGACGCGAGGAGGTCTTGGTCAGGCCGTCCTTGAGGCGTGAGAACCAGCCCTTTTTCGCAGGCGCGGGTTCGGGTTCAGGAAGGCCGGACTCCGGTTCTGGTTCTGGCTCGGCCTCAACCGGTTCCGGCTCGGCCTCGGCGGTTTCCGGTTCAGCCGTCTCCGGCTCAGCCTCGGCAGCGCGGTCTTCCGGCTCCGTGGCTTCCGGCTCGCGTTCGGCCTCCACCGCTTCCGGCTGTTCCTCTGGCTTTGTCCGGTCGTCACCCTTGAACAGGCGGCCGAAGAAGCCTTTTCTCTTTGTCTCGGTTTCGCTCACGCGACCAATGTTCCTTCCAGTTTCCCGCCGCGCACATCCGTGATCCGCGCGCGCACCATCTCGCCGGGGGTTTGCGGCTCGGGCAGCTTGACCTCGGCGTATTGCGGCGCGCGGCCGCGCTGCGGCTGTTCCATCAAGATTTCGAGTTCGCGGCCCGCAAAGCCGCGCAGATGATCGTTCAGGGCCTGCTGACCCTTCTCGCGCAGGCGCTGGGCGCGGGCCTTGATCTCCTGGCGCTCAAGCTGCGGCATCCTCGCCGCTGGCGTCCCCGGACGGGGGGAGAACGGAAATACGTGCAGATGGCTCAGCCCGCAGTCATCCACCAGCGCCAGCGAGTTGGCAAACATCTCTTCCGTCTCAGTCGGGAAGCCTGCGATAATGTCCGCCCCAAAAGCGATGTCGGGGCGCAAACGGCGCATCTCCGCGCAGAACTGCACCGCATCGTCACGCGAGTGCCGACGCTTCATGCGCTTGAGGATCATGTCGTCGCCCGCCTGCAGCGAAAGATGAAGATGCGGCATCAGGCGTTCTTCCTCCGCCATCGCGGTGATGAGATCGCCATCCGCCTCGATCGTGTCGATCGACGAGATGCGCAGGCGCGGCAGCTCCGGCACGAGTTTGAGAATTTTGCGCGTGAGCTTGCCCAGCGTCATGTCGCCCGGCAGGTCGGCGCCGTAGGCTGTCAGGTCCACGCCGGTCAGGACCACCTCGCGGTAGCCCTGTTCGACCAGCGTCCTGATCTGCCGCACCACC
This sequence comes from Dichotomicrobium thermohalophilum, assembly GCF_003550175.1. Classification (NCBI taxonomy): domain Bacteria; kingdom Pseudomonadati; phylum Pseudomonadota; class Alphaproteobacteria; order Hyphomicrobiales; family Hyphomicrobiaceae; genus Dichotomicrobium; species Dichotomicrobium thermohalophilum. The sequence continues at coordinate 1,487,724 of NZ_QXDF01000001.1, forward strand.
TCGCCGGCCGGCACCGAGCGCGACGGCCCGCGGCCGTAGGGGATGATGCAGAAGGTGCAGCGGTGGTCGCAACCGTTCTGAATCTGCACGAAAGCCCGTGCGCGGCCGCCGAAATCCGCGATCATGTGCCCGGCCGTCTCGCGTACTGACATGATGTCGTTGACGAGGGCGCGCGGAGCCTCACCGGTGCTCAGCCGCTCGAAGGTTGCGCGCTGCATCTTCTCGGCGTTGCCGATGACGTGGTCCACCTCGGCCATCTCGGCGAAGCGGTCCGGCTCGGTCTGCGCGGCGCAACCGGTGACGATGATGCGCGCTTCAGGGTTGTCACGCCGCGCGCGGCGTATGGCCTGCCGGGCCTGGCGTACGGCCTCGCCCGTGACCGCACAGGTGTTGACGATAACCGCGTCATCCAGCCGGGCGGCCTCGGCGTGTTCCGCCATGGCCTGGCTTTCGTTGGCGTTCAGCCGGCAGCCGAAGGTAATTATCCGCGCGCTCATCTCAGGCCACCTCCCGGAAGCCGGTAAGCGCGCCCATGGGCGAGATGTCGATTTCCCCGCGATGCTCCCATTCGACCGGCCCGGTCATGATGATGTGATCGTCGCTTGCCCGCCAGTGAATGTCGAGCGGCCCGCCTGGCAAGTTCACCGTTAGGTGCCGCTTCGCGCGTCCTGTCCGCGCCGCGGCGACGGTCACCGCGCAGGCCGCCGTGCCGCAGGCCCTGGTGAGGCCGGCGCCGCGCTCCCACACGCGCAGCGTGATGCTGTCGGGCCCATTGACCTGCGCCATCGACACATTCACGCGCTCCGGGAACAGCGGATGCTGCTCAAGCGCCGGGCCGATCCGCGCCAGGTCAATCGCCTCTGCATCATCAACCCAGAAGACGCAATGCGGGTTGCCGACATTCACCACGCTCGCCAGTCCCAGATCGAAAACATCGTCCTCCGCTGCTCCAGCGCCCGCCGGGCCAATGAAGACCTCGCTGGTGTCGTCCACAGGATGCGCCAGCGGTATGTCGATCCAGCCGAACTTTGGCGCGCCCATATCAACCGATGCGGTGTCCGTACTTGTCGCCGTGGCCGCTATCACACCCGAAGCCGTCTCGATCATGCAGTGCTCTAGACCATTCTCATCAGCCAGCAAGACGGCCACGCAGCGCGAGACATTCCCGCAGGCCCCGACTTCAGAGCCGTCGGCATTGAAGATTCGCATGAACAGGTCGGCCCTGTCCGAGGGCTCCAGCGCCGCGACCTGATCGCAGCCGATGCCTTCGTCGCGGTCGGACAGCGCACGCGCAAGCGCACCGTCCACGCGGAAGGAAGTGGACCGCGTGTCGGCAATAACGAAGTCGTTTCCGAGACCGTTCATCTTCCAATAGCGGAGATGGTCGCCGGCCGGCGCGCGCAACACGTTGCTCATATGAGGGTTATAAGAATGGTTGTGGCGCTGCGCAATTGCGCCGGCCGCTGCCAGCGCACGTCAGGAGACCGGAATCGCGGAAATTTGTCGCGGCCGGTCGTGAAACTTCTTGCATGGTGTGCGCTGCAGCGTGACTATGGAGAGTCACGAAGGTAAATCGAGCGGGCCATGACGACACATCGCGGATTTCGTCTGAAGACGCGGCGCAGAGCCGGCCGCTTTCTGCAGCGCGGAGGCCGGCCATGATCGGGATCGTCATTATCACGCATGGCAACCTGGCACGGGAGTTTCGCGCCGTGCTGGAGCATGTGGTGGGGCCGCAGGATCAGATTGCGGCCATCGCCATAACCCCCGATGACGACATGGAAGAACGGCGCGAGGCGATCCTGCGGGCCATGAAGTCCGTGGATACGGGCGACGGCGCCGTGCTGCTGACCGACATGTTCGGCGGGACCCCGTCAAACTTGGCGATATCGGCGATGAACGGCGCGAATGTGGAGGTGATTGCCGGGGTCAATCTGCCGATGCTCATCAAGCTGGCCCGCGTGCGCGAGGAAAGCCGGCTGCGTGAGGCGGCGGATGAAGCACGGGAGGCGGGCCAGAAATACATTCGCGTGGTGAGCGATATGCTCGCGGGCAGTTAGCGACCGATTCCGCCCGGGAGCGCAGGTTTCACGCGGGGCCGAGGTCCGGCGCCGCGACAGATGATTTGAGCACCGAAAACGACGATGTCGGATTCCACCGAAACCGAACCGCCCGGCGACGGCGTCTATCATTGCCTGGCCGAAGTCCAGATCCGCAACAGGCGCGGGCTGCACGCCCGGGCGACGGCGAAGTTCGTGAGCGTCGCGGAAAAATATGACGCGGATGTCACTGTCACGAAGGACGGCGTCAGCGTCAACGGTGGCTCGATCATGGCGTTGCTGACCTTCGGGGCGGCGCAGGGCTCCACGATCCTGATCGAGACGAAAGGGCAGGAGGCCGAGGAGGCGCTGGAGGCGCTTATAGGGCTGGTCGAGGCCGGTTTTCACGAAGACGACGAGGGCGAGAACGGACCGTCGCAGGGCTGAGCGATTGGCTTCAGCCTGCTCCCGGCTGGCCAAGCGTGCCGTAACGATATAAACTCATCTTTATGTCTTTATTGCCCTCCGCGCCTCTGGCGGTTATAGGAGAGGCCATGCCGCGCCGCCGGGATGCGCCCGTGCGGCGCCGAAACGCGAACGGAAAACGGGTCAACATGCAAGATTACGCTATCAAGGACATTTCGCTGGCCGACTACGGCCGCAAGGAAATCGAGATTGCCGAGACGGAGATGCCCGGCCTCATGGCGCTGCGCGAGGAGTTCGGTGCATCCAAGCCGCTCAGCGGCGCGCGCATCGCCGGCTCTCTGCACATGACGATCCAGACGGCTGTGCTCATCGAGACGCTGGTCGCACTGGGCGCGCAAGTGCGCTGGGCGTCCTGCAACATCTTCTCCACGCAGGACCATGCAGCCGCCGCGATCGCCAAGCAGGGCGTCCCGGTCTTCGCTGTCAAGGGCGAGAGCCTTGAGGAGTACTGGGACTACTGCGACCGGATCTTCCAGTTCGATGAGGGTGCCAACCTGATCCTGGACGACGGCGGCGACGCCACGCTCTACATCATCATGGGCGCGCGCGTAGAGGCTGGCGAAACCGACCTGATCGCCAATCCTGAGTCGGAAGAGGAAGAGGCGCTGTTTGCGCAGATCCGCAAGCGCATGAACGAGACGCCGGGCTGGTTCACGCGCCAGCGCGACAAGCTCGTCGGCGTCAGCGAGGAGACCACCACCGGCGTCCACCGGCTGCACAAGTTCGTCGAGCAGGGGCTGCTGCCGTTCCCGGCGATCAACGTGAACGACAGCGTCACCAAGTCGAAGTTCGACAACAAGTATGGCTGCAAGGAGAGCCTCGTCGACGGTATCCGCCGCGCCACCGACACGATGATGGCTGGCAAGATGGCCGTGGTGTGCGGCTATGGCGATGTCGGCAAGGGTTCGGCCCAGAGCCTGCGCGGCGCCGGGGCGCGCGTGAAGGTGACGGAAGTCGACCCAATCTGCGCGCTGCAGGCGAGCATGGACGGTTTCGAGGTGACCACGATGGAGGCCGCCGCGCCGGAGGCCGACATCTTCATCACCGCGACCGGCAACAAGGACGTCATCCGCATCGAGCACATGCGCGAGATGAAGGACATGGCGATCGTCGGGAACATCGGCCACTTCGATAACGAGATCCAGGTCGCGGCGCTCAAGAACCACAAGTGGACCAACATCAAGCCGCAGGTGGACATGATCGAGTTCCCCGGCGGCAAGCGGATGATCCTCTTGTCCGAAGGCCGGCTGCTGAACCTCGGCAACGCCACCGGTCATCCGAGTTTCGTGATGTCGGCGAGCTTCACCAACCAGGTGCTGGCCCAGATCGAGCTCTGGACCAAGGGCGATGAGTACGACAACAAGGTCTATGTGCTGCCGAAACATCTGGACGAGAAGGTTGCCCGGCTGCATCTGGAGAAGATGGGCGTGAAACTCACGGAGCTGTCGCCGGAGCAGGCCGAATATATCGGCGTCACACCGGAAGGCCCGTACAAGCCGGAGGCTTATCGTTACTAGGCGAAGTGTCGGCGCCGCTGTCGTTTACGGGTCATCCTGCCGCATGTTACGCGTCGTGGGTCGGGAAGATGCCCTTTCCGATCCACGCCACACACATGCAGCGGGGCTCTCATGGCGGACGCCGATCACGCGCTTTATTACTCCGACGATCTCATGACGAATCTTCAGCTTCGCTACGGCGAGGGGATGCTCTCGCCGGGCGGAGCCGAAGAACTCGGGCGGCTAGTCGGCTCCATCGATCTCAGCGGTAAGACCGGCCTGGATCTCGGCTGCGGACTCGGAGGCTATGACACGCTCCTCGTGGCAGATTATGGCGTCGGCCGGATGGTCGGGGTCGATATTAACGGCGCTGCCGTGCAGCTTGCAGCCCGCCGGGCGGCTGATATGGGTATGGCGGACCGCGTCAGCTTTCATGCCGTCGAGCCCGGGCCTCTCCCTTTCGAGGACAACAGCTTCGATTTTGCCTTCTCGAAGGATTCCATCGTCGACATCCCCGACAAGGCGCCGGTGCTCGCCGAGTTGCACCGCGTGATCCGGCCCGGTGGCGCGCTTCTGATCTCTGACTGGTTCCGCGCCGATGCGCCCTACACCCCGGAAATGCGGGAATGGGCGACCACGGGCGACGAGACTTATGAAATGGCCTCTTTGGGCAGCACCGCAGCCGAACTCGCCGCTGCCGGCTTTGCTGAAATCGAGACGGAAGATCGCGGCGAGTGGTTCGTTGCGTTCTGCAGGGATGAGGTCGCGCGGCTGTCCGGCCCGCTCTGGCCGACCTATGTTGATCGGTTTGGCGAAGAGAGCGCCCGGCGCTCCGTGAAAAACGCCGAGAGGCGCCTGCTTCTGGCCGAACAGGGGCAATTGCTGACCGGCCATGTCCGGGCCCGAAAGCCGATGTGAGCGCGGCGCAAGGCAGGCCCGAGGCCAACGGACCTAGCCCTGGACGTGCACGGTCACCGATCGCGGATCGCCGGAGTTCGCCCCCTTCGCATCCTGCACCTGCACGTCGAAACCGACCTTGTCGCTGGATTCCCCGTCGTGGACGAACGCGATCGCGCCGGCTTCCAGATCAGCCTGGCTGAAGCTGTTGACCGGCGTGGTCGGCGCACTGGAATGCGCGACGAAACCGCCATGCGCGTTGCTGACCGAAAAGGTCAGGTCCTTGGCCTTGTCGTCCGGATCCACTGCGTTCAGGTCGACCAGGCTGATCCGCACCGCGCGCCCCTTCTTCACGCTCAGTTCCAGATCGCCCGTGATCTCAGGGGGCACGTTGCTCAGTTTCGCGCTCAGCTCGCCGCCGAGATCAACCGCAATCTGCCCGTACTGCACATCACCGTTCACGTTGCCGGTGCTGCCAACCTTGATGAGCCGGCGCACGAACACGTCCCCCTGGAGCAATCCCTCCACCTCGGCATCACCAGCGCGCAGCGTCCCGAACAGCTTGCCGCCCTCGCGCACCATGACCCGGGCGGCGTCCACCTCGCCCTCCACGTAACCGTAGACCTCGATATACTCGCAGTTGGAAATTTCGCCCTTGATGACGGTATCTTCCTGAATGACGGCTTGGCGACTCTTACTCACGTTCTTATCCCCCGGACTTTCTGTGCCGACACGCTGATGCTGTTGTTCTTGGCTCGGCCCGCTGCAGTGGCCGAATGTCGGCAGCTATAGCCAATGCGCGCAGCATTGTCATGGGATTTGGCGATGCACACGCGCGGCAATCTTTCCAACAGAGGCATTGAAAACATGCGCCAGTCGTGGAAGATACAACCGGACGTTGGGCAGTGGCTCATACAGGCGCTACACTGCCCGTGATTCGATGCATGGCTGGCCGGGACGACAAGCATCTTGTGACTTCTGAAAGCGGCCGGCCCCTCGATCACGGCGAGCAGCGACGCGACATGCAATTTCTCAATACATCATTCGTTTGGCGGGGCAAACCCTTGAGGAGCGCGGCTGCGCTGCTGGCTGCCATGCTCATCGCGCCGTCGCCGGCCGCGGCGGCTGAGCTGTTCGGCGTCTCGGTAACAGCGACCGGCCCATGGATGGCGGCCACGGTCGCGGCGACTGGCGCGGGACTGCTGGTGGCTGTCATCGGGCTCGCCGTCGCCTTGCGCCAGTGCTGGCGGGCGCAGGACGAGAACGAGGCGGAGGTCTCGCGCCTCAGCGCGGAACTGAGCGCAGCGCATGCACTGCTGAACAGCGAGCGCCAGGCGATACTGCTTTGGTCGCATGATACCGATCAGCCGCGATTGATCACATATGCACTCGAGCCGGAACTGGGCGTGCCGCTGGAAATGCGCCGGCTCAGCCGGTTCGCTGCCTGGCTCGAGCGCGAGAGTGCGCTGGCGCTTGAACAGAGATTTGAAAGGCTCAAGGAAAGCGGCGAAGCCTTCAACCAGGTGCTGACCACGGCCGAAGGGGCGAACATCGAGGCCGACGGACGCCCCTCGGGCCCGTATCTCGTGCTGCGCCTGCGGGCGCCGTCCGATCACGGCGAAGAGCGGGCGCGGCTTGCCAGTCGCCTGAAGGACGCAGAGAACGATCTGTCCGCGTTCCGGTCGTTGCTGCAGGCCCTGCCCATCCCGGCGTGGCTGCGCGATACCGAGGACCGGCTGATCTGGGTCAACCAGGCCTATGTGTCGGCCGTGGACGAGGCCAGCGCGCAAGAGGTCATCGAGGGGCAGGTGGAACTTCTGGAATCGCGACAGCGCCAGCGGATCGATAAGGCGCTCGACGCAGGCAAGACGTTCCGCGAGCGGCTGCAGACCATCGTTGGCGGCGAGCGGCGCAGCTATGACACCGTTGCGCTGCCGGTCGGGGAGGCCAGCGGCGGCGTGGCGATCGACGTGGCGCCGCTGGAAAGCGCGCGCGGCGAACTCGACCGGCAGATGGCCGCCCACGCCCGAACGCTGAACCGCGTGGCGACAGGCGTGGCGATCTTTGGTACGGATCGGCGTCTGAACTTCTACAACGAAGCGTTTGCCTCTCTCTGGCAGCTACCGGCGAACTGGCTCGAGCAGCGCCCCACCTATGGTGAGGTGCTGGACCGCCTGCGCGCCGACCGCCTGCTCCCCGAGCAGGTCGACTACCGCGACTGGCGGGCGCGGCAGATGGCGGCCTTCGACAGCGCAGGTGCGGATGCGCTGCAGGAGGATTGGTGGCATCTGCCGGACGGCCGGGCGATCCATGTCGCGGCGGACCAGCGGCCGGACGGCGGCGTGACGTTCCTCTATGACGACGTGACCGAAAAACTGGCGCTCGAAAGCCGCTACAACGCGCTCATCCGCGTTCAACGGGAGACGCTGGATCACCTGCGCGAGGGGGTTGCGGTGTTCGGGTCCGACGGGCGCCTGCGGCTGTTCAATCCGGCTTTCAGCGAAATCTGGGGGCTCGACGAGACGTTCCTGGGCGGTTCGCCTCATGTCGACGAGGTGATTTCAGTCTGCGCCGAACAGGTCGAGGATCCGGCCCCCTGGGAGCATACGCGCGGTGCGGTCGTTGACGTTCAGGACGAGCGCGCGGCCTTTGATGGGCAGATGACGCTCGGCGACGGCAGGGTGTTGGCCTATGCGGGCGTGCCGCTTCCCGACGGTGCAACGATGATGACCTATGTCGACATCACCGACAGCAAGCGGGTCGAACGCGCGCTGATCGAGCGCAATGAGGCGCTGGAGGCATCCGACCGGCTCAAGAACACCTTTATCTCGCATGTCTCCTATGAGTTGCGGACGCCGCTCACCAACATCATCGGCTTCAGCGAGTTGCTTGATCAGCCGCGTGTCGGTGAACTGAACGCGCGCCAGCGCGAATATCTGAGCGATATCCGCTCGTCCAGCCAGGCGCTGCTTGCGATCATCAACGATATCCTCGACCTGGCTACCATCGACGCCGGCGCGCTGGAACTCAAAAAGCGGGAGGCGGATGTGCGCGAGGTCATCCGCTCGGCGGAACTGGGAGTGCGTGAGCGGCTTTCGGCGGAGAATATCGACCTCGACATCGAGATCGCGCCGGACGTCGATACGCTTGTTGCCGACGACAAGCGCGTCACGCAGATCCTCTACAACCTTCTGTCGAACGCGATCGGCTTCTCCGAGGCGGGTCGCACGATCAGCCTGAATGCTTACCGGCAGGGCGACATGATCGCCTTTTCGGTGCAGGATACCGGCTGCGGCATCCCGGAGGATTATCAGGACAGCGTCTTCCAGCGCTTCGAGACGCGCCCGCAAGGTTCGCAGCATCGCGGGGCCGGGCTGGGCCTGTCGCTGGTAAAGAGCCTGGTGGAGCTGCATAACGGGCAGATCGACCTGCGCTCGGCGGAAGGTGCGGGCACGACAGTGACGGTCCTGCTGCCGGAGGACGGGCAGGCGAAGCATCCGGACGAGGTGGAAGCAGAAGCCCGGCTTCAACAGGTTCATTGACGCGGAAAACCGTGAAGTGCGCCGGAGCGGTCAAAGTCTCGGCGCAGTCGCGATTCATCGTCCCGAAACATGACGACAGGGAAGGCGGGTTCATACGTGCAGCCGGAAACCCCGGACAGGACAGCGCAAATCCGCTTGCCGGGCCTCACGCTGGCCATGCTGGACGGCCTGGCGCGGGTGCTTGCGCCCTACCTCCGCAAGGGCGATGTCGTTACCCTGTCCGGCGATCTCGGCGCAGGCAAAACGACCTTCGCGCGGTTCCTCATTGCCGCCATTGCGGGCGAGGATGTCGAGGTGACGAGCCCGACCTTTTCGCTGGTGCAGAGCTATGAGACACCGCGCGTCGAAATCCATCACTTCGATCTCTACCGCCTGGAGGGGCCGGAGGAGTTGCCCGAACTCGGCTTCGATGAGGCGCGCGAGGACGGCCTCCTCCTTGTCGAATGGCCCCAGCGGTTGGGCGACGCACTGCCTCCGAACCGCCTCGACGTTGCGCTCAGCGAGAGCGCAGAGGCGGACCAGCGCGACGTGACCGTAACGGGCTTCGGCGGGTGGGCACCGCGGCTGGAGCGGTTCCGCGCAGCCACCGATTTCCAGAAGAACGCGGGATGGAGCGCGGCGTCTTCGCGCTTTCTCGCCGGAGACGCCTCGGTGCGCTCCTATGTTCGGCTGCAGCTTGGCGAGAAGGCTGCGCTCCTGATGGACTGGGAGCCGCAGCCCGACGGCCCGCCACTGGCGAACGGTCTGCCGTACAGCCGGATCGCGCATCTCGCCGAGGATGTTGGCCCCTTCATCGCGGTATCGGGCGCGCTGCGCGAGGCGGGCGTGCCGGTGCCGGAAATCTATGCGCAGGACACCGAGCGCGGCTTCCTGCTGATCGAGGACTTCGGCGACTACATTCTGGGCAAACTGGTGGAGCGTAGCGGCGAGATTGGCACGCTGTATCGCCCGGCTGTCGATCTGTTGCTTCGTTTGCGCCGAACACCCGTGCCGCGCGAGTTGCCCATTTCGGATGGCTGGACCCACCGCCTGCCGGATTACGACAAGCGAGCGCTGCACGCCGAGGCCGCGCTCCTGCTTGACTGGTTCCTGCCGGCCATGACCGGCACGGATGTCGATCAGGCCGCCCGCGGCGAGTTCGCGGCGCTCTGGGAAGCGCAATTCGACTGGCTCGCCACGCGGGAGACCGGGCTCGTTCTGCGCGATTACCATTCGCCCAACCTCATCGCGCTTATGCCGGGCGACCCGCGCGGGCCGCTCGGCGTCATCGATTTCCAGGACGCGGTGATCGGCCATCCGGCCTATGACCTTGTCTCGCTGTTGCAGGACGCGCGGCTGACCGTCCCGCCGGATGTCGAGTCGCAGCTTTTCAATCACTACTGCAGGCAGGCGGAACAGGACGGCGTCTTCGACGCGGATGGGTTCGCGCGGGCCTATGCGCTGCTCGGGGCACAGCGCAACACCAAGATTCTCGGCATCTTCGCGCGGCTGGCATTGCGCGACGGCAAGACGGCCTATCTGGCGCATCTGCCGCGCGTGCGCGCCTATCTGGAGCGCGACCTGCAGCATCCGGCGCTTGCGCCGTTGCGCGCGTGGTATGCCCGGCATATGCCGGGGCGCGTTGACGCGCAGGCGATTGCGCGGGCCGGGGCGGGGCGTTGATGGGGGCGGTGATGATCGACACGGCGATGGTACTGGCGGCGGGTTACGGCAAGCGAATGCGCCCGCTGACCGAGACGATCCCGAAGCCGATGGTGCGGCTGGCCGGACGGCCGCTCATCGACCATGTGCTTGACCGGCTGGCCGAGGCGGGGGTGCGGCAGGTGGTCACGAACGTGCACTATCTCGCCGATGTGATCGAGGCGCATTTGGGCGAGCGCGCGGGGCCTCCCCAAATCGCTATCTCGGATGAACGCGACATGCTCCTCGACACGGGCGGCGGCGTGAAGAAGGCGCTGGACCGGCTCGGGCCGGAGGGGTTTTTCATCCAGAATTCCGACTCTGTCTGGATCGAGGAGGGCGAGCGCAATCTCTCGCGACTGGCCAGCCTGTGGGAACCGGCGCGCATGGATGCGCTGCTGCTGCTGGCCGATGCGCGGGGAAGCTTGGGCTACGCGGGCGCGGGCGATTTTTGGTTAGATGATGATGGACGGCTGATACGCCGCTCCCCTGATGAAGTGGCGCCATACGTCTTCGCTGGAGCGTCGATCGCGCATCCGCGCCTGTTCGACCACAGCCCCGACGGCGCGTTCTCGCTCAACCCGCTCTGGGACCGTGCGGCTGCGCGCGGCCGGCTGTTCGGCGCGACGCTCAAGGGCGAATGGATGCATATCGGTACGCCCGAGGCGCTCGAGGCGGCCGAGCAGCGCCTGCGGGACAAAGCTGCCTGAGGGCCATGGACGATAAGCATCCCGCGCTGTTCACGATCCCGCCCGAGCGGCCGTTTCTGGCCGATCTTGCCCGCGCGATCCTGAACGGCGACCTGCCGCGCCTGGGCGGTCGGCCTCCTGCCCCGCTGGAACTTGCCGACACGACGATCTACTTGCCGACGCGCCGGGCCTGTTCCGCGCTGCGCGATGCGCTGTTGGCCGAAGCGCCGGGAGGCGCGCTGCTGCTGCCGCAAATCCGCCCCCTGGGTGCGGTCGACGAGTTCGCGCCTGCCGAGGACGGTGACGCGCCAGCGGATATCCCGCCGGCCGTGCCGGACATGGAGCGCTGGCTTACGCTCGCCGCGCTGGTGCAGCGGTGGTCGCGGGCCATTGAGCCCTCGGCCGATGAGAGCGGTTTTGGGGCGATGTCTGCCGCCGCGGCGGGGGAGCTGGCGCTTGAGCTGATGGCTTTGCTCGATACGGCGCAAGTGGAGGGCGTCGACCTTGCCCGCATCGACGATCTCGTGCCCGAAGAGATGGCCGAACACTGGCAGCGCACGTCGCGCTTCCTGAGCATCGTCACGCGGCAGTGGCCGGCGCATCTGCGCGAACGCGGGCTTCTGGATCCGGTAGCACGGCGCAACCTGCTGCTCGCGCGCGAGGCCAAGCGTCTGGCAGAGAACGCGGATAAGCCGGTGATCGTCGCCGGCTCCACCGGCAGCGTGCCTGCCACCGCCGCGCTGATGAAAACGGTGATGGACCTGCCCGCCGGGGCGATTGTGCTGCCGGGGCTGGATCAGGCGCTGGATACGGAAAGCTGGACGGCGCTCGATCAGTGCCCGGAGCATCCACAGGCCGGGCTAAAACGGCTACTTAACGAACTAGGAATTGGGCGCGAGGACGTCGCGGAATTGACGGGGGATGCGGGGCCGCCGCGCCGCGTGCTGGTCTCCGAGGTCATGCGCCCGGCGGAAACGGCGGAGAAATGGCCGGACTTCCTGGCGGGCGCGGATCACGCCGCGATGGCCGATGCACTGGAGGGGATCAGCCTGCTGGAAGCACCCGACCAGCGCCACGAGGCTGAGGCGATCGCGCTGATGATGCGCGAGACGGTCGAAACGCCGGACAAGACCGCCGCATTGGTGACACCCGACCGCACGCTCGCCCGCCGGGTGCGCACCGCTCTGCAAACCTGGGGGCTCGATGTCGCGGACAGCGCGGGCGAGCCACTCAGTGCGACCTCGACCGGGCGCTTCATGGAGTTGATCGCACGCGTCGCTGTGGAGCCGGACGCGGTCACGTTGCTGGCGCTGCTCAAGCATCCGTGTCTGCGCTTGGGCTGGTCAGCGGAAGAGGTGCGGGGGCGCGTGGCGGAGCTTGAGGTGAACGCGCTGCGACAGCCCTGGTTCGCGGGGGGGCTGGATGGTCTGCACCCGGCGCTTGAGCGTGCGGACGAAGCGGAGGGCGCGGTGGAATTGGTAAACCGGCTGGAGGCGGCCTTTGCGCCGCTCACCGCGCTCACCGGGCCGGCGGCCCCGGGGGATTACGCGCAGGCCCAACGCGCGGTGGCCGAATCGCTGGCGGCTGGGGCGGACGCGCCCGCGCTCTGGGCCGACGCGGCGGGCGAGACGATGGCGGACCTGCTCGACAGTTTGGCGCGCGGCGCGTCGGGCGGCATCGCACCGGAGATCGCGCCAGCGGATTATCCTTCGTTCTTCGCGGGTCTCGCGCGGCGCAAGGCTGTCCAGACGGAAACAGGCGCGCATCCGCGCCTTCGCATCTGGGGGCCGCTCGAAGCTCGGCTTCAGCATGCCGACCGGCTGATCCTCGGCGGGCTGAATGAGGGCATTTGGCCCCGGGCCGCGCAGGCGGGTCCTTGGCTGAATCGCCAGATGCGCGTGGCGCTTGGGCTGCCCGAGCCGGAGCGACAGACCGGGCTTTCCGCGCATGACTTCGCGCAGGGGCTGGCCGCGCCGGAGGTCATGCTCACCCGCGCGCTCAAGGCCGATGGCACGCCGACCGTGCCAAGCCGTTGGGTCTCGCGCCTGCGCCTGCTGGCCGATGCGCTGGGGCTGGGCGACAAGCTCACGCCTGCGCAGCCGTGGCTGGACTGGGTGGCCGCGCGGTTCGCCGCCGCGCCCGAGACACCGCCCGGACCGCCCGCGCCGCGCCCACCGCTCAAAGCGCGGCCACGCCAGATGAGCGTTTCGGATGTCGAGCGGTGGATTGCCAACCCTTACGCGGTCTACGCGAAGCACATCCTCGCGCTGGAGCCGATGCCCGGCCTCGCCGAGGGGCCGGACGACCGGCATCGCGGGCAGATCATCCATGCCGCACTGGGCCGGTTCGCCGAGCGCTTCCCGGCCGAGCTGCCCGACGACATTGCGGGCGAGCTGATGGCGATGGCCGATGCGCTGATGGCCGAATGGGGCGCGTTCGCGCATGTCCGCGCGTTCTGGCAGCCGCGCTTTGCCCGCTTCGCGCACTGGTTCGCGGACACGGAACCCGCGCGGCGCGCGGGCCTGCGCCGGAGCCTGAGCGAGGTACCGGGACGACTGACGCTGGCTGCGCCGGGCGGCGGGTTCGAACTGACGGCGCGCGCCGACCGGATCGACCTGCGTGAGGATGGCGCGGTCGCGGTCTACGACTACAAGACCGGCAGCGTGGAGGCGCGCCGTCGCGCCGCCGAGCGGCTACAATCGCCGCAGTTGCCGCTGGAAGGGCTGATCGCGCTCGTGGGCGGGTTCGAGTTGCCGGTGAACGCGCCGCCTGCGCTCGCCGGGCTGGGCTACATCTCCGCGTCAGGCGGGCGCGAGGCGGGCGACGAGAAGGCGCTTAACGACCCGCAGGCGCTGGCCGAGGGGGCGCGGGACAAGCTGGCGGCGCTGATCGCCCGCTTCGATGATCCGGCGACACCGTACACAGCGATGCAGCGCCCGGCCTTCAAGGCACTGTGGGGCTACGACCCTTATGCGCATCTTGCGCGCGTGGCCGAATGGCGCGGCGGGGAGGGCGAATGAGCGACAGCTTGCGCCGCACCGAAGCCATGCAGGCCCGCGCCGCCGATCCGGCCGCGAGCGCCTGGGTCCGCGCGAATGCCGGTACGGGCAAGACGCATGTGCTGGTGCAGCGGGTGCTGCGCCTGTTGCTGGCCGGTGCCGCGCCGGAAGGCATCGTCTGCCTGACCTTCACGAAGGCCGCCGCGTCGGAAATGGCCAACCGGTTGACGCGCGCGCTGGGCAAATGGGCGGTTGCCGCGCCGGATGCTCTCCACGCACGGCTACGGGAGGTGCTGGGGCGCGCTCCCTCGGCGGAGGAGACGGCGCGCGCGCGGCGGCTGTTCGCGCATGTCCTCGACACCCCGGGCGGCCTGCGCATCCAGACCATCCACGCCTTCTGCGAGCGCATCCTGCGGCAGTTCCCGCTGGAGGCCGGTGTCGCGCCCGGATTCACTGTGCTGGCGGAAGAAGATTCGCGTGGGCGGATGCGCGCGGCGATGACAGCGGCGCTGGAGGCGGCGGCGGTCGCGGCGGACGGCCCGCTTGAGCGTGCGCTGGAGACGGTCGCCGGGCTGGCGCGCGAGGATGATGTCGAGGCGCTGCTGGGCGCGGTGCTGCGCGAGCGTGTGGCGCTGCGGCAGATGATGCGCGCTGCGGAGGCGGAGGGCCGGGTGCTGGCGGCGCTGATCGGTGAGGCGCTCGGCGTGCCTGGGGATTCCGACCTGCAGGCGGTCGCGCAGGCGCAGGCGGAGGTCCTGAGCAATGACGAGATCGCGCGTATCCGTGCCGCGCTGGCGCAGGGCGGCAAAAACGATGCGAAGTTGGCTGATCAACTGGCCGAGGCCGCGAATGCCGCGCGCCGCGATGCCCGCATTGGCGCGTTTCGCGCCGCTTTCCTGAAGAAAAGCGACGGCCTGCCGCGCGCCGACAAGGGCTTCCCGAGCAACGCCGTCATTGCAGCCGCGCCCGATGCGGCCGAGGTGCTGCGCGCCGCGCGCGACCGCTTCGCCGACCTGGATCAGACTCGAATCGCGCTGGAGACCGCGCGGGCCAGCGCCGCGTTGTTCACCCTCGCGGACGCCGTAATCCAGCGCTATGAGGCTGGCAAGCAGGCCGACGGCGCGCTCGATTACGATGACCTGATCGACCGCACGGTGTCCCTGCTTCAGCACGGCTCGGCCTGGGTGCTCTACCGGCTCGACGGCGGGATCGACCATCTGCTGATCGACGAGGCGCAGGACAATTCGCGGGCGCAGTGGCGCGTGGCCGAACTGCTGTCGGAGGAGTTTTTCGCCGGGGAGGGCGCGCGCGAGGCTGGCCGCTCGCTCTTCGCGGTGGGCGACGAAAAGCAGTCGATCTACGGGTTCCAGGGCGCCGCGCCGGAGCATTTCGCCGCGCTGGGAGACGCGTTCCGCCGCCAGGCCGAAGGCGCGCGCCACGTCTGGCATGACGTGCCGCTGACCCGCTCTTTCCGCACGGTCGCACCGGTGCTGCGGGCGGTCGATCTGGTGTTCGGCGGCGCGAACGGGCTGGGCGCGCGGATCGGCGCGAGCGCGGAGGTCGCGCATGAGGTGCATCGCGACGCGGATGCCGGTCTGGTCGAGGTCTGGCCAACCGTGAAGCCGCCGGAGCGGGTGGAAACCCACGCATTCGCGCCGCTGGACGAGCCGATGGCGGGGGCGGAGGCCGTGGACCGGCTGGCCGCGCGGATCGCGGACCGGATCAAGGCGTGGCTCGACACTGGGGAGATCCTGCCGTCGGCGGGCCGGCCCATCCGCGCGGGCGACATCCTGATCCTCGTGCGGAAGCGCCAGCCATTCGCCGCGCCGATGATCAACGCGCTGAAAAGCCGGGGCATTCCAGTGGCCGGTGCGGACCGAATGCGGCTGACCGAGCAACTCGCGGTCATGGACCTGATGGCGCTGGGCGATGCGCTGTTGCTGCCCGGCGATGATCTCCCGCTCGCGGCCGTGCTGAAAAGCCCGCTGATCGGCCTCTCGGAGGACGACCTGTTCGCGCTGGCGCATGAGCGCGAGGGCAGCCTGTGGGAGGCGCTGGAAGACGCGGCGGGCAATGTCCCGCGCCTCGCCGAAGCGGAGACGCAGCTTGCGCGCTGGCGTGACGATGCGCTGACTCTGCGGCCGTTCGAGTTCTATGCGGCGGTGCTGGACCGCGACGGCGCGCGCACGCGGCTGATCGCCCGGCTGGGGCCGGAGGCGGCGGACGCGATCGACGAGTTTCTCAACCTGGCGCTGGCCTACGAGGAAACCGGGCCGGCGACGCTGCAGGGCTTTCTGGCGTGGCTGCGCGAATCTGGCAGCGAAGTGCGCCGCGACATGGAGCAGGGCGCGGACCAGGTGCGGGTCATGACCGTGCATGGCGCGAAGGGGCTGGAGGCGCCCATCGTGTTTCTGCCGGACACCTGCACGATGAGCACGCGCGGCGGCGGGCCGGTGCTGCGCGTGCCGCGCGATGCGCCGGGGGAATTCGGCGATTGTCTCGTCTGGGCCGTGGGCGAGGGGAAGCGGCTTCCCGCCGTCGAGCGGGTGCGCACGGACCAGAGGGCCGCCGATGAAGCGGAGAGCTACCGGCTTCTCTACGTGGCGATGACACGGGCGCGCGACCGGCTCTACGTGACCGGGTTCGAGAGCCGCAAGAAACCGGGACGCGACGCGGGGTGCTGGTACGACGTCGTATACAGCGCGCTGGAAGGCGTGGCCGAGAGCGTGTCCGGGGAGAAAGGCGAGGCGGTACTTCGCCTGAAGAGGGCTGGCGATTCTCTGCCAAGGCCGGAAACGGCGGAGCCCCTGGCGGTCACGACTGCCGAACCGCCCGCCTGGCTCTCCGCGCCGGCAAGAGCCGAGGCTTTGGCGGAGGCCGTACAGCCCTCGGCCAAGGAAGACGCTTCCCAAACACGGCACTCTCATTGCTCTGCGGAGGCCGCGCGCCGACGAGGGGAGCTAATCCACCTGCTGCTGGAGCGCCTGCCGGAGGTCGCACCCGAACACCGCGAGGCGGAAGCAGAACGTCTCGTAGCGCAGCGGGCTGGCGGCGACGATACCGAGGTGGACGATGCCACGCGCAGCGACGCTGCGGAGACGGCGCTCGGCATTCTCGCCGCGCCGGAGTTCGCGCACCTGTTCGGCCCCGGCTCGCGTGCGGAAGTGCCGATCGCGGCGCAGGCGGGCACGCACGCCGACGACGCGCGCCTCTCCGGGCGCATTGACCGGCTGGTCGTGCACGGTGATGACGTTCTTGTGATTGATTATAAAACCGACGCGAGCGTGCCCGCTTCCGCGGAGAGCGCGCCGCCCGGCTACATTGCCCAGCTCGACGCCTACTGCCGCGCGTTGGCATGCGTATTCCCGGACAAGCGGCTGCGCGCGTTCATTCTGTGGACAAGCATGCCTGCGCTGATGGAAATTCCTCTGGACGCGGCGGGCCCCGATGGCGACTCTTGACGCTTCCAGCACCCCGCCTTAGCTCAAAGGCCGAGATGACACAAACCGCCGCACCGCGGCACAGGCAGGAAGGAAAGAAATGGCGACGGCAAAGGTTTCCGACGACACATTCGAGCAGGAAGTGCTTCAGTCATCCACGCCGGTGATTGTCGACTTCTGGGCAGAGTGGTGCGGCCCGTGCAAGACGATTGCGCCCGTGCTGGAAGAGCTGGCCGAGGAGTACGGCGGGAAGATCAAGGTCGTGAAGATGAATGTCGACGAGAACCCGAAGACACCGATGGATTACGGCATTCGCGGCATTCCCACTCTGATCATGTTCAAGGATGGCCAGGTCGCATCCCAGCAAGTGGGCGCGCACCCGAAGACGACGCTCAAGGACTGGATCGACAAGCAGGTCTGAGCAGTCGGCGACATTCCCAAAGCCCCGCCAGCGCGGGGCTTTTTGCGTTTGGCGCGACCATCTTGACCTTCCAGTTGCTGGAGGCGCTAATGGAATGGCACCAACTGACGAAAGGACATTGACGTGAGTGGCTCTTTCCTTCCCGGCCTGATGGATGCGACGTTCATCCTGCTCTCGCAGACGCCCGGCGGCGGCTGGCATCATGACATGCCCTGAATGGGCTCGGGCGGATGGTGGATGGGGCCGATCTTCACGATCATCATCCTTGTACTGGGCGTCCTTGCGATCGTTGCCCTGTGGCGGTTTGTCAGTGGTGGCTCGGGCCGCGAGGCAACCGGAAGCGGCGACCGGTCTCTGGAGGTTCTGCGGGAGCGTTTTGCGCGCGGCGAAATCGACGAAGAGGAATTCGAGGCGCGCAAGAGGGCGCTCAATCGCTAGGTCGGCGGTTTAAAACAGGGCCGGCCCGAGCATCAGCGCGGCCAGGCCGATGGGCACCGCGTAAGGCATCTTGCCGGTGCGCGCCCAGGCGAGCGGCCTAGCGATGGCCGCGTGGTTCTCCAGCGCCGGATTGAAGACCAGCAGCTTCTTCAACCCCACCAGCGCAACGGCCATCGCCCCGCCGAGCAAGGTCGTGATCAGCACGAACGGCCCGAGATCGGCCGGCCCCATCCACAGCGCCAGCGCGGCGATAAACTTCGCGTCGCCGCCGCCGAACACACCCGCCACGAACAGCGCAAAAGCGACGACGAGCATGCCAACACCGGTGAGCATGTGCACCGGCAGATCGCCGCCACCCTGATCCAGGCTGTAAAGCAGGAAGAGGCCCGCGATCGCCAGCGGCACCCAGTTTGGCACGCGCAGATCGCGCAGGTCCGTAATCATGGCGTAGCTGACGAGAAAGATGAATGCGCCTTGGATGATGGGCTCGGCCCAGTCAGTCATGTTCCCCCCTTGCCATCAGGGCTGTATGTTGTCCGTGCCCGAACAGCCAGACCATAGATAGCCGGCTGTTACTATCCTCCAAATATCAGTTTTGACCCGAGAGAAAGATCGGAATGACAAAACCGGGGACGCCTCTACGCGCGATGATGGACCGAAATGCTCGTTCTGGCCGGGTGGCCTGGATTGGGCTGCGCCCGGCGCGCAAGGCCAAGATCGAGGCGGTCGAGACAGTTGAAGTTACGCAGGATGGGCTGGTGGGTGATCACTGGACGCGAGGTGGCCCGCGGGCGGTCACGCTCATTCAGTGGGAGCACCTGCCGGTGATTGGGGCGTTTCTGGGGCGCGAGGCGCCACCGCCGGAGCTTTTGCGCCGGAATATCGCGATCGCAGGCATCAACCTGTTGGGCTTGCGGCGGCGAACGTTCCAGATCGGACAGGTAGTGCTGCGTGGCACCGGGATTTGCGCCCCGTGCAGCCGGATGGAGCAGAACCTAGGGCCGGGCGGGTATTCAGCGGTGCGCCATCACGGCGGGATCGGTGCGGAGGTCATCAGGCCGGGGCATATTCAGCTTGGCGACCCGGTTCGCCTCGCGGAGGATCAGAGCGAGACCGGCCAGAGCTGATCGTTGAAGATCAGGTATTGCCGCCAGTCTGTCCCGAGCAGGTCGGGCCAGGGCGCATCGCGCGTGACGCGAAGCCCGCCCGTGAACGCCCCGAAGGCCGGCATGACGAGCCGTTTCGCCCCGGCGACGAAGCAGGGGCCGGTGATCTTGTGGCCCTTGAGGCGCAATTTCAGCTTGGGATGATAATGGCCGATGATCTGCGCGCCCGGTGCCTCAACCGGCTGGTGCGCAAGGGTCAGCCCCGCCAGGTCGAGCCGTGCCGCGCCACGCCCCGTCAGGCCATCCGGCGGCTCCGGATCGTGATTGCCGTTGACCCAAACCCAATCCGAGATGTCCTTCGCGATGTCTGCGAGACCGGCCTGATCCGCGGAAGAAAGCCGCCCGCGGGCTGAGCGATCATGGAAGCTGTCGCCAAGGCACACGACGCGGGCGGGGGAATAGGCCGCGACAATTTCCGCCAGCCGGCGCAGCGTCTCGCGCGTATCGCAGACCGGGACCGGCACCCCACGCGCGGCATAATACGACCCTTTTTCCAGATGAAGGTCGGAGACGATCAGCGTGTCCGCTTCGGGCAGATAGGCCCCGCCGCGCGCATCGAGCACGAGCGGGACGCCGGCGAAGGCGATCTGGCTCCGCGTGCGGTCGCTGACCGCTTCAGCCGGCCGCGGCACGCGCATCCTCCATCATCCGCTCCGCTTCGTCCTGCAGCGCGCTCTGGGCGAGCAGCGCCTCGATACCGCTGCCGCGCACCTGTTCCGCGCGGACCTGCATCAGCATCGGGATCGCCAGCGGCGAGGCGCGGCGCAAGGCCACGAAGCGCCAGTTCGGGTGGAACCGGCCCAGCATCCGCGACAGCCGCTTGAGATCGAGCAGTTCGCGCTCCGCCTCCCGGCGCGTCACGCTCAGCAGCACATGATCCGGCTCGTGCCGACGCAGCGTGTCGTAGATCAGGTCGGTGCTGAACGTCACCTGCTTCATGGTCTTGCGCTCGCCCGCGTAGTTCTGCTCGGTCAGCCCGGCAACAGTCGCCACCTGCCGGAAGGCGCGCTTGAGCATCGGCGATTCCGCGATCCATTCCTCAAGCTCGTCGCCGAGAATATCCGGCGCGAGGAGGGAGTCGATATGCGCGTCCGTCACTGTGGACAGATTCGTCACGGTGAGCCCGTAATCGCTGATCACGAAGCTGACCGGCTTGAGGCCCATACGCTCCATGCGCCGGGTGATGAGCATCCCGAGCGTCTGGTTCGCCTTGCGCCCCTCGAAGGTGTAGAAGACGGTGTAGCGCAGCCGGCCGCGCCCGAAATGTTCGATCAGCATGCTGTCCTCGTCGGGCAGGCGGGAGACCTGTTTCTGAAGCGCCAGCCAGTCGCGCACGCTCTCGGGCAGCGCGGCCCATGCGTCAGGCCGGGCGAACAGTTCGCGCACGCGCTCCGCAAGATAGGTCGATAGCGGCATCTGCCCGCCGACATAGGCCGGAACCTTCGGCTCGCCGCCCTTTGCGGCCCGCGCCTCAAGCGTCATGTCGCGCACGCGCTCGAAGCTCAGCACCTCGCCCGCGAACAGGAAGGTGTCGCCCGGCGTCAGCCCTTGCGCGAAATATTCCTCCACCTCGCCAAGCACGCGACCCCCGCGCGGGCCGAACATCTTTTTCACGCGCAGCCGGCTGGCCTCGACAATGGTGCCGATATTCTGGCGGTGACGGCGCGCGACGCGCTGATGCGTGAGGCGGTACAGGCCGTCGGTGCCCATCTGCAGGCGGCGATAGCGGGGATAGTTGCCCAGTACGGTGCCGCCATCGACGGCAAAGCGGAACAGCGCGTCAAACTCCGCGCGCGGCATCTCGGCATAGGGTGCGGCGCTCGTCACCTCGGCATAAAGCGCGTCGGGGCAAACCGGCGCGGCGCAGGCGCAGTTGACGATATACTGGATGACCGTGTCGCGCGTCGCGGTCCAGTCCTGCACGCCGTCGAGCACGCCGTTTTCAATTGCCTCGATGGCGGCGAGGCATTCCAGCGTCTCGAAACGGTTGGTTGGCACCAGCAGCGCGCGGCTCGGCTCATCCAGCCGGTGATTGGCGCGGCCGATCCGCTGCAACAGCCGGCTGACGCCCTTCGGCGCGCCGACCTGCACGACGAGATCGACATCGCCCCAGTCGATGCCGAGCTCCAGCGCCGAGGTGGCGACAACCGCGCGCAGCTTGCCGCTGGCCATCATCTCCTCGGTCTTGCGCCGCTGTTCCTTGTCGAGGCTGCCGTGATAGACGGTGATCGGCAGAGCGTCCTCGTTCGCCTGCCAGAGCCATTGCAGCATCAGTTCGGCCTGCGCGCGCGTGTTGACGAACAGGATCGACGTGCCCGCCGCGCGCACCGCCTCATATATCTCCGGGATCGCGTAGCGCGCCATGAAGCCACCATAGGGCAGGGGCGTTTCGGTGCGCAGCATCTCGATCTGCGGGCGCGGCGCGGCTTCGGCGATGTGGACGGTTGCGGGCGCGCCGCTGCTGCCGAGCCATTCGGCCAGCCCGTTCGGGTTGGCAACAGTGGCCGACAGGCCGAAGCGGACATGATCGGGCGCAAGTTGGCGCAGCCGGGCCAGCGCGAGCGCGGTGAAGTCGCCGCGTTTGGTCGCCGCGAAGCTGTGGGTCTCGTCGACGACGACCGCGCGCAGCCCGCCGAATATCCGCGGCGCATCCGTGTAGGACAACATTAGCATCAGCGATTCCGGCGTGGTCATCAGGATGTCCGGCGGCGTGCGGCGCTGGCGCTGGCGCTTCGCGCCCGGCGTGTCGCCGGTGCGGCTTTCGGTGCGCACGTTCAGGCCCATCCCTTCGATGGGCGCGGTCAGATTCCGGGCGATGTCATTGGTGAGCGCCTTGAGCGGCGATATATAGAGGGTGTGGAGGTGGCCGGTGCCGTTCTCGTGAATGTCGATCAGCGAGGGCAGCAGCCCGGCGAGCGTCTTGCCGCCGCCCGTCGGCGCGATCAGCAGGGTTGAGCGGCGCTCGCGGAACGCGCGGACAAGCGCGCGCTGATGATCATGCAGCCGCCAGCCGCGTGCGGTGAACCAGTCCGCGACGTAATCTGGTATGTCTGGCGTGCCGGTCATTCAAACAGCCGAAAGCGATTTTGCAAAAAGGTCAATCACACCCAAGCACTTGGATGGAGGTCCGGCCCGAGGGGCTGTTCTGCCGGCCCGGCGGGTTCTACATCGACCCCATCCGCCCGGTGAAACATGCGCTGATAACACACGGGCACGCCGATCACGCGCGCGCCGGGCATGAATGCGTTATGGCAACGCCGGAGACGCTGGCAATCATGGCGAGCCGCGCGGGCGCGGATTTCGCCGAGCATCAGATCCCCATGCCGTATGGCGAAGTTACGGGGACGAGCGGTGTCAGGATCAGCTTTCACCCGGCCGGGCACATCCTGGGCAGCGCGCAAATCCTGCTGGAACATGCCGATACGCGGCTGGTCGTCTCCGGCGACTACAAGCGCGAGCACGACCCGACCTGCGCGCCGTTCGAGCCGGTACCGTGCGACGTGTTCGTCACCGAAGCGACCTTCGGCCTGCCGGTGTTCCGCACGCCGCCGGTGGAAGGCGAGATCGACAAGCTGCTCGGCTCGCTGCGGCTGTTCCCGGAGCGGTGCCATGCCGTCGGCGTCTATGCGCTGGGCAAGTGTCAGAGGCTGATTCGCGCGCTGCGGGATGCCGGCTATGACCGGCCAATCTACCTGCATGGCGCGCTGGTGAAGCTGTGCGCGCTTTATGAAGAGCATGGCATCGCGCTTGGCGATCTCGTCCGCGTGTCGGAGGTGCCACGCGAGAAGCTGGCCGGCGAGATCGTACTATGTCCGCCCGGATCGCTGACCGATCGCTGGTCGCGCAAGCTGCCGAACGTCCTGCCCGCGATGGCCTCGGGCTGGATGCAGGTGCGCGCGCGGGCCAAGCAACGCCGGGTGGAGTTGCCGCTTATTATCTCCGATCACGCTGACTGGGACGACCTGATCCGCACGATCGAGGATGTCGGCGCGCGCGAAATCTGGGTCACGCATGGCCGCGAAGATGCGCTTGTTCATCAGGCCAAGCGCATGGGGCTGAAAGCGCGGGCGCTGTCGCTGATTGGCTACGAGGAGGACGCGGCAGACTAGGCGCGTTCCGAAAAGCATGTCCCGGCCTCAGAGCCGGGATCAGAACCGGTTTTCGGACAAAACGCGCGAAACGGAAAAAAGCCATGCATGATTTTTCGGCGCTGCTTGAGCGGCTCTATTTCACCTACGGGAACAATGACAAGGCCGCGATCATCAACGACTATCTCGCGCGCACGCCGGACCCGGACCGCGGCTGGGCAATCGCGGCGATCGCGGGCGAATTGCGCTTCGACCTGTTCAAGAGTTCGCTCGTGCGCGATCTCGTGAAAGAGCGGGTCGATCCGGTGCTGTTCGATCTGTCCTACGATTATGTCGGCGAACTGTCAGAGACGGTCGCGCATCTCTGGCCGGTGAGCAAAAACGCCAAGCGGCTCAACCGCCTGCCGCCGCTGCACGAGGTCGTGGAGAAGTTCTCGACGCTGCCGAAGGGCGAGATCGCGGCCTATCTCGTCGACTTGCTGGACAATGCCACGGCGCAGGAGCGCTGGGCGCTCATCAAGCTCGGCACGCGCGGCCTGCGCATCGGCATGTCGGCGCGGTTCCTGAAGCGTTGCCTTGCGGAGTATGGCGGCGTCGATGTCAGTGAGGTCGAGGAAGTCTGGCACGCGCTGTCCCCGCCCTATGAGGAGCTGTTCGCCTGGCTCGAAGGACAGGCCGAGAAGCCGCGCACCGGCGATGCGGTCGTGTTCCATCCGGTGATGCTGGCGCATCCGATCGAGGACGGCGAACTCGACACCATCACGCCGGACGCCTTTCAGGCCGAATGGAAATATGACGGCGTGCGCGTGCAGGCGGTGAGCACGCCGGAGGGCCGCGCGCTGTTCTCGCGCACGGGCGATGACATGAGCGCGGCGTTCCCCGATGTCGTCGCGCGGATGGATTTTACCGGCGTGTTCGACGGCGAGCTATTGGTACGCAACAACGGCGCGCTCGGCACCTTCAACGACCTGCAGAAACGGCTGAACCGCAAGCGCCCGGAAAAGAAGCTGATGGCCGAGTTGCCGGGCCATCTGATCCTCTATGATGTGCTCAAGCTCAATGGAGAAGACTTGCGCCCTCTGACTCTGGATGAGCGCCGCGCCCGACTGCATGAGTGGTTCGCCTTGCACCAGCCCCAGGGCATGTCGCTGTCAGACCGGCTCGATTTTGCGTCTCCTCAGGAGCTTCAGAATCTGCGCGCGCGCGTCAGCGACGGCGATGAGCCGGACCTTGCCACCGTTGAAGGGCTGATGCTCAAGCGACGCGACACAGCCTATATCCCCGGCCGTCCAAAGGGTGCGTGGTACAAGTGGAAGCGCGATCCGCTGCTGGTCGATGCCGTGCTGATGTACGCCCAGCGCGGCCATGGCAAGCGCTCATCCTTTTATTCCGACTACACTTTCGGCGTCTGGCACGGCGACGAGCTGTTGCCCGTCGGCAAGGCCTATTTCGGCTTCACCGACGACGAGCTGAAGGAGCTGGACAAGTGGGTGCGGAACAACACGGTGGCGCGCTTTGGTCCGGTGCGCGAGGTGGCAAAGGCGCTGGTCTTCGAGGTCGCGTTCGATTCCCTACACCCCTCGACCCGCCACAAATGTGGCCTGGCCATGCGCTTTCCCCGGATCAACCGGATTCGCTGGGACAAGCCCGCCGCCGAAGCCGATCGGCTCGAGACACTGGCGACGCTGGTTCGCTGAGAAAACGCGCAAAAACCTGCGGCGCGCGTTGACACTGGCGCGCCCCTCACTCATATTCACGTCAATCGCCGATGGACGGCGCAGCGGCTTCTGAAGTCTGGTCCCGGCGTTATCTTTAATCTCTGTCTTCTCCGATTTGCGCGCGGTGAGGACGTTTGCCTCAGTCGGGCTTGCGTTCACGATGACGTTTCGCCACTGCCTGTCGCATCGGAAGAAGGTACTGATCTCTTGACGACATTTGAGCACCTTGGGCTTTCCAAGGCTCTCGCCGACGTGTTGGCTGGCTTGGACTACAGCCAACCCACTCCCATCCAACAACAAGCCATTCCGCCGCTGATGCGCGGTAAGGACATCCTGGCGCTGGCGCAGACCGGCACCGGCAAGACGGCCGCGTTTACGCTGCCGATTCTGGAGCGGCTCAGCCATGACAAGCGCCCGCCGCTGCCCGGCCAGCCCAAGGCGCTGATCCTCGCGCCGACGCGCGAACTCGCTCAGCAGATCGCCGAAAGCCTGCGCAGTTATGGCCGCAAGCTCCGGCTGCGCCACGGCATCGTCGTCGGCGGCGTCGCGGCGCGTCCGCAGATCAAGGCGCTGCGCGACGGCGTTGACGTTCTGGTCGCGACAACCGGGCGGCTGCTCGATCACATCGAGCAAGGGCATGTGCGCCTGCAGAACACCGGCATCCTCGTGCTCGATGAGGCCGACCGGATGTTCGACATGGGCTTCATTCGCGACGTGCGTAAGATCGCTGCGATGATGCCGGCTGAGCGCCAGACAGCGCTCTTCTCCGCGACAATGCCGGATGAGATCGCCAAGCTCTCCCGCGAAATCCTTACGGAGCCGGTGCGGGTGGAAATCGCCGCGAAGACGCTAACGGTCGACAGGGTCCGCCAGAACGTGATGTTCGTGGAGCAGGGCGGGAAGCTCGGGGCCCTCAAGGGGCTTTTGAGCGATGCGGCCTGCGAACGCACCATCGTCTTCACCCGGACCAAACGCGGGGCTGATCGGCTTGCCCGGCAACTGATCAAGGGTGACACGACAGCCGAGGCGATTCACGGCGACAAGTCGCAGTCTGCCCGGCAGCGCGCTCTGGCCCGCTTCAGCGATGGCAAGGCACAGGTTCTTGTCGCCACGGACGTGGCTGCGCGCGGGATCGACATCGACAATGTGACCCACGTCATCAACTACGATCTGCCTGGCGAGCCGGAGAGCTACGTGCACCGAATCGGGCGGACTGCCCGTGCGGGGCTGAGCGGTACCGCGATCTCGCTTTGCACCCCGGCCGATCGCGGCAATCTCAAGGCGATCGAAAAGCTGACGCGCCGCCGGATGGACGTGATTGGCGGCGAGGCCACCCCAGGTGAAGCGCCTTCGTCATCGGCACCGGCAGCGCAGGACAAGCCTGCTGCCGCGCGGCGCCCGCGCCGGCGCAACCGGCGGCCCGCCCCTTCCCGAAACGCAGCGTAACGACGGCCGAGACAATGAGAGACGGCCGGCGGGGCGCGCGATATCCCCATCCCAATTCCACTCAACAGGCAAAGGAGAACTTGATATGCCGAGCGGAACCGTAAAATTCTTCAACACGCAGAAGGGCTATGGTTTTATTCAGCCCGACGAGGGCGGCAAGGATGTGTTCGTGCACATCAGCGCCGTTGAACGGGCGGGTATTCCGAACCCAGATGAAGGACAGCGTTTGAACTACGAACTGGAACAGGACCGTCAGGGCCGCACCGCGGCGACGAACCTCCGGGTCGAGTAACGCACCGGCGGGCTGGTGATCGCGCCTTGCGATGATCGCCGGCCCGGCCGCCCGCTTACTGGTGTGCAGCGGCGCGGCGGTCCGCAAACATCAGGAGTGCCAATGGCAAAGGAAGAAGTCCTCGAATTTGAAGGCGTCGTGAACGACGTGCTGCCCGACGGGCGTTTCCGCGTCCAACTCGACAACGGGCACGAGATCATCGCCTACACGGCCGGGCGCATGAAGCGTAACCGCATCCGCACCATTGCGGGCGACCGCGTCACCGTGGAGATGACCCCGTACGACCTGGACAAAGGGCGTATCGTTTTCCGCCACAAGACCGATACCGGACCGGGCCCCTCGGGTGGCCAGCGCCGTCCACCGCGCCGGCGATAAAAGACGCGCCTCAGAGGCAAGGTTGCTTCAATAGCACGCTGCAAAACGGATGGCCGCGCTCGGAGCCGTGTAGTATCGTGATCGCATGACCTGTCCCGAATACGGGCTGGGCGAGCGTATCGCCGACGGAATCATTCACGTTTTAGGTGTCGGCGGCAGCCTGATCGCCGTGGCCATACTCATCGCGATCGCGGTTTCGACGCTTCCCCTTGGCGTGACCGCGAGCCTTGCGGTTTACGGTCTGGCGATGATTGCGATGTTCGGCTTTTCGGCCGCCTATCATCTCGTTCCGCTGCCGGATTGGAAGCTGTTTTTGCGCAAGCTCGACCAGGCCGCAATCTTCATCAAGATCGCCGGCACGTATACACCATTCGCGCTCGTCAAGATGGGCGGCTTTGCTGGCTATACGCTGTTCAGCGTGGTCTGGGCGGTGGCTCTGTCCGGGGCGGCGGCCAAGCTGTTCATCGAGCCCAAGCGTGACTGGTTTTCGGTCCCGCTTTATCTGGCTCTGGGATGGGCCGGGCTGGCCGCGATCCAACCGTTGGTGATGTCGGTGCCGACCGAGTCGCTGATCCTGCTCGGGGTCGGCGGCGCAATCTACACCGTTGGCGTGCTGTTCCACATATGGGATAGCCTGCCTTATCAGAATGCAATCTGGCACTTGTTCGTGCTGGCGGGGACGGCCTGCCACTTCGCGGCTGTTACGCTGGCGGTGTTTGACTGATCTCGCCCATTGCTGAGAGGGACTTGCGGTCGAAGGTCACCGCCTTGACGATGGCGTAGATGGGCGTGCCGGGCGCCAGGCCGAGTTCCGCGACCGTCTTGCGGGTGATGCGCGAACGCAGGCTCGCCCCGCCAATGTCGACCAGCGTTTCAGCGAAGGCGGTATCCGGCTCCTCCACGATTTCGCGGATGGTCCCGCGCAGGACATTGCGCGCGCTGATGCCCGATGGGCGCTGGGTTGCCAGCATCACGTCGCGGGCGCGCACGCGCAGCCGGACCTGCGCTCCTACCGCTACGTCTGTGCGGGGCGCTTCAATCCGTTGCCCGGCATGGTCGAGCATGGTGAGCTGGTAGGCGTCATTGTGGCCGATGACCGTTGCTGTCAGCACGGCACCGGCCTCGAAGCGGCCGGTCTCCGGGTAGAGGTCCAGCCGCGTCAGCACATCGGCCACTGCGCCTTGCGCTGCCACGCGCCCCTCCGAGAGGACCAGCATCCTGTCGGCCAGCCGCGTGACCTCTGCCATGTTGTGCGTTACGTAGATGGTCGGTACGCGGAACACGCCCGGTAGCCGCTCGATATAGGGCAGGATATCGGCCTTGCGCTTTTCATCGAGCGAGGCGAGCGGCTCATCCATCAGCATCAGGCGCGGGTGGGCAAGCAGCGCCCGGCCCAGCGCGACGCGCTGGCGCTCGCCGCCTGAAAGTTCCGTCGTGCGCCGATTGAGCAGCGGGCCGAGATCAAGACTGTCGACGACATCGTCGAACCGGATCGCGCAGCCGTCGCCCGCGCGGCGCGCGCTGTAGCGCAGATTGCCGGCGACCGAGAGATGTGCGAACAACCGCGCATCCTGAAAGACGTAGCCAATCCCGCGCCGATGCGGTGGCACGGTCCGCCCGTTGTCGTCCTGCCAAACCTCCTCGCCGAAGCGTACGACGCCGCGCGCGCGCTTTTCCAGCCCGCTGATGATGCGCAAAAGCGTGCTCTTGCCGGAGCCGCTCGCGCCAAACAGCGCCGTCACGCCGTCAAGTGGCAGCGCGCAATCAACGTCAAGCGTGAACGCCGAAAAGGCGATATTCACATCGCAGTGCAGGGTGGTCACCGCTGCCCTCCCGCATGGATCGGGAAGCGCCGGTTCACCGCATAGACGAGCAGCAGCACCAGGAACGAGAAGATCAGCAGGATCGCGGAGAGGAGGTGCGCGTCGGCATAGTTGATCGTCTCGACATGCTCATAGATGGCGATGGAGATCACCCGCGTCTCGCCGGGGATGTTGCCCCCTACCATGAGCACGACACCGAACTCGCCCATCGTATGCGCGAAAGTCAGCACCGTGGCCGTGAGATACCCGCGCAGTGCCAAGGGCGACGCGACCGTGAAAAAGGCATCAAGCGGCGAGGCGCGCAGCATCGCGGCGGCCTCAAGCGGTCCGCGCCCGAGCGTTTCAAACGCGGCCTGAAGCGGCTGGACAGTGAAGGGCAGCGAGTAGATGACCGACGCCACGACAAGGCCAGTGAAGGAAAAGGTCAGTGCCGAGCCGGTGATGTCGACCCACAGGCCGCCAAGCGCGGCATTCGGACTGAGGAAGACAAGCAGATAGAAGCCCAGGACTGTCGGCGGCAGCACCAGAGGCAGCGCCGTGATCGCCTCGATACTGGACTTCAGCCGGGACCTGGTGAAAGCCAGCCACCACGCCAGCGGCGTCCCCAGCAGGAGCAGCAACGCGGTCGTGACCGCGGAAAGCTGAACGGTGAGCCAGAGCGGGCCCAAATCCGGCAGGCTCATGCGCTCACTCCACCGCGTAACCGAAGCGCTTGATGACGTCGCGTGCCGCTTCGGAGCGCAGGAAGTCCGCGAAGGCTCGTGCAGCCGCGTTGTCCGTCCCATGTTTCAGCAGGACGGCATCCTGCCGGATCGGATCATGGGCCTTAGCGGGCACGTCCCAGTGGCTGCCAGGCTGTTCGTTCCGTGGGCTGACCACATAGGACTTTGCAACAAAGCCGAGCTGCGCGTTTTGCGTGGCGACCATCGAGAAGGTCTGGCCGATGTTCTGGCCCATCACGATCCGGTCGGCCAGCGCGTCCCACAAGTCGTAATGCTGGAGCGTCTGTTTGGCGGCGAGGCCGTAGGGCGCGAGATCCGGGTTGGCGATGGCGAGGTTGTCGAAGGTCCCGTTCTTCAGCGTCTGTAGCCCGTCGGCTGCGACACCTTCAGGGCGCGGGCTCCACAGCACGATTTGCCCGACGGCGTAGGTAAAACGCGAGCCGGGGACCGCCTCGCCTTCCGCCGCCAGCCGCTCTGGGCGGGCCTGATCGGCGGCGAGGAAAACATCGAACGGCGCGCCGTTCTTGATCTGGGCGTAGAGCTTGCCCGTGGAGCCGGTGGTCACGGTAAGGCTGTTGCCGCTGGTCTCTTCGAACATGGTTTCGAGTTCTTCGGCGACCTCTTGAAAATTGGCGGCCACGGCCACGATAGCCTCGCCTGCGCGCGCTGATGCCGGTGCGGCAGTGATGATGATCGCGGCAAGGCCGACAAGCCAAAACCGGCATGGGGCGCCGAAAAACCTCTCGCTCATGACTCCCTCCCGACGTGTCTCCTCGTCCGTTATGTCCGAGGAAACATATCGGCTTGGTCAGCGTGGCGCAACGTTATTTCTGCTCGGACATATCGCGCAGCAGCGCGCGCATCTCGCGCATCTCCTCCTCGACTGCCTCGGCGGCCTTGACCTCCATGCGCCGGTAGTGCGCCAGCACCTGCTCGCCCGTTTCGGTCAGCCTTGCGCCGCCCTGGCTGCGCCCGCCCCGGCTCGTCTCCACCAGCGGCTGCTGGAAACGGGCGTTCATGGTGTCGACCAGCAGCCAGGCGCGTTTGTAGCTCATGTTCATGCGCCGGCCGGCCGCGGCGATGGAGCCGGTTTCACGTATGCCCTCGAGGATTTCGGCCTTGCCCGGCCCGATGGCGAAGTCCGGATCGAGAAAGACGCGCAGCCGGATCCCGGCCTTGTTCAGTTTGGACGGCATGAACCGCACCGTCGCCCGATCCGGAAGCGCGCGCAAGACATTCGTCCTGCCCTTCCTCGGCCCCGATTGGGGCCGTTGACGACTGCGCGAGAACGCCGCATATGAAAAATGGATGCTTGGAACGCAGTTGCGAATGTTGCGTTTACTGAGAGCACAACACACGGAAAGGAGGGATATTCATGGTGTGGAATCCATTGATGCCGA
Source organism: Dichotomicrobium thermohalophilum (assembly GCF_003550175.1). NCBI lineage: Bacteria > Pseudomonadati > Pseudomonadota > Alphaproteobacteria > Hyphomicrobiales > Hyphomicrobiaceae > Dichotomicrobium > Dichotomicrobium thermohalophilum. Next base: position 1,518,881 of record NZ_QXDF01000001.1, read on the forward strand.
GTAATCGCTCTACGGCGGTTCGCCGCGACCGCGAGGATGATCCCTTCGCGCTGATGCGCCGCGAGATGGACCGGGTTTTCGATGACTTCATGCGCGGGTTCGGGACGCCGGGGCCCACTCTGCCCGAAGGCGTGCTCTCGCCACGTGTGAATGTCGTGGAAAACGAACAGGGTCTGGAAATCACCGCCGAGCTTCCCGGCGTCGACCAGAAGGACATCGAGCTGGACCTGAGCGAGGGCATTCTGACGCTCAAGGCCGAGCACAAGGAGGACAAGGAGGAAAAAGACGAGAACCAGCGTTACCACGTGGTCGAGCGCGCCTACGGCACGTTCATGCGCCGCTTCGCGATCCCCTTTGAGCCTGATCAGGATAAGGTCGAGGCGAGCTTTGACAACGGCGTACTGAAGGTGTCTATCCCGCGTTCGCCGGAAGCCGAGAAACAGACCCGCAAGATCCAGATCAAGAGCAGCTGAGGCTGCTGCTGGCGGGCGTGGCGTCGGTGTGGCGCTGCGCCCGCCGTCCGTGATCGGTTGACAGACATCAAAGCCCGGGCGCATCCCTTTCCCCATCATGCTATAATCCGGTGCATAAAAGCACACCCCAAGGGAGCGCCTCATGAACCTCAAGACCGTCCTCGCCTATCTGCCGTCCGAAGAGCTTGCCGAACCCGTGCTGAAAGGGGCCGTCGCGCTGGCCAAGGCGCACGAGGCTCATGTGGTCGGCTTGCATCTGGAGGCCTCCTACTACCCGGCTTATGGCGAAGTGGCGATCGCCATGCCGCCGGATGTCATCGAGCAGATGCGCAAGCCCCTGCGCGAGCGGGCGAAGAAGCTGGAGGAGAGCTTCAAGAAGCGCATGGCTGAGGAGAACATCAGCTCGGAATGGCGCTCGGGTACAACGGAATACAGCACGCTGCCGGGGCGGATCGTCGAGGAAGCGGTGAGCGCGGACATGGTGCTCTGCCCGCAGGTCGAACCGGAAAACGTGGATGTGACGACGCTCGATCTGCCCGAGCGGCTCATTCTTGAAGGCGGACGCCCGGTCCTTGTCGTACCCCCGGAGAAGGACGTGCAGATCCCGCCCAAGCGCGTCCTGATCGCCTGGAACAATTCACCGCAATCGGCACGCGCGGTGTTTGATTCGCTCGACCTGATGAAAGATGCCGAGGCTATCACGGTGCTGACGCTGGCCGGGAACGCCGACGAAAGGCGCGCAGCCGAGGAACACGCCAACAATCTGGCCGCCAATCTTGGTCGCCACGGGCTGAAGTCGAAGGTCGAGGCTGTCGAGATCGGCAATACCTCTGCTAGCGATTATCTGGCCTCGCGGGTGGATGAGGACGGCGCGGACCTGATGGTGATGGGCTGCTATGGGCATTCGCGGTTCCGAGAACTGGTGTTCGGCGGCGTCACGCGGGACATGCTCGGCGGGATCAAGGTGCCCACGGTTATGTCTCACTAAAAACCGAAGGGATCGGGAGGATCATAAATGGGCCTGAAAAAGGTGCGGCTCGAACTTGCGCGCGACCATGAGTTTCCGCGGGGCAGCCGGCGGCACGGCTATGACCTCGTCGCGCCGCTGGACGAGAACGGAAAGCTCGACCCCGAGCTATGGAAGAAGGAGCGCGAGCATTGCCGGGTTCTGCGCTTCTGGGGCGACGAGGAAGACGAGCTCGGCCATCTGGTGCGCAAACCCGGCGGACACTGGGCCTTTCACTACGATATTTACGGCGAAGAGGACGACGACGAGGCGGGCTTCCGCTTCAATGACGAGCACTTCATCCCCGGCGAATACGTCTCGATTCACGAGCAGGACGAGACCATGCGCACCTTCCGCGTCGTGACGGTGGAAGACGTGAAGTTCGAGGATTAAAGCGCTTTTCGAGCAGTAATGCAGCGCGATAGTCGTCATTGCCGGACTTGATCCGGCAATCCAGCATCTGGTCCTGGCTTCGGCCATGGACGCCCGTGTTCCCCGGATCCCTGTCCGGGGACAGGAAAGCACGGGTATGACGTAGCCCCGATTGCTCGAAGATCGCTTCAACCCTCGGCGGCCATGAACTGGCGAAGCCGTGCAATCGCCTCGGGCGAATCCCACTCGGCGGGGCCGATCATCCGTGCGATTTCGCGGCCCTGCTCGTCGATGATGAGCGTGGCCGGCAAGCCCATGACCTCCAGCTTGAAGTTGAGCCGGGCGGTTTCATCGAGCAGCAAGGGCAGGTTGTCTGCCCCGATCTCGTCGAGGAAACCGCGCGGTTTCTTCAGCCCGCCGCGATCCACGCTGATCGGCAGTACGGCGAAATTCTCGCCGCCAAGCTTGGCCTCAAGGCGATCAAGCGACGGCATCTCTTCCTTGCACGGGGCGCACCATGTCGCCCAGATGTTCACGAGCAGGAGCTTGCCGCGCCAATCCGCCAGCGTGCGTGTCTCGCCCTCGCCATCGATGAAGGAGAACTCCGGCACCTCGCGCGGCGCGCCGTGAACGACAAGCTTGTCGAGGCCGGTATCCTTTTGCGCGGCCTGCGCGGCGTGGCCCGCGCTTGACGTCGGCTGCTGGGCGACCGTGACCGGCTGCTGCACCGGCGTTACCATGAACTCCGCTGCCGCGAAGCCCGCGATTGCCGCGAGCGCCATCCCCGCGATATAGGTGGTGAAACCGGGGCCGCGCGGTGTCTTGTTAGCCGACTTGCCATTCATGCGCGCCATCTCGTCCACTTGGCTGTTAAAGAAACGAACCTCTCATGGGCAATAAAATGTGGGGCGGGCGGTTTGCAAGCGCCGCCGACGCCATCATGGCGGAGATCAACGCCTCGATCGACTTCGATAAACGTCTGTACCGCCAGGATATCGCGGGCTCGAAGGCGCATGCCGCCATGCTCGCGGACTGCGGCATCTTAACGCGCGAGGAAGCCGAGAAGATCGCCGCCGGGCTCGACCAGGTCGAGCAGGAGATCGCCGAAGACCGTTTCGCCTTGTCGCGTGACCTCGAAGACATCCACATGAATGTCGAGGCGCGCCTGGCTGAACTGATCGGACCGGCCGCGGGCAAGCTGCACACCGCGCGCTCGCGCAACGATCAGGTGGCCACCGATCTGCGGCTTTACATCCGCGATGCGCTCGACGCCCTGGCGGCGGAGATCACGAGGCTACAGACTGCACTCGCCCGGAAGGCTGAAGCCCATGCGGGCGACGTGATGCCCGGCTTCACACACCTGCAGACCGCCCAGCCGGTCACCTTTGGCCACCACCTCATGGCCTATGTCGAGATGTTCGCCCGCGACCGCGGCCGGCTCATGGATGCGCGTGCCCGGCTCAACGACAGCCCGCTGGGCGCGGCGGCGCTGGCGGGGACGTCCTTCCCGATTGACCGCGCGGCGACGGCGAGCGCGCTCGGCTTCGACCGGCCGATGGCGAATTCGCTGGACGCCGTCTCGGCGCGCGACTTCGTCATGGAGACGCTGGCGGCGGGAACGATCCTCGCGGTGCATCTGTCGCGGCTGGCCGAGGAAATCGTCCTTTGGTGCTCCGCCGAGTTCGGGTTCGCCACGCTGTCGGACCGCTTCACGACCGGCTCCTCGATCATGCCGCAGAAGCGCAACCCGGACGCCGCGGAACTGGTGCGCGCCAAGGTCGGGCGCATCGCGGGCGCGTTCCACGCGTTGACAATGGTGATGAAGGGCCTGCCGCTCGCCTATTCCAAGGACATGCAGGAGGACAAGGAGCCAGCCTTCGAGGCGCTCGATGCGCTCGCGCTGATGCTCCCGGCGATGACGGGCATGATTGACGATCTGCAGCCCAACACCGAGCGGATGCGCGAAGCCGCCGCGCGCGGCTATTCAACGGCAACCGACCTGGCCGACTGGCTGGTGCGCGCGCTCGGGATGCCGTTCCGCGAGGCGCATCACGTCACCGGGCGCATTGTCCGGCTGGCTGAAGAGCGCGGACTGGCGCTGGAGGCAGTGCCGCTGGCGGAGATGCAAGCGATCGAACCAAGGATTACCGCGGATGTCTTCAACGTCCTCTCGGTCGAGAATTCGGTCGCGAGCCGGGTGAGCTTTGGGGGCACAGCGCCGGAAAATGTGCGCGCGCAGGCCAGCGCATGGTTGCAACGCCTTGCCGATGAGGCTTAATGAAGGGGCTGGCGGCGGCCAGGCACCGACCGGCGACGGACAGGGGGACGAAGCCATGCGAATGAAACATGTTGCGCTCGGCGCGGCGCTGCTCATGCTTGCCTTCGGCGTGACCGCCTGCGGCAAGCGCGGACCGCTGGAGCCGCCGCCCGATCCGGCCAAGACGGCTGAGGCCGACCGCGCTGCCGCCGAGGACGGCGAGGTGATCGAGGAACGCAGCGAGGACGTCAAGGAGCCGCACGAGCCGTTCATCCTCGACGCTCTCCTCTGATCCCGCCCGGGCCGCGCGGGCGACAAGCCGGGTCCGCGGGTGCAAAAGGGCAGGTGCCATGCATCATTTCACTTATCGAGACGGGGCCCTTCATGCCGAGGGCGTAAACCTTGTCGACTTGGCCGCGCATGTCGGCACGCCGTTCTATTGCTATTCCACCGCTACTCTGGAGCGGCATTACCGCGTGTTCGCCGATGCCTTCGGCGGGCGCGACACGCTGATCTGCTATTCGATTAAGGCGAATTCCAACCTTTCGGTCATCAAGACGCTGGCGCAACAGGGCGCAGGCATGGATGTCGTGTCCGAGGGCGAATTGCGCCGCGCGCTGGCCGCCGGGGTGCCCCCGTCGCGGATCGTGTTCTCCGGCGTGGGCAAGACGCGCGACGAGATGGCTCATGCGCTCCAAGCTGGGATCTATGGCTTCAACGTTGAGTCCGAGGCCGAGGCCCGTGCGCTGTCGGCAGTCGCGCAGGAGCAGGGAAGAACCGCGCGCATCGCCTTCCGCATCAACCCTGATGTGGATGCCCGCACCCATGCGAAGATCTCCACCGGCAAGGCCGAGGACAAATTCGGTGTGCCTTGGAACGACGCAGCCGCGCTCTATGCGCTCGCTGCCGATTTGCCGGGGCTGGAGCCGTGCGGCGTCCACATGCATATTGGCAGCCAGATCACCGACCTCGAGCCGTTTGAGCGCGCCTTCAAGCTGCTGAGCGATCTGGTGGGTGACCTGCGCACGGCCGGCCACACCATCGACTTCGTCAATCTGGGCGGCGGCCTCGGCGTCCCATATCGCGGCACCGACGACATCCCGCCGCACCCTGACGACTATGCGCGCGTTGTGGAGCGGGCCGCGGGCGCCCTCGATTGCCGGCTGCTGTTCGAGCCGGGGCGGATGATCGCGGGCAATGCGGGCATCCTCGTGTTCCGCGTTTTGTACCTGAAGCACGGCGACCAGAAGCGTTTCACGATCGTTGATGCCGGCATGAACGACCTGATCCGCCCGACGCTTTACGACGCGCACCACGATATCTGGGCGGTCGACGAAGCGCGCGGCCAAGAGCCGGCACTGGTGCAGGACATCGTTGGGCCAGTCTGCGAGACGGGCGACTTTCTTGCGCGGGACCGGGCGCTCCCGCCCTTCCGCGAGGGTGATCTTGGCGCGGTGATGACGGCAGGTGCTTATGGCGCTGTACAAGCGTCGAGTTACAATAGTCGTCTGCTGGTGCCGGAGGTCATCGTGCGTGGCGATGAATACGCGATCGCGCGGGCGCGTCCAAGCTATGAGGACATGCTCGCGGCTGAGCATATTGCCCCTTGGCTGACCCCGCGCAAGGCGATGGGCCGCGCCTGATCCGCACGGCCGCGCGGTTTTGATTTCGAGATCACGCATTTTTGCCTTACCCTGTGGCCAATATGATGCGGCGCGGCTTGTGCGCCGCGCCACAGCAACGGACCGAGCGATTTGACTTCGACCCAGCCTTCTCCCGAACGCCTCCTGCAACGCAAGATCGGCCAGATGCGCCGGGTGATCCTGCTGGAACGGCTGTGGCCGCGCCTGTGGCTTCCCCTCGGCGTTGCCGGCACCTTCGTTCTCGTGTCGCTGCTGGGGCTTTGGCCCTTGCTCGGGCGGACGGTGCATCTGGCGCTGCTCTGGGCGTTCGCGATCGCGTTTGTCGCCTCGCTGGTGCCTGTGCTGCGCGTGAGCATGCCAACGCGCGAGGAAGCGCTGCGCCGGCTTGAGGAGCGCTCCGGCGTTCCGCACCGCCCGGCAACCGCGCTTCAGGACCAGCCGGCGGGGGAGACCAGCGCGGCCGCGCGGTCCCTCTGGCAGGCGTATCGCCGGCGCATGGCCGCGGCTGTGGAGAAACTCAAGCCCGGCACGCCGCACCCGCGTACCGACAGGCTCGACCCGTTTGCGCTGCGCGCGCTTCTGGGCCTGCTGCTGATCGTCGCCGTAACAGCGACCTGGGGTCAGATGCGCGAGCGCATCGCGACCGCCTTCGACCTGGGCGCGTCCAAGACGGTGGCGTCCCTGCGGCTCGACGCCTGGATCGCACCACCGGTGTATACGGGTCAGCCGCCCATCACGCTGGCCAGCGGGCCGGTCCGCATCAGTGAGGCGCCGGAGCGGCGTGAGTGGGAGGTGCCTGAAGGAAGCGAGTTGACCATCCGCGTGAATAATGCCGCACCGGAAGACCTTACGCTGGATATTTCCGCTGACGGCAAGAGCGAGGACCTGGCGCTGGAAAGCCCGGGTGATGCCTCCGCCGTAGCAACGCTCAAGCACAAGCTGGACTGGTCGCAGACCGCCACGCTGCGTCACAACGGCCAACTGGTGGCCGCCTGGCCGATCTCTGTGATCGCGGACGACCCGCCAATGATCCAGTTCTCCGAAGAGCCGGCCGAGACGCAGCGCAAGGCCGTTCAGCTCTCCTACAAGGCCGAGGACGATTATGGCCTGACCTCCGCCATCGCCGAGTTCCGCCTGCTGGATGACGAGGGCGAGGCGCGCCTGCGTGACGGGCCGTGGCCGGCGCCGGAAATCTCCCTGCCACTGTCTGGAAGTAACATGAAGTCAGTGGAGAACCAGACCTTCAAGGACCTGACGGCGCACCCGTGGGCCGGGCTGCCGGTAGAGGTGGTGCTGAAAGCGCGCGATGTGGCCGGTCAGACCGGCTACAGCGAACCCAAACGGTTCACGCTGCCGGCACGCGAGTTTACCAAGCCGCTGGCCAAGGCCGTGATCGAGCAGCGGCGCGAGCTTGTCGCCGATCCGCACGACGTGCGCGGGGTGGTGCGGATGCTGGACGCGCTGACTCTGGGCCCGGACAAGTTCTTCGACGACAAGGTCGTCTATCTCGGCCTGCGCTCGGCTTATTGGCGGCTGGTGCACGAGACCGGCATCGAATCGGTGAAGTCGGTGGTGGATCAGCTCTGGACGATCGCGTTACGCATCGAGGACGGCGATCTCTCGGACGCCGAGGCGCGGCTTCGACAGGCTCAGGAAGCGCTGCGCAAGGCGCTGGAGGAAGACGCCTCGCCGGAAGAAATCGAGCGGCTCATGCAGGAGTTGCGTACGGCGCTGGCAGAATTCATGCGCGAACTGGCAGAGCGTGCACAGCAACAGGCGGGCCAGACTGGCGAGATGCCGCCGATGGATCCGAGCCGGATGCTGTCGGCGCAGGATCTCGACCAGATGCTGCAGGACATCGAGGATCTCGCCAAGACAGGCTCACGCGAGCAGGCCCAGCAGATGCTCAGCCAGCTCCGCAACATGCTGGAGAACCTGCGCGCCGGCCAACCAGGACAATCGCAGCAGGCCCAGCAGATGATGGAAATGCTGAAGAAATTCAGCGAGATCGTCCAGGAACAGCAGCGCCTGCTCGACGAGACCTATCGTGCGCAGCGCCAGGGGCAAGGGCCCGGCCAGCCGCAACAGGGCCAGCAAGGGCAGCAGGGACAACAGTTCGGCCAGGGTCAGATGAGCCAGCGCGGACAGGGCCAGCAGGGTCAGGGCCAGCAAGGCCAGCGCGGACAAGGCCAGCGACCGGGCCAGGGCCAGTTCGGCCAGCTTGGCGGCCAGCAGCGCGAGCTTGAAGAGGCGCTGCGCCGTCTGATGGAGCAGATGCGCCAGGGCGGCGCGCAGGTTCCGGGCGAGCTGGACGGCGCGGGCGAAGCCATGGGCGAGGCCGGCGAAGCGCTCGGCCAGGGCGACGGCCAGCGGGCCACGCAGCAGCAGACGCTTGCGCTCGACCGTCTGCGCCAGGGCGCGCAGAACATGGCGCAGCAAATCCTCCAGCAACTGGGGCAACAGCGCATGGGCGCCATGGGGCCGGGGATGCGCGGACGCGACCCGCTGGGCCGGCCGCAGCGGAACCGGGGGACAGATACAGGTGACAGCGTGGAAATTCCCGAGGAGTTCTCTGTGGAGCGGGCGCGCGAAATCCTGCGCGAGTTACGTCGGCGGCTGGGCGATCCCTCACGCCCGTCAATTGAGCTGGAGTACCTGGAGCGGCTGATCGAGCGGTTCTAAGCAGCGCAGGAGCGCGCGACAAGGCGATCGGCCGCTCCTGTAAGTGCCTTCGGGCGTTTCTTCGATTATGCGGGAAAATCGGAATTGGTGCCCAGGAGAAGGTTCGCGAAAGCGAACCGGATTAATGGCTTGACGTCCCCCACCGCCCGAAATCCTTGCATTAAATTGCAAGGCCTTTTCGCCCCGTGTGCCCCACGTTTTGCGCGGTCGTCGCCCGGCGCGTTCGCGAAATCCGCGATCGCCCCGAGCACGTCCTTGCGCCCGTCCGGCGCGAAGCGGCGCAGCGTCATCTCGCCAATAATTGTGTTCTCATAAAAAGCGCGCTATCTCGGTCCAGTCTGAAAGGAGCACCCAATGCAGGCCGTCCTCATCAATCGCACTGACGATATTGGCCATCACGGCTGCACGCTGGTGAACCGGCAACTCGACGCGCTCGCCCGCAATGCCGGGATTGAAATCGTCGCAAAGTTGCCGCTCCACGCTGACTGGGATGCGCTTGCGCCTGACCGTTTCGATGCCGTCATCGTCAACGGCGAGGGCACGCTCCACTCGTCCAACAGGGGCGCGCGGCGCATCGCCGAAATACCAGCTTGGGCGGCGCGGCGCGGCGTGCCCGCTCACCTCATCAACTCGGTCTACCAAAACAACAATGACACGATCGCGGCTCAGGTCGCCCGCTTTGCGACCATCGCCGTGCGTGACACCCGTAGCGCCGCCGAGATGTCCCGCCACGGCATCGATCCGCGCGTAGTTCCTGATCTGTCGCTGACGTGGCAGGTCGAACCGGCCCACCTGACGGGCGACAAGATCATTATCAACGGCTCCGTTTCCAAAACTGCGCGAGGCCGCCTTTATGCCCTCTCCGGCCGCGATCGACCTTATGTCCCGATCACCTCGCGGCCGCCCCGAGACAAGGATGCGCAGCGCTTCTATGACGCAAAGCGCGCCCTGGCGATGATCCGGCCGCCGGGCGTGAAACGCGCGCACTTGCGTAACTCCATAGCCACGTTCGATGAATTTGTTTCATGTCTTCGCGCGCACGCAAGTGGCATTGTGACCGGCCGCTTCCACATGGTCACGATTGCGCTGTGCCTTGAAATTCCCGTGATGGCCGTGCCATCCAATACTCACAAGATCGAAGCGCTGCTTGAACATCTTGACATGCCGGGCCGCCTTGCCGAACACCCGCGCGACGCGCTGCGTATGCTGCGCAGCTACACGACGGCAGAAATCGAACGTATCCGCGCTTTGCGCCGCGAGGCACGGACGAATGCCGATCGGCTGTTTCAGGAAATTCGATCTCATCAGCACGATGCACGCGCTTGGTCCGTTGCCTAAAAAATGCCGGTTACAATTTTATGGCCTGGCGGAACAGATCGTCGAGTGCCTCATCACCGCCGACCAGTGGGGCGAGAAGATCGCTCAGATGAAGGGTGAACGATTGTGCCCCACCGGCCTTTTCCAATGGCCCCACCTTGGAATTTTTGCAGAAAAATCAAGGGCGTGGCGTGCGAATGGTGCCCAGGAGAAGACTCGAACTTCCACGGCCTTACGGCCACTAGCACCTGAAGCTAGCGCGTCTACCAATTCCGCCACCTGGGCCTCGACCCAATAGCTATTGCGAGAGCGTTTCTTTGTCAATGTCCCGCGGCGGCGGCTTCACATGGCCGAAGCGGCGTTGTAAGGCTGTGCCCGGCGAACCGAAGGCGTGAGGGAAAGGATTGCCGCGATGGCGAGGGCGCTGGAAGATTCGAAGCTCGTGACGGTGTTCGGCGGCTCCGGGTTCATCGGCCGACACACGGTCTGGGCGCTGGCACAGGCGGGCTACCGCATTCGCGTGGCCGTCCGCCGGCCCGAGCTGGCGGGCTTCCTGCGCTCCTACGGGCTGGTTGGGCAGATCCACCCGATCCAGGCCAATGTGCGCGACGATGAGTCCGTACGCCGCGCGATCGTCGGGGCGGACGCCGTTGTCAATCTGGTTGGCATCCTCGCGCCGACCGGCAAGCAGACTTTCCGTGCTGTCCAGGCGGAGGGAGCAGGCCGTATCGCCCGCGTTGCCGCGGAAAGCGGCATCACCGATTTCGTGCATGTCTCGGCCATCGGCGCCGACCATAACTCCAACTCCCGCTACGCCCGCACCAAGGCCGAGGGCGAGGACGCGGTTCTTCAGGCGATCCCGAGTGCGGTGATCCTGCGCCCCTCGATCGTGTTCGGGCCGGAGGACGAATTCTTCAACCGTTTCGCGGAGATGGCGCGCTTTTCGCCGGTTCTGCCGCTGATCGGCTTCGGCAAGACGAAGTTCCAGCCTGTCTATGTGGGCGACGTCGCGCAGGCCGTGGTCGCGGCGCTGGAAGGCAAGGCGAAGCCCGGGGCCATCTATGAGCTGGGCGGGCCCCACGTTTACAGCTTCAAGGAAGTGCTCGACAAGATCGGCGAATACACGATGCGCAAGCGCGCCTATATCCCGATCCCGTTCTCCATCGCGACAATCCAGGCGGCGCTTGTTCAGTGGCTGCCGAACGCGCCACTGACGGTCGATCAGGTACGGCTCTTGCGCAAGGACAACGTTGTCAGCCAGCGCGCGAAGGACGAGGGCCTGACGCTGGAATCGCTCGGCATCGAGCCGCATAGCGTTGAAGCGATCGTGCCGGACTATCTCTGGCGCTTCCGGCCCAGCGGCGAGTTCGCTACCGACGAGACCCCGGAAGTCTAGAGCCTGCCTAACCCAGCAGCCCGTGCCCCCAAAGCCCGAGCATGAAGCCGCCAACCGCCCCGAGCGGCGGACCCCATGCGCGCTGAAGGTGTGCTTGCGGCGCGATATCCTGGAACGTCAGATACAGGATACCGCCAGCGGCGAACAGCATGACCGCGCCGATCAGCTCCGTGGCGTCCTGCAGGATATAGCCGACACCGGCGGCCAGCGGCCCGAGCACCACCAGCCAGGTAAATGCGCTCAGGACTGTCCGGCTGGGCAGACGGGCGTCCTTGGTCAGCTCGCGGTAGGCGTTGAAGCTCTCTGGCAGGTTCTGCAGCCCGATCAGGAGGGCGAGCAACAGGCCCTTCGACTGGTGCGTGGCTATCAGGGCGCCGAGCGCCAGCGATTCCGGCACATAGTCGAGGAGCATGGCCATGAGCTGGGCCGCGGCGCCGCCATGCCTGGCGATCACCATGTCGGCATAGAAGAAGCAGAGCGCCCCGGCACCAAACGCCAGTAGCGTGCCGCCCGTCGACAGCGCTTCCATACCCTGCGGCACGAGCACCAGCGAGATCGCCGCGAGCAGCACACCGCCGCCGAACGCGAGAACGGTGTGGCGTATCTCGTAATCGAGCCAGAATGGCAGGACCTGTTCCCGGCGCGCGAGCAAGCCTCCGATCGGGATCGTGACGCCTGCGAGCAGCGCGTAGGACAAGGCAATCTGCAGTTCGGTCATGGATATGCCTCCACGCAGCGCTCGCATTCTGAGGGGACCGTACGAGGGGCAGTCATGCTGCGCCGAAGCCGGCTAACTTTAGATGTAGACAACAACGAACAGGAACGCGCCGAGCGCGAAGCGGTAGACGACGAAGGGTAGCATGCTCATCCGCTTCAACAGCGCCATCATGAACCAGATCGCGATGAACGCTGCAACGAAGGATAGTCCCGCCGCGATCGCCCCTTGCTGCAGCGATGCGGCTCCGCCGGTCTGGTAAAGCTCCAGCGCGCTGCCCGCGCCAAGGCCCAGGATCGAGGGGATCGCCAACAGCATGGCAAAGCGCGCGGCTTCCGGCCGCTCCATGCACAGATAGCGTCCGGCGGTCATCGTCACGCCCGCACGGCTCGCGCCCGGAATGAGCGCAAGCACTTGCGCAAGGCCGATGAACATCACGCCGGGCAGGCGCAGATTGCCAATATGCCGTTCGGTGGGAAAGCGCTCGTCGATGACCAGCAGCACGAGGGCGAAGATCAGGTTCGCCCAGGCGATCACCTCCAGGCTGCGCAGGCTGTCGTAGTAGCCGGATTTGAGAAGCGCGAACCCGATGATGAGCAGAGGGAGCGAGCCGAGGATCAGATAGATCAGCACCCGCGCCTCGGCGCTTTTGCGACCGCTCACAAGCGCCAGCGCCCCGCGTAGCAGCGCGCGCATCTCGTGGTGGAAGTAGATGATGACCGCGAACAGGCTGCCGACATGCATCGCCACGTCGATCAGCGGCCCCTGATCCGCCCAGTCCGAGACGAAATTCGGGACGATGATCAGATGCGCCGACGAACTGATCGGCCAGAACTCGGTGAGTCCCTGCACGATGGCGAGGATCAGGAGTTGTTCGAACGGCATGCGGCGGGATCCTTATTCGGGCGCTCTTGTGCGGTGCCTTTCGCGCGGGCAAGGTGAGCGGATGTTTGCGGCGTGGCTTTGGCCGCGCCCCGATCTCCTACAGCGCGCGGTGCCGCCGCGCCAGCGCGAATCGCCCTGACCGAGGCACCACCGGCCCTTTGCACACCATGTGGACGCTCTATCACTTTCCCCTTTGCGCGTTTTCCAGATCGATCCGTCTGGCGCTGGGCGAGTATGCGTGGGAGGTGACGTTGGACGAGCAGCGTCCGTGGCAGGTGAGCCGGGATTTTCTGGAGGTGAACCCCGCTGGCTATGTGCCGGTGCTCAAGGGGCCGTCGGAGCTGCGCATCTGTGGCGCGTATGCGATCTCCGAGTATCTCGCCGACACCAGCGGGCGGCCCGGCCGGGGCGGGCGGCGCGAGAACACGCTGTTTCCGGGCAAGGCGGAGGCGCGCGCCGAAGTGCGGCGGCTCGTCGACTGGTTTCACCGCAAGTTCGACGAAGAAGCGGGGCGCTGCATCCTTGAGGAAAAGCTCTATCAGCGCTATCCCGAGGCGCGCCGGACGCCTGATCCGGAACTGATCCGGCTTGGCCGCGAGAATCTGCGCTATCACCTGAGCTATGTGAGTTATCTGGCACATCACCGCGACTGGCTGGCAGGCGAGCGCATGAGTTTTGCCGATCTGGCCGCTGCGGCCCATCTTTCGGTCATGGACTATCTCGAAGAGGTGCCCTGGGAAAAGTATCCGGAGGCCAAGGAGTGGTACGCGCGGGTCAAGTCGCGCCCGTCCTTCCGCCCGCTGCTCGGCGACCGGCTCACGGTGCTGGCGCCGCCAGCGCACTATGCTGATCTGGATTTCTGATGGTCACGCTGGCGAAAAATCGGCCTGCGGAGCAAGGCGCGCTGCGCGCCCAGTTGGAGCGCCGTGCGCGCGAAGCCGGGTTCGACGCTGTGGGCATCACCTCGGCGGACGCAATCCCGCAGGCTGCGCCGCGCTTGCGTGAATTCCTCGCCAAGGGGCGGCACGGAACCATGAGCTGGATGGCCGAGACGGCTGACCGGCGGCAGGCGCCGCGTGCGCTTTGGCCGGAGGCGCGGAGCGTGATCATGCTCGGCATGAATTACGGCCCGGATCACGACCCCCTGGCCGTGCTTGAAGAGCGGTCCCGTGGGGCCCTCTCGGTCTATGCGCAGGGCCGCGACTATCACGACGTCATCAAGGGCCGGCTCAAGCAGCTTGCCGGTTGGCTGCACGGCGCGACCGGGCACGAGGTCAAAGTTTTCGTCGACACCGCGCCGGTTATGGAGAAGCCGCTCGCCGAAGCCGCCGGAATCGGCTGGCAGGGCAAGCACACGAACCTTGTCTCGCGCGATCTCGGCTCGTGGCTGTTCCTCGGCGCGATCTTCACAACGGCCGAGCTGCCCGCCGACGCGCCGGAGACGGATCACTGCGGCAGTTGCCGCGCATGCCTCGACATCTGCCCGACCGATGCCTTCCCGGCCCCTTATCAACTCGATGCGCGGCGCTGCATCTCCTATCTCACGATCGAGCACAAGGGCCACATCCCTGCAGAATTCCGCGCGGCGATGGGCAACCGCATTTATGGCTGCGACGATTGCCTGGCGGTGTGCCCGTGGAACAAGTTTGCGCAGGAAGCAAGCGAGGCGAAGCTGCGCGCGCGGGACAATGCCCGCTCCCCGGCCTTGAGCGAGCTGCTGGCGCTGAATGATGCGGCGTTTCGCGCGCGGTTTTCCGGCTCGCCCATCAAGCGGGTCGGACGGGACCGGTTCGTCCGTAACGTGCTGATCGCCGCGGGCAACTCGGGCGACCAGAGCCTGCGCCCTCAAGTGATTGGGCTTCTGGACGACACTTCTCCGCTGGTGCGCGCAATGGCGGTGTGGGCACTGAGCCGGTTGAGCGCGGCGAACGGCGACTGGACGGATTGGGAGCGGCTGAAGGCTGCATATCTGCCAAGCGAAACAGACGCGCAGGTGCGCGCGGAATGGGAAGCGGGGGCATAGAATGTCGGTATTGCTGGCAGTTGGCCTTGGGTATTCGGCGAAGGAACTCGCGCGGCGGCTGCAGGCGCAGGGCTGGCGGATCATCGGAACGAGCCGGACGGCCGACGGCGCGCGCGCCATCGACGCGATCGGCTACGAAGGCATCCATTTTGACGGCACCGCGCCCAGCGGTGCTCTTTCGAGGGCGATCGGCGAGGCGACACATCTGCTGGTGTCGGCCTCACCGGGGCCGCAGGGCGATCCGCTCCTGGCGCAGCACGCTGCCGACCTGCGTGGGGCCAACCTGCAATGGGTCGGGTATCTCTCGACCATCGGCGTCTACGGCAACCACGATGGCAAGTGGGTCGATGAGGAGACGCCGCCGGAGCCGACATCCGAGCGCGGCAAGGCCCGCGTCGCGGCAGAGCGCGCCTGGGCGGCCTTCGCCGAGGAAACCGGCGTCCCGCTCGGCATATTCCGCCTGTCAGGCATTTACGGGCCGGGGCGCGGTCCGCTGGAAAAGCTGCGCCGGCGCGAGTCACGCGCGGTCATCAAGCCGGGACAGGTTTTCAACCGCATTCATGTGGAGGATATCGCCACAGCGCTGGAGGCCGCGATCGCGCGGGCTGGTCAGCGGTCCGGGGCGCGCGTCTACAACGTCACGGACGACGAACCGGCCCCGCCGCAGGACGTTCTGGATTTCGCCGCCGATTTGATCGGCCTGCCGCATCCACCACGTGTGCCGTTCGACGAGGCCGAGATGTCGCCGATGGCCCGCAGCTTCTACAGCGACAACAAACGCACCTCGAACGCGCGCATGAAGGCGGAGCTGGGCGTGCGGCTTCGCTATCCCACCTATCGGGAAGGTCTACGCGCCCTCGCCGCGCAGACCTGAGGCTTAGCGGAAATAGAAGCGGCGGTTGTTCTCGGGCAGATACGGTGCGCAGGTGTCCCGTACGCGGTTGTCGTGACCGACCAGCCGGCAGGCGCGCTCCTTCACGCCCGGATTACGGCGGATGGCGCTTGCCGAGACGCTCATGCCATATTCGCGCGCGACCTGTGCCAAATAATTGTCCTCGCAATAGGGCGTGTTGATCCGACCATATTCGGTGATCTGGAAATTGCCCTCGCAGCGGATGGCCGCCGACGCCGGCTGCGTCCAGGACGTGCCGACCGCTGCCGCCAGCGCACCGATGGCGGCGATACCGGTAATCGTCTTGGGTTTCATGAAATGACCTCTCGTGCCTCAAATCGGTGAAAAGGAAATACCAGCTTGCGCGAGTTTGCGCTCATGAGTTGAACCTAACATGAACGCGCGGGCCAAAGGAGCGCCACGTGGCGGAGTTCATGGCATTGTGAACGGCGCTGTCGAGGCATCGTTCCGCCTCGAAGCAATGGACATTGGCAGGATCGGCCAAGTATGGTTTGCGCATGAGCGATTTTCGATCCGAAGCGGACCCCGAAACCGGCGAGGCGCAGTGGCGGCGTCTGGCTGAAAAGGCGCTGGGCGGCGCGCCTCTGGAGACGCTGAACGCGTTGCTCGACACCGGCGCGGAGATCGCCCCGCTCCAGACACCGCTGAGCGCGGGTGACAAGGCTCTGGCCTCGGGGCATCCCGGCGCCGCGCCGTTCGTGCGTGGAACAGCCGCCCAGACGCGGCCGTGGCAGGTGCTGCAGCTTGCAGACCCGTCTGATCCGGTCGAGGCAAATGCTCAGGCGCGCGAGGACTTGGCAAATGGCGCGGATGGCCTTTGGCTGCAGTTGGCGGGCGGAGTGCCTTATGGGGGCAGCGCGATTGACACGCGCGATCTGTCCGAACTTGAGCAGGCGCTGGCCAATATCCCGCTTGAATCCACGCCGCTTTACCTTTCGCCGTGCGCGCAGAGTGTGCCGGTGGTCGCGCTGCTGATCGCGCTTGCGCGCAAGCAGGGGGTAGCGCCTGACAAGCTCTCCGGGGCGCTCGGGTTGGACCCGTTGTCAGTCATGGCCGCGCACGGCGAGGTGCCCGTGCGCGCTGAGAAGGCGCTCGCCGACACGGTGGACGCCGCACTCTTCGCGCGCCGCGAAGGTGTGGCGATGAGGCCGTTCCTCGCCTCGGGACGAATCTGGCATCAGGCTGGCGGCTCAGCGGTCGAGGAACTGGCCTGCACACTGGCGGCGGCAGTCGCCTATTGGCGCGCGCTTGCCGACGCCGATATGCCGGTTCACGAGGCCGCCCGGATGATTGGCTTTCACCTGACCGCCGACCCGGACGTCTTCCTGTCCATCGCCAAATTCCGCGCGGTGCGTGCGCTTTGGGCCCGCGTGACCGAAGCCGCCGGAATCGCCCCGCAGCCGGCCCGCATCTCGGCGGAGATGTCCTTCCGAACGACGACCAGCCGTGATCCGCACACCAACCTGTTGCGCGCCACGGCTGCGGCCTTTGCGGCGGGCACAGGTGGGGCGCAGGCGATCCTGCTCCTGCCGTTCAGCGCGGCGGCGGGCGCGCCGGATGGCTTCGCGCGGCGACTGGCCCGCAACGCGCAGGTGATCCTGGCAGAGGAGTCCGCGCTCGGCCGCGTCGTCGATGCGCCGGGCGGCTCGTGGTATGTCGAGACACTGACGCATGATCTGGCCGCGCGTGCCTGGGCGGTGTTTCAGGATATCGAGCAGGCGGGCGGCCTGCTGTCCGCGCTCAAGAGCGGCGATATCGCGCGGCGGCTGGAGGGCGTGCGCAAGCGGCGCGCTGGTGAGATTGCGCGCCGCGAGCGGGCGATCACCGGCGTGTCCACCTATCCCCATCTGAACGAGACGCCTGCACCAGTGGCGAGCGAAGGCGAGCGCGCAGCAACGGAGCGGGGCGCGGCGGCCCCCGATCTGCCGCCGGCGGGGCATGGTCAGCGCATGGCGGCGCTGGTCGAAGCCGCGGGCAACGGCGCAAATGTTGCTTCCTTGAGCGCCGCGTTGCACGAGCCGTGCGAACCTGTGCCGGCGCTTCCTGACCCTGCGCGGCGCGATGCGGCTGGCTTCGAAGCGCTGCGCGCGGCATCGGACGAAGCGCGGCAGGTCGCAGGCGTTCGCCCCTCAGTATTCCTTGCGAATATCGGGCAGCTGGCCGCGTTCACCGAGCGCGCGACATGGGCCAAGAACTTCTTCGAGGCTGGCGGCATCGAGGCGATCGACAGCCCCGGCTTCGACAGCGCCGAAGCTCTGGCCGACGCCTTCAGCCAAAGCGGGGCGCTGATTGCCTGCCTGTGCGGGAGGGACGAGGACTATGCCAAGCTCGCGGGCGCGGTCACGGCGCTGCGCGAACGGGGCGCTGCGGCAGTCTATATCGTCGGCAAGCCCGACACGCTGGAGATGTTGCTGGAGGCGGACGCCCGTGCGATCCAGCGCGTGCTCTTCGAGGGCTGCGACGCGCTGACGATCCTTCGCGAGGCGCATGACCTTCTGAAGGTCGATGAGGTCATCGGCGCCGCCCGCCGCCGCGCGGCCGACGAGACCGAGGCCGGCTGAGACAACGCTCCGACACGGAGAGAGCGATGAGCAAGATCCCCGACTACACTGCCGTACCCTGGGAGATGCCCGCGCCGACCGCCGCGCCGGAGCCAGAGGGCGCGGCATGGGAGACGCCGGAGGGTGTCGCCGTCAAGCCGGTCTACGACGCGTCGGATTTGGCCGGGCTCGACGCAGTGGAGAGCTATCCGGGCGTGCCGCCTTATCTGCGCGGGCCGTATCCGACGATGTACACGCAGCGGCCGTGGACGATCCGGCAATATGCTGGCTTTTCAACGGCCGAAGAGTCCAACGCGTTCTATCGGCGCAATCTGGCGGCGGGCCAGAAAGGCCTGTCCATCGCCTTCGACCTCGCCACCCATCGCGGCTATGACAGCGACCATCCCCGCGTGTCCGGCGATGTCGGCATGGCCGGCGTGGCGATCGACTCGATCCTCGATATGCGCACGCTGTTCAACGGCATCCCGCTCGACAAGATGAGCGTGTCGATGACCATGAACGGCGCGGTCCTGCCCGTGATGGCGCTTTACATCGTGGCGGCGGAAGAGCAGGGCGTGGCGCACGAAAAGCTGACCGGCACCATCCAGAACGACATCCTCAAAGAGTTCATGGTGCGCAACACCTACATCTTCCCGCCGAAGCCCTCGATGCGGATCGTCTCGGACATCTTCTCCTACTGCGCCAGGGAGATGCCGCGCTTCAACCCGATCTCGATCTCCGGCTATCACATGCAGGAGGCTGGCGCGACGGCGGACCTGGAGTTGGCCTATACGCTGGCCGACGGGCTGGAATACGTCCGCGCGGGGCTGGAGGCGGGCCTCGACATTGATGATTTCGCGCCGCGCCTGTCGTTCTTCTGGGCGATCGGCATGAACTTCTTCATGGAGGTCGCCAAGCTGCGCGCCGCGCGGGTGCTCTGGGCCGAACTTTTGCAGCAATTCGCGCCGAACAATCCGAAGTCGCTCGCGCTCCGCTGCCACTGCCAGACCAGCGGCTGGAGCCTGACGGCGCAGGATGTCTACAACAATGTCATCCGCACCTGCATCGAGGCGATGGCGGCCGTGCATGGCGGCACGCAGTCGCTGCACACCAACGCGCTGGACGAGGCGCTGGCGCTGCCGACCGATTTCTCCGCGCGCATCGCCCGCAACACCCAGCTTTTCCTCGCGCAGGAGACCGGCGCGACCCGCGTGATCGACCCATGGGGCGGCTCTTATTATGTCGAGCGGCTCACGCATGATCTGGCCGAGCGCGCCCGCGCGCATCTGAAGGAAGTCGAGGAACTGGGCGGCATGGCCAAGGCGATCGAGGCCGGCGTGCCGAAGATGCGCATCGAGGAGGCGGCGGCCCGGACGCAGGCGCGCATCGATTCCGGCAAGCAGACCATCGTCGGCGTGAACCGCTACCGCCCCGAGGTCGATACGGAAGTCGATGTGCTCAAGGTGGACAACACGGCCGTGCGCAACCAGCAGATCGAAAAGCTCAACAAGCTGCGCGCCGAGCGCGATGAGAACGCGGTGAAGCAGGCGCTCGACGCCCTTCAGGCCTGCGCCGAGACGGGTGACGGGAACCTGCTGGCGCTGGCTGTTGAGGCAGCACGCGCGCATGCCACGGTCGGCGAGATGACCAGTGCGATGGAAGCCGTCTGGGGGCGCCACCAGGCCGACATCCGCGCGATTTCGGGCGTCTACCGGGAGGAGATCGGACAAATGGACGACGCCGTTCGCAAGGCTCAGGCGCTGGCCGAGGACTTTGAACGCGACGAAGGCCGGCGCCCGCGCATCCTGATTGCCAAGGTGGGCCAGGACGGGCACGACCGCGGGCAGAAGGTGATCGCCTCGGCGTTCGCCGATCTGGGCTTCGACGTGGATATCGGCGCGCTGTTCGCCACACCGGCTGAAGCCGCGCGCCAGGCGGTCGAGAACGACGTGCACATCATTGGCGTGTCATCGCTCGCCGGCGGCCATCTCTCGCTCGTGCCGGAGGTGCGCGCGGAACTCGCGCGGCTCGGCCGGCCGGACATCATGGTTGTGGTTGGCGGTGTGGTGCCGCCACAAGATTACGATGCGGTCCGGGAAGCCGGCGCGAAGGCGATTTTCGGACCTGGCACCGTCATCGCCGAGGCCGCCGCCGACCTGATCGAGATGTTGCGCCGCGATCTGGGGCACGGCCCGCGCGAGGCGGCGGAATAACAGTCGGGGGCGTGATGCGACGGGTCTGGATTGCGGCGGCACTGACGGTCATCGGGGTTGTCTGGGCATGCGCGCCGCTGTCGGCGGGCGAGCCGGTGATCATCGAAGAGACCACCGAATCCGCGGAGATGTCCGCTAAGCTCCCGGCCGAGCTCTCGGACATGCCTGAACTAGCCGCGATACTGGGCCAGCAGGCCGGGCGGCAAATCCGCGCATTCGCCGACCGCGCGGCGGAGGTCTACGAGCAATCCGACCGGCAAGACCAGTGGCGCAAATGGTCGCTGGAGATCGACCACGAGGTCACGTTCGAGAACCCCCGCCTCGTAAGTGTATTGCGGCGGACCTGGTTCTACACCGGTGGCGCCCACGGCAACGTCGGCCTGGACTCCGTGATTTATGATCGCCAAGCGGATTCCCTTGTCGGCTTCGACGACTTCTTTGGCTCCGTCCAGGACGGCGCGCCCGTTCTGCAGACCATGGCGGAGTATGCCCGGAACAGGCTCATCGAGACGCTGGGACAGGCGTCAGACCCGCAATGGATCCGGGACGGCACCGCGCCGAAGCGCGCCAACTATGAGGCATTCACGCTCCTACCGTCGAGCGAGCGGGACAAGGTCGGCGGCATCGCGATCCATTTCGGCCCGTATGCCGTGGCGCCTTACGCGGCCGGGCCGCAGCGGGTGACCATTCCGCAATCGGAGGTGTCAGACAACTTGACACAGCCCTGGCGCGACCTGTTCGCCGGCTCGCCCGCCGATTGAGCTTCTTCACGTTATCTTATTGATGCTCGGATTTTTATCTGTGCGTCAGCTAGTCGCGGGTGTCCAGCCGCCCGTACACTGATCGTGGAACGCTTGTCTCGTCGTAATGTTGGGCACAGCGGGGGCTCGACGCACAGAGCCTCTGATCGCTGCGACAACTTAACGAGTTTAGGAGCAACCAAAGGGGCGAATAATGGACGAACTGGCACTCACCGTTGGCCAGTATAATCTGGTCTATAACGCATTCTCGTTCACGATCG
Organism: Dichotomicrobium thermohalophilum; assembly: GCF_003550175.1. NCBI lineage: Bacteria > Pseudomonadati > Pseudomonadota > Alphaproteobacteria > Hyphomicrobiales > Hyphomicrobiaceae > Dichotomicrobium > Dichotomicrobium thermohalophilum. Next base: position 1,540,337 of record NZ_QXDF01000001.1, read on the forward strand.
CCGTCATGGGCGCGGCGACGCTTTTCTTCTGGCTTAACCGGGGACAGGTCACGATCGATTACCGTCCCGCGGTGACGATCTCCGGACTGGTCACCGCGATCGCGCTTTATCACTACTTTCGCATCTTCGAGAGTTGGGACGCGGCCTACACCATCGCGGATGGCACGTTGAAGGCCACCGGCGTACCATTCAACGACGCCTATCGCTATGTCGATTGGCTCCTGACGGTGCCGCTGCTGTTGATCGAGTTGATCCTGGTGATGCGGCTGTCCTCTTCGGAAACATGGTCAAAGGGTACGCGGCTCGGCCTGCTGGCGGCCGTGATGATCATCCTCGGATACCCGGGGGAGGTGTCGGCTGATCCGGCCACCCGCTGGCTGTGGTGGGGGCTGGCGATGATCCCCTTCGTGTGGATCGTCTATGAGCTGTTCGTCGGCTTGAGTGCGGCCATCAAGAAGCAGCCGGAGAATGTCCGCGGCCTGGTGGATACGGCTCGCTGGCTGACGGTGTTGTCCTGGGCGTTTTACCCCGTCGTGTTCATCTTTCCGATGATCGGCCTGACCGGCGGCGTTGCGGAAACGGCTGTGCAGGTCGGCTACACGATCGCCGATATCGTCGCGAAGGCCGTGTTCGGCGTGGTGATCTACATGATCGCCGTTCGTAAGTCGGAAGCCGAAATGGGCGCTGGCCAGCCGGCAGCCGCCGCAGCGAAATAGTGGCCAAGGCGTTGGTGCGGGCCGGTGTGCCGGCCCGCACCCACTTGCACTGTAAATCTCAGGGTTCAAAGGCATGCCGAACCTTCCCGCGCTTCCAGGAGCGGTCGCCGCCCCACAACTAACGCAAAGGGCCCTCTGGCATTGGCACCGGTTGGGATTTACCGCGCTCGCGCTTGCAATTGCACTGCCTTCAGCCTTCGGCGCCGGGCTATCGCTTTTGGATTTCCCGCTGCTGGCCGCCACCGCGATGCTGCTGCTCGGCGTGCCGCATGGGGCGTTTGATGTCGCGCTGGCCCATCGCCGATGGGAGATAGGCACGCCGCCCGCGCTGGCCTGCTTTCTGGCCCTCTACGTAGGGATGGCGGCCGCGTTCGCGGCGATCTGGTTCCTGCTGCCGCAGTTCGCGCTGCCGGTGTTTATAGCCATGTCGGGCGTGCATTTCGCCGGGGATTGGCGGCGGGACATCCCCCTTCTGCCGCGCATGGTGGTCGGGCTGGCGCTGATCACCGCACCGGCGCTGTTGCACAGGGAGCCGGTGACCGAAATTTTCGCCTGGCTGGTGCCCGCGGATGTTGCGGTGACGACCGCCGAGGTGATGGCCGCCGCCTCCATCCCGCTGCTCCAGGCTGCCGCGCTCGTTGCACTGGTCACGGCCTGGTCACGCCCGGCCGCTGCGCTGGAGATGGCGGCAACGCTGTTGCTCGCGGTGTTCGCCGCGCCGCTGGTCTTTTTCGTTAGCTATTGGTGCGGCCTGCACAGCGCGCGGCACGTCTTTTCGGTGCAGGCGGAGCTGCAGCCGCGCACGCTCTCGGGCCTCGCAAGGCTGTCGCTGCCCTATGCCCCGATCACGATCATCGGCGTGATGATCGCTGCGCTACTCTGGCCGCATCTCGATCTTGGGCGGGCAGTTCTAGCGGTGCTATTCGTCGCACTCGCCGCGCTGACAGTCCCGCACATGATGCTGGTCGACCAATTCCGACCGAAGCGTACGTAATTCAGAACGACGGCTCCACAGCGATCGTCAGCACGCTCTGATAGCTGCCGGCCGCCAGCGGCTGGCCCGCGCGCAGACGCACCTGCAGTTCGACGGGTGAGACGGTTCCGTCCGGCGTTGTCTGCGGGGACTCGGCCAGGACGGGCTGATCCGCGCCCTCGGTGAGCAGCATCGCCGTGACAGACTGGAAGGTGGCATGTGCCTCCATGTCGATGAAGTCATCGAATCCTGGAGGCGCCGTACCGCCCTCGCGCGTGAGCGCCTTGCCCTCCAGCTTGAGCCGCGCACCCGTGTTGCACGCGGCTTCGGGAAGCCGCGTGCCGCGCTGTTCACCCTGCGGGCGGACATCTGCCCCGATGTCCTCGGTGAAATCGAGCGTGGCCTGCTGTGGGGGCGTGAGGCGGCACACTGCCGCGACCTCGGCGGCGACGGGGAGGGGCGTTTCGCTCAGCAGGTCCGGAAAACCCTGTGCGGGCATATAATATAGCCGGATTGTGGCCGTGCTGTCGACATAGGATCCGGGCGGTGCCGTCTGTTGTGCGGGTAGGCGGGCGCGTATGCTGAGGCTGGCCGCCTGGGTGCTGGCAAGCGTCAGATCGAGGTGCTGACCGGCCTCCGGGTCGGCAAGGCTTGGCGGATTGAGCAGGGTCGTGCCGTCGAGCGTTTCCAGCGCGTAGGCGAGCGTTTTGCCCGCGTTGCGCAGCCGCCCGCCGTCAGTGGCCGTAAACACCACGGCAAGCGGGCAGGGGGCATCGCCGGTGTTTGCGATCGTCACGGTCGTGACCTCGGTCAGGTCAGTTGGGGCAAACGGGTTGTAGGGATCCGAGACGCTTATCCGGGGCGCACCGCTGATCGCCACCCCATCGCAGGCGTCCTGGGCGGCCCCCGCGGCAGGAAGGAGAGCCGTTGCCGCCATGGCGAGCGCAAGGGATTTGCCCGGCCAGCCCGGCAGCATCACGGCTCGGTCCCTTCTGGTGCAGACGGTCTCAGCTCGCCGGCGCGAAAGAGACCCGTGGTGCCTCCGGGGACCACGAGGCTGAACCGCAGAGGAGGCTCGGTTGCCATTTCAATCTGCCAGCGGCCCGGTGCCAGCCCCTGCGCCGCGAAACGGCCCGCCGCGTTGGTGAAAAGGGTCACGCGCGGCGCATCGCCATGGGCTGGCGTGGCGGTGCCGGTGACAAGGCCGACGGGTTGGCCGTCCCGGTCAACAAGCCTGCCATAGGCCGTTACCGAATGCGTCGACCCGACGGTCAGCGCATAACCGGCCCGGTAGGATGGCTGCAGCGTGAATTCGCGGTCGCCGAGATCATAGCCGACAGGCAGATCCGCCACGTCGTAGCGCAATGTGCGGGGCGTGTAGGCGGCGAGGTTGGACACGAGCGCGGGGCCGAGCACGTCGCTGTAGCCGGCTGGGTCAGCCGGGTCGCCCAGCAGAACGCGGCGATCTGAGAGGCTTTCGTGCGGCGCGATAATCGCAAATCCGCCTGCGATGGGTGGACCGACTGCCACGTGGCCATCCGCAAACGCGATCGCGGTACCCATGCTCAGAGAGGTCCGCTGATCGGTCAGCGCGGGCGCGGCGTCTAAACCATGGACTGTGTCCAGGCTCGTGGTGTGCTCTAGGCTGACCACCGCGCGGTTGCCAGTATAGGTCAGCCCGGCATCCGCAGCGAGGTCTTCAGCCGGGGCATCGTAGAGCGTTTCGATGCTGGCGGTCCAGGATCCCGGGCCGTGGTCGACGCCCCGCGAGGCGGTGACGCTGGCCGTTGCATCGCCGGTTTCATAGCGCGCCGTGACGTTCGAGGCCGTGTCCGGCCGCCACCACAGGCGCAGGGCGGCCCGCAACTCATCCCGGTCGGTCTCTGCGGCTTCTTCTGTCAATGTGTCGAGCGCGGCGGAACTGTATTCGACCGACAGGCCCAGGCCGAAGTCCGGGCCTAACGCCTTCGACAACCCCAATCGCCCGCTGTAGGAGTCCGCCAGGTCTGCGTGGTCTGAGGCAAAGGCATAGCGGCCGGTTAAATTGGCGTGAATGTCCAGCGGCAATTCGCGCGAATAGCTGGCCAGCAGGCTGAACCAGTAGTCCTCCAGCGGATCGTCTTCCCCGGGAGTCGCGAAGGCGGTGCTACGCAGATCGGCCGACAGCCGGAGCCGCGACCTACTTTCCTCGGAGCGCAGGGCGTCCCAGTCGATTTCCAGCGCGCCGCCGACGCCGAATTCGCGGTGATAGCTCAGTGCCCCCTCCACGCCGAGAAAGCCGAAAGGCGTTGCGGTGAAGACAGCCGCGCCGGCCATCGCGGCGTCATGCCCGGCCTGAATGTGAGCTTCGCCCGTGATTTCGGGGGTCAGTCCCTGACGGTAATAGCCGGATGCGATCAGTTCGTCTTCGTAGGTCAGGTCACCATCCGCATAGTCGGACAGGGCGCCGGCGGCCAAGCCCCACTCGTAGAGGTCCTCCGCGAGGAGCGACGCGTCGAAGTATGAGGTGAATTCCAGCGTGCGCGCCTCGCCGAGATCGTCTGTGATGAGAAGGCGGATATCGTTTGCGCCGGCTTGCAGCGGCAGATCCTTGAGGTCGTACTCGCCGGGATCGAGCCGAAGCTGGCGCACGATGACGCCGTTCAGTTCGATCTTGACGGTGGAAGGCCGCGCGATACGGAACGAGCGTTCGCCCGTGGGGCGGATGTTCTCGCCGGGCTGCAGCTTGTGCAGGGAGCGTTCGACAGCGATGCCGAGAAGGTCGGGCCCGCGCTGAAAGCCTGTGACCGGCGGATTGATGTCGCCCGCCTGGAAGCGAAGCGCCTTCTCCGGGCGATCATGGACGAGCCGGGTGCCGCGCCGACTGAAGGCATCAAGGGCGGACAGCTCCAGCAGTCGATGGCTTCCGTCGTTGCCGCCGTCATAGGTCAGCTCGGTTTCTAGAACCACGTCTTCCCAGCGCAAGACGGCTTCCAGATTGGCTCGCGGGGGCGTGAAGCCGGCGGAGCCCCCGGCCGATGCGGTGACGTAATCCGCCCCGGCGCGCAGATTGAGATAGCCGCTGAAGCGGGCTGGTGGTGCCGGCGTTTCGGTGATGGCGCGCGAGCGCCGGATGCGCACTGTCCCCCGCGGACGCTGCTTCACGGCTGGCGTGAATTGCAGGCGCATGTTGCCAGCGTCGAAGCGGGTCTTGAAGCCTGCGGCGTTGAGCGCGGATAGGGCGAGGAAGCCGTCCGACGCGGGCAAGGCGCGCAGACGCGCGGCAACCTCGTCGCGCAAGAGCGGAGCGCAGGCGCGTGCAAACTGAGCCTTGTTGACCGCGACGGAATCGTCTGGCGCGATCTTGATGGCGACTTCACCCAGCCGCCGATCGCGCTCGCGCAACGCAACGATGAGCGAGAGCGTGCGGTCCGTTGGATTGAGGTCTGTGCGGGGCGCAGGCGAAGCGGAGGGGGCCGCGGATGCGGTCGCAACAATACCGTGGCCGGCCCCTGCCGCCATAAGGAGGGCGAGCAGGGCCGCCGCGACTCTCGTGTCGTGCGCTGCCTGCTTATCAGGCATTGCGAGTCGCTCTCCACGCAATCGGCTCACGGCCACGAAGCCCTAGCGTCGGGATGGCGGCTGATAGTCCAGTTGCGCCTGAAGCGATTGCACATCGTCCGGCAGCGGCACGGGGAGCTGGAAGGTCCGCGTTTGACCCGGCATGACCGTGCCGATTCCGAGCAGCGCGTCGAGAGTTTGCGGGGGTAGCACCTTGCGCCAGCCGCCGCCGCGAAGCCGGAGAGTCGCATCAGGAAGACGGGCATGAACGTTGGACGGGTTGCGCACGGTCACGGTCGGGATGCGCGCGCCGTTGCGCCCGCTGGCCGTGCCGTGGCGGACAAGTTCGAGCGCTGGCGCCCCTTCTGGCGGCGCGACATGGACGATGACGGCGAGGTTCATCAGGATCTGCACGGATGTCTGGCCGCTGGGCTCCGCGACAGGAAGCTGGTTCACCGAAATGCGGTAGGCGCGACTTTCCGCGATCATCGGGTCGCCAAGCCACTGGACCTTTAGCACCTGGCTGCCCCCCGGCGGGATCATCGCCTGCATGGGCAGCACGAGGAAATCCGTGTCGTTACGCTTGACGATCTGGTTGCCTTCGGCGTCCCGGATCACCCGCGAGACCACTGCCTCGATAGGCAGCGGCCGGTCGCCGCGGTTGACGACTCGGATGTCGGCGCGGCTGCGCGGGCCTGCGGAGACCATGTCCAGATAAACCGGGCTGACGCTCATTGCCCGCGCCGGCGAGGACTCGACCCCGTTTGCAAAGAGCAGACCAAGGCCGAGAAGTGATGCCGCGAGAAGGCGCGCAGTGAGAGAACGCAGGACGCTCATTCGGCACCCTTTTTACTCATGCGATACTCAAGCCGACCCCGTCGTCCCGGGCTCTACAGACGCGATAGGTTTGAGGACGACAGCGCACGGCACAATCAACGGTCCGCGCCGGGGATGACACCCGGGCATCCCCGGCTCGCCGCAGCCGGTCGGCGGCACGGTCGCTCAGGACGGCGAACGCTCGCCGCGCTGCGCGCATCACCGACCGACGGGCCGCTGAGGATTATTGCGGGATGATCTTGACCTTCAGATCGTCAACGTAGGTTCCGGACTGAAGGACGCCCGACACCTCCTCGGGCACGACTTCAAGGGTCAGCGGCAGACTTGTCGGCATGGCGCCCCCGAATGCCGATGCGGCGCTGATGGACTCCGGCGTGCCGGTACCAGACGTCGAGGACGTATCGAGTTGCACGACTTGAGTACCGTTCTGTTTAAGCGTTGCGGTATAGTCAAAGCTTGTCAGATATTCGGTACCAAGCGCACTCTGGTTCCCCAGAATCTCGACCCCATGATGCACGACGGCACCATGCTGGGACTCCAGCTCGACACTCGCCGTCGTGTTGCATGTGATAGTGGCATCGGCGGTCAGCGCCTGCATGGCGTTTGGTCTTCCGCTGGCGGTCAACGGAAGGTCAAGATCGCCGAAACTTGAGTCGAATTCGCAGATTTTGGGAATGTCAGCACGGATTGTGACCGTCTCAGTCGCTGTGACGTCGTTCGCGTCAGCGGAGGCGCCGCTCAGGGACAATGCCACAGCCGCGACGCCCATTGCGATGACAGGGTTCGCTGAAAACCGTCCTCTCTTTTTGATGATCATGTTATGTGCCCCTTCCTACTCGTTACGTGCCCGAAGGGCTCAAGCGACTAGCCCAAGGTGTCGATTTGGTTCCGCGGACGGGTGCGGCCGCGCCGTCCACGTCGGGATCGGCCCCCATCAGGCTACTTGACGCCCGCGGTTTAAAGCGTCTCGTAACCTATCCCGAAAAAAATCGCGCCACAAGTGAAAAATTTGGAACGCGTTTACGCGTAGCATTGCGTGCAGGGAGCCTTCGTGCGGGTGGGCACGGCAACGGTGATTCGATTGTTAGCGGAAAAATGGTCGGAGCGGCGGGATTCGAACCCACGACCCCCGGTCCCCCAGACCGGTGCGCTACCGGGCTGCGCTACGCTCCGACTGATAACAGATAGATAAGTGCAGTCTGCCCACTGGCCCAGAGAGGGTCAAGCGCGAAAGCACGGGCCGCATGTGGTCAGGCTGCGGGCGCGGCTCGTTGCGCACCGGCCAGAAGCTGACGGCATTGCTCGAGTTCGTTGAGCGCGCTTTCAAGCGACCGGCGTTGCGAAGGGCTCAGCCCTTCACCGTCGGTCCCCTTTGCCTCGTTCCCGTCGGCGCCTGCGTCCCGGCTCCGGCGCTTCGCCGGGGCCTTCGCGCGTTGCAGGGCGGCTTGCCGGGCGTGACCCGCTGTCTCGCCCGCGAGATCGGGCAGGGCGGATTTCGCGCGTGTGGTGTCGTCAGATGCAGCCGTCCGACAGTAGTTCTTGACGTAATTCACGCCGTGCTGCCGCAAAACCCGCTGCAGCCCGCGGATCGTGTAGCCCTCATCGTGCAGCAGGGTGCGGATGCCGCGCAGGAGTTCCACGTCCTCCGGCCGGTAATAGCGGCGATTGCCGCCGCGCTTCATCGGCTTGACCTGCGCGAACTTGGTTTCCCAGAACCGCAGCACGTGCTTGGGAACATCAAGCTCCGCCGATACCTCGCTGATAGTCCGAAATGCTTCCGGCGACTTGCCCAACGATCTGCCCTCTAGAACGTTGACCGGCCAAGAGACCCCGCGTTACTCGGCCGCCTGCTTGCGGCTGAGCTTCTTGTTAATCCGCTCTTTCATGATGTTGCTGGGGCGGAACCCGATCACGCGACGCGGTGCAATCGGCACCGTTTCGCCCGTTTTGGGGTTGCGGCCGACGCGTTCGCGCTTTTGGCGCACATTGAATGTTCCGAATGAAGAAATCTTCACCCGCTCACCCCGCTCGAGACAGGCGGCAATTTCCTGGATGACGCTTTCCACCATTTCGGCGGACTCGTTGCGCGGCAGGCCCACTTCGCGGATCACCGCTTCTGTGAGATCGGCGCGCGTAATGGTCTTGGCCTGTGAAGCCATGGTCACGACCTCTCCACAGCCGGACGATAAAGTGAATGGTAACGGAGTTTTTCGGGGCGGGTCAATTGCCGGGGCGGCAAAACGCTGACTGAAAACGGATTTTTCTTTGATTGGCCCGGTCGTGGATGGTTACCAGCGTACCAGCGCCGCTCCCCAGGTGAAGCCACCGCCCATCGCTTCCAGCAGGACGAGGTCGTCTTCCTTTATGCGTCCGTCCTCGTACGCGACGTTGAGCGCCAGCGGGATCGACGCGGCAGAGGTGTTGCCGTGCCTGTCAAGAGTGATGACGATCTTCTCGTCCGGCAGGCCGATCTTGTTGGCGGTACTGGTTAGAATCCGCTGGTTGGCCTGATGCGGCACGAACCAGTCAACGTCCGAGGCGCCCAGCTTGTGGTCTTCCAGAGCCTCCTCGATCACGGCGGCGATCTTGTTGACAGCAAAGCGGAAGACCTCGCGGCCCTGCATCCGCAGGTGCCCGGTTGTCCCCGTGGATGAGGGGCCGCCGTCAACGTAGAGCATTTCCTTGTAGCGGCCGTCGGAGTGAAGATAGGTGCCAAGCACGCCGCGATCGGTGTCATCGCCGCGGGCTGGCTGCGCCTCCAGCACGACCGCTCCGGCGCCGTCTCCGAACAGAACACAGGTGCCGCGGTCATCCCAGTCGAGGATGCGCGAGAACGTTTCCGAACCGATGACGAGCGCGCGCTTGACCTGACCCGTCTTGATGAAATTGTCGGCGGTGGCCAAAGCGTACACGAAGCCGGTACACACCGCCTGCAAATCGAACGCAGCGCCGTGATGAATGCCGAGCCTGGCCTGCACGGTCGTCGCTGTGGCAGGGAAGGTGTTGTCCGGCGTGGAGGTGGCCAGCACGATCAGGTCGATATCGTTCGGGCGACGGCCGGCGCGTTCCAGAGCCTGTTCGGCGGCGGCGACGGCCATGTCGGAGGTCAATTCGCCTTCGGCGGCGATGTGGCGCTGCTTGATCCCGGTTCGCTCGGTAATCCAGTCGTCCGAGGTATTGACCATGCGGGCGAGGTCGTCATTGGTGAGGATCTTCTCGGGAAGATAGGCCCCGCATCCCAGAATGACCGAGCGGACTGCTGTCACCTTAGTGCGTTCCTTGCTCAACTGTCTTGCGTGTGGGCGCGGTATCAGTCCCGCCCGTTTCCTCCGCGCCATCTTCCAGCGCGGCCTGGAACTTGGTCACGTCGCGGGCGATGCTGTCGCACAGATTGCTGCGCGCCATGTCATGGCCCAGGTCCACCGCGCTGGCGAAGCCGACTGCATCGGTGCCGCCGTGGCTCTTGATGACGATGCCGTTCAGGCCCAGGAACACGCCGCCATTAAGCTGGCGCGGGTCCATTTTCTTGCGCAGCGCCCGGAAGGCGCCCTGGGCCAGAAACGCCCCGATCCGAGACAAGAGCGAGCGGTTCACCGCAGCGCGGAAATACTCGGCTATCTGTTTGGCGGTGCCTTCCGCCGTTTTCAAGGCAATGTTCCCGGTAAACCCTTCGGTGACCACCACATCGACGACGCCCTGGCCGACATCGTCCCCCTCGACATAGCCGTAATACCGCACCGGCAGCGTTGAGGAGGCGAGGGCGGTGTTCGCCTTTTTCACCTCATCCAGGCCCTTGATCTCCTCCACACCGACGTTAAGCAGCGCGACGGAGGGTTTTTCGACCTGGAACAACGCCCGGGCCATCGCTGCGCCCATCTCGGCGAAGTTGACGAGTTGGCGCGCATCCGCCCCGACATTGGCGCCCACATCGAGCACGATGCATTCGCTGGCCACCGTCGGCCAGATCGCCGCGATTGCCGGACGGTCAATACCAGGCACGGTCTTGAGGCAGAATTTTGCCATGGCCATCAGCGCACCGGTGTTGCCCGCCGAAATGACGACATCGGCGTCCCCACGTTTGACCGCTTCCAGCGCCAGCCAGATGCTGCTCTTCCAGCGGCCCTGTTTGAGGGCCTGGCTCGGTCGCGCATCCATCGCCACGGCGACATCGGTGTGGACGATCTCGACCTTCCCCTTGAGATCGGCGTGCTTGTCGATTTCGGGCAGGATCAGCTGCTCGTCCCCGAACAGCAGGAAGCGCGCATCTGGATGGCGCACGGCTGACAGGGCCGTTCCCGCCACAGAGACCGGCGGACCATGGTCTCCGCCCATCGCGTCCACGGCTATCGTGATCGCATTTGTCATGGTTGCCGAACTAAGATGGCCCTTGCGCATCGGCAAGCGCATAAGCGCATTGAAAGCCCCTCTCGCGCCCGAAGGCGCTCAGACCATAACGATTTCAAGCGGCAAGACAACCGAATTTTCGCTCTGACGTCACGGTCCTCGGTCGGCTCAGGCGGTGCCGCCGTTGCGCTTGGGCAGGTCCTTCAGCACGGCAAACGGGCTTTCCGGCTTGCTGACGGTCTCTTCCCATTCGAGTTCGGCATTCTCGCGGCGGGGGAAGGGAGGCAGCGAGACGCTCAGCAGCTCCTCCAGTAGCTGGCCGGGATCAATGACGCCCTCCTCGATCATCTCCGGGCCTTCCTCCTCCGGCTCGACCGCGACCTCACCGGACTCGGCCACCTGCTGCTCCCAGATCTCCGGTGGCCAGAATTCGATGCTGACGTCCTCGTCAAACTCGCGCGCGATCGGTTCGAGCGTGACCCCGCAGGTCTGCGTGGCCTCTGCGTGCCAGTGTCCGGTCAGGCGAAAGCGTCCGCGGCGTGTCGGCGTGACCTTGTAGGAAAAGACGAGCTTGTCCAGCGCGGCGAGATCGAGCCGCTGGGCCAGCGCCGCGCGCTCGTCGGCGCTCGCTTCAATGTGGCCTTCGACGCCTTCAGGCGGAATGTCCCCGGTGTCGAGGGCGCGGGAGAGGATCGCGCCGTTATCGGTTTCTGGCATGGTGACGACCTTCAAATCCGTTGTGGATGGCATGGGCGGAATATGCGCTCCGCCTGCGCGGATTAAAGGCCTAGCCGGCGCGCCGTGCCCGCGCGACTTCCGGGAAATCCAGATACCCCTGCAACAGATGGGTCAGCGGCGTCTCGCGGATGGTGTGCAGCGCCGTGATGATATATTCCGCGACAGCCTGCGCGTTGACCTGCGTGTTCGGGTTGCCGGAGCGAAAGCTCTTCCACACGGCCTCGGCCAGCGCGGCGGTGTCCTCGTTCTCTGCGGCCTGCGCATAGATGAGGATCTGGCCATAGAAAAGCCCGGCGATGCGACGGACCTCCCCGGGCACCTGATCCTCGCTCACGCCGAGGTCGCGTACCATGCTGTCCATTTCGCGGATGAACGCTTCGACCACCTCGCGCCCAAGCAGTTCGCCCTCTTTGCCGGCGAGGCGCAGGTTCTGCAGCACCATGAACATGTGGATGACCAGCATGTCGAAGCGCCCGGACAGCGTGTCAGGCACCCCGAATCGGAGATAAAAAGCCGGATTGCGCGACTGCGCCACAATTGCATCGTATAACTTTTCGGCAACTTCCTTGCGCGCCGCGCGTTCGCCAAACCAACGGAACATGATGCTTACGAGAACTCCGCGTGTTGGTTTTCTATAGGGTCGGCCGCCCGCCCTCAAATCGCCGGGACCAGACGTCGGAGAGAGCGCCCGCAGCAACGCTGAGATGTTTGACGTGCCAGATCACCAGGGTAAATCCTTTATGCCAAAATCGTACAAAAGCCAATCTGCAAGACCCGCTGGCCCAACACAAGGGGTGTTTGGGGCGCGAGCAAGGCGATTGCTCCTTGTCGGCGCCCTGGCCGTGACCGTGACAGCCTGCGCGGTGCGCACCTCGCAGCACGGCGCGATCTTCACCGAGGCCGAAATCCAGCAGATCCAGCAGGGCATGACCCGCGACCAGGTCGAGCTGACACTGGGCTCGCCCAACGCGAAGTCGACGGTTGGCGACGGCGTCTACTACTACATCTCCACAAAGACCGAGCAGCCCGTGGGCTTCATGGCGCCCCAGGTTGTGGATCGCCGCGTGCTGGCCGTTTACTTCGACGAGAACCGACAGGTCGAGCGCGTGGCGCATTACGGCCTGGAGGACGGCAAGGTCATCGACTTCATCACGCGCAAGACGCCGACCTATGGCGGCGAAGAGGGCCTGTTGCAGGAGCTGTTCCGCAACATCGGCTCAGGCGTGAACCCGAGTGTAAGCGGAAGCTAGCGGAGGCCATAATGGCAGGGGGCACAGGAGTTAGCCGGCTTGTTTTCGGGATTTACGGCGCGGTCGTGCTGGCCGGCATGGTGCTCGCCTGGTACTGGAACATTTACTGGCTGATCCTGCCGACGCTGGCCGGGCTGGACATGGTGCTGGTTGCGATCACGGGCGTCGGGCTGGTGACCTGGCTGGCGCGGGTGGTGCGCATCGGCCGCTGAGGGGGTGCGATGCGGCTTGAGGGCAGAAAAACGCTCATCACGGGCGCGAGCCGTGGCATTGGCGCGGCCATAGCGACGCGCTTCGCCGCCGAGGGCGCGGATGTCGCCATCACGTATTTCCGTTCGCCCGAGGCGGCCGAAGAGGTCGCCGCGGAGATGCGCGCGCAGGGCGTGACGGCCGAGGCGATCCGGGCGGACGCGGGCGATGCGGCGGCGATGCGCGCGGCGGTGGCTGAGGCGCGCGAACGGCTTGGCGGGCTGAACGTGCTCATCAACAACGCCGGCATCTTTGACGGCCAGCCGCTGCCCGAAACCAGCGAGGCCGATTTCGACCGCACCATCGACGTGAACCTGCGCGGGCCGTATGTCGCCGCGCTCGCGGCCGCCGAAGGCATGGCGGCGGGCGACACCATCATCAACATGGCCAGCGCCTTCGGCCTGCGCGCGCCCGCGCCGGGGCTGGGGCTATATGCGATGAGCAAGCACGCGCTGATCGGGCTGACCCGCGGGCTGGCGCGCGATCTGGGGCCGCGCGGCATCACCGTGAACGCCATCGCGCCGGGGCCGATCGAGACGGAGATGAACCGCGCGGAAGGGCGCTCCGCCAAGCTGATGACGATGATGACGGCGCTGGGCAAATACGGCAAGCCGGAGGATGTGGCGGGGCTGGCGGTGTATCTGGCGAGCGCCGATGCGGCCTATGTCACCGGCACGGTGATGAGCGTGGATGGAGGTTTCTCCGCTTAGTTCACGCAGCTCGTCATAATAGCAAGCTTGTTACGCGGCATCATCAAGCTGGATCGGTTTTGTTAATTCGGGTAGAGGACTCATCAGTTCTGTCACGTCAATGGGAACCCGGCGGCGCGCGTTCTTGGCAGTAAGAGCACGCCAGTTGCGGTAACATTCCACCGTCAAGCCGAACGGGCAGCCTCGATGAGCGGCCCAAGCGCCAATGTTTTGGAAATTGCGTCTCGAGAAGAAGGTCTGGAATTCCTTAATTTCTTCGATAATCTCATTCAAAGTATTGTGAGCCTGACGCACTTGGCCAGCTAACTCAGGAAGCTCTTCCTGCGTCATTGCTTTGTCTATCCGATCTAGAGCTGTTTCATAATTGCTGCCGAAGCTGTCCAATGTCTTGAAGACGAAATCGAGGCGATCTATAATATTGCACTTCGTGCGGAGAGCTGCTTGACCCTGAATTTGAGCAAAGTTGATTCGCTGCCATTTGGGGACGGGCTTGCCATGCTCGTCTTGCACGTAGTGCTTTTCGTCAACCTGAAGCCAACCTGCTTGCGTTGTTGCTGCCCGACGTAATTCAGCGAAAGCCTTCGTCGTTTTGAGAAGCTGAGAATGAGCTACGATCGCTGCCTCAGCGTGTGGCCGTATTGCTTCCGCGGCAAGCCGGAGCCGCACGAGCTTGGCAGCGTTAGTAACAAGAAAGCCCAACGCAGTTAGCTCAGCACGTTCTCGATCGAAGCGAGCTTCTTCGCGCCAGAAGCGTTCTCCGTAATGTTTTGCCCCGCAAATCGGGCCGATTATATAAAGCCATCCGTTCACCAGAATTAGCATGCCGTCACGCTTCCATTTAGGATGCGCGCCGCAAATATTGCAGGGTGCTAAAGCACCTCCGCGCTTTGTTGGATCGATCGAGATGTGCTTGATAATGATCGTGATTTCACAGTCTTCAGGCGGTGCTATCCCTTGAACAACTCCCTCAAAGCTCTCTGGGAAAGCGCTCTTTCTCATGTGCGCTACAAACCGATCACGTATGCTGTCCGCGCCAATGTTAAGCCACGGACCCGGCGAACTGACATCGACAGACACGCAAACAGACTCCTTGTCTCATTGACGTTTTGCAATGCGCCACAATTCGTTCCTGATTCGGTCTGAGCCTTCAATTGCATTTGTGGTTTTTTCACAACCTTGCGGAACAAGGCCCGCAGTCATGATCTGCCACCTTCAACAACCCCCCACCCCCATTCATCGCTTTGACATGCGCCTGTGGCCTCCTATAGTCGCAGATGCGGCGCGGCGTCGCCCCCGATCCGCACGCACGGCCGCCCTTAAGCCATTTGCTTGAACCGCTTTTCAGGAAAGCCCGCCATGAGCCTGTCTCGCGCGCCCGGCCTCAGCCGGTGGTTCCCCGTTTTCCTCGCCCTGTTCGCCCTCGCGCTCGCCAGCGCCCCGCGCGCCGCCGCCTATACCAACGACCAGATCGCGCGGGAGGCGCAGAATTTCGAGCAGTACCTGCGCGATAGCTGGTCGGCCGAGGGCGCGAGCGCGGCCGAATTCCGCGAGCGGGGGAACGTCGCGCGCAAGAACAACAACCCGCGCGCGGCCACCGGCGCCTACGCTTCCGCGCTGGTGCTGGAGCCGCAGGACGCGGCCACCTGGCTGGCGCTGTCGCGCGCCTATCTGGCGATCAACCCGTCCAATTTTTCTGAAGACCGCAACTTCTCGCGCAACGCGACCTCGGCGGCGTATCTCGCCGTGCAGCGCGCCGCCTCCGACCCGCTGAAGGCCGCCGCGCTGGCCGAACTGGGCAAGGGACTGGCGAAGCGCTCCTGGTGGCGCCCGGCGATCAACGCCTATGCCGCGAGCCTCGATGTCCGCGAGAGCGAGAGCGTGCGCGCGGCCTATGAAAAGCTGCGGGCCGAGCGTGGCTTCCGCATGCTGGACTACACGGTCGAGTCCGACGCCGCAGCGCCGCGCGTGTGCATCCAGTTCTCCGAGCGGCTCGCCAAGGGCGTCGATTTCAGCACCTACATCAGCGTGAATGGCCGCGACCCGGCGGGCGTGGCAGTGGATGACCAGCAAATCTGCGTCGAGGAGTTGCGCCACGGCGAGCGCTATGCCTTGCGCCTGCGCCAGGGGCTGCCTTCGGCGATCGGCGAGACGCTGCTCAAGCCCGTCGATCTCAGCATCTATGTGCGCGACCGCTCGCCCTCTGCGCGCTTCACCGGGCGGAATTACGTGCTGCCGCGCACCGGGCAGAAGGGCCTGCCGGTTGTCACGGTGAACACGCGCGAACTGGACATGGCGCTTTATCGCATCGGCGACCGCCGCCTCGCGCATGAGGTGCTGGAAGGCGCCTTCGGCGAGCAGCTGGCTGGCTACCGCGCCGAAGAGATCAAGAACGAGCACGGCGAGCTGCTCTGGGAAGGGCAGATGCCCGTCGAGATGGAACTGAACGAGCAAGTCACGACGGCCTTCCCGATCGACGAAATTCACGGCGACCTGAAGCCCGGCCTCTACGTGATGACCGCCCAGCCCGCCTCGGAGGAAACCGAGAGCTGGCGCGAGCGTGCGACGCAGTGGTTCGTGATCTCCGATATCGGCCTCACGGCGATGACCGGGGAAGACGGCATCCATGTCTTCGCCCGCTCGCTGGCAAGCGCCGACGCGATGGCCGGGCTGGAAGTGCGCCTGCTGGCGCGCAACAACGACGTGCTGCAGACCGTGCGCACGGACGAGAGCGGCTATGCGAAGTTCGATGCCGGCCTGACGCGCGGGGAGGGCGGTGTGTCGCCCGCGATCGTCGTCGCGCGCACGCCGGAAGGCGATTACGGCTTCCTCGACATCACCAAGTCCGCCTTCGACCTGACCGACCGGGGCGTGGCGGGCCGCGCCGCGCCGGGGCCGCTCGATGCGATGGTGTTTGCCGAGCGCGGAGTCTACCGGCCGGGCGAAAATGTCTACCTGACCGCGCTCCTGCGCGATGACACCGCGAAGGCCGTTTCCGCGCCGCTGACCCTGATCATCCGCCGGCCCGACGGCAAGGAGCACGCCCGCGTCACGCTTGAGGATCAGGGCGCGGGCGGGCGCGCGCATACGCTCACTTTGCTCGATAGCGCGATGGCCGGGACGTGGCGGGTCACCGCGCATGTCGACCCTGAAGCCCCGGCGATTGGCGAGACGGCGTTCCTCGTCGAGGATTACGTGCCGCAGCGCATGGAGATGGACCTGAGCGCGGGCGATGCGCCCGCCTCCGCCGATGAGCCCGCGCGGATCGCGCTCGAAGGCCGCTATCTCTACGGCGCGCCCGCTGCTGGCCTGCAGGTCGAGGGCGAGGTGCGCCTCGCGCCGACGCGCAGCATTGACGCCCATTCCGGCTATGTCTTCGGGCTGGCCGAGGACGAGGCGACGCCGGTACGCGCGCCGCTTTCTGACCTTCCGCGCACGAACGACGAAGGCCGCGCGGAGATCACCGCGCCGCTGCCCGCGCTGCCCGAGACCACGCGCCCGCTGAAAGCCGACATCACCCTGCGCCTGCGCGAGCCGGGCGGCCGCGCCATCAGCGAGACAGTGAGCGTGCCTGTTGCGAGCGAGGCCAGCCATGTCGGTATCAAGCCGCTGTTCGATGGCGGCCGCGTGCCTGAGAACAGCGAGGCCGGCTTCGAGATCGTGGCCGTCGACGGCGCCGGCGCGCGCGTTTCCTCCGGCCCGCTGGAATGGGAGCTGCTGCGCGTCTACCGACGCTACCAGTGGTACAGCCGCAACGGCCGCTGGGACTACGAGCCGGTGACGTATACCGAGCGCGCGGCCAGCGGCACGGTGGAGCCAGGCGCCGAGGGCGCGCCCGCACAGATCGCCGCGCCCGTCGATCGCGGCCGCTACCGGCTGGAGATCACCCGCGCAAGCGACGGCGCGCGCGCGCTGCCGGTCGCAAGCTATGACTTCACCGCCGGTTGGTACGTTTCCGACGCCGCCGACTCTCCTGACATCCTTGATCTCGCGCTTGACCGCGAAAGCTACCGGCCGGGCGAGACCATGCAAGTGCGCATCGACCCGCGCATGGCCGGGAAGGCCGTCGTCAGCGTCGTTTCCGACGAAATGCTCGCGATGCGCGAGATCGACGTGCCTGCCGACGGCGCGAGCGTCTCCTTCACGGTGCGCGACGACTGGGGGCCGGGGGCTTATGTCACCGCTTCGCTGTTCCGCCCGATGCAAGAAGACGCCGGGCGGATGCCGAGCCGCGCGGTGGGCGTCGCGCATGTGCCGGTCGACCAGAGCGCGAACACGCTGAAGCTCAGCCTCGACGCGCCAGAGCGGATGCGCCCGCGCCAGACGCTGTCGCTGCCCGTGCAGGTCGCCGGCCTCAGCGCGGGGGACACGGCTTACATGACCGTGGCGGCCGTGGATGTCGGCATCCTGAACCTGACCGGCTATGAGCCGCCCAAGCCCGATGAACATTTCCTCGGCCAGCGCCGGCTCGGCATGGAAATCCGCGATCTCTACGGCCGGCTGATCGACGGGATGCAGGGCACGCGCGGGACGATCCGCACCGGCGGCGACGGACCCGGAGGCGGCATGGCCATGCAGGGCCGGCCGCGCAGCGTCGAGCCGGTTGCGCTCTACTCGGGCATCGTCGAGGTCGGCCCGGACGGAACGGCGGAGGTCAGTTTCGACATTCCGGCCTTCGACGGGACGATCCGTCTGATGGCGGTCGCGTGGAGCGCGGGGCGGGTCGGCCACGCGGTCTCCGATGTCGTGGTGCGTGATCCCGTAACCGTGCTGGGGACCGCCCCGCATTTCCTCACCATCGGCGACAGGTCCCAGCTCCATCTCAGCCTGCACAACGTCGACGGCCCGGCAGGGAGGTATACCCTGAGCGCCGAGGCGAGTGGTGGGCTCAGCCTCACCGGCGAGGCCGAGCGGACGCTCAAGCTTTCCGAAGAAGAGCGTGTGTCAGTGCGTCTGCCGGTAGAGGCTGCTGCGCTTGGTGCGTCGCGGGTCCGGGTCACGCTCGAAGGACCGGAAGGCTTGACGATTGCGCGCGATTATCACGTGCCCATCAAGCCGGCCGCGCCGGATGTCTCGCGCCGCACCGTGCAAAAGCTGGCGGCAAAGTCCGGCACATTGACGGTGAGCGGTGATCTCGCCGCGGATCTGATCCCCGAGACAGTGAAGGTGGCGGTTAATGTCGGGCAGAGCGCGGCAATGGACGTGCCGGGGCTGCTGTTGGCGCTCGATCGCTTCCCCTACGGTTGCGCAGAGCAGACGGTGAGCCGGGCGCTGCCACTGCTTTACCTCAATGAACTGGCCGACCGCTCAGGTGTCGCGGGTGAGGACGGCGCGCAGGCGCGCGTCGAAAAAGCCATTGCACGGCTGGCGGCGCTGCAAGGCACGAGCGGCGATTTCGGCCTGTGGTCGGCGGGCAGCTATAACACCTGGCTGACGGCCTATGTCACCGACTTCCTGCTACGCGCGCAGGAGAAGGGCCATGACGTGCCGGAGCAGATCATGACTCCGGCGCTTGACCGGCTGCGTAACGCTGTCAGCTATGCCTCCGACTTCAGCGATGGGGGCGACGATCTGGCCTATGCGCTTTATGTGCTGGCGCGGGCCGGGCGCGCGGTGATCGGCGATTTGCGCTATTACGCCGACGCGAAGCTGGACGACTTTTCCACGCCTCTGGCCCAGGCGCAGATCGGCGCGGCGCTGGCGCTTTACGGCGATACAGAGCGGGCCCGCAAGGCCTTTGATGCGGCGCGCGCGCGGCTGAAACCGGCCCAAGCGGCGCAAACGCCGCTGCGTTCCGACTTCGGGAGCCGGCTGCGCGATAGCGCCGGGCTTCTGACTTTGGCCGCCGAGACGCGCGTGATGGATGATGCGCTTGGCAGGCTGGCCGAAACCGTAACGGCCTGGCGCGCACAGAAGACCGGCACAACGACGCAGGAGAACGCGTGGCTGCTGCTGGCCGCGCATGCGCTGGCCGAGGAGGGCGACGCGACCAGGCTGGAGGTCGGCGGCGAGCCGCAGCAAGGGCCTGTTCAGCGCGTGTTGACCGGCGAAGAACTGGCGGCCGAACCGTTCGTCGTGCGCAATCTCTCCGAGCGCCAGACGCCCGTATCGCTTCTCGTGACCGGCGCGTCTGCCACGCCTGAGCCGGCCGCGCAGTCGGGCCTCCACATCGAGCGGCAGGCCTACACCCTGGACGGCGAACCGGTGTCGCTGGAGGAGGCGGAGCAGAACGGCCGCTATGTGATCGTGCTGACCGTCAAGGAGGAGCGCCCGCTGCTCGGTCATCTCGTCGTAGAGGATCGCCTGCCGGCCGGCTTCCAGATCGAGAACCCGCGGCTGGTGCCCGAAAGCGGGCCTGGGACTTTGCCCTGGCTCGAAACCCAGGGTCGGCCCGTGCACACTGCCTTTGGCGATGATTCCTTCATGGCAGCGTTCGCGCTGACCAACCCTGACCGCCAGCAGCCGGCAAAGCTGCGCATGGCCTATGTCGTCCGTGCCGTGACGCCGGGCGAGTATGTTCAGGGCGGCGCGAAGGTCGAGGACATGTACCGGCCCGAGCGGTTCGCCCGCACGGCCCCGGGCAAGGTGCGCGTGGTCGGCGCGCAGGAGTAGTGAGACGGTGGCATGGCGGAAAGGCGCGGGCTTGTCAGACGCTGGGTCTTTCTGCTGCTGCCGGCGCTGTTTTTGCCGCTTGTGGTATTCGCCACGCTGACCGCCTTCGAGCGTGCGCTCGGGCCGGTCCCGCTCGGCAAGCTTGACGAAAATTCCCGCCTCGTGCTCGACCGAGAGGGGCGTCTCCTGCGCGCCTTCACCACGGTCGAGGATCGCTGGCGGCTGCCCGTCGTGCTTGAGGATGTCGACCCACGCTTTCTCGACATGCTGCTGGCCTACGAGGACAAGCGGTTCCGTAGCCACGGCGGCGTCGACTTCCGGGCGATGGCGCGCGCGGCCTGGCAGTTCGTGCGCGAGGGCGAGTTGGTCTCCGGCGCTTCCACGATCACTATGCAGCTCGGCCGGCTGCTCGACGACCTCGAGACTCGCTCCTTCACCGACAAGGCGGTGCAGATCATCCGCGCGCGGCAGCTTGAGCGGCAAATGTCGAAGCGTGAGATTCTTCAAGCTTACCTGACTCTTGCGCCCTACGGCGGCAATATCGAAGGGGTCAGGGCGGCGAGCCTCGCCTATTTCGGCAAGGAGCCGGACAGGTTGGCGCTGCATGAGGCGGCGCTACTGGTCGCGTTGCCGCAGTCGCCGGAAACGCGCCGGCCCGACCGCCATCCGCAGACCGCGCGCCGAGCGCGGGATCGCGTGCTGGACCGCGTCGCGCGTGACGGCGTGATTACGCGGGCGCAGGCGCGCTGGGCCAAGAGCCAGCCGGTGCCCGACGCGCGGCAGTCCTTCCCGATGCTGGCGGCACATCTGAGCGAGCGGATGCTCGCCCGCCATTCGGGGCGGGACGTGCTGCGCCTGAGCCTCGACAAGACGCTGCAGGCCGGCGTTGAGCGGGCGGTGGCTCAGGCCGCGCAGCGGCTCGGGCCGAAGATCTCGGCGGCGGCGCTCGTGGTCGATCACACCACGGGAAAGGTCCGCGCGCATGTCGGCTCGCCGGGGTATCTCGACGCCGCGCGTCGTGGGGCGATCGACATGACGCGGGCGGTGCGCTCGCCGGGGTCTGCGCTCAAGCCATTCATCTACGGGCTGGCCTTCGAGGCAGGGCTGGCGCATCCACAGACGCTGATCGAGGATCGGCCCACCCGCTTTTCGCGCTACGCGCCGCGCAATTTCGATAGCGATTACAAGGGCACCGTGACGGTCGCCGAGGCGCTGCAGCTTTCGCTGAACGTGCCGGCGGTGAAGATGCTGGCGGCGGTCGGGCCGGCACGTTTGGCGGCGCGGCTGCGCCATGCCGGTTTTTCGATCTCAGTGCCGCGCAATCTCGCGATCGCGCTCGGGGGCATCGGCCTGAGGCTGGATCAGTTGACCGCGCTTTATGCCGGGCTGGCGCGCGGGGGTGAGCCTGTCGCCTTGGGATACCTCGCGGAGCAGGGGGGCGTGGGGCACGAGCGCGCGGCGATCCTGTCACCCGTTGCGGCCTGGTACGTTTCGGACATCCTGCGCGGCGCGCCGCCACCGCGCCATGCCAAGGGTGGGCGCATCGCCTTCAAGACTGGCACGTCCTATGGCCATCGCGATGCGTGGTCAGCGGGCTCTCGCGGACGTTATACGGTCGCGGTCTGGGTCGGTCGCGCGGACGGGACGGCGACGCCGGGGCTGACCGGCCGAGCGGCCGCCGCGCCGCTGTTGTTCGACATTTTCGCCATGCTAGATGGGGCGGCTAAGCCCGCAGAGCCGCCGCGGGGCGCGCTGATCGCCAAAACGCGCGACCTGCCGATGCGCCTGCGCTATTTCGATGCGCGCCTGCGCCAGGCAGCAGCCGGGCGCAGCGTGACCGCGCCGCCGGTGCGCATCGCCTTCCCGCCGGATGGCGCGGAGCTGGCCCTGCAGAAGCTGCCCTCCGGCGCACCCGCGCCGCTGCCGTTCAAGGCCGAGGGCGGCGCGCTGCCGCTGACCTGGCTGGTCGAAGGGCGGCCTGTTCAGGGGCGCGCTGGGCGGCGGCAACTGCTGTGGGAGCCGGATGGGCGGGGCTTTGTCGAGATCGTCGTTGTCGATGCGAAGGGCCGCCGCGATCGCGTGCAGGCGCGGATTCGCTAGGCTCCCGTGCACACCGCCAGGTGCTCCAGCACCAGCGGGTTGACCCGATCCGGATGGCTCAAGGGGCTCATATGGCCAGCCTGCGGGATTGTGCGCCGCTCAACATTCGGCAGTGTCTCCAAGAGGATGTCGATGACGGCCCGGGCCGGCGCGCGGGTGCGCCCGCCCATGATGAGCCGCGTGGGCGCACGGATCGCAGCGTAATCGGCCAGATCCGCCTCCATCCGCTCGATCAGCGCAAACTCCTTGGCGACCTTGTCGATGGTCTCCAACACGCCGCGCTTGAGCCGCTTCGGCGCCAGCCACCAGCGCCACCGTCCCATCCAGAAGCCCATGTAAATCGCTGCGGCCTGCTTCGGCTGGCCGGCGCGCATCGCTTGGAGGACGCCGCCAGCGACCCGGGTGATCTGGGCCAGCGGGATCTCGTGGCCGCCGGGCCTGAGCAGATGGAACGACACCGGCTCGATCAGCGTCAGGCTCCCCACTTTCGTCCCAAGCTGGCGCGCGGCTTCCAGCGACAGCATCGCGCCGTAGGAGTGCCCAACGAGATGCACCGGCGCGCCCGCAAGCGCCGCCAGCTCGGTGATGAGGGCGACTTCGGTTTCCGGCTCCAGCGGGCGATCCGCCGGCCAGCGATCCGATGCGCCGTAGCCGATCAGGTCGGGCGCGAACACCTCGTAGCGCTGTTCAAGCTGCTGGATGAGCGGGCGCAGCGCCTTGTGCGAGGCGCTGGAGCAGTGCGCGGCAATGACCGGCGGGCCCGCGCCGCCATGATGATAGGCCGCGGTGAAGCCCCGGACATCGAGGCTCTCCAGTCCGTCGCGGCGGCTCGCGATCGCGGTGTCCATCACGCGGCGGACTTTGCCTTCGGCGGTTTCTTCAGCCCGCCCATGCGGCAGATCATTTCCCAGGCGTCCGGCTCAACCGGCTGCACCGATAGCCGCGACTGTTTGATGAGCGCCATCTCCGAAAGCTCTGGCTCGGCCTTGATCTGAGCGAGGGTCACAGGTTCGGGCATGCCCTCGCGGGCGGCGACATCCACGCACATCCATTTGCCTTCGGGGTCGGTACTGTCCGGATGCGCTTCAGCGACCACTTCGACGATGCCGACGATCCGCTTCTCATTGACCGAGTGATAGAAGAAGCCGAGATCCCCCTTCTTCATGGCAAGCATCTGGTTCTTGGCCTGATGATTACGCACGCCGTCCCATTCGGCGCCGTCGTTGCCGGCTTCCACCTGATCATCCCAGGACCATGTGCCGGGTTCGGACTTGAAGAGCCAGTAAGCCATCTCGCGGCGACCTCGTGCTGACGGGTTGGCCTCGGAGGACGCCGCGCGTTCAGGCATCCTCCAGCAGGGCGGCGCCGAGTATTGCGCCCGATTGCGAGTCTTGCAAGATCACCGCGCAACGATCCGCATCGGGAGTCATGACGGTGTCATGCGAAAGCGTGAGTGTCCGGGGCTTGCCCCGCCAGGTGCCGACGAGCTTCAGCCCGCGCGAGACATTGTGGTAGGTGATCGTTTTCCCGCGGTTCTCGCCGCGCTTGATGGCGACAGTGCTGGCGGACCGGAGCGGCACGACGATGATGTCGGCTGGCCCGGTCGCTTCAGCCGCGCCGATCTGGAGGCGAAACATCTTGCCGGCGGCTTCGATCTCTACAGGTACCCGCTTCGGATCCTCGTGCGCCGTACGGATGGCCGCCTGCACCGCGTCGGCCCGGCTGCCGATCACGCCGATATGGCCATTGACCACGATTTGCGGCGTATACACGTTGGGCCGATCCAGATGGCGCGCGTAGCGCCGCTGGCGCTCGCTGTGTTCGGCGCGGCCCAATGTGTCTTTCCAGTCCAGATGGTCCCAGTAATCCACCGGCAGGGAAAGAGCGATGACGTCGTCGCGCTCAGCAAGTTCGCCCAGTAGCCGATCGGCGGGCGGGCAGGCGGAGCACGCCTGGCTGGTGAACAGCTCGACGACGACCGGGCCGCTGTTCTTCTGCGCTTTGGCATCAGACGCCGATAGCATTGCAAGGCATGCGGCCAGAGCGATCAGGGGACAAAGGACAAGCGCGCGGGTCACAGACGCGGCCATTCGGGTCGATCCTCTCGCGTTGAGCGGCCTCAGCCGCCATCGCCAGGCATGATCGCGCAATTTGCGCCGGGCGTCACCTCAAGGCCGATCACGACCGGGTGAGCGCCCGGCGAAACCGATTAGGCGGTGAGGCGGCGCAACACGTAATGCAGGATGCCGCCGTTGCGGTAATAGGTCAGTTCGTCCTCGGTATCGATCCGGCAGACGAGCGGCAACTCCTTCACCGAACCATCCTCGAATGTGACCTCGGCAGTCAGCTTTGCGCCCGGTTTCAGATTATCGAGGCCGCGGATCGTCACGGTCTCCTTGCCGGTGATGCCGGCCGTCTCCCAGGTCTGGCCCTGATCGAACACCAGCGGCAGCACGCCCATGCCGATCAGGTTCGAGCGGTGGATGCGCTCGAAAGATTCCGCGATCACGGCCTGCACGCCGAGAAGGCGGGTCCCCTTGGCTGCCCAGTCGCGGCTGGAGCCGGTCCCGTACTCCTTGCCGGCGAATACCACGAGCGGCGTGCCCTGTTCGGCATAACGCATCGCCGCGTCGTAGATCGGCATCTGCTCGCCGGAGGGCTGATGGACCGTATAGCCACCCTCGACGCCCGGCACCATCTGGTTCTTGATGCGGATGTTGCCGAAGGTGCCGCGCATCATCACTTCGTGGTTACCGCGCCGCGCACCGAACGAGTTGAAGTCGCGGTGCTCGACACCGCGGCTGATCAGATACTGGCCGGCGGGCGAGGAGCGCGGGATGGCGCCGGCCGGGCTGATATGGTCGGTCGTGATTGAATCTCCGAACAGCCCGAGGATGCGGGCGCCCTCAATGTCGCTCACCGGCTTCGGCTCGGCTGACATGCCGTCGAAGAACGGCGGGCGCTGAACGTAGGTGGATTCATCGTTCCAGTTGTAGGTGACAGTCACCTCGGCGGCGCTGAGAGCCCGCCAGTGCTCATCGCCCTTGAAGACGTCAGCGTAACGGGTCTTGAACATCTCCGGCGTGATCGTGGTGCGGACGATCTCGGCGATCTCCTTGGTCGAGGGCCAGATGTCCTTGAGATAAATGGGCTCGCCCGCCTCGTTCTTGTCGATCGGGTCGGCGGCGATGTTGACGTTCAGCGACCCGGCCAGCGCATAGGCGACCACCAGCGGCGGGGAGGCGAGGTAGTTCGCCCGCACATCCGGGTTGATGCGGCCCTCGAAGTTGCGGTTGCCCGAAAGAACAGCGGAGGCGATCAGGTCGTTTTCATGGATTGCCTTGGAGATCGGCTCGTCCAGCGGACCGGAGTTGCCGATGCAGGTCGTGCAGCCGTAGCCGACGAGATTGAACCCGAGCGCGTCGAGATCGTCCTGCAGCCCGGCCTTTTCCAGATAGTCTGTCACGACCTGGCTGCCCGGCGCGAAGGAGGTCTTGACCCAAGGCTTGGTCGCGATGCCTTTTTCCCGCGCATTGCGTGCGACGAGGCCAGCACCGACCAACACGCTCGGGTTCGACGTGTTTGTGCAGGAGGTAATCGCCGCGATGACGACGTCACCGTCCGAGAGGGTGTAATTCGCGCCTTCGACCGGAGCGCTGTGGTTGAAAGTCGGGAAGCTTCCGGAGCCTTCTTCGTCCATGTCCGAGCGCGGCCCGTCATCGGTAACGCCGCGCATCTCGGCGACCGCCTTGCGGAAAGCGGTGTGCGCGTGGCTGAGCGGCACCCGGTCCTGCGGCCGGCGTGGTCCGGCGAGCGACGGCTCGACGGTGTCGAGATCGAGGTCCAGCACAGCGGTGAATTCCGGCGTCTGCGTGCCTGTCTCGCGCCACATGCCCTGAGCCTTGGCATAGGCTTCGACGAGCTGGATGTGCTCCTCCTCGCGGCCGGTGGCGCGGAGGTATTTCAGCGTGTCCTCGTCGACGGGGAAGAAGCCGCAGGTGGCGCCGTACTCCGGCGACATGTTGGCGAGCGTGGCCTGATCCTCCAGCGAGAGATGATCCAGCCCGTCACCCGAGTATTCGACAAACTTTCCGACCACGCCCTGCTTGCGCAGCATCTCGGTGACCGTCAGCACCAGGTCCGTCGCGGTCACGCCCTCGTTCAGGGCCCCGTGGAAGCGTACACCGACCACCTCCGGGATCACCATCGAGATCGGCTGGCCCAGCATGGCGGCTTCCGCCTCGATACCGCCGACGCCCCAGCCGAGAACGGACAGGCCATTGATCATGGTCGTATGGCTATCGGTGCCCACCAGCGTGTCCGGAAAGGCCTGCAGGACGCGATCGCCATTGCGCCCTGTTTCCTTCACCCAGACGGTGCGGCCCAGATATTCCAGGTTGACCTGATGGCAGATGCCGGTGCCCGGCGGCACGACGCGGAAGTTGTCGAAGGCTTCAGCGCCCCAGCGCAGGAAGCCATAGCGCTCCTTGTTGCGCTCGTATTCGTGCTCGACATTGGCGGCGAAGGCTTTGGGGTTGCCGTACTCGTCCACCATGACCGAGTGGTCGATGACGAGGTCGACCGGCACAAGCGGATTGATCTTCGTCGGGTCGCCGCCGAGCTGCGCCATGGCATCGCGCATCGCTGCGAGATCGACAACGGCGGGCACGCCAGTGAAGTCCTGCATCAGCACACGCGCTGGGCGATAGGCGATCTCGTGGCTGGAGCGATGTTCTTTGAGCCAGTCGCGGACGGCGCGGATGTCATCGGCCGTGACGGAGCGGCCGTCCTCGAAGCGCAGCAGGTTCTCCAGCAGCACCTTCAGCGAGAAGGGCAGCCGCGATATGCCTTCAAGCCCGTTTTTCTCGGCTTCGGGCAGGCTGAAATACTCGTAGGTCGTGTCACCGACCTTCAGCGTGCGGCGGCAGTTGAAGCTGTCGAGGGATTGGGGCGCGTCGCTTTGCGTCATGATGTGCTCCTTGCGTTGCAGCCGGGGCGGCCCGGCGCTGAATTTGACTGGGGCGGAGCGCGTCTGGCGCAGGCTCCGTTGTCACGCGCCGCCGCGGGAGCGCCTCACGACGGGGCCGGCGAGAGGGGGCAAACGGCAATGTTCACCCGGAACCGGCCCTCGTATATATAGATTGCCGAACGGCGCCGGGACAAGCGCATCGCGGGCGTTCATGCATCCCCGCCGTTCATGTCTGTTTACAACCCTGCGACATCGACTTCCGTTCCCGGCGAGCGGTGGCCGAGACGAACCGCAAGTGATCCCCCGAATGAAGCTGGTGGTCGACAATCTGAGCTGTGCGCGCGGGCGTCGCAGGGTCCTGGAAGGCGTGAGCTTTTCCGCCGCCGATGGTGAAAGCGTGCTGCTGAGCGGCGCCAACGGCTCGGGAAAGACCACGCTTCTGCGCACCCTAGCGGGCTTCATGACCCCGCACAGCGGCGCGGCGCGGCTGGAAGGCGGGCCGGAGGGCTTCGGCCTGGACGAGTGCTGCCACTATGTCGGACATCTGAACGGCATCAAGTCGGGCTTCTCGGTCGATGAGAACCTGGCGTTTCTGGCGGCCTATCTCGGCGGCAACGGGCTGGAGGCGATCGACGAGGCGGCTTATGCCTTCGATCTGGAGCCGCTGAGGCACGTCCCGGCGGGATTTCTTTCGGCGGGGCAGAAGCGACGGCTGGGGCTGGCGCGGCTGGCTCTGGCCTGGCGGCCGGTCTGGCTGCTGGATGAGCCGACGGTGTCGCTCGATGTCGCCTCGCAGGAGCTGCTGGCCGAGGCGGTGCGCGCGCACGCCGGGTCGGGCGGGATCATTGTCGCCGCGAGCCATGTGCCGCTGGGCGTGGGGTTTTCGCGCACGGTTCACCTTGCCGGTGGTCACGCCGAGATCGAGGAGGCGGCATGAAGGCGTTTCTGGCGCTCGTCGGCCGCGATCTCCGGCTTGCCTGGCGCGAGGGCGGGGCGATTGGCGTCGCCCTGGGCTTTTACCTGATCGTGGTCGCGATCCTGCCGCTCGGGCTGGGGCCGGACCTTAAGCTGCTGAGCCGGATTGCGCCGGGCGTGCTTTGGGTGGCGCTGCTGTTGGCCGCGCTGTTGTCGGCGGATCGCATTTTCTACAATGACTACGAAGACGGTGCGCTGGAGGTGATCGCGCTGGGGCCGCTGCCGATTGAGGCGGTGGCGGCGGCGAAGTGCCTCGCGCACTGGCTGAGTGTCGGGGTGCCGCTGGCCCTGCTCGCCCCAATATTGGGGCTCATGCTGAACCTCGACATCAAGGGCTACGGGCCGCTTATCTTCACGATGCTCGCGGGCACGCCGGCGATCAGCTTTATCGGCGCGATCGGCGCGGCGCTGACGCTGGGCCTGCGCCGCGGCGGGCTGTTGCTGTCGCTTTTGATCCTGCCGCTTTACGTCCCGGTTTTGATCTTCGGCGTGTCGAGCATGGATGCGGTCCTGACCGGCCCCGGCTCGTTCTGGACGCCGTTCGCAATCCTTTGCGCGCTCAGCCTCGCGTCGATCGCGCTTGCGCCGTTCGCCGCAGCGGCGGCGCTACGCATGAACCTGCAGTGAGCCGTTATGGGCTTTTACAACGAGCGCATCCTGCCTCATCTGATCGCCGTCACCATGCGTCACGGCGAACTGAATCCGTATCGCGAGCGCATCGTCGGCGCGGCGGAGGGCCGCGTGCTTGAAGTCGGTGTCGGCGCCGGCGCGAACCTGCCGTTTTACGGATCGGGGGTCAGCGATGTCTTCGGCCTCGATCCGTCGAAGCGGCTGCTGGAGATGGCGGCGAAGGCCGGGCCGCTGCATCCGTTGGAGGCGTCTGCCGAAGCGATCCCGCTGGAGGCGGACAGCGTCGATACGGTGGTGACGACCTGGACGCTGTGCTCGATCCCTGATGCGCACGCCGCGCTAACAGAGATGCGCCGCGTGTTGAAGCCGGGCGGGCGGCTGCTGTTCGTCGAGCACGGGCTGTCGCCGGACAAGCGCGTGCGCTGGTTCCAGAACCGCATCACCCCCATCTGGCGGTGTCTGGCCGGCGGCTGCCACATGAACCGCCCGATCGATTTGCTCATCCGTGAGGCGGGCTGGAAAATCGAAAAAATTGACACCGGCTATCTGCGCGGCCCCAATCCGGCAACTTACATGTATGAAGGGAGCGCGCGGCCTGGCTGACGCGCGTGATTGCCCGGGCGCAACGAAGAGGCTAGAAAACTGGGATGAACGGTTTTTCGCGGCTTGCCAATCCTTCGGTGTTCCTGCGTCTGAGTGGACGCATTCTTCCGGTTCTCTATGTCGTCACGGCTGGACTGTTCGCTGTTGGCCTTTACATGGCGTTTTTCGTTGCGCCCCCCGATTACCAGCAGGGCGAGACGGTGCGCATCATGTTCGTGCATGTGCCGAGCGCCTGGCTGGCCATGTTCGCCTATCTGCTGATCGCGATTTCCGGGGCGGGCTCGCTGATCTGGCGGCACCCGCTGGCCGATGTCTCGGCGAAGGCTGCCGCGCCGATCGGCGCCGCTTTCACGTTTCTCGCCCTTGTTACCGGCGCCTTGTGGGGTAAGCCGATGTGGGGCGCCTACTGGGTCTGGGACGCGCGGCTGACTTCCTTCCTGATCCTGTTTTTCCTTTATCTGGGGCTGATCGCGCTCTGGGAGGCGATCGAGGAGCCGTCCAAGGCCGGACGCGCGACCGCGATCCTGGCGCTCGTCGGCGTCGTCAACCTGCCGATCATCAAGTTCTCGGTGGACTGGTGGAACACGCTGCATCAGCCCGCAAGCGTGATGCGCATGGACGGCCCGACGATTGACGCCTCGATCCTCTACCCGTTGCTGGTGATGGCCGTGGCGTTTACATGCCTGTTCATCATGCTGCATCTGAAAGCCATGCGTGCGGAAATCCTTGGCCGGCGGGTCAACACGATGCTGGTCACGCAGGTCGAGCAAGCTGCGCGCCGCCCGCGGGGCGGACCGGCAACGGCGGAGCAGGACGGATGATCGATCTTGGCCCTCATGCTGCCTTCATCTGGCTTTCATACGCTGCAGCAGTGGTCGTTGTTGCCGGTCTGATGGCCTGGGCATTCGGCGGTGAAGCGCGCAACCGCGCCAAGCTGGCGGAACTGGAGCGCCGCGGGATCACTCGCCGCTCGCGGAGCGGGCAAGTCGGCGCTCCCGAACCGGACGGCACGGATGATTGACGGACAAACGGGATGAACAACCGGGACGATCGCTGGGCTGAACACGACGAGATCTGGGGCAACGACGAGTTCGTCGACGAACGCGTCACCACAAGTCGCGTGCGCGGCCTCATCGTGCTCATCCCGCTGCTGGTGTTCATCGGGCTGGCGATCTTGTTCGCCTTGTCGCTGCACTCCGGCGACCCCTCCAAGCTGCCGTCACCGCTGATCGGCAAGCCTGCGCCGCAAACGGATCTGCCTCCGGTGCCCGGCCTCACGGTCGAGGGCGAGCAGCTCCCCGGCTTCGACAGCGCCGATCTGTCAAACGGCAACGTCCATGTCGTGAACATCTGGGCGTCATGGTGCGCGCCGTGCCGGCTGGAACATGAGTATCTCGTGGAGCTGCGCGAACTCCGCCCCGGCGCGGCGCTTTATGGCATCAACTACAAGGACACGCCCGAAGCGGCGGCACGCTTCATCCGCCAGCTCGGCAATCCGTTCGACGCCGTGGGCGAAGACCGGCGCGGCCGCGCGGGCGTCGAATGGGGCGTCACGGGTGTGCCCGAGACCTTCGTCGTCGATGGCGATGGTATCATCATTCACAAGATCACCGGGCCGATTGACGAAGAGAACCTCCGCAGCGAACTGCTGCCCGCAATCGATGGCGCCGACCCGTCCGCCCGGCAGGCGCGCGCCGGCGGATAGTTTTCAGCGAATTTTCCCGGCCAGCTAAACCCTTTGCTAACCCATGATGCTGATCCTGATCCCGGCGTGAGCGCGCAATGCGCTGGCGCGGGTGTGATGGGGCAAGTCATGGCAAAGTCGTGGAGTTATGGGGAGCGGGACTACCGCGCGATCGAAGACGCGCTGATGGGCTCGGATTACGGGCGCTGGTTTCTTGGCGAGTATCTCGCGCGCAACCGCTCCGAGGAGACGCAACGTCTGCTGGAAGCGCTCGACCGGCTGGAGGACAGCCTCGGTGCAGGCGTCAACGCGGACAGGCTGCCGCGGCTGCGTGAAATTGCTTTGGAGATCGACGCAGCTCTGGGGGATGCGCTGGCGCGGATCGAGCCGGAAACGACGGTCCCGTCCCTGGAGCCGCCGGTCGAGACGATCCTGGAGGCGGTCGAGGACATCAACAGCTTCCTGGAGTCGCTCACGGCGCGGCGTGTGTATCAGCGCCTGTCCGAGAAAATCCGGGCGCGGCTGGCCGACATTCAGGCGTCCTGCGCGCAGGTCGACAGCCGCTCGGAGGCTGCACAAACGCTAACCCAGGTGCTGAGCGATTTGCGGGCGCGGTTGAGTGCCGTCGACGTGGGGTTGGAGGCCCCGGATCTCAGCAACGATGGCGACGGACCGCGGTTCCCGCGCAAGCTGCTGGAAGAGCTCGCCGCGGCATTCGGGCCCGGCCGGTCGGCACCGGCGCGCGGTTAGGCGATCGTCTCGCAGAACGTCAGGGGATCGACATTGCCGCCAGAGAGGATAACGCCGATCGCGCCGTCGGTTGCCGGCTGAAAGCGCCCGCTGAGAAGCGCGGCGAGGCCCACCGCTCCGCCCGGCTCGACGACGAGCTTCAACTCCTCGAAGGCAAATCGCATGGCCGCGCGCGCCTCGTCATCGCTAACGACAACGCCGCTCGTGAGCAACACCCGGCTGAGCGCGAAGGTGATCTCTCCTGGCTGTCCGATCAGCAGCGAGTCGCAGATCGACCCGGACAGGCGCGCATTGTGCTCGCGCCGGCCGCTGGCCAGCGACCGCGCATAGTCATCGAACCCTTCGGGCTCCACGCTGTACACGTCGCAGTCCGGCGCCAGATGCTTGATGCCGAGGGCAATGCCGGAGACGAGCCCGCCGCCGCTCGCGGGAACCAGCACGGCGCTCAGCGGTGCGTCCATCGCCGCGGCCTGTTCATGAAGCTCCAGCCCGGCTGTGCCCTGTCCGGTGATGATATCCGGGTGGTCATAGGGCGGGACGTAAAGCGCGCCCCGCTCGCCGCACAGCTTGCAGGCGATCGCCTCGCGGTCTTCTGTGTCGCGATCGAACAGCACGATTTCAGCGCCCGAGCGGCGCGTGCGTTCCAGCTTCAGCCTGGGCGCATCGCGCGGCATGACGATCGTCGCGGGCAGACCGGCCAGACGCGCGGCCTCGGCGACGCCTTGCGCGTGATTGCCGGACGAGCAGGCCACGACCCCGCCGGGCCAGGCTGCCTTGTCGATCTGGCTGATGCAGTTGTGCGCGCCACGGAACTTGAAGGCGCCGGTGCGCTGCAGCGTCTCGGCCTTGAGCAGCACACGCGCGCCGACGCGTTCGTTCAGGATGGGTGATTCAAGGGTCGGTGTAAGGGCGGCGTAGCCGGCCAGGCGCTTGCGCGCCGCGAGCACGTCCTCGAACGTGGGAACCTTCGGATGGCCATCTGTTTCTGCGTTGGGCGCGGTTTCGCTCCTATCCTGCGTCTCGGTCATCACGGCCCCCGTCATCCTTGCGGGAGGCCAATGTCAGGCGCAGTTCTCAAGCGGCTCGGATTCGGCGATGCGAATGTTGTCGAGCAGTTGCCGCGTACAGGCCTCCCACGAGAATTTAAGCGCAAATTCGCGGCAGGCGCTACGGTCAATGTTGAGCGCCGCGCGCGCGGCGCGGCCCAGATCTTCGTCGAGCACGCCCACGCGCCCATGGAGGATCACATCCTTCGGCCCCGTGACCGGGTAGGCGGCCACAGGCGTGCCGCAGGCCAGTGCTTCCAGCAGCACAACGCCGTAGGTGTCGGTGAGGCTCGGGAACACGAACACGTCGGCGGACGCGAAATGCGCAGCCAGTTCCTCGCCGAATTTCGGCCCGGTGAAGGTCACATCTGGGTAGCGGCGGCGCAGGCTGTCGAGTTGCGGACCGGGTCCGACCACGACCTTCTTGCCCGGCAGGTCCAGATCGAGGAACGCGCCGATGTTCTTTTCCGGCGCCACGCGGCCCACATACATGAACACGGGCGCATCGCTACCGAACAGCCGCTCGTTGCGCGGCCGGAAGAGTTCGGTGTCGACGCCGCGCGTCCACGAATAGATGTTGGTGAAGCCGCGGGCGGCCAACTCGTCCCGCAGCGAGTCGGTCGAGACCATCACCCCGTTCCCGGCATTGTGGAACCAGCGCATGTAAGCATAGCCCCAGGACACAGGGACCGGCACCCGGGCGGCCACGTATTCGGGAAATCGCGTGTGATAGCTCGTCGTGAAGGGCAGACCGGCGCGCAGGCAGTAGTTCCGGGTCGCCAGGCCGATCGGTCCCTCGGTGGCGACATGGATGAATTCGGGCTGGAAGCGCTCGATCTCCTTGCGCACGCCCCGCCGGGAAATCATCGCCAAGCGGATTTCCGGGTAGGTAGGGCAGGGCATGCTGGGCCGGCTGTTCGGTGTCAGAAAGGCGATCTCATGGCCCATTGCCTCGGCGTACTTGGCGAAATGCTCATAGGTGCGCACCACGCCGTTCACCTGCGGGTGCCAGGCGTCGGTCGCCACAAGGAGTCGCATCGGCTGCTGCGTGTGGATATTCACGGCGGACCTGTCCGGTTTTGCCGAGTTGTCAGGCGGCTTTGGTGATGTCTTGCGGCTCCGCGGGCCGCCGCTGCTGCCCGGATACGTCCATCCAACGTATCATTTCAAGCCTGCCGTCCATGGTCTCGCCCACGGCGGTGCCGCTCTCGACCCAGTCGCCGGTATTGACGTAGAGGATGTCCTCGAACTGGCGCATCGCCGGGTGGTGGATGTGGCCACAGATGACACCATCGGCGTTCTGTCGGCGCGCCTCGCCGATCAGC
Source organism: Dichotomicrobium thermohalophilum (assembly GCF_003550175.1). NCBI lineage: Bacteria > Pseudomonadati > Pseudomonadota > Alphaproteobacteria > Hyphomicrobiales > Hyphomicrobiaceae > Dichotomicrobium > Dichotomicrobium thermohalophilum. Next base: position 1,574,385 of record NZ_QXDF01000001.1, read on the forward strand.
GCGTTCTCGAAGTCGCCGATGTAGTTCACCGCCTTCTTGACCTTGTGCTTCAGGTAGCCCGAGAGCGACCAGTAGGACAGGCCGAAGCCGCGGCGCACCTTGTTGAAGGCCGTGTTCACGCCCAACGCCGTGACGTAAGCCCAGTCGCCCAGCAGCGCCAGCCATTTGACGTAGCGTATCACCACGTCGAATTCATCCCCGTGCATGACGAGAAAGCGCCGGCCGTCGGCGGTCTCGTGGATGTCATTGAGCTTGAACTCGACCCCGCCGAACTGCTGCCCGCAATAGGAGCGGAGGGCCTCGTCGTGGTTGCCGGGGATGAAGATCAGCTGCGAACCTTTGCGCACCTTCCGCAGCAGCTTCTGGATGACGTCATTATGCGCCTGCGGCCAATGCGGCACGCGCTTGATCCGCCAGAAATCGACGACATCACCTACCAGATAAATCGTGTCGGCGTCGAACTTGCGCAGGAAATCCAGTAGCGCCTCGGCCTGGCAAGCCTTGGTGCCGAGATGGATGTCGGACAGGAAAAGCGTCCGGTAATGTTTTGTTGGCTCCGCTGTCAGGGCTCGCTCCCGCACCTCAATTGATCCCGTTAACGCGTGAATGAAACCGATTCATGTTTCAGCCATGTGACAGCGCCTGTCCGTGTACTCGGCTGAGACCTTTTGTGCCGTTTCGTCCCAAAATCGCCGCAAGGCCGGGCCAGCGTCATCTCCGGTTGATCGGCGCCGCAAGCGCAAGTACGGCGCGCGGCGCAAGTGATGTTAATACGTGTCCTAGCACAATCCAGATGATCCGGCGATATCAAAGCATACGCGTGAACATCCTGCCGATTGCGGCCGCTTTCGCGCTGCTGACAACGTCCGCGACGAGCGCGCGGGCCGGCGAAATCTGCATCCGCTGCACCGCCCCCGAACAGACCTATCGCTGCGCCGTGGTCGGCAACGAGGTGCCAGCCGATTTGCGGCGCCGGGGCTTCTATTGTGCCTCGCGCATCGCGAAGGACGAGGGCCACGATACATGTGCGGCTGTGCGCAAGGAAACGCAATGCCAGGGCGTTCAGCGCAGCTATGTTTATGATCCGCACGCCGCGGTCCCCGGGCCGCTGGCGGATGAATCGCAGGCCGGGACAGAAGACGAAGCTGAGCGGACAGAGGACGATGACGGCCCGCCGAAAACGGTCGTCGATCTGACCCGCGAGACCGCCCGACAGACCGAAGAGAGCCTTGAGGAGGCTGCCGATCAGACCGTGGAGACCACGCGCGGCGTCGGCGAGCGCGTGCGTGACGCAGCCGGGACAGCGGCCACTGCCGTCGAAGAAGCGACCCGGACAACCATCAGATGCATCGGGTCCTTGTTTGATGATTGCTGACATGATGCGTCCGGCACTGCGCCGCGGCCTAAGAGCATTGATCGCGGCAGTTGCGGGCGCCGGGCTGCTGGCCCTAAGCGGCTGCGGGGCAACGCTTGAGAATCAGCCGCTCAACGAGGTCCTGCGCACCGAAGTGGCGCGGACCAAGTCCGCCAATACCGGGATGTCCGACACTCTGATCGGCCTGAGTTTTTCAGGCGGCGGTACCCGCGCGGCGGCGTTTTCCTTCGGCGTGCTCAAGGAGCTTCAGCGCACGCGCGTGGTGAACGGCAGCCGGGACGTGACCCTCGCGGGCGAGATCGACTTCCTGTCCTCGGTCTCCGGCGGCTCGGTGACGGCGGCGGCGTTCGCGCTGCACCGGGAGAAGACGCTGCGGGATTTCCGCGAGAAGTTCCTGCTGGTGAACGTTGAAGCGTCGCTGCGCACCTCGCTCTCGCTGGCGAATGTCCTGCGCGCCAGCCTCGGCGGCGTGAACGACCGCACGGGCTTGCAGGACTGGCTCGACCGCAACCTGTTCGAGGGCGCGACCTTCGGCGATGTCGCGGATAATGGGGGGCCGATCGTCTGGATCAACGCTTCGGATATCTATAACCGCACCCCGTTCGTCTTCAATCAGCAGACCTTCGCGGCGATCTGCAGCGATCTGTCGAGCTTCCCGCTGTCCGAGGCGGTGGCGGCCTCGGCGGCGGTGCCGCTGGTGTTCGCGCCGGTCGTCCTCAAGAACTATGCGCCGGAGTGCCCTTATGAGACTCCCGACTGGGTGCCGCGCATGGCCGGCGACCCGGAAGCGCCGGCGGTGCTGCGCGCGAACGCCGAGGCGATACAGCGCTACCGCAGGAACGAGCAGGTGCAGTTCGTCAAGCTGCTCGACGGCGGGCTGACCGACAATCTTGGCCTCAGCGGGCTGGTGCTGGCAAAACTGGCGGCGAAGACCCCTTATGAGCCCTTGAAGCCGGCCGAGGCGATCCGTATGGAGCGCATGCTGTTCATCATCGTCGACTCCGGCCGGCCGCCTGCAGGGGATTGGGCGAAGACGCCCGACGGCCCGGAGGCGCAAGAGCTGATTCTGGCGGTCTCTGACACCGCGATCGACGCCAATGTCCGCGGCTCGTACGACTACTTCAGCAACCTGATGTCGGAATGGCGGCGGGAACTTATCGACTACCGCTGCGGCCTGTCCCCCGCGGAAGTGCAGCGGATCGCCGGCGTTGGGCCGGACTGGCAGTGCGACGACCTGGATTTTTTCACTGCGCGTGTTGCTTTTGATCAGATGCAGGATGAGAAGATCCGCGACCGGCTCGACTCGATCCCCACGCGCTTCAAGCTGCCGGAAGAGGACGTCGACCTCCTGATCCGCTCGGCCGGGGAAATCCTGCGCGCGGACGACGAATATCGCGCCTTTCTCAAGTCCTTCTCGTCGGAGATGGTTATCTCGCGGCGGATGGTGCCTGTCCAGTAACGCCCATCCTGTTGTGCGCTGCGTCATAAACGTGCGACACTGCGCGTCTAGGATGCCGTGCTATGACGATACATAACCTCGATTACCTGTTCCGCCCGTCCTCCGTGGCGCTGTTCGGCGCGAGCGAACGGCCCGGGTCGGTGGGCGCGACCGTCGCGGCGAACCTGCTCTCGGGCGGGTTCAATGGCCCTGTGTGGTTCGTCAACCCAAAGCACAAGAACGTGCAGGGCCAGCCGTGCTACGCCAGCACCGATGAGTTGCCGGGCACACCGGATCTCGCGGTGATCGCCATTCCCGCACAGGCGGTCCCCGAGCTGATCGCGGCACTGGGCAACAGAGGGTGCCGGGCAGCGATCGTGCTGACCGCCGGCATCGAGGGCGAGCTCGAGACCCGCATGCTGGAAGCCGCGCGTCCGCACGGTCTCAGGATCCTCGGGCCGAACTGCATCGGTCTTCTCATGGGCGGCTCCGGGCTGAACGCCAGCTTCTCGCACACGGCGCCGATTCCCGGCGATCTCGCGATTGTTTCGCAATCCGGCGCGCTGCTGACTTCCGTGCTCGACTGGGCGAACGGCCGGCAGATCGGCTTTTCGCTGATGGCCTCGGTCGGCAACATGGCCGACATCGACTTCGGCGACATGCTGGACTACCTCGCCGGCGATGTCTCCAGCAAGGCCATCCTTCTCTACGTCGAGGGCATCAAGAACGCGCCGAAATTCATGTCGGCGGCGCGGCGCGCGGCACGGTCCAAGCCGGTGATCGTCATCAAGACCGGCCGACACGAAACGGCTGCGCAGGCCGCGGCCTCGCATACCGGCGCGCTGGCGGGTTCGGACAAGGTGTATGATGCCGCCTTCCGACGCGCGGGCGTGCTGCGCGTGCCGGATCTGGATGAACTGTTCATTGCCGCCGAGACGGCCGAGCGGATCGGGACCATCCCCGGCGAGCGGCTGACCATCCTGACCAATGGCGGCGGCGCGGGTGTTCTGGCCGCGGACGCGCTGGCCGACGAGGACGGCGAACTCTCCGAGCTGTCGGATGACACGACGGCAAAGCTCCACGAACTCCTGCCGGAAACCTGGTCGGGTGCCAACCCGGTGGACATCATCGGCGATGCCGGGCCGGACCGGTACAAGAGCGCCATGAGCACGCTGCTTGCGGACCCGGAGACCGAGGCCATACTTGTCATGAACTGCCCCACCGCGCTCGCCTCGAGTGAGGATACGGCGCGTGCGGTGATCGAGGCCGTGAACGAGCAGCGCCAGGCTGGCCGGAGCGCACCCGTCGTGACGAACTGGCTCGGTTCGGAGGCGTCGGCCAAGGCACGAGAGATGTTCGCGGAGAATAACATTCCTTCCTTCGAGACGCCTCGCCAGGCCGTGCGCGGTTTCATGCACCTCGTGCACTACTCGCGCGCACAGAAGGAACTGATGCGCGCCCCGCCCATGCTTCCCCGTCCGCTGTCCTTCGATTCCGAGACGGCGCAGAAGCAGATAGACGACGTGGTCAAGTCCGGGCGCAGCATGATGACCGAGCCGGAAGCAAAGCGGCTGCTGCAGGCTTACAACGTGCCGATCGTGCCGGCCTTCGAGGCCACGACGCCCGAGGACGTGCGCGAAGCCGCAGAGGAGATCCTGAGGGACTATTCAAGCGTCGTCCTCAAGATCCTGTCGCACGATATCAGCCACAAATCCGATGTGGGCGGGGTGCGGCTCGATATTTCCTCCGCCGAGCGTGCGGCCAAGGCGGCCGAGGAGATGATGGAGCGCATCGGAAAGGAGCGCCCCGATGCTCGGATCGAGGGCATCAGCGTCCAGCCGATGATACACGGCAAGCTGGCCCATGAGCTGATCGTCGGCATGACCGAGGACCAGACTTTCGGCCCCGTCATCCTGTTCGGCGCGGGGGGTACGGCGGTCGAGGTCGTCAAGGACACGGCGATGGCGCTGCCGCCGCTCGACCTCAAGCTGGCGAACGACCTGATCCGCGAAACCCGCATTTCGCGTCTGCTGCGCGGCTACCGCGACCGTCCGGCGGCGGACATGGACTCGATCGCGCTGACGCTGGTCAAAGTCAGCTATCTCATCGCGCAGCATCCGGAAATCCGCGAGCTGGACATCAACCCGCTACGCGCGGATGAGAACGGCGCGGTCGCGCTGGACGCGCGCGTGGTGCTCGCCGATCAGAATAAGTCGCCGCGCACGCCCATGGCTATCCGGCCGTACCCGCATGAGTGGGAAAAGACGATCACTCTGGAGGGCTTTGGCGAGGTTTTCATCCGCCCGATCCGGCCGGACGACGAGAAGCTCTACGAGGAGATGATCCAGCGCATGGACCAGAACGATCTGCGCCTGCGTTTCTTCTCCCCGCAGCGGCACCTCTCGCGCAAGTTTCTCGCTCGGCTCACGCAAATCGATTACGGTCGGGAGATTGCCTTCGTCGCGCTCACCCCTTCGGAAGACGAGATGCTTGGTGTTGCGCGCTTCTTCGCCGACCCGGACTACCGCAAGGCCGAGTATGCGGTGATGACCCGGTCCGATCTGAAAGGGCGCGGCCTGGGCTGGCAGCTCATGCGCCATCTGATCGACTATGCCAAGGCAGAAGGGTTGGAGCGGCTTTACGGTTCGGTGCTGAGCGAAAACGTCACCATGCTGCGCATGTGCCAGCAGCTCGGCTTCAACACCCGCCACGACCCCGAGGACCCGTCGATTTTCCAGGTTGAGCTACCGCTGAATCCATCCCCGGAGAGCGGCGACTGAGCCGCTTTCGCACTTGCGAAATCACCGGCCGCGCGTCAGTCTGACACATGGACGTGATCCGCCTCGCGCGGGGTCGCTTGAACGCAGCCGGGTTTCGCTATAACCACGGCGGCAGCACAGTTCGGAATTCGGCAGGGAGAAAACGCAAATGGCCCGGAAGAAGATCGCACTGATCGGCGGCGGCATGATCGGCGGGACGCTCGCGCACCTCATCGGGGTGAAGGAGCTAGGCGATGTGGTGTTGTTCGACATCGTCGAGGGAATGCCGCAGGGCAAGTCGCTGGACATCGCCGAGTCCCTGCCGGTGGAGGGCACCGACGCCCAGCTCAAGGGCACGAACGAGTATGTCGATATTCGCGGCGCGGATGTGGTCATCGTCACGGCCGGCGTGCCGCGCAAGCCGGGCATGAGCCGTGATGACCTCCTGGAGGTCAACCTCAAGGTGATGGAGCAGGTCGGCGCGGGCATCAAGAAGTATGCGCCGGACGCCTTCGTGATCTGCATCACCAACCCGCTGGACGCGATGGTCTGGGCACTCAACCAGATTACCGGGCTCCCGCGCCACATGACTGTCGGCATGGCCGGGGTGCTGGATAGTGCGCGGTTTCGCTATTTCCTCGCGGAGGAGTTCGACGTCTCGGTCGAGGATGTCACCGCTTTCGTGCTGGGCGGCCACGGCGACACGATGGTCCCGCTGACCCGCTATACCACCGTGGCCGGCATCCCGCTGCCCGACCTGATCAAGATGCACTGGATCACCCATGAGCGCCTCGGCGAGATCGTCCAGCGCACGCGCGATGGCGGCGCGGAGATCGTCGGCCTGCTGAAGAGCGGCTCGGCCTATTATGCCCCCGCAGCCTCGGCCGTTGCCATGGCCGAGTCCTACCTCAAGGACAAGAAGCGGGTGCTGCCCTGCGCGGCCTATCTCAACGGCGAATACGGCGTGAAGGGGCTTTATGTCGGCGTCCCTGTCGTCATCAGCGCAAAGGGTGTGGAGCGTGTCATCGAAATCGACCTGACCTCGGGCGAGCGCGCTGACTTCATGCGCTCGGTGGAATCGGTGCAGGGGCTGGTCGACGCCTGCAAGCGCATCGCGCCCGGCTTGGGCGGTATCGCTGACTAGGATCACGATGGACCGGGAGCAAGAAGAATGAACATCCATGAATATCAGGCCAAGGCGATCCTTCGGGAGTATGGCGTGCCGGTGTCCCAGGGCGCGGCGGCTTTCACGCCCGAAGATGCGGTCAGCGTCGCCAACGAGCTGGGCGGTCCGGTCTGGGTCGTAAAGGCGCAGATCCATGCCGGCGGACGCGGCAAGGGCACCTTCAAGGAGCCGCAGGCCGGCGAGCAGGGGGGCGTGCGGCTCGCGAGGTCGATGGAAGACGTGCGCAATTTCGCCGACCAGATGCTCGGGCGCACCCTTGTGACGCATCAGACGGGGCCCGACGGCAAGACCGTCCAGCGTCTCTACATCGAGGAAGGAGCCTCTATTGCGCGAGAGCTTTATCTGTCCGCGCTGGTGGATCGCGGCTCCTCGCGGATCGCCTTCATCTGCTCGACCGAAGGCGGCGTTGATATCGAGAAGGTCGCGGCCGAGACGCCGGAAAAGATACTCACGCTGACCATCGACCCCGCGGCTGGGTATTCGCCGTTTCACGGCCGGCGGATCGCCTTCGCGCTCGGCCTTCAGGGCGATCAGGTGAAGCAGTGCGTCAAGCTGATTGGTAACCTCTATCGGGCCTTCACCGAGAAGGACATGAGCCTTCTGGAGATCAACCCGCTGATCGTCACGGAGCAGGGCGAACTGCGCTGTCTCGACGCCAAGGTCAACTTCGACGATAACGCGCTGTTCCGCCAGAGCGCGGTGTCGAATCTGCGCGACATCGACGAGGAGGACCCGGCCGAGGTCGAGGCCTCGCGCCATGGGCTGAACTACGTCAAGCTCGACGGCAATATCGGCTGCATGGTCAACGGCGCAGGCCTGGCGATGGCCACGATGGACATCATCAAGCTCTATGGCGCGGAGCCGGCCAACTTCCTTGATGTCGGCGGCGGCGCCAACAAGGAGCAGGTCATGAACGCCTTCAAGATCATCCTGTCCGACAAGGCCGTCGAGGGCATCCTGGTCAACATCTTCGGCGGCATCATGCGCTGCGACATCATCGCGGAAGGCATCATCGCCGCGGCGAAGGAGATGGATATTCGTGTGCCCCTGGTGGTCCGGCTGGAAGGTACGAATGTCGAAATGGGCAAGCAGATGCTGAGTGACTCCGGCCTGGCGATCATCCCGGCGGATGACCTGGCCGACGCGGCGCAAAAGATCGTTGCGAAAGTGAAGGAGGCAGCCTGAGAGCCGGCGGGGCGGCTTGACGCGGTACACAGTCACACATAAGCTGTGTAGACAATAGGGGGTGCTGGTGCGCCCATGCCCGTGTCAGGAGGCTCCGCCATGAAGAACATTACGCTGGCCGTGGATGAGGAGGTGCTGGCGACCGTGCGCGCTTACGCGGCGCGCAACAACACGACGGTGAATGCGCTGGTGCGCCAGCATCTGGAGCGGATCGCGCGTCAGGAGGACAAGGCGGCGCAGGCGCGGCAGCGTCTCGTGGAACTGGCCGCACAGTCCCCCATGCAGACGGGTTCGTGGCGCTGGAATCGGGACGAGATTTATGACCGTGACGTGCTTCCTCGACACCAACATCCTGATCTACGCGGCTTCTCAGAGCCCGAGCGAGACGAGGAAGAAGAAGATCGCGGTTGAGCTGATACAGGGCACGGCCTTCGGCATATCGGCACAGGTGCTTCAGGAGTTTTACGTGGTCGCGACGCGTAAAGCCGAGGTTCCCTTGGAGCCAGCCCAGGCACTCGACTGGATCGAGCAGCTGGAAATCTTCCCCTGCGCACAGACCAGCCCGGCGCTGGTTAAACTGGGCGCCGTCATGTCGGAGCGCTACCAGATTTCATATTGGGATGGGGCGATCCTGGCCGCTGCGGAAAGCCTGGGCGCGCCGGTCGTCTATACAGAGGACCTGAACCACGGCCAGAGCTACGGCTCGGTGCGCGCGGTCAACCCCTTTATCGAGAACGCCCCGGTCGGCGGCTTCCATGAAGGCCGACAGACCTTTGCCGAGGATTGAGAAGAACCGAGAGCAACCACGAAAAGAAAAGGTTGAACCCATGGCGGTGCTTGTCGACAGCAACACGAAAGTGATCACCCAGGGCATCACGGGCAGTCACGGAACCTTTCATACCGAGCAGGCACTCGCCTATGGCACCAAGGTCGTCGGCGGCGTGACACCCGGGAAGGGCGGAGGTGAGCATCTCGGGGTGCCGATCTTCGACACGGTGGCCGAAGCGGTCGAGAAGACCGGGGCCAACGCCAGCGCGATCTATGTGCCCCCGCCCTTTGCGGCCGACGCGATCCTCGAGGCGATCGATGCTGAGGTTCCCCTCGTGGTGGCGATCACCGAAGGGATCCCGGTGCTCGACATGGTACGGGTGAAGCGCGCGCTTCAGGGCTCGAAGACGCGACTGATTGGCCCGAACTGCCCGGGCGTGATCACGCCGGATCAGTGTAAGATCGGCATCATGCCGGGTCATATCCACAAGCCGGGTTCGGTGGGGATCGTGTCGCGCTCGGGCACGCTCACCTATGAAGCGGTGGCGCAGACCACGGCGGCGGGGCTCGGACAATCGACCTGCGTGGGCATCGGCGGCGACCCGGTGAAAGGCACCGAGTTCATCGATGTGCTGGAGATGTTCCTCGCGGACGACAAAACAGAGTCCATCATCATCATCGGTGAGATCGGCGGCGCGGCAGAGGAAGAGGCGGCCGCCTTCCTCAAATCCGCGCCCGTCAAGAAACCGACGGTGGGCTTCATTGCGGGGCTGACGGCGCCGCCTGGCCGGCGCATGGGCCACGCTGGCGCGATCGTCGCCGGCGGCAGCGGTGGTGCCGAGGACAAGATCGAGGCGATGCGCTCGGCGGGCATCAAGGTGGCAGCCAATCCGGCAGCGATGGGCGCGACGCTGGTGGAGATGCTGCAAAACGTCTGAAACGGTCGAGCCGTGGCGCAACGGTCACGATGAGGGGTGCGCTGGCGGCCTATCGTAGACAGCATTGTTTGCCAGCCTTGCCTATATTGTATGACGTAACGCGCGCCGTTCGCATTGACGGCGCAAACAACACGCAACGGAACGGGCCATGCGCAAGCAGCAGCTTAACGAGACCTTCGCCCTCAGCTCCTTCCTCCATGGCACCAACGCCGCTTACGTGGAGGACCTCTACGCCCGCTATCAGGACAATCCCGGTTCGGTCGACGCCGAATGGCGTCGCTTCTTTGCCGGCTTGAAGGATCAGCGCGAGACCGTCATCGCCGAGCAGCGCGGGCCGTCTTGGAAGCCCGAACATGTGAGCACCAACGGCGACGGCGAGTTGCTCGCTGCGCTCACCGGCGACTGGAGTGAGACCGCGGCGGAGATCGAGGGAAAGATCCGCGAGAAGGCGGCCGAGGGAGGCGTGTCGCTCGACGAGGAAGACGTCATGCAGGCCGTGCGCGACTCGGTTCGCGCGCTCATGCTGATCCGCTCGCACCGTGTGCGCGGGCACCTTGCGGCCGATCTGGACCCGCTGAAGCTGACTCCGCCGGTTGAGCACCCGGAGTTGCAGCCTGAAAGCTACGGCTTCACCGAAGCCGACTACGACCGCCCGATCTACCTCAACAAGGTTTTGGGCCTGGAGACCGGCACGCTCCGGCAGATTCTCGAAATTCTGCAGCGGACCTACTGCGGCAAGATCGGCATCGAGTTCATGCACATCTCCGATCCGGACCAGAAGGCCTGGTTGCAAGAGCGCATCGAGGGCGTCGGCAAGGAGGTGCAGTTCACCCGCCGGGGCAAGGAAGCCATCCTGCAGAAGCTGATCGATGCCGAGAGCTTCGAGAAGTACCTCGACAAGAAGTATACCGGCACCAAGCGGTTCGGTCTGGACGGCGCTGAAGCAATGGTCCCGGCGCTGGAACAGATCATCAAACGCGGCGGACATCTGGGCCTGCGGGAGATCGTTATCGGCATGCCGCATCGCGGCCGGCTGAATGTGCTCGCCAACGTGATGGGGAAGCCGTATCGCGCGATCTTCCACGAGTTCAAGGGCGGCTCGGCGCACCCCGAGGAGGTGGAAGGCTCGGGCGACGTCAAGTACCACCTCGGCACGTCCTCAGACCGGACTTTCGACGGCAATGAGGTGCACCTGTCACTGACCGCCAACCCCTCGCATCTCGAAGCGGTGGACCCGGTTGTGCTCGGCAAGGTTCGCGCCAAGCAGGACCAGCACGAGGACACCGACCGCACCAAGGTGTTGCCGCTGCTGCTTCACGGCGACGCGGCGTTCGCCGGGCAGGGCATCGTCGCGGAGTGTTTTGGCTTGTCCGGCCTGCGGGGCCATCGCACCGGCGGTTCGATCCATTTCATCGTCAACAATCAGATCGGCTTCACCACCGCGCCGCGCTTTGGGCGGTCCTCGCCATATCCGTCGGACGTTGCGCGCATGGTCGAGGCACCGATTTTCCACGTGAACGGCGACGACCCGGAAGCAGTCACGCATGTGGCGAAGGTGGCGACGGAGTTCCGCCAGCGGTTCCACAAGCCCGTGGTCATCGACATGTTCTGCTATCGCCGCCACGGCCATAACGAGGGCGATGAGCCGTCCTTCACCCAGCCGCAGATGTACAAGCGCATCCGCCAGCACCGCCCGGTGGTGGATATTTACGCGGAGCAGCTGGTCGAGGAAGGGCTGTTCGCGCAGGAGCAGATCAATGAGATGCGCAACGCGGCGCGGACGACGCTTGACGAGGAGTTCGAGGCCGCGGAGGCCTACCGACCGAACCGCGCGGACTGGCTCGATGGACGCTGGGCCGGCATCGGTTTTGCCGACGAGGGACCCCGCCGCGGCAAGACGGAAGTGCCGATCGAAACGCTCCGCGCGGTGGGGGAAAAGATCAACACGATCCCTGAGCACATCAACGCGCATCGCACCCTGCGGCGCATCTTCGACAATCGGCGCAAGGTGATCGAGTCCGGCGAGGGCATTGACTGGGCGACGGCGGAATCGCTCGCCTTCGGCACACTGCTGAAGGAGGGCTTTCCCGTGCGCCTGTCCGGTCAGGACAGCGAGCGCGGGACCTTCTCCCAACGCCACGCGGTGATCGTGGACCAGGAGACCGAGGAACACTACCGGCCGCTCAACCACATCGCGGAGGATCAGGCGCGCTTCGAGGTCATCAACTCGATGCTCTCGGAATACGCAGTGCTTGGCTTCGAGTATGGCTACAGCCTAGCCGAGCCGAATGCGCTGGTGCTGTGGGAGGCCCAGTTCGGCGATTTCGTCAACGGCGCACAGGTGGTCATCGACCAGTTCATCACGTCGGGTGAGCGCAAATGGCTGCGCATGTCGGGCCTCGTGATGCTGCTGCCGCACGGCTACGAAGGCCAGGGGCCGGAGCACTCCTCGGCGCGGCTGGAGCGCTTCCTGCAGATGTGCGCGGAGGACAATATCCAGGTGGCCAACTGCACGACGCCGGCCAACTACTTCCACATCCTGCGCCGACAGCTCCACCGCAAGTTCCGCAAACCTCTGATCCTTATGACGCCGAAATCGCTCCTTCGCCACAAGCGGGTGATGTCGCGGATCGAGGAATTCGGTCCCGGCTCGACTTTCCATCGCGTGCTGTGGGATGACGGCGACCGCGGCGATAATGGCGCGAAGAAGCTGGCCTCCGACGATCAGATCAAGCGGGTCATCCTCTGCTCGGGCAAGGTCTATTTCGACCTGCTGGAAGAGCGCGAGAAGCGCGGCATCGACGATGTTTATCTCATGCGCGTCGAGCAGCTCTATCCGTTCCCGGCGCGCGCGCTCATCACCGAACTCGGCCGCTTCCCGCACGCGGAGATGCTCTGGTGCCAGGAAGAACCGAAGAACATGGGCGCCTGGACCTTCGTGGAGCCGAATATCGAATGGGTTCTCAACCATATCGACGCGAAGTATAAGCGTCCGCGTTACGTGGGCCGGCCGGCCTCGGCAGCGACGGCGACGGGGCTGATGTCGAAGCACATCGCGGAGTTGAACGCGTTCCTCGATGAGGCGCTGACGCTCTAGAAAAGAAAGCGGCCTTGGGGTGTGCCGCGGCAAAGAGGAAACGACACGACGATGGCACAGGAAATCCGCGTACCGACCCTGGGCGAATCCGTGACCGAAGCCACGGTGGGCCAGTGGTTCAAGAAATCCGGCGAGCATGTGAACGAGGATGAGCCGGTGGTCGAGCTGGAGACCGACAAGGTGACGGTCGAGGTGCCGGCGCCTGTGTCGGGCGTGATCTCAAGCATCGCGGTGGAAGAAGGCGAGACGGTCGAGGTCGGCGCGTTGCTCGGCGCGATCGAGGCGGGTGCGGAAGCCGCTGCCGAGCCGGCAGAGGCAAAGGCAGAGGCCACTGCCGCCGCGGCAGCTCCGGCCCAGGAAGAAGCGCCGGCCAGACAGGAGACCGCGCCCCAGCCGGCGGCCGCTCCGCAGCCCGAAGCCCGCGCCGGCGCGGAGGAAACGGAAAAGCCGATGTCTCCGGCCGTACGCAAGCTTGTCGAGGAGCATGGCGTCGACACCAGCAAGGTCGAAGGCACGGGCAAGGACGGTCGTTTGCTGAAGGGCGATATCCTCTCGGCCCTGGATGCCGGCCAGGTCGCCGCGGAAGCGCCGGCGCAGGCCAAGCGCGAACGCGCGCCGGTGCCGGATGCCGATGCCGCGCGCGAGGAGCGCGTGCGGATGACCAAGCTGCGCCAGACCATCGCCCGGCGGCTGAAGGAAGCGCAGCACAATGCGGCCATGCTGACGACCTTCAACGAGGCGGACATGACCGGCATCATGGAGGCGCGGCAGCGGCACAAGGCCGACTTCGAGAAGAAGCACGGCGTCAAGCTCGGTTTCATGGCCTTTTTCGTGAAGGCCTGCGTCCGCGCGCTGCACGATGTGCCCGCCGTGAATGCCGAGCTCGACGGCGAAGATCTGATCTACAAGAACTATTATCACATTGGCGTTGCGGTCGGCACCGAGCGCGGCCTGGTCGTGCCGGTGCTGCGCGACGCCGACGCGATGAGCTTCGCCGACATCGAGAAGAAGATCGCCGATTTCGGCACGCGCGCCCGCGACGGCAAGCTCGGCATTGAGGAGATGCAGGGCGGCACCTTCACGATCTCCAACGGCGGTGTCTACGGCTCGCTGATGTCCACGCCGATCCTGAACGCGCCTCAGTCCGGCATCCTCGGCATGCACAAGATTCAGGAGCGCCCCATGGCCGTGAACGGCGGCATCGAGGTGCGGCCGATGATGTATCTGGCGCTGTCCTACGACCACCGCGTCATCGACGGCAAGGAGGCTGTGACCTTCCTCGTCCGCGTCAAGGAAAGCCTTGAGGACCCGGAGCGGCTGTTGCTCGACCTTTGATTTCTTGAGGGATAGCGGTGATGCGTTTTGCGGTGGCGTTTGCCGTTTTCCTCGGGCTCGGCGCCTCACAGGCCGCGGCCCAGAGCTTTGACTGCAGCAAAGCCCGGCTCGCCGCCGAGCTTGCGGTCTGCGACAGCCCGCGCCTTAGCCGTCTCGACGAAGAGATGTCCGCGCTTTACTTTGGTCTGCCATACGTGGTGCGCGACGAGATCAAGGGCGCACAGCGCCGCTGGCTGCGCCGGCGTAACGCCTGTGGTTATGACGAGCGCTGCATTGAGGAAGCTTATCTCCGGCGAATTGAGGTGCTGTCTCAGTTCTAGTGCGCGAACGGCCGGCTGGAGGTGACGGTCGAGTGGGGGGCGATTTGACCATCGAGTTGACCGTTCTGGTGCTGGCGGTGCTGCTCGCCTACGCGCAACTGACGATTTATGCCATCTACGCCAATCGCGATTACGGCCCGGACTATACAATGAGCCCGCGCGACAGCGCGCCGGCGCGGCCCGCTTCGGTGATGACCGGCCGGCTGCGCAGGGCCTACGAGAACCACCTCGAAAGCCTGCCCTGGTTTGCGATCGCCGTGCTGGTTGCCCAAGTCAGCGGTACGACAAGCTGGATCACCGCAGCGGCATCCTTGATTTATCTCGCCGCGCGCATTGTCTATATCCCGTGTTACGCACTCGGCTGGCGGCTGCGCTCGCTCGTGTGGAGCGTTGCGGCGCTGGCCATCCTCGTCATTCTGGGCGACATCCTCATCTGATGGGTGGAGGCCCGCATTCAAAGATTCGAGCTGAAAGGCAGTGTCATGGCGGAAAACTACGACCTGGTGGTCATCGGAACCGGCCCCGGAGGCTATGTTTGCGCGATCCGCGCGGCGCAACTGGGCATGAACGTCGCGGTCGTCGAGAAACGCGATGCGCATGGCGGCACCTGCCTCAATGTGGGCTGCATTCCGTCGAAGGCGCTTCTTCACGCCTCCGAGCTCTACGAGGAAGCCGCTGACGGTTTTTCGGCCATGGGCATCGATAGCAACCCGAAGCTCGATCTGCCCAAGATGATGAGCTTCAAGGACGAAGCGGTCGAGGGCAACACCCAAGGTATCGAATTCCTGTTCAAGAAGAACAAGGTGACCAGCCATCGCGGCATCGGCCGGATCGCCGGGCCCGGCGCGGTCGAGGTGAAGGGCGAGGACGGGCAGACGACGACGCTGAACACGAAGGCCATCGTCATCGCGACCGGCTCGGACAGCATTCGTCTGCCGGGCATCGAGGTGGATGAAAAGCGCGTGGTGACCTCCACGGGCGCGCTCGACCTGCCAGAGGTGCCGAACAAGATGCTGGTCGTGGGCGGTGGCATCATCGGGCTGGAGCTTGGCTCGGTGTGGCGTCGGTTGGGTTCCGAGGTCCAGGTCGTCGAATTTCTCGATCGCATCACGCCGGGCATGGACGCCGAGGTCTCAAAGCAGTTCATGCGCATCCTCAAGAAGCAGGGCGTCGAGTTCACGCTGGGCCACAAGGTCACCGGGGTTGATGCGAGCGGTAACCGGCTGAAAGCGACGATCGAGCCCGCGAATGGCGGGGAGGCGCAGGAGGTCGACGCCGACGTCGTGCTGGTCGCGGTGGGGCGTGCGCCCTACACCGAAGGCTTGGGCCTCGACGAAGTTGGTGTCGAGACCGACAAGAAAGGCCGCGTCATGGTCGACAGTCACTACAAGACCAGCGCGGACGGCATCTACGCGATCGGCGACGTGATCCACGGACCCATGCTCGCTCACAAGGCCGAGGAAGAGGGCGTGGCGGTCGCCGAAATCCTCGCCGGGCAGGCGGGCCACGTGAATTACAGCGTGATCCCGGACGTGATCTACACCTACCCGGAGGTCGCCAAGGTCGGCCAGACCGAGGAGGAGCTGAAAGAGAAGGGGACGGACTACAAGGTCGGGAAGTTCCCGTTCACTGCGAACGGCCGGGCCAAGGCCAACCGGCAGACCGAGGGCTTCGTGAAGGTGTTGGCCGATGCCAAGACCGACCAGGTGCTCGGTGTGCACATCCTGGGTCCCGATGCCGGCAACATGATTGCGGAAGCGGCCGTTCTGATGGAGTTCGGCGGCTCGGCCGAGGACCTCGCGCGAACCTGCCATGCGCATCCGACGCTGACCGAGGCGATCAAGGAAGCCGCGCTTGCGGTGGACGGTCGCGCGCTTCATATGTGAAGGCATGAAGCCACGGTTTCTCGTCCTCACCATCAGCACGGTCGTCGCGTTCGCGATCCTCGTCTCGCTGGGCGTCTGGCAGCTTCAGCGCCGCGATTGGAAGCACGACCTAATCGAGCGGATCGAGGCACGCGCCGATGCCCCGGCCAAGCCGCTGGAGGAGGTGCTTGCGCGCTGGAAGCGTGACCGCGATATCGAATACATGCGCGTGGAGATGACCGGCGAGCTGCGCGCAAGCCAGGAGTTCCATATCTACACGATCCGCGATGGTGTCGCCGGCTGGCGGGTGGTCTCGCCATTCGAGACCGGTGGCCATGTTGTGATGCTGGACCGCGGCTTCGTGCCGGAGCCCCTGAAGGACCCGCAAGCCCGCGCCGATCAGCCCGTGCCTGAGGGCAAGGTTTCCGTGACCGGGCTGGCGCGCGCGCCGGGCGAGTCGAACTTCGTGACGCCCGAAAACGAGCCAGAGCGCAACCGATGGTACTGGCGCGATCTGGAGAGCATCATCGCCCAGCTTCCGCCCGATGCGCGCCAGCGCGCCGCGCCGTTCTTCATCGAGGCGGAGGCGGGCGCGCTGCCGGGCCAGTGGCCGCGGGACGGCGTGACGCAACTCCGCCTTCGCGACAAGCATCTGTCCTACGCCTTGACGTGGTTCGGGCTGGCGCTGACGCTTCTGGGCGTCTACGGGGCTTATATTGTCTCGCGCCGGCGCGGCGGCGGACAGCAGCCGGCGCGGGCGGGGTGATTTCTGCGGTACCCGCCGGGTTGCCGGAATGTTGTTCCGGGCTTAGTTTAACCGAATATTGAATCTGGCTTTCTCGGGGGTGCATATCAGGCTCCCCTCATGGCCATTTGAGGTTTTTCTCGTGAAATATGTCAGCACGCGCGGCACGGCGCCCCGCCTCGACTTTGAAGACGCAGCGCTCACCGGCCTGGCGCGCGACGGCGGGCTGTATGTGCCCGAAAGCTGGCCGACGCTGAGCCACGACCAGATCGCGTCCTTTGCCGGCAAGCCTTACGCGGAGGTGGCGGCGGATGTGATCGCGCCGTTCATGGGCCACGCAATGCCGTCGGGTGACCTGCGCGAAATACTCGCCCGCGCCTATGCCCCATTCCGTCACCCGGCGACCGCGCCGCTGGTGCAGACTGGACCCAATGATTTCATTCTGGAGCTGTTCCACGGGCCGACGCTCGCCTTCAAGGACTTCGCCATGCAGGTGCTGGCCCCGCTGATGGAGCGGGCGCTCACCCGGCGCGGCGACCGAGCGGCGATCATCGCGGCCACCTCGGGCGACACTGGCGGCGCTGCGGTGGAGGCGTTCAGGGAACGTGCGCGGATCGACCTGTTCGTCTTGCACCCGGAAGGGCGCACCAGCGAGGTTCAGCGCAAACAGATGACCACGGTGGACGCGGCCAACGTCCACAACATAGCGGTGCGCGGCAACTTCGACGACGCGCAGGCCATCGTGAAGGCGCTGTTCAATGACCACGGATTTCGCGACAGACATCGGCTGGCGGCAGTCAACTCGATCAACTGGGCGCGGATCATGGCGCAGGTGGTCTACTATTTCACCGCCGCCGTCTCGCTCGGCGCGCCGTACCGCCCGGTCAGCTTCACCGTGCCGACCGGCAACTTCGGCGACATCTTCGCGGGCTATGTGGCGAAGCAGATGGGCCTGCCGATTGACCGGCTGGTCATCGCCTCCAACGTTAACGACATTCTGACGCGGACGCTGGAAACCGGGCGCTACGAGCGCGGGGCGGTCATGCCGTCGTCGAGTCCGAGCATGGACATTCAGGTGTCGAGCAATTTCGAACGGCTGCTGTTCGAGATGAGCGGCCGCGATGCGGATTTGGTGCGCACGCAGATGGACACGCTGCAGCAGTCCGGCGGCTTTACGCTTGAGCCTGCGCAATATGACGGGCTGAAAGAGTTGTTCGCCGCGGCGCGCGCCGATGAAGATGAGACCATGAATGCGATCCGCGTCTTGTATAACGCGACCGGCTATGTGGCCGACCCGCACACCGCCGTCGGTCTGCACGCCGCCTGCCTTTGCAGGGGTGACGACAGCGTCCCAATGATCACTCTCGCGACCGCGCATCCCGCGAAATTCCCGGACGCGATACGCGCGGCCATCGGCGTATCGCCGGAGCTTCCCGAAACATTGCGTGCGCGCTTGTCGGCGCCCGAGCACTATGACGTGCTCGACAGCGATCAGGCGCAGATCGCCGATTACATCGCCGCGCGCACCACGGACAGGGCTGGACTACCCGCATGAGTATGGAGAACAGGGCGCAAGTCACGACGCTGAGCAACGGCCTGCGCGTGATCAGCGAGGAAATGCCGCATGTGGGCACCGTGTCGCTTGGCATTTGGGTCGCAAGCGGCTCGCGCGCGGAACAGCCGGAGGAACACGGCATCGCGCACATGCTTGAGCACATGGCCTTCAAGGGCACCGAGACGCGCTCGGCGCGCGATATCGCCGAGGAAATCGAGACTGCGGGCGGCGAGATCAACGCGGCCACGGGCGTCGAGACGACCGCATACTTTGCCCGCGTGCTGAAGGATGAGGTGCCGCGGGCGCTGGATGTGCTCAGCGACATTCTGCGCAACCCGGTCTACAAGGAGGAGGACCTCGGCCTTGAGCGTACCGTCGTCCTGCAGGAGATCGCCGCGACCCGCGATAACCCGGAAGACGTGCTGTTCGACACCGCGCAGGCGGTCGCCTTCCCTGAGCAGCCCCTGGGCCGACCCGTTCTTGGTACGGCGCAAAGCGTGCGCAAATTCCGCCGCGAAAATCTCGTCCGCTTCCGGGAGACCAACTACGGCGCACAGCGAATGATTCTGAGCGCCGCGGGCGCGGTGGATCACGACATGCTGGTGCGCGAGGCCGAGCGGTTGCTCGCCGATCTGCCGCACGACCGCGCCGGAGCCTTCGCCCCGCCCGTGTATGAGGGCGGCTATCACGCCGTGCATATGCCGCTGGAGCAGTCGCATGTGCTGATCGCCTTCGAGTCGCCGTCTTCGCGCGACCCCGACTACTACACCGGCCAGGTCTGCGCCGGGCTGCTGGGCGGCGGCATGTCGTCGCGGCTGTTCCAGGAAGCGCGGGAGCAGCGCGGGCTTTGCTATGCGATCTACGCGTTTTGCTCGGGCTTTTCCGACACCGGCTTGTTCGGCATCCACGCGGCCGCAGACGCGGCCGATGTCGCTTCGCTCACCGATGTCATCACGCACGAGTTGCGCAAGCTTGCGGAGGACGGACCGCGCGGTGACGAGGTCGAACGCGCCAAGACCAACATGAAAGCCGGGCTGTTAATGAGCCTGGAAAGCTCGGCAACGCGGGCGGAATTCCTGGCCCGGCATCTTTACATCTTCGGGAAACCGCCGGAATTTGAAAAGCTGATCGAACGCGTCGAATCGGTCGATGCGCCACAGGTTCAGGCCTTTGTGCAGCGACTTTTGAACGCGCGGGCGCCCTCCTGCGTTCATGTCGGGCCGCGCGCGGAAGCGCCGGAACTGCGTGCCATCGCCGAAGGATCGTTGAAGCATTGAGCACGCCGCCTGCGCGGGAGGCAGGCTTCAGAGGAACTGCGCAATGGCATTCTTGCGGTCGCCGCCCACGCCGGAGAACGGCCCTCAGATCGAATGGGAAGATCTGCTGCTGCGCATGCCCCGGCTCAGCGATTATCACGCCTGGGCAGAGCTGCGCGCCAAGAGCCGTGCGCATCTTGAGCCCTGGGAGCCGGCCTGGACGCCGGACGAGCTGACCCGCGGCGCCTACCGCATGCGCCTCAAGCACTACATGCGGGAAATGCGGGAGAACAGCGGCTATGCCTTTTTTATGTTCAAAGCCGATGATAACACGCTGATCGGCGGTGCAACTTTGAGTAATATCCGCCGCGGCGTCAGCCAGTCATGTTCGCTGGGGTATTGGGTCGGCGCGCCGTATGCAGGACAGGGCTATATGACCAAGGGCGTGCGCGCGATCGCCGCCTTCGTGTTTGACACCCTTCATCTGCATCGGCTGGAAGCGGCCTGTCTACCGACGAACGTGGCCTCTATCCGGGTGCTGGAGAAAGTGGGCTTCACCCGGGAGGGGCTGGCCCGGGAATACCTCAAGATCAATGGCAGGTGGCAGGATCATTTTCTCTACGCTTTGCTCAAGGACGATCCGCGACGATAGCCGTGCAGCAAACGCTGCGCCGGCGGCGCGCCTGTTTACCGGCGGACTGCGGGCGCCACGCTATATAGCGCCGCTGCTCGTATTGCTGACTGCCCTGGTGGTGCTGACGGCGGGCCCGGCGCGCGCACTGGAAGCGATCGTCGTCAGCCCGGATCAGAAAAAGCTCGACATCACTCTGCTCGGGGAACTTTACGAGGGGCGCGGGGATACGCTGAGCGTCGAAACCGCACCGGGGCCAGACGGCATCACCGGCCGAATGGCCGTACAGGCGACCACCCCGGGGACCGACCCGAACTGGGTGGTCTTCGCGCTGACCAACCCGACCGAGAACCGCATCGAGCGCATCTTGACGGCGCGGCGCTATGAGCTTTCCGGCAGCAAGGTCATGTGGCCGGACCTGGATTCGCCGCGCATCGCCAAGGTCACCCCGTCTGTCGGCTTCAAGCCCAAGCGCATCCCCGCAGACCGGGCCGACCTGTTCCGCATTACGCTGGAGCCGGGAAGCACCGTCACATTCATCGTCGAGTTGCGCTCGGTCGACTTCCCCCGGCTTATGCTGTGGGATGGCGCGGCGCTGGGTAAGCAGGCGACCGACAGGACGCTGCTGAATGGCATCCTGTTGGGAATCGCCGGGCTGCTGGCGATCTTCCTCACGGCGATCTTCGTCGCCAATCACCGCGCCATATTCCCGGCGACGGCGCTGGTGGCGTGGAGCGCAGTGGCCTATCTGTGCGTGGATTTTGGTTTCTGGCACAAGCTGTTCCAACTCTCGCCCGACCAGAACGCGGTCTACCGCGCCGGAGCCGAAGCGGCACTGGCGGCGAGCATTCTGATCTTCCTCACCGTTTATTTGCGGCTACGACAATGGCAGCCTTGGCTGCTGTCGGTGTTCGGAGGCTGGGCGCTGGTGCAGGTCGGGCTGATCGCGTTTTCGGTCATAGACGCGCAGCTGACATCAGGCCTAGCGCGCCTGTCCTTCTTGCCGATCGCGGGCGTGGGCACGCTTCTGATCGTCTTGCAAACCTTCCGGGGCGAGGATCGTGCGCTGACGCTGCTGCCGACCTGGATGCTGTTCCTGGTCTGGCTGTTCGGCGCAGGCGTGGCAGTGATGGGATATCTCTCTGGGGATATCGTGGTGCCTGCGCTGTCCTCGGGCCTGGTGCTGTTCGTGGCGCTGCTCGGGTTCAGCGTGACGCAGTATGCGTTTTCGCCGGGCGACTATGCCGCGTCCGGTCATGCCGCGCATCTCGGCCGCGGGGCGGCGGCGCTGGAGGCATCTGGCGCGTCTGTCTGGGAGTGGGACGTGCGCCGCGAGGAGATCAAGGTCGGCCCGGAGATCGAGCGCGTTCTAGGCTATTCCAAGGGGACGCTGAACTGCGGAACCGAGGAGTGGTTGCAATACGTCCACGCTTCAGACCGCGAGCGCGTCAAGATCATGCTCTGGACGGTGCGTGACCGTGACGGCGGCGAGCTGGAGACCGATCTGCGGCTGCGGCGCAGCGACGGGAGCTACCTCTGGTACGAGCTCCGCGGGCGCGCGGTGAAACTGCCACAGAGCCAGATCCTGCAATGTATCGGCCTGTTGCGTGACGTCACGGCGCAGAAGCGCAGCGAAGAGCGCCTGACGCACAACGCTGTGTATGACGCGCTGACTGGCCAGCCCAACCGCGAACTGTTCCTCGACCGCGCCAGCCAGGCCATGCTGCGCTGCGAGAGCGAGGGCACGAAGCCGACCGTCATCGTCATCGATATCGACCAGGTGCGCAGCGGCAGCCATGCGCCTGACGCGGTCATCAGCGACTCCATGCTGCTCACCGTCGCGCGCCGATTGAGCCGGCATGTCCGCGAGACAGACACGTTGGCGCGCATCGGCGTCGATCAATTCGCCATGCTGCTGACCTCCGAAACCGACCCGCGCTACATCGCCATGCTGGCCGAGCGCGTGCGCCGCTCGCTACGCTCCCCGATGAAGCTGAGCGGGCAGGAAGTGGCCCTGATCGGCAGTATCGGGATTTCGGTCTTCGATGGCCGGCAGGCGGATGGGCAGGCGCTATTGTCCGAGGCCGAACTCGCAGCTTACCGGGCCAAGCGCGCCGGCGCCGACCGGATAGAACTCTACAAGCCGGACATGAGCGCGACCGGCGACGACCGCGCCGAGCTTGAAAAGGATTTGGAGAAGGCCATCGACCGGCGGCAGATCGTGCTGCTCTATCAGCCGATCATGCGGCTGGCGGATAACCAGCTGGCGGGCTTCGAGGCGCTTCTGCGCTGGAACCACCCGAAGCATGGCCTGCTCAGCCCGCGGGAATTCATCCAGGCCGCTGAGAAGGCGGAGATGACCGCGACGCTCGGACGCTATGCCGCCGAACGGGCCCTGCGCCAGCTTCACCGTTGGCAAAAGGCGTGGCAGCGCGAGGATGACCCGCTGTTCGTCGCACTCGACATCTCGCATCGGGCCATGCTGCGCAGCGAGGTCGTTCAGGAACTCCGCACCGTTATCGGCCGCGGGACGGTGCCGGAAAACTGCTTCTGGGTCGAGGTCAGCGAGACTGTCGTGATGGAAAACCCGGAGCAGATCGTCGAGGCGCTGGCCAGCCTCAAGACGGTCGGCGCGCGGTTGGCGCTGGATGAGTATGGCAGCGGCTACTCCTCCGTCGCCTATCTGCACCGGCTACCACTCGATATTCTCAAGCTGGATCGGTCGCTGGTCCGCTCGGCCAGCGCGTCCGGGGCTGATCCGGTGGTGCTGCGTTCGGTGCTGGCGATGGCTCACGAACTGGGCTTCGAGGCGGTCGTACAGGGTGTCGACCGCGACCGCGATGCGGCATATCTGCGTGCGCTGGGCTGCGATTTCGGACAGGGCTTCTATTTCGGCGAGCCGATGACCGAGAAGGAGGTGATGAACCTCGTCAATACACTCGCGCGGGCGGCGGCGAAGGCGGGCGGCCAAACCCGGACGCGGGCAGGGACGGGGGCGAAGGCCATGCCGCGGGTCAAGTCTGGTCGGGCCGGGGCGCCGGCAGGTGCGAAACGGGTTGCGCCGCCGCAATCCGCGTCGCAGGGGCAGGAATCGCAGAAACGATTGCCCGGCCCGAGCGATGGTGGCGCCCGTCCGCGCCAGAGCGAAGCCGGAGCACGCGGGCAATCGCAGCCGGGACGCGACGATCGGCCGGCGCGGCCGCGCCCAGCGCCGCGGGAGAATGGTGCGGCGTCAGATGCCAGTTCGAACAACGGGCGTTATGATGGCCGCGAACGCTCCGGCGAGTCGCGCCTCGGAGCGCGACCACGCATCCGTCCCGATTCGGCAGTGTCGGGCCAACAGCCGCCGCCTCCGGCGGACCCGGAAGGTTGGGATCGGGACGAACAGACGGATAGCAGTCCTCCGCCGCGCCGAAGTGCCGGACCGACGCGCCGCCGCTGAGCCACTTGCCCTGGTAGAGGCGGCTGATAGGTCAGGCGTTGCCGGCCTGATTGACGAGGAAGGACGGATCGACTCCCAGTTTGGCGAGCGCGAGCGTGTACTTCTCGTCGACGCGCGGATCAAAAACCAACTCGGCGTCGCCCGGGCAGGTGAGCCAGCCGTTGGCCTGGATCTCGCTTTCGAGCTGACCTGGCGCCCAGCCGGCGTATCCCAGCGCCAGCAGCGACTTGTGCGGCCCGGCGCCTTGGGCGATCGCCCGGAGGATGTCGATCGTGGCCGTCAGGCACACGCTGCCGTCGATCGCCAGGGTGCTGTCGGCGGAGAAATAATCCGCGCTGTGCAACACGAAGCCGCGTCCCGTCTCCACCGGCCCGCCGACGAACACCGACATGTATTCCAGGTTGGGCGGCACGTTGATCGCGCGGTCCTCCGGGATCAGGTCAAGCTGCTGCAGCAGATCGACGAAGCTGAGATGCTCGGCCGGACGGTTGATGACGATACCCATCGCGCCCTCGGCGGAGTGCGCGCAGACATACACTACCGAGCCGGCGAAGTTGCTGTCGTCCGCGCCGGGCATGGCCACGAGGAGCTGACCGCTGAGATACCCCTCACCGTCTCTCTCGGTCATCTGGCTGTGTTCCTCTGTCATACGCTCTAGAGTAGCGCGTTAAATGTTGCGGATGAACCCTCACGCGCCAATTTTGCGCCGCATTGCGACACCGCTTCCTCCCGCGCACACAAACGTGAACCGGCCGGCATTGTTCCGAGCCGGCGCCTCGGTGTACTCAGAGGCGCTGATCTGGACAGTTTAACCGCAACAGTCTTGACGAAAGCCATGCGTCTGAGACGCCTTTTGCCCCTTGCTCTGATTGCTGCTCTGCTCGTGCTGCCGGCCGCGGCAGCCGGCTGGCAGGAGGCTCCGCATTCGCGCGCGCGCTTGATTGCTGCAGGAACGGCCAACGCAGATGCTCTTGCGGGCCGCACGCATCTGCGGACGCCGGCGCAGTTGGTGGGGCTAGAGATCGAGCTCGATCCCGGGTGGAAAACCTACTGGCGCTCGCCGGGTGATGGCATCCCGCCGCAATTTGAATGGGCCGGCTCAGACAATGTGGCGGCGGCACAGGTGTTGTGGCCCGTGCCGACGCACTTTCGCGATGCGGCCGGCGAATACAACGGCTATGCCGACCGCGTCGTGCTGCCGGTCGTGGTCGCGCCGAAGCGGCCCGGCGCTCCGGTGTCGCTCGACCTCGCCCTTGACTATGCGGTGTGCAAGGATGTCTGCATCCCCGTAAGCGCGCAGCTCTCGCTCCGGCTTCCGGACGATACGCCGCGCGGGCGCCAAGCTGTGCTCGAGGCGCTGCGCCAGGTGCCGGTGCGCGCGGACTCTCGAGGGCGCTGCGGCGATCTGGCTCTGGCGGATGCGCGCTTGCGGTTCGATGGCCCGTCGCCGCGGATGGAGATCACGCTGACCCATCCGCCGGGCGGCGCGCCGGAAGACCTGTTCGTCGAAGCAGCGACCGGCCAGTTCATGCCGCATCCGAAGCGTCAGGAAGCGACGGCTGAGCGCACCGTTTTCCATCTCGACCCGAGTGCCGGCGGCGATCCGCGCGAGCTCGCCGGGAAGGCGATGACGCTGACGGTCGTTGCCGCCCCGCAAAGTTGCGAAATGACCGCGACCATGGAATGATCCGCACGCAAGTCATCATGCCGCAAATGAAGCAATATCGAGAGGACGTCAAATGATAGCAGCAGGCGACCGCATTCCCGAGGCGACGTTCCACGTCATGACCGCCGAAGGCCCGTCGGAAATCTCTTCCGACGAGGTGTTCTCCGGCAAGAGGGTGGTGCTGTTCGCCGTGCCGGGCGCCTACACCCCGACCTGCCACATGAAGCACCTGCCGGGCTTCATCCAGCACGCCGACGACTTCAAGGCCAAGGGGATCGACACGATTGCGTGCACCGCCGTCAATGATCCCTTCGTTCTTAAGCATTGGGCGAAGGAGACGGGCGCCGAGGGCAAGGTGATGTTCCTTGCGGACGGCAACGCGAGTTTCGCCAAGGCGATCGGTGCGGACTTCGACGGCAGCGGCGTGGGCCTGGGCACGCGCTCGAAGCGTTACGCGATGCTGGTCGACGACGGCGTGGTGAAAACCGTGCATGTTGAGGATTCGCCTGCGCAGGTCACCGCGAGCAGCGCGGAGACGCTTCTGCAGGAGGTCTAGGCGGAACCCTCGTCGCCATCCTTCATGAAGGGCGCCATGCCTTTCTGGGCCAGTTCGTGGGCGGCCTCGTTCTCCGGGTCGCCCGCATGGCCGCGGACCCAGTGAAAGGTCACGTCATGGCGCTGGCGGGCTTCGTCCAACCGCCGCCATAGATCCTCGTTCTTGACCGGCTTCTTCTGCGCCGTACGCCAGCCATTCGCCTTCCAGGTGTCGATCCACTCGGTGATGCCCTGGCGGAGGTAGTTGGAGTCGGTGTAAAGGTCGACCGGCATTGGGCGCTTCAGCGCCTCCAGCGCCTCGATCGCAGCCGTCAGTTCCATACGGTTATTGGTCGTGCTGGGCGCGCCGCCGTTCATCTCCTTGCGCGCATCGCTGTAAATCAGCACGGCGCCCCAGCCGCCGGGGCCGGGATTTCCCGAGCATCCGCCGTCGGTGTAGATGCGCACGCGCTTGGGGTCGCGCTCGCTCACGTCGTCTCCCGTGGTGTGGTTCAGGGCGCAAGCCCGTATTCGCTCAGCGACTTGACGCGCTGGTGAAAACGCAGCTTGCGCAGATATTCGTCCGGCGACTTGGGCCGCACATAGGCGTCCGGCGCGGTGTGGAACCAGTCATAGGCCCGCGTCAACAGGAAGCGCAGCGCCGCCCCGCGCGCAAGGATCGGCAGCGCCTCGGTCTCCGCCGCGCTCATCGGCCGGACGCTGCGATAGCTCTCCAGGAACGCCCGCGCCTTGGTGATGTTGAAGCTGTGGTCGACCTCGAAGCACCAGGCGTTCAGGCAGATGGCAATGTCGTAGGCCAGCAGATCGTTGCAGGCGAAGTAGAAGTCGATCATGCCGGACACATCACCATCGAGAAAAAGGACGTTGTCCGGAAACAGATCGGCATGGATAACGCCGTCTGGTAAATCGTCGGGCCAGTGGGCGCGCAGGAACGCCAGTTCACTATCGAGCAGTTCGCCCAGCCCCTCCCAGAGCGCGTCCGCATGGTCGCCGAGGTCTTCCCGCAGCCGCTCCCAGCCGGCCAGCGAAAGGTCGTTCTCGCGGCGCATATCGAAGCCGCGCCCGGCCAGATGCAGCTTTGCCAGCTCCGCGCCGACCGCCGTGCATTGGGCTACCGAAGGCCGCCGCACCGATATCCCCGGAAGGAAGGAGAACAGCGCGGCAGACCGGTCGCACAGCGTGTGAAGCACCTGCCCTGCGCGGTCATGGATCGGGACGGGGCAGGGCACGGACTGCGCGGCCAGATAATCCAGCAGGCCTATGAAAAACGGCAGATCGCCACAGGCGACGCGCTTTTCGTAAAGCGTGAGAATGAAGTCGCCCTGTTCGGTGGTGACGAGATAATTGGTGTTCTCGACCCCCTCAGCGATGCCTTTCATGGAAACCGGCCGGCCGATGTCATACCCCGCGAGCAGGTCGGCAAGCTCTTCGGCTGTGACTTCGGTGTAGACGGCCATGCCGGTTCACGCGCCGCGTTCAGGCGGCCGAGTCCTGCAGCACGCGCGGCAGCTTGAAGGTCACGTCTTCGGTCGCGGTGGTCACGGTTTCGATCGAGAGGTCGTAACGCTCGCCCAGCGCGTCGATGATCTCTTCCACAAGCGCCTCTGGCGCGCTGGCGCCTGCGGTGATGCCGATTGACGCGACGCCGTCAAGCTCGGGCCAGGGGATATCGCCAGCCCGCTGCACCAGATGCGCGACGCGACATCCCGCAGCTTTGCCGACTTCGACAAGGCGCTGGGAGTTTGAACTGTTCGGTGCGCCGATCACCAGCAGGGCCTCGGCCTGCGGGGCAATGGCCTTCACAGCGGCCTGCCGGTTGGTGGTGGCGTAGCAGATGTCTTCCTTGTGTGGGCCAACGATGTTGGGGAACCGCTCCTTCAGCACTTCCACGATCTCGGCCGTATCGTCGACAGACAGCGTGGTCTGAGTGACGAAGGCCAGCTTGTCCGGATCGCGCGCTTCATAGGCGCGGGCGTCCTCGACCGTTTCAATGAGCGTGATCGCGCCGTCCGGCAACTGCCCGATCGTGCCGGAGACTTCGGGGTGTCCGTCATGGCCGATCAGCAGGATGTCATATCCGCGCGCATGCAGCCGCTCGGCCTCGATATGCACTTTCGATACCAGCGGGCAGGTCGCGTCGATGTAGAACATGTTGCGCTTTTCTGCCGCCGCCGGCACCGCTTTCGGTACGCCGTGGGCGGAGAAGATCACGGGCTGGTCGGTATCCGGGATCTCGTCCAGTTCCTCGACGAAAACCGCGCCCTTGGCCTTGAGACCCTCGACCACATATCGGTTGTGCACGATCTCGTGGCGGACATAAACCGGCGGGCCGTATTTCTGCAGGGCCAGATCGACGATATCGATTGCGCGATCCACACCGGCGCAGAAGCCGCGCGGCGCGGCCAACAGGACTTGCAATGCGGGCTTCGTCACGAGCTTCCCTTTCCCTGGTCGAGCGTCTCTAAAACCGCGGCAAACAACGCGTTTTGCCTGTGTATCTTTGCCCGGCTGTCACTTGCTGAGCGGCGCCTGCCTCTTTATGGTCGCGCGCACCGTGAAAATCGCTGCTCTCGCCCATGTTTGTACCAATCGGACCTGCGGATGAACAAGAGGATCGTCACGAAGTGTCCAAATTAACGATTTATCGGAAAGCTCGCGCGCAGCATGGGACAGGAGGCGGCGTGAGCCGGTGATGCATAACAAGGACATAGGGATCGGCAGCCGCCGTGTCAGGACCCGTGAGGCGACGGACGTTGCCACGGCCCGCCACGCGCTGCGACTGGCTGTTATCGTGGCCGGAACGCTTTTTCTCAGCGGTTGCGGCATCTCTCAGATTACCTCGGGCCTCGGTTCGGACGTGTTCGGCTCTTCCGAAGAAGAGCCGGAAAATGCCGATTGGACCGCGACCATCACCGAGGAGGGGATGCTGGAGGCTGCACGGTCTGATACCAGCGGGCGAATCGATGCCTCGGGTCCAGCCTCGGGCTGTCCGCGGTTCAAGATCTGGCCGGCGGATCGCCATATCACAGTTTATGAGCCGGGTCGGGTCGGCGAACGACTGGCCATGCGCCATCGCGGCAGCATCACCAAGGTCGCGCGCGAATGCCAGATCAACGGCCCGCAAGTGAGCGTGAAGTATGGGTTTGCCGGGCGCGTGCTGATGGGGCCGCGCGGCCAGGACGGGACGGTCGAACTGCCGGTCAACCTGTATCTGACGCGCGGGGATGGCTCGAAAATCCGCACGGAGCGGATGATGGTCGAGGTGGAGCTGCGCCGCGAGAACCCGGTGGATTATTTCTCGGTCGTTCGCACCATCAGCTTTGAGGCCGAGCCCGGCACATCTCCATCATCTTACAAGCTCTTCGTGGCATTCGACCGGGAAATTCCCGGCGCCAGCTAATCGCACGCCGCACCCCTCGGAACCTTGCGCCCAGTCGACGGGTTAATCTCGTGTCTGGACACCGACCGGAACGGAGGGGCGGAAATGACGCAATCAGGTCTGGAAACCTTCGAGCGGACCCTGCACGAAACCAATATCTGGATGAAGGAGCTGGGTGAGCTGACGCTCACCCGGGACCGTCAGCGCGTCTACCGACTGCTGAAGGGCGTGCTTCACGCGTTGCGTGACCGGCTGACGGTCGAGGAGGCGGTGCAGCTCGGCGCGCAGTTCCCGGCGCTGGTGCGCGGTTTCTATTACGAGGGCTGGCGCCCGTCTGACGTGCCTCTGCGCATCCGCTCCAAGGAGGAGTTCCTCGACAAGGTCCGCGACAACTTGCGCGACATCGTGGACGATCCACAGACACCGGTGGAGGTCGAACACGCTACGCGTGCGGTCTTCCAGGTGCTCTCGCGGCACGTCTCGCCGGGCGAAATCGATGATGTGCGCAACATGCTGCCGTTCGAAATCCGGGAACTCTGGCCGGAGCCAGCGGCCTCGTGAAGCCGCCGCTGACCGGCGGTTTCCGGGGTCGGTTTGACACGCAGGGCGGTTTCGCTATTCTGAGCGCACATAGCTGACATTCGACCGCGGGAGAGATCGGCCTTCAGCGCCGGCGCCGAAGGAGCAACCGCCCCGGAAACTCTCAGGCAAAAGGACCGCGGGCCGAACAGCACTCTGGAAAGCAGCCGGCAAGCCTCCGGCTCACCGAAGGGGTAACCCGGCGCGTGCACGCCGGAAAAATCTCTCAGGTTCCATGACAGAGGGGGCGACGCTTTTCATGCCGACGGGCAGCGAAGCGATCAACGCTCACGACGGACCTGAGACATGTCAGATGCACAGCAGCCCCCGGCCGATACGCAACTGAAACGCACGCCGCTCCACGGCCTCCACGTTGAGCTCGGGGCCAAGATGGTACCGTTCAGTGGCTATGAGATGCCGCTGAACTACCCGACGGGCATCATCGCCGAGCACAAACACACGCGCAGCCAGGCCTCCCTGTTCGACGTCTCCCATATGGGCCAGGCGCTGCTCTCGCACGGGTCGGACGTCAGCGCCGTGATGGAGCGCCTCGTGCCCGGCGACATCTCGGGGCTGAAGCCGGGGCGGATGCGCTATACCCAGCTCACCAACGCTGACGGCGGGATAATCGACGATCTGATGGTCTCGAAGGTTGGCGAGATGGACGGGCGCGACTGGCTCTATTTCGTCATCAATGCCGCGCGCAAGGAAGTGGATCTGTCTCATATTGCCACGCACACTGAAGATGCGCGGCTGGAGCCGCTGGAGTCGCAGGCGCTTATCGCGGTGCAGGGGCCGGCGGCGGCGCAGGCGCTGTCGAAGCACTTCCCCGGATGCGAGGCCATGCGCTTCATGTCCTTCCGCGCGGTGGCGACGACGCCTTACGGAAAGGTGTGGATTTCCCGTTCCGGCTACACAGGCGAAGATGGCTTCGAGGTTTCGCTGGCCGCCGACCAGGCCGAAGCTTTCGCCCGCGCCCTTTTGGAGGACGAGACCGTCAAGCCGGCAGGGCTTGGCGCGCGCGATACGCTGCGTCTGGAAGCGGGACTGTGCCTCTACGGCCATGATATCGACGAGACGACCTCGCCGGTCGAAGCCGACCTTGCCTGGTCGATCGGAAAGCGCCGCCGCGTCGAGGGCGGCTTTCCGGGGGCTGACCGCATCCTGGGCGAACTCCGCGATGGCCCCTCCCGCCTGCGCGTCGGGATGACACCCCAAGGCCGCGCCACGCCGCGCGAGGGCACGGAAATCTTCGATGCCGAGGGTGAGCGCATCGGTGTTGTGACGAGCGGGGCCTTCAGCCCGACGCTCGGCCATCCGATCGCCATGGGCTATGTCGCCGCCGACGAGGCAACGACCGGCACGCCCGTGACCTTCCAGATCCGCGGCAAGGCCAACCCCGGCCAAGTCGTCGACCTGCCTTTCGTCGCCCATCGCTACGCCACCAAGGCGAAAGCGACTTCCTGACACTCACCGCGTCGGCACCCGCGAGGTGCGCGCTGAACGCCGAGGGACGAAAACCATGACCGACATCAGATACACGAAAGAACACGAATACATCCGCGTCGATGGCGATACCGGAACCGTCGGCATCTCGAATCACGCGCAGGAGCAGCTTGGCGAGGTGGTGTTCGTCGAACTCCCCGAGATCGGCAAGCAGGTCGCGCAGAATGACGAGCTTGCCGTGGTGGAATCGGTCAAGGCGGCAAGCGAAGTTTACGCGCCCGTCTCCGGTGAAGTCACGGAGGTCAACACGGCGCTCCCCGACAGCCCGGAGAAGGTCAACGCCGATCCGGAGGGCGAGGCCTGGTTCGTCAAGCTGAAGATCGCCGACAAGGGCGAACTCGACACGCTGATGAGCGCCGACGAATACAAGAGCTATCTGGAGACCCTGGACTGATGCGTCTGTTACCCCACACCGATGCCGACCGCGCTGCGATGCTGGCCGCGATCGGCGTGCGCGAGATTGACGACCTTTTCGCCGATGTGCCCGAGGCGGCGCGTCTGAAGGAGCTGCCCGACTTGCCGCGCCACGCCAGCGAGATCGAGCTTGAGCGCGCGATGCAGCGCATGGCGGACAAGAACGTTGCGGCCAGTTCCGTGCCCTTCTTTGTCGGCTGCGGCGCGTACAACCACCACGTCCCCGCAACGGTGGATCATCTGATCCAGCGCTCCGAGTTCATGACCGCCTACACGCCTTACCAGCCGGAGGTCGCGCAGGGTACGCTGCAGTACCTGTTCGAGTTCCAGACACAGGTCGCGATGCTCACCGGCATGGATGTTGCCAATGCCTCGATGTATGACGGCTCGACCGCGGCGTCAGAAGCAGTGCTGATGGCCCAGCGCGTCACCAAGCGCCCGAAGGCCGTGATCAGCACGGGGCTGCATCCGCATTACCGTGCGGTGATCGAAACCTTCGGCCATTTCTCCGAGCACGAGAGCGTCGCGGTCGAGGACGACGAAATCGCCGAAGCGCTCGATGACAAGACGGCCTGCGTGATCGTCCAGACGCCCGACGTGTTCGGCCGGGTGCACGATCTGCGCAAGCTGGCCGACAAGGTTCACGAGGCCGGAGCGCTGCTGATTGTGGCTGTCACCGAGGTGCTGTCGCTCGGCGCGCTGACCCCGCCGGGTGAAATGGGCGCTGATATCGTGGTTGCCGAAGGCCAGTCCATCGGCAACGGGCTGAATTTCGGCGGTCCCTATCTCGGCCTGTTCGCCACACGGCAGAAGTATGTGCGCCAGATGCCCGGCCGCCTTGCGGGCGAGACCACGGATGAGGACGGCAAGCGGGGGTTTGTGCTGACGCTGGCGACGCGAGAGCAGCACATTCGCCGCGACCGTGCGACCAGCAATATCTGCACGAACTCCGGCCTGTGCGCGCTGGCCTTCACGATCCACCTGACGCTGATGGGCGAAAGCGGGCTGCGCGACCTGGCGCTGGCCAATCACCGCACGGCGGTGGCGCTGGCCGACGATCTGGCGCAGGTGTCCGGGGTCAAGGTGCTGACCGATCAGTTCTTCAATGAATTCACCATCCAGGTGCCGGGTGACGGCGCTCAAGTGATCGACAAGCTGGCCGACAAGGGCGTGCTGGGCGGGGTGCCCGCGGCGCGTCTGTGGCCGGACCGGCCCGATCTCGCCGATCGCATCATCGTCGCCGCGACCGAAACGACGACGCCCGAGGATCGCGCGGCCTATGTTGCCGCCCTGAAGGAGGTATTGGCATGACCAAAGCTGCGAACGATATTCGCCCGGCGACGTTCACCGGCAACCGCGCACTCCAGATTGAGGAGCCGTTGATCTTCGAGACCGGCGCGCCGGACCGCTCCGGCGTGGACATCACCGTGCCGGAAGGCGAGAACCGGCTCGGCGGCCTGGAGCGGCGCAGCGAAATTGGCCTTCCGGGCCTGAGCGAGCCGGAGACCGTGCGCCATTATGTGCGGCTGAGCCGGAACAACTACGCCATCGACACCGGTATCTTCCCGCTCGGCTCCTGCACGATGAAGCATAATCCGCGCGCCAATGAGAAGTCCGCGCGGCTGCCCGGCTTTGCGGACATCCACCCGCTGCAACCGCAGAACACCGTGCCCGGCGCCATCGAGCTGATGGAGACGCTGTCGCATTGGCTGCTGACGCTGACCGGCATGGAGGCCGTCGCCCTCTCGCCCAAGGCGGGCGCGCATGGCGAGCTCTGCGGCATGATGGGCATCAAGGCCGCACATGAGGCGAGTGGGGAGAACGCACAGCGGCGCATTGTCATCGTGCCGGACAGCGCGCACGGCACCAATCCGGCGACGGCCGCGCTGCTGGGCTATGAGGTGCGCCCGGTCGAGGTGCGCGAGGACGGCACGGTCAGCCCGGATGCGGTGCGCGCGATTGTCGGGCCGGACACCGCCGCGATGATGCTGACCAACCCGAACACCTGCGGGCTGTTCGAGCCGGATATCATCGAGATCGCCGAGATTCTGCACGAGGCGGGCGCCTATCTCTACTGCGACGGCGCGAACTTCAACGCGATTGCCGCCAAGGTACGTCCGGGCGATCTCGGCATCGACGCGATGCATCTGAACCTGCACAAGACATTCTCGACGCCGCATGGCGGTGGTGGGCCGGGCTCCGGGCCGGTGATCTTCTCGAAGGCAATCGCGCCGTTCGCGCCGTTGCCGCGCGTTGTGGCGGGCCAGGACGGCGCAGCGCTTGCGGAGTTTGCAGACGATGTCCCCGGCGAGCAGCCCTTCGGGCGGCTGACCGCCTTCCACGGCCAGATGGGCATGTTCGTGCGCGCGATGGCGTACATGATGGCGCAGGGCGCGGACGGTATGCGCCAGGCCTCGGAGGATGCCGTACTGAACGCGAACTATATCCGCGCGCGGCTGCGTGATGTGTTCAGCCAGCCCTATGGCGATCGCATCTGTATGCACGAGGTCCTGTTCGACGACCATTTCCTGAAGGACACGGGCGTGACCACCCTCGATCTCGCCAAGGCGCTGATCGACGAGGGCTTCCACCCGATGACGGTCTACTTCCCGCTGGTGGCGCATGGCGCAATGCTGGTGGAGCCGACCGAGAGCGAGTCGAAGCACAGCCTCGATCAGTTCATCGACGCCATGCGCGCGCTCGCCAAGGCGGCGCTTGCGGGCGAGACCGAGCGGTTCACGGAGGCTCCCCGCTTTGCGCCGCGCCGTCGGCTGGACGAGGTCAAGGCCGCGCGGCATCCGGTGCTGAGGTGGGAGCCACCGCAGCAGGCCAAAGCCGCGGAGTAGGGCGGTTTCCCGGCCAAGTCCCTGAATAGTTTATGAATACCCGGTTCCGCCTGAGTTCAGGCGGGCCGGGCTATCGTCGCTCCTGTTGGATTTGATGATTTCGGATAATCGGCAGGAGGGACGAGATGATCTGGAAGTTTGTCATGGCCGCGGCTGTCGCGGCGGGAACGTTCGGCGCGGCGAGCACGTACGCCGAGGCCAGGCCGGGCGGTTACTACGACTATGCACCGCCCCATTGCGGGGCGTTGATCCGGTCAGCCGGAAAGAAGAATCTGGTGCGCCAGTTTGCACGGAACAGTGCCGTCTTCGCGTGGAAACGTGAAGCGCGCTACGTCTACGGTTACGATTACGGCTATTGGAGGGAGGCGCGGGGCAAGCGCATCGAATGCCACCGGGAGGGCATTTTCACCCGTTGCGTGGCAAAGGCGAACCCCTGCGCGCGGTAATTACATAGGCGGTCGCGCCTTGGAGGCGCGGCCGCGTTAGTGTGCGCCCCCGTGCTTCTTGAGCTGCTCGACGCTCTGCTGAACTAGGGCACGGGCCTTATCTTCATCGAGCTTCTCGGCAATGATCTGCTCGGCGGCCTCGACCGAGGCATCCACCGCGCGGCTGCGCACTTCGGCCACGGCCTGCGCCTCCGCGCGGGCGATCTTCTCGTCAGCCATTTGAACGCGGCGGTTCAGCATGTCCTCGAACTGCTTGCGCGTCTCCTGCGCGTAGGCCTGTGCTTCGCGCTCGGCCTGGGCGATGATGTCGTTGGCTTCTTGTTCAGCGTCGCGCTGCTTGCGTTGGTAATCCGCCAGGATCGACTGCGCTTCCTCGCGCAGACGCCGCGCTTCGGCCAGTTCCTGCTGGATGCTCTCCGCGCGCTTGTCGAGCGCAGAAATGATCTTTCGCGGGACCGCGAAATAGACCAGTAGCGCGATGAACAGGACGAA
Organism: Dichotomicrobium thermohalophilum; assembly: GCF_003550175.1. NCBI lineage: Bacteria > Pseudomonadati > Pseudomonadota > Alphaproteobacteria > Hyphomicrobiales > Hyphomicrobiaceae > Dichotomicrobium > Dichotomicrobium thermohalophilum. The sequence continues at coordinate 1,610,163 of NZ_QXDF01000001.1, forward strand.
GGAAACCGCAACCCAGAATGTCGTGTCCATCAGGCCACTCCATGCTTGCTGGTGGCGCGGGAGACGGCCGATTCGAGCGCCTGATCACTGACCTTTTCGCCGAGAAGCTGCTCGACCAGGGCCGCGGTTGTGTCGCGGGCGATCTCCTCGACATGCGCGAGCGCCTGCTCCTTGGTCTTGGCGATCTCCTGCTCGGCCCGCTCCAGCCGCTCATTGATCTCGGCTTCCTTTTGCTGGCGTTCCTGCGCCAGTTCTTCGTTCAGCCGATCGCGGGTTTCCTGGGCAATAGCGTTTGCCCGCGCCTTGGCGTCGGCCAATGCCTTTTCATAGGCGGCGATGGCCTCGTCCGTCTCCCGACGGAGTTGCTCCGCCTGCGCCAGATCGTTGGCGATCCGGTCGCGGCGCTCCTCGATCACGGTCGCGATACGCGGCAGCGCCACGCGCGCCATCAGCAGGTACATGATGCCGAACGTGATGACCAGCCAGACGAGTTGCGGCGCGTAATCGGCGAAATCAAGCTGCGGCATGACACCTCCGTGCCGGGCGGAACTTCCGGATGCTTGCGTGCGAGTGATGAAGCGGCGCAACCGCCGATGGTTCGCCGCCGCATCCTTTGTCAGTGACCGCCGTGTTCTAGAACACGAACAGGATGATCAGCGCCACCAGCAGGCCGAACAGGCCGGTCGCTTCCGCCAGTGCGAAGCCGAGCAGCAGGTTCGGGAACTGCCCCGGGGCGGCCGACGGGTTGCGCAGGGCGCCGGCGAGGTAGTTGCCGAAAATGTTGCCGATGCCGAGACCGGCGCCGACCAGCGCGATGCAGGCGATGCCCGCGCCGATGAGCTTGGCTGCTTCTACTTCCATGATCTCACTCCTCAGGTTTCGATTGAACGCTCAAGTGTGGGGCAGTTGAACTCTGGATCAGGTCAGTGATGCGGGTGGAGCGCGTCGTTGAGATAGATGCAGCTCAGCACCGCAAAGACGAAGGCTTGCAGGAAGGCCACGAGGATCTCGAGACCGGTGAACGCCACCATGAACAGCAGCGGCGCCCAGCCCCCGACAGCGCCCATGGCGATGACGAAGCCGGCAAACACCTTAAGCATGGTGTGGCCCGCCATCATGTTCGCGAAAAGACGCACGGAGAGGCTGAACGGGCGCACGAGATAGGACAGAATCTCGATCGGCACCAACAGCGGTAGCAGCCAGATCGGCACGCCAGAGGGGACGAAGAGGCCGATGAACTTCGTTCCGTTCTTGATGATGCCGATAACAGTCACGCCGATAAAAACCACAAGCGCAAGCGCTACCGTGACGATGATGTGGCTGGTGACCGTGAAGGCGTAGGGGAACATGCCGAGCATGTTCATCGCGAGAATGTAGAAGAACAGCGTGAAGATGAACGGGAAGAACTTCATTCCCTCGCTGCCCGCGTTCTCGCGGACCATGTTGGCCACGAACTCGTAGGACAGTTCGGCCATCGACTGCATCCGGTCCGGCACCAGTGCGCGGCCGCGCATGCTGCCGATCAGAAACACGCTGACCAGCGTGACGCCGATCACCATCATCAGCGACGAGTTGGTGAAGGAGGCATCAAGGCCGAAGAAGTTCAATTCGACGAATCGCTTGATTTCAAACTGGTGCATCGGATCGAAGATCGCCGCAAGGGAATCGCCCTTGCCTTCGGCGCCGTGCGCGGCCTCCGCGCCCTGCGCCTCGGGGGCTGCCATCTCCGTTCCCTGCGCCTCAGCGCCGCTTTCGTTCGTCTCCGTCGCCACGCTTCGTCCCTTAACTCTTGTCGCCGCTGTAGTCTTGCTGCATTCGTCGCGCCGACCGCACTGCACCCAGAATGCCGGCGCCGGTGCCCAGCAGCAGGAATATGATCAGGAACGCCGGGGAGGTCTCCAGCCAGGAGTCGAGCGCCCACCCGATCACGCCGCTGACAACGATGGCGACCACCATCTCCGCGCCGAGCCGGAACGCATAGCCGAGTGCCCCGCTACGCGCACCTGTCTCATGCTCCTGCGGCTGATGACGTTTTTCGACCTCGTCGAGTTCGTGGCCGAGCTTGTCCAGCCGCCTGCGGATCGACTCCGTCGAGGACCCGTCCTCGCCGCTCTTGTCGTCACCAGAATCGGAGGGGGCCATCCCGTCTCCTTAAGGCGTTGAAATTTGCCGGTGGGAGCTGCCCGCGTTCAGACGCGCGCAACTTAGACAGGGGCCTGCGCAGTGTCAAGCGCCAAGAAACCGCAGCTAAGGGCATGTTTTTCCGAGAAAAATTAGTTGCGAAGCCTTGGGCCGGCGGGCTAGCCCGCTTCGAGGAACCGCTCGGCGGTGCGCAGGTCAACCGAGACGAGCTGGCTCACGCCTTTCTCGGCCATCGTCACGCCGAACAGCCGGTGCATCCGCGACATGGTCATCGGATGGTGCGTGATGACGAGGAACCGCGTTTCCGTGGTGCCGCCCATTTCCTCCATCAGATTGCAGAATCGGTCGACATTTGCGTCATCGAGCGGCGCGTCGACCTCGTCCAGCACGCAGATCGGCGACGGGTTGGTCAGGAACACGGCGAAGATCAGGGCCAGCGCCGTCAGCGCCTTTTCCCCGCCGGACAGCAGTGTCAGCACCTGCGACTTTTTGCCCGGAGGCCGCGCCACGATTTCCAGCCCCGCCTCAAGCGGATCATCGGACTCGATCAGTTCCAGCCGCGCTTCACCTCCGGCGAACAGCACGCTGAACAGGTGCTGGAAGTGGTTGTTGACCGTCTCGAAGGCGTCCAGAAGGCGCGCGCGCCCCTCCTTGTTCAGACTGGCAATTCCGCCGCGCAGCTTTGAGATGGCCTGCTCCAGGTCCTCGCGCTCCTGCTGCATCACGCCGAACTGCTCTTCCAGCTCTTGCGCCTCTTCCTCGGCGCGCAGATTCACGCCCCCAAGGCGCTCGCGGTCGGCGCGCAGCTTGTGGATGCGCTGGTCAAGCTCGTCGGCGTCGGGCAGGGGCGCGTCCGTTGCAAGCCCTGCGACCTGCAGGCATTCCTCCGGCGCGCAGTCGAGGTTTTCACGGATCGCATGTGCGCGTTCGGTGCGCCGTTGGCGGGCGGCCTCGAGTTGGGCCTCGATGCGCGCACGCTTCTCCTTGGCTTCGCTCAGGCGGTTCTGAATTTCGCGCAAGTGCTTGGCGTTGTCCCGCAGGGCCGATTCGGCCTCGGCCAGCTTGTCGGCGGCCTCCTTCCGGGCCGCTTCGGCCTGGGCGATCTCGTTGAACAGCTTTTCGCGGCGCTGCGCGGCGGCCTCCGGGATGCCGGACAGTTCTTGCAACTCGGCTTTCGCTTCCTCGGCGCGCTTTTCCAGATCGGCGATCTGGGTGCTGGCGGCGTCGCGGCGTTTTGCCGCGCGTGCCATTTCCGAAGCGATGCTCTGGAGCCGCTGTTCGCGCTGCTTGCGTTCGCGTTCGATGCCGTCGAGGTGTGAGCGGGCCTGCGAATAGGCGTCGCGCTTGGCGCCAACTTCCGCCTGCGCCTCGCTAACGGCGGCCTCCAGCGTGCTCGCATCGGCCAGCCCGGCGAGCGCCTCCCGCGCCTCGGCGAGTTGGCGTTGGGCCTCCTCCAGATCGGAAACGGTGCGGCTCTGACCTTCGACGAGCGCGGCGCGCTTCTGCCCGGTCTTCTGTGCCTCGCGCTCGGCCTTGGTCAGCGCGTCGCGCGCGCGGGACAGTTCGGCCTGCGTCTCACGCCACTGTGCGCGCAGCCGCTTTTCCTCGGCGGCGAGACCCGCGGCGTGCTCGGCCGCTTGCTTCTGCTGGGCTTCGGCGTCGTCGGCGGTCTGGTTGAGCTTTTCGACCTCGGCCGTCAGCTCGTCGAGGCGGTTGCGCTCGGCGAGCCGCTTGGCGGCGGCGGTCGGGGCGTCGGCGGCCGCGTGCACCCCGTCCCAGCGCCACAGGTCGCCGCGTGTCGTGACCAGGCGCTGACCGGGGGCGAGCATCCGGGCCAGGCGCGGGCCGTCCGCCGGATCGACCAGTCCGATCTGGCGCAGGCGCCGCGTCAGGACGTGGGGCGCGCGGACGAATTCGGTGAAGGGCCTTGCTCCAGCAGGCAGGGCGGGGTCGTTGCTGATATCACCGGTTCCGGCCCAGTGCGCCGGCGCTCGGCTGTCCGCTGGCATGTCGAGATCATCGCCCAGCGCGGCGCCCAGCGCGGTCTCATACCCCGGGGCAACACGGATCTCATCGACGATCGGCCGCCACTGATCGCTCTCGGCGGGGCGCAGGAGCTTGATCAGCGTCGCCGCCTCGGTTTCAAGCTGGCGCGCGTTAAGCCGCGTCTGTCTGGCGTGCTCGCCGGCTTCCTTCTCGCGCTGGCGGGCTTCGGCCAGGGCGGTTTCGGCTTCGCCGGTGCGGGCCTCGACATCGGCGACGGCCTCGCCGAGCCGCGTGACCTCCGCCTGAAGGCCGGCGATTTCGGTCTGCTCGCCCAGCGCGGCGTCGACTTCCGCCAGTTCGCGCGCAATCCGCTCCTGCTGCTCGCTCAGGCTGGCGATGCGCTTTTCCGCCTGCGTGATCTGCCCCTCAAGTTCCCGGCGGCGGGCGCGCAAATCCGCGGCCTGCGCGGTCAGATCCGACAGGCGCTGCTCTGCCGCCTCAAGAGCCTGGCTTGCTGTCTCGACGGCTTGCGCGGCTTCGGCGCGGCCATCGTCGCTGCCTTCGCGCTGGCGCAGCGCGGCTTCCTCGGCCTCAAGCTGGCTGATCGTCTGCGCGGCGTCTTCCATCATTTCGCGCTCGCGCGCGATGTCGTTGCCAATCTGCTCGATGCGCTGCTGCAATTCGCGCTGGCGCTCCGCCGCGCGGGCCTCCTCCTGTTCCAAGGTTTGCTGTTCCACCTGCAGGCGGTGCAGCACGGCCGCGCGCGTGGCCTCCTCGTCGCGAAGCGGCTGGATGGAATCGCTGCCTTCGCTCTCCGCGCGTGTCGCTTCGGATTCCGCCTGGGTCAGCCGGCCCACCTCGCGCATCGCCTCCTGCAGCGCGGCTTCCTCCTCGGCGACCTTTTCGTTGGCTTGCTGGAACAGGATATGATGCTGGACCGCCTCGGCCTGGCGCAGCTCCTCCGAGATCTCGCGGTATTTGCGCGCCTGCCGGGCCTGGCGCTTCAAGCTCTGGAGCTGCTGGTTGACCTGACCCATCACATCCTGCAGTCGCTCCAGGTTCGATTCGGCATGCTTCAGGCGAAGTTCCGCCTCATGCCGCCGGCCATGCAGCCCGGCGATACCGGCAGCGTCCTCCAGGATGCGGCGGCGCTGCTGCGGTTTGGCGCTGACGATCTCGCCGATGCGGCCCTGCTGCACGAGCGCCTGGGAGCGGGCGCCCGTTGCGGCATCGGCGAACAGGAGCTGCACATCGCGGGCGCGGGCCTCTCGGCCATTGACCTTGTAGGTCGACCCGGACTCGCGGACAATTTTGCGCGTGATCTCGACGGTGTCGTTGTCGTTGAAAGCGGCCGGGGCGCGGCGGGCGCTGTTGTCCAGATAGACCGTGACTTCAGCCGTGTCCCGCGACGGGCGGGAGTCGGTGCCGGAAAAGATCACGTCATCCATCGCCGAGCCGCGCATGGACTTGTAGGAGGTCTCGCCCATGACCCAGCGCAACGCCTCCAGCAAATTGGATTTGCCGCAGCCGTTCGGTCCGACCACGCCGGTCAGCCCCGGCTCGATCAGAAGCTCTGTGGGTTCGACGAAAGATTTGAAGCCCAGCAGTTTCAGGCGGGTGATCTGCACGGCAAGCGCCCTTTCGCTCAGCACAACAGAGAAGCGGGCGCAAGCGGGCCTAGCCCTGCGGCGCGGCTTCGTTGGCGGCTTCGATCAGCTTGACCAGATCCTCGTAGCTGACCCCACCCCGGCGCTTCTCCGTATTGACGAAGATCGTCGGCGTGGCGGAAACCCCCAGATCGCGCCCGCGCTCCTTCACCTGTTTCAGGCCATCAATTATCGTTTGATTCTCCAGGCAGGTGTCAAAGGCGGCGCGGTCGAGGCCGAACTCTTGCACAATTTTATAGATCGCGTCGGGCCGGACTTCCTGCGAGACCCATTTGCGCTGCTCCGCGAGAAACTTCCAATTGGCGGCGAAATAGTGCTCGTCGGCAACGCAACGGGCGGCGATTGCCGCGGTGCCCGCACTGCGCCCGATGGGGAATTCGCGGTAGATGAAATGCACCTTGCCCGTGTCGATGTAATTGCGCTTGAAGCGCGGGAAGACATCGGCATGGAACCGCCGGCAGTAGGGGCAGGTGAGCGAGGCGTATTCGATCACCGTGACGGGCGCGTCCGGGTTGCCCATGGTGCGCTCGGGAAGCGGTCCGGGCTTCTTCAGCATCTCCAGCGTCGGCCCGCCGCCAGCGGCGATCATCGCCTCCAGCGTCTGCGGCTGACTGACCTGTCCGCCGGCGCAAGCCGTAAGGAAGGCCGCGAAGCCCAAAACCGCGAGAGTGCTGACGACGCGCGGCGCGCCGCCCAGCAACATCCTGGACCCGATCATTCCGTCTCTCAGAGCCGCGCCATGTTCAGCTTTCCTCGGCGTCGTCCAGCATCGGGTCGATCACCTGCTGCAGCGCCGAGATCGACTGGTTGCCCTCCAGCTTCTGCCCGTTGACGATCAGTGTCGGCGTGGAGCGAATGTCATACTTGTGGTTCCCGGTATCCCGCACCTGCTGGATGTAGTCGAGCTTTTCCTGATCGCGCAGGCAGCTATTGAACCGCGCTTCGGTGAAGCCGGCCACCTTGGAAATCTGACGTAGCTCCTGCAGCGGATCGTCGGCGTTCGCCCATTGCGACTGCTTTTCGAACAGCACGTCCACGAAATCGTAAAACTTGTCCTCTTCGACGCAGCGCGCCAGCAGTGACGCCGCCGCCGCCAGATTGTCCAGCGGGAACTCGCGCAGGATGAACTTCACCTTTCCGGTGTCGATATACTGCTCCTTGAGGTCCGGCAGCGTCTCCGTGTGGAAGGACGCGCAGTGCGGACAGGTCATCGAGGCGTATTCAATCACGGTGACCGGCGCCTCGGGATCACCCAGGACGATGTCGTCCAGCTTTTGCCCGCTTGCGTCGGCTTCGGATGCGTTGGTCTGGGCTTCGGCGACGCGGGTCGGCTCTTCGGCCGCCGGCTCCGGGGCGTCCGACTGACCCGCGGTGCCGCTTTCGCTGTCCGCGGGGGCTGCCGGCTCCGGCGTTTCCGTCTGAGCTGCTGTCGCGCTCTCGTTTGCCGCCGGCGTAGCCAGCTCGGTGGTCATGGCTTCGGTCTGCGCCTTGCCGGCCTCGCGGGCGATCACGCCGGGGGCGGAAACCTCGTGCAGGGCGCTGAGCATGATCACGCCCAACACTGACAAGCCTGCCACCGCGACAGCCGGGCGGAAGACGAACTGCGCCTTGGAACGGGACTTGGTCATCTGCTGTTGCTCCTGAACATCGGAATTCGGGCCTTACGCGGGTTGGACCGCGCCTTTTGAAACACTCTAATGTTGGTTCTGGATTATTGACAACCTAAGGCAAGAAAGCGGCCCGCCAGCGGCATTCCAGAGGATTTTTGCGGCGCGGCAACATCACAAGAATATGTTGTGTGACTGCAACGATCGGAAGGGCTGATTCAGGCGTCGATGGCGGCGGCAATGCGCGACAACGCGGTGCGCAGACGCGGATTCTGAATGCGCTTGACGAGGCCGCGGCGGTCGGGACGCGGCGCGATTTTCGGCGGCGGCAGCTGGCTCTCGCGCGGGTGATCCAGCGGCGCCTGATAGAGCCTTATCTGCGCGACAGCGCGAAAGCCGAAATAGCTGTTGATCCGCTCGATGAGCTGGGGCAGACGGTGCTGCAATTCGATGGCACGTGGGCCCTCGACGCGCAGGACGAGTGTGGCCGCTGACTGGCCGCGGGCTTCTTCCGGCGCCTCCGGCTGGCGGGGCCACTTGAGACGCTCCGGCGCTGTATAGCTGGCAAGCTCGGGCCCGGCGATCCCGGCCCAATCGGTGAGCAGCGCCGCAGCGGGAAAGCCGTACTTCTCGAAGGCGGGACGCGTCAGGCTCGGCGTGAATGCGCCGGCGGGTTTCGGGGCGCTGTATCCAACACGTGAATCGGGCGTGAAGTTGGGCGAGGGCGCGCGCTTGCCGCGCCGCTTTGTCGCCGTGTCCGCCGTCGTTTGCGCCATACCCTTCCCCGTGTCAGAACCTCTGGCCGAAAACAGCATAGTGATTCGCGCGGGAGGTGCAGTTGGCGCAGTCAGGGGCGGTGGATATCGCGGAAGATTTGCTCGCCTGGTACGACGTGGCGCGGCGTGATCTGCCGTGGCGGGCACCGCCTGGACAGCGGGCCGATCCTTATCATGTCTGGCTGTCGGAGATGATGCTCCAGCAGACAACGGTGAAGGCCGTGGCGCCTTATTACCGGGCATTTCTGGCGCGCTGGCCGCGCATCGAGGACATGGCGCGTGCGCCGGTCGAGGACGTGCTCGCCGCCTGGGCGGGGCTGGGGTACTACGCCCGCGCGCGCAACATGCACAAGACGGCGCGGATCGTGGCGGATGAGCTTGGCGGGCGGTTTCCCCGCACGGCGGGCGAACTGGTCAAGCTGCCGGGGATCGGACCATACACGGCGGCCGCGATCGCCGCGATCGCGTTCGATGAGCCAGCGACGGTTGTCGACGGGAACGTGGAGCGCGTCGTCGCACGGCTGTTCGCGGTGCGCGAACGGCTGCCCGGCGCCAAGCCGAAGCTGCGCTCGCTGGCGGAGACGCTGACCCCGAGGCACCGGCCGGGTGATTTCGCGCAGGCGATGATGGATCTCGGCGCGACGATCTGCACGCCGCGCACGCCGGCCTGTTCGCGCTGTCCGCTGCGCGCGGATTGTCAGGGCCTTGCGGAAGGCGTGGCTGCCACGTTGCCCCTGCGCGCGCCCAAGGCCGAGCGCCCGCAACGCCGGGGCGCGGCCTTCGTGGCGCGGCGCCCTGACGATCACGTGCTGCTGCGCCGCCGTCCGGAGAAGGGGCTGCTCGGCGGGATGATGGAGCCGCCGACCACCGAGTGGCGCACCGAAACGCGCTCAGAGACCGCGCTGCTTGGTGAAGCGCCCGTGGCTGCTGACTGGCGCCGGGTGCTTGCACCCGTGACGCACACTTTCACGCATTTCCACCTGATGCTCGACGTCTACACGGCCGATGTTCCTGCCGACACGCCAGCGCCGGACGCGTGCCGCTGGGTTGCCGCGGGCGATCTGCCGGAAGAGGCGCTTCCCAGCGTCATGCGCAAGGTGCTCGCCGCCGCAAGTGAAAGCCTCGTGGCGCGCGGCTAGACTTCCGACGGCGCCTGCGCCTTGATGTTCAGCGCGTGCACCGGCCCTGCGAGTTCGGCCTTCAGCGCGTCATTCACCATTCGGTGCCGCTCCAAGCGGGACTTGCCTTCGAACGCCTCGGAGACGATATGAACGATGAAATGCGTTTCGCCGGGTGCGACGGGGTCGGCGGCGCGCATCGCGGCATGGCCGGCGTGACGCGCAGAGTCGTTTTCGATGCGCAACACGGTGGGCGAAAACGCCTCGGTCAAATGCTGGCGCATGGATTCCTCGACGGACATGGGGCAACCTCCGGTCCTTGCTGGAATGGGCCACGCTTGCTTCGCCGGACAGCGGCGGGGAGCCGGTGAACGTGCGCTTTTGCGCGCTTGTGCCTGTCGCGGCGAAGCAGCATACTCCGTCCCCATATACAGGCGGAAGCTCACACGACGTCAATGAAGCTGGATTCGCCCTATTTCGATCGCATCCGGGTCAAGCCGACCCGAAAGCCGGAGGAGGCGCAGAGCAATCGCCGCTGCGAGTGGCCGGGGTGTAACCGCGCCGGCGCGCATCCCGCGCCCAAGGGGCGCGGCCGCGAGGGCCAATATTTCTTCTACTGCCGCGAGCATGTCCGGGAGTACAACCAGCAATACAACTATTTCCGCGGCATGAGCGACGAGGAGATCGCCAGCTTCCAGCAGTCGGCGATGACAGGTCACCGCCCGACCTGGAACGTGGGGACGGGAAGCGGCGGGCTTGGCGGCAAAGGGCACGACTGGCGAGCGTTTGCCTATGCTTTCGACGTGTCCGACCCGCTGGGCATCTTTGGTGCGGACGACCCGCGCGAGGGCGCAGCGCAGCAGCGGGGCCGGCGCCTGCACAATGCCGAGCTGAAATCGCTGCGCGCGCTCGGGCTGGACGCCGACGCCTCGGCCAGCGACATCCGCGCCCAGTTCAAGAGCCTGGTGATGACGCTTCACCCGGACCAGAACGGCGGGGACCGGAGCAGCGAAGATAAACTGCGCGAGGTCATTCAGGCGTACAAATATCTCAAGAAGACCGGCTTGTGCTGACCGCGCTTCTTGACCACCCTGAAGAGGAATGGCCCGGCGGAAATGCCCCTGCATCGGCGGTGTCAGGCGGGGCAAGAGAACGGAATTGCAACAAATCTGGATGAGTGCTGATGAGTGCTGAGACCACGGCTGTGGACAACACGCCCGACATGAAGGTGTCGGTGCGGCAGGTTTTCGGGATCGATACGGACATGGAGGTGCCCGCCTTTTCGCAGGCCAGCCCGCATGTGCCGGACCTGGACCCGGACTACCTGTTCAACAAGGAAACCACCATGGCGATCCTGGCGGGCTTTGCGCACAACCGCCGCGTCATGGTTCAGGGATATCACGGCACCGGCAAATCGACGCATATCGAGCAGGTCGCTGCGCGGCTCAACTGGCCGTGCGTGCGCGTCAACCTGGACAGCCATGTCAGCCGCATCGACCTGGTGGGCAAGGACGCCATTGTCGTGCGCGAAGGCAAGCAGGTCACCGAATTCCGCGAAGGCATCCTCCCGTGGGCGCTGCAGTCGAACACCGCGCTCGTCTTTGACGAGTACGACGCCGGCCGGCCGGACGTCATGTTCGTCATCCAGCGGGTTCTGGAGGTCTCGGGCCGGCTGACGCTGCTGGATCAGAGCCGCGTGATCCGCCCGCATCCGGCCTTCCGTCTGTTCGCCACCACGAACACCGTGGGCCTCGGGGACACGTCCGGGCTGTACCACGGCACGCAGCAGATCAATCAGGGCCAGATGGATCGCTGGTCGATCGTCGTTACGCTCAACTATCTGCCGCACGACGAGGAGGTGAACATCGCGGCGGCGAAGGTGAAGTCCTTCGACACGCCCGATGGCCGCGAGACGCTGTCGAAGATGGTGCGGCTTGCCGATCTGACGCGCAGCGCCTTCATCAACGGCGATCTGTCCACGGTTATGAGCCCGCGGACCGTCATCACCTGGGCCGAAAACTCGGAGATCTTCGGCGATATCGGAACGTCATTCCAACTGAGCTTTCTCAACAAGTGCGACGAGTTGGAGCGCGGTCTGGTCGCGGAATTCTACCAGCGGTGCTTTGGTGAGGAGCTGCCGCAGTCGGGCTCAAACGTCGTTCTGTCGTAACCGCGTAACGAGATGGCCATTCAGCCGAAACGCAAGCCTGATCTGACCGAACCGCTCCGCCGCGCCATCAGCGGGACCACGCGTGCGATCGCGGGCGATCCGGAGATCAAGGTCACCTTCACCAGCGACAGGCCGGGTCGTGATGGCAACACGCTGCGCGTGCCCGAGCTGCCTTCGCGGGTGTCGCCTAAGGATCTGGCGGTCATTCGCGGTCATGCCGATGCGCTGGCGCTCAACGCGGCCTGCCATGACGGCAAGCTGCATGCCCGCCTGGCGCCCTCGGGGGCTGATGCGCGCGCTGTGTTCGAAGCGGTTGAGCAGGCGCGGGTCGAGGCTGTCGGCGCGCAGCGGATGGCCGGCGTTGCGGACAACCTGAGCGCCAAGACCAACGCGCGCTACGACGATGCCCCGGCGCGTCACGTTACCCAGGCCGAGGACGCGCCCGCCGACGAGGCGCTGGCGCTGCTGGTGCGCGAGGCGCTGACCGGCGCGGCTCCGCCCGAAAAGGCCCGGGCGATCTGTGACGCCTGGCGTCCCGTCATCGAGCAGCGCGCTGGCGACTTGATGCACGACCTGGCCGGCGCGGTCGAGGATCAGGAGGAATTCGGCCGCATTCTGCGCGACATGCTGGTGGCGCTCGACCTGGCAGAGGATCAGTCGCACGACCGCGAGGAGCAGAGCCAAGCGGAGGACGAGGCCGACAGCGAGCAGGCCGAAACCCGGAGCGAGGAAAGCGGCGAAGAAGAGCAGCGCCCGGTCGAGACACAGGAAGACCAGTCGGCCGAAGCGGAGGGCGCGGAGGACACCGACGTCAGCGACTTCGCCGAAATGGATCGCTTCGACGAGAACGACCAGGGCAGCGAGCGCACCGAAGGCCCGCCACGCCGTCCCAACACGTCCGTGATCGAGGCGCCGGACGATTTCGGCTACAAGGTCTTCACAAGCGAATTCGACGAGACGATCGCCGCACCTGCGCTGTGCGACAGCGAGGAACTGACGCGGCTGCGCAGCTTCCTCGACAAACAGCTTTCCGGCCACAATGTCGCGGTCAGCCGGCTGGCCAACCGACTGCAGCGGCGCCTGCTGGCGCAGCAGCACCGGGCGTGGGAATTCGATCTGGAAGAGGGCATCCTCGATACCGCGAAACTGGCCCGCGTGGCCACCGATCCGTCCCAGCCGCTGTCCTTCAAGGCCGAGCGCGAGACCGAGTTCCGCGATACGGTCGTGTCGATCCTGATCGACAACTCGGGCTCGATGCGCGGCCGACCGATCATGGTCGCGGCCTGTTGCACCGACATCCTTGCGCGGACGCTGGAGCGCTGCGGCGTGAAGGTCGAGATCCTCGGTTTTACAACGCGGCAGTGGAAGGGCGGGCAGTCGCGCGAGCGCTGGCTGGCGGCGGGCAAGCCGCGGTCGCCGGGGCGGCTCAACGATCTGCGTCATATTATCTACAAGGCCGCAGATGAGCCTTGGCGGCGTTCGCGCCGCAATCTCGGACTCATGATGCGCGAGGGCCTGCTCAAGGAGAACATTGACGGCGAGGCGCTGGCCTGGGCCTATCGCCGTCTGGCGGGCCGGCCGGAGCAGCGGCGCATCCTGATGGTGATTTCTGACGGGGCGCCAGTCGACGACTCAACGCTCTCGGTCAATTCCGGCACCTATCTGGAGCAGCATCTCCGAGAAGTCATCCGGGAGATCGAGAACCGCTCCGAGGTCGAGCTGATCGCGATCGGCATCGGTCATGATGTGACACGCTACTATAACCGCGCGGTGACGATCGCGGACCCGGAAGAACTGGGCGGGGCGATGACCGAGCAGCTTGCCGCGCTGTTCGACGAGCCGACCAAGGCCGAGCGGCAGGGCCGGCGGCGCAGCCGCTAACGCACGGGCGGAACGCGCGTGGTGGGGGTCGGGCACAGCCGCGCCTGGTTTTCATTTGCGCCGCAAGACCTCGGCCCCAGCTTCTTGGAGAAGCATACGCGTACCTCGCGCAGCCGCTCCGGGCCACAGCGTACAGCGACCATGTCCGGTTCAAGCTCCGGATTGGCGGCAAGGAAGGCCGCTTCGATATCCGCCGGCTTCGTCTCCAGGGGGCGGTCCAGCCGCTCAAGCCGTTCGGGCACCCGGACCGCCTCGAACGCCGCCCGCGCTGCGTCAAAATATGTCTCAGGGGATAAGCCGGAGCAGGTGCCATGCTTGGCGTACTGATGAATGATCAGCCCTCGGCTTGGCATGATGTCCGTCATGCCGTCGATCACGGCCTCGGGCACCCAAGGGCGCTTGCCGCTATAGCAGTTCTTGGGCCAGCCGCGCTCATATTGCGGCCAAAAGCCGTGAAGAATGAACGCGCGCGGCGCCCCGCGGCACTGCGCGGTGCGTCCTTTCGGATCTTCGGTCTCGCAGTAAGTCGGGGACCAGGACAGCGCCAGCGTGTAATAGGCAAAGTTGCCCCCCGGGTCCGGGCTGGAGCGCAGCAATGCGACCGCGACCGCGGCTGCCGCGGCGACGGCCAGGACGACCAGCGCCGTGCGTGCGCTCAACGCATTCTCCTGCGCAGCAACCGTTCCAGCAGCTTTGGCAGCACAGTGCCGAGCGAGCGCAGAAACGACTTCATGAACGCTTCCACCGGGCTTTGCCGACCGGAACCGCTCCGCTCAGGTTTGCTTTCTTCGCGATCCGGCCGTTCGGGGATCCGGAACTCGCCGGCCCGTTCCTCATTCGCTTCGGCGGGGGCTTCGGCCTTGCGCGCGGTGCGTTCTTTCAGGATTTCGTAGGCCGACTCGCGATCAAGCGCCTGCTCGTATCGGCCCATCAATGGGCTTTCCGAGATCAGCATCTCACGCTCGCTCTCCGTGATCGGTCCGAGCCGCGAGGAGGGCGGGCGGATCAGCGTACGCTCGACCATCGAGGGCCGGCCCTCTTCATCAAGCGTTGACACCAGCGCCTCGCCAACGCCGAGATCCATGATGGCGCGCTCGGTGTCGATGTCGGGGTTCTGGCGAAAGGTCGTCGCCGCTGCCTTCACGGCGCGCTGCTCGCGCGGGGTATAGGCGCGCAGCGCGTGCTGGATGCGGTTGCCGAGCTGGCTGGAAACGGTGTCGGGCACGTCAAGCGGGTTCTGGGTGACGAAATAGACGCCGACGCCTTTCGAGCGCACCAGCCGGACGACCTGCTCGACCTTCTCCAGAAGCGCATCCGGCGCATCGTCGAACAGCAGGTGCGCCTCGTCGAAGAAAAACACCAGCTTGGGCTTGTCCGGGTCGCCGACCTCGGGAAGCTCCTCGAACAGCTCGGCCAGCAGCCACAGCAGGAAGGTCGCGTAGAGGCTCGGATTGGCCATCAGTTTGTCGGCGGCGAGGACATTGATGATGCCGCGCCCGTCATCCGCTGTGCGCATGAAGTCGCGCACATCCAGCGCCGGCTCGCCGAAAAAGTGCTCCGCGGATTGCTCCTCCAGGACCAGAAGCCGCCGCTGGATCGCGCCGACCGAGGCGGTCGAGACATTGCCGTATTCGGCCGACAGCTCGCTGGCGCGCTCGGAGACGCTGACCATCATGGCTCGCAGGTCTTTGAGGTCCAGAAGCGGGGTGTTCTCATCGCGCGCAAGGCGGAAGGCGATGTTGAGCACGCCCTCCTGCGTCTCGTTCAGGTCCAGCAGGCGCGAGAGCAGCAGCGGGCCCATCTCCTGAACGGTCGTGCGGATCGGGTGGCCCTGTTCGCCGAGCAGGTCCCAGAACACGGTGGGGAAGGCTTCATAAGTGTAGTCGTCGAAGTCGATGGTCTGCGCGCGCTCCTCAAGGAACGGCTTGGATTCGCCGGGCATCGACAGTCCTGCGACATCGCCTTTCACGTCTGCGCAGAAGACTGGGACGCCCCGTGCCGAAAACCCTTCCGAGAGAATCTGCAGTGTCACCGTCTTTCCGGTGCCCGTGGCGCCTGTAATAAGGCCGTGGCGGTTGGCCAGTTTCAGCAGCAGATGTTCCGGTTTGTCGCTCTTCCCGATGAAGACGCGCCCGCCTTCGCTCGTCATGTCTGCCCTCTCGATCGAATCGGTTCCCTTTGAAGGTCGACGTTGGCGGACCGCCTCTCGCCGGCCACCGGATTTCTGCCACGGATCGGCTCAGAGCAGCCGAAAGTGCTTTCCTTGTCCACAAAAAACCTCAGCGCGCCGCCCGTTCCGAGAAGCGCGGCGCAACTGGACGCTTGTACCGCGCCAACGCCTCGGTAACATCATCTTGTCTGCCTGCTAGGGGGCAAATTTTGCGATGATGACTTCGGCATTAGCGGAGGAGACCGAGGATGAGCTACGCGATCGAGAAAATCGAAGGCATTGGTGCGAAAAACGCCGAGATCCTTCGCAATCACGGCATCACGCGCACCCACCATCTTTTGGAGAAGGGCGCATCGCGAAAGGGTCGGAAGGAAGTCGCTGAAAAGACGGGCATTGACGAGAAGAAAATTCTCAAATGGGCTAACATGTGTGACCTCATGCGCATCAAGGGCGTAGGTGAGGAATACTCGGAACTCCTTGAGGTTGCGGGCGTGGATACGGTCAAGGAACTGCGCAACCGCAAGCCCGACAATCTGCGCAAGGCGATGGTCGACGCCAATGAAAAGAAGAAACTTGTCCGCCAGCTTCCAAGCCTGAAACAGGTGGAAGGCTGGGTAAAACAGGCGAAGGACATCGACCCCATCATGTCCTACTGACTCGGGGCCAGCCCGACAGCGTGGGTCGGAAGGAGGCTCGCCCTTAAAACTTGCGGGCCGGCCCGGCTGTGCCGTATTGAAGACCAGAGGTTGCAGCAGCGCCGGCGCGTCAAGGGGCTGCGAACCGCGTGAATGTGATCGCCCGAGTGGCATGGCGGGCGATTTTCCGGATCGGGGCCACGCGCCCCGGCTCGGGCGTAATTGGACCGGGGGCACTGCGTATGGAGACGGGAGCGGCGGCGAACACGTTTATCGCCTGGCAGGGCTGGGGCATGACCGGGGCTGCGGTGGCCCTGCTCATTGTGCTGATCTGGATTCTCGTCTGGCTGCTGCCGTTTCCGAGCCGTTCGCTTGAAGAGCGCCTGGCCGATTCTGACAGCCGCGCAGAGTTGCGTGACCGTCTGGGCGGGGCAGGGCCGTTCGGCCGCTACCGACTCGCAATCCGTGATCTGAACGGCTGGCTCGACGCCTGGTTCGGGCCGTCGACGAGCGGCCAGGCGCTGGAACGCTGCATCGCCATCGCGTTTGTCTACCCGGCGGTGCTGTTTGTCGCCACCCTGATCGTGGCTGCCGCTGCCCGCGGGCAGATTGCCCCGCACGAGATCGGCATTTTTCTTGTTGTCACGGCAGCGGCCGGGTATCTCGCCCACCGTGCCTTCCGTCTGCTTTACCGTCTCGGCACGAACTTCTGGCGCTTTGTTGGCGGTGATTCCGATCTGATCCGACTGATCGCGCGGGTCGTGCTTGGGGCGCTGGCAGTCATCATCGCCTTTGCGATCGCGTTCGTGATCGCCTCGACGGTGGCGGGCGCTTTTGCCGAAGCCGGCACAATCATTCTGGCTATCATCGCGGCCTTTGCGCTGGCCTTCACGCTTGCCGGTGTGCTGGCTGCGGCCGGCACTGCGGCGGCGATGGGCCTGTTGCTGGTGCTCACGGTCGCGGCGCTGGCCTTCGCGGGCAAGTTTGCCTTCTTGCTGCTGCTGTTCTTTGTGCTGTTGCCGATGGTCAACGCGCTGCTGGATTGGCTGTCCTGGATCGTTACGCGGTTCTTCCTGCGGCGCGTGGCGCAAGTGACGCCGACATGGCGCGGCGCCGGGCTTCTGATCCTGGAACTGAGCGCGGACCTGGCGGCGGCGATCGTCTTGTTCCTCGGGCTGGTCGTGCTGCTACCCAACGGCATCGAGATTATCAACGGGGTTCTTTCGCTGACCGGTCGGGAGGCGTTCGACTGGCGGGATATCGTGTTGCGGGCGAATGATGCGCCGCTGAGCGAGGGGTTGTTCGTCATCGGCATGCTTATCACGACGCTGGTACCGACCTTCATCCATCTTACGCGGGGTCTGGCCGGCATCGCGGCGGCCTGGACGCCGGGGGCGGCGGAAGCTGCGGCGGGTCTGCGGGAGAGCTGGGACACCCCCGGCCATGCCTGGGGTGACGACGCGGCGGAGCAGGTCGAGGCGCAGGACACCTATTACTATCAGGAAATGCCCCAGTACGCGCAGGGCGGCGCGTATTTGCAGGGTGGGTTCCAGGAAGCCGCGGTGATGGACTACCCATCGCCGAGCGAGGTGGAAGGGGCGACGCCCGCAGCACTCCGTCCGTCCGTGCAGCAGAAAGCCGCGCAGGCGCTGCGCCTGTCGCGGCTGTGGTATATCCCGGCGGCGCTGGTGTCCTTCGGGCTGTTTGTGGCACTGGCCGCGCTCCTGGAGGCGGCAGGTGTGCCGCTCGGCGATTTCCTCGTCAAGCTGGCCTTCTGTGCCTCGTCATGGAGCCACGGCGTGTGCCCTGTCTAGACGGAAGGGAGTTAGCCCTCGTCCATCACATCCGCCACACGGACGCGAATATCCGGCGCCTTGTAGAAGATGTGCTGGCCGATCTGCTTCACCTTCTTGAAGTGACGCGCCCAGTGCGGCCGCACATAGTTCGCGTGATAGTGCGTGGCATAGCCGATATCCGACAGCCAGTGCTGGCCGCGCATCACCTCACGCGCCAACTCCTTTGACCGTGCCCACAGCGCCTTGTTATTCGGCCGGTCCGCCTTGCCGTCGCAGGCGAAGGAGAACTGACAGGCGTTGCGGTTCCACTGGCCCTGGAAGATGACGCCGCAGATAGTGTCGGGATAGACGTTGGCCCGGACGCGGTTCATCACGACTTGCGCGACCGCGATCTGGCCGCGCCGGGGCTCCCCCCGCGCTTCAAAATAGATCGCCGCGGTCATGCAGCGCAGCTCTCGCGCGCGGAACTCTTCCTCGGTGAAACCGCCGAACAGCGTCTCGCCGTCTTCTGCCTTCAGGCTGGCAAGATGCAACCGTCCGGGCCAGGCGATCGGATCGGAGTCCTCGACTTCTTCGCCATCGACGAAGCCGAACTTTGCGGTGGGCGCCATCATCAGGATTGCTGCGCTCGCACGCTCGACGCCACTGGAAGTCTCGCCCAGCTCCGGCGCGTCAGCACTGGTGTGCGACAGCAGGACCTGGCTACCTGCCGGTGGATCCAGACGCGGGCCCTTTGCCGAGCGGTTGATCCTGGCGGTATTGGCAGGGCCGTCCTGCAGGCTTTCGGCCCCGGGGTGCGGCGTCATGGAGGCGACCATGACTTCCGGGCGCTTGCGCACGGTTTGTGTGCGCTTCAGCTCGGCGATGCGGTCGGCCCGCGGCTCCTTCCCGGTTTTCCGGAACAGGGCAGTCGCTTCTGACGGCAAGGGGGCATCCGCCGCCGAGTCCTCGGTTTTGGCCGGACGCACGATCTCCGTCGCGCCAGAGCCGAGCAGATGCGCCTGAACAAACAACTTGCCCTTGGCGATCAGATCGCTGTCCCGCACGAAATAACCCGCCGCAACCAGCGGTATGGCCGCCAACAGCAAGAGTGACCGACCCATTACACGTTTGCGCCCCACCCGACCTTCACCGACATGCAACTCTACAAGGGGCTTGGAACCGAAGGGCCCGGTCTCGGCGTCGAAGGATTGCAACGCGAGCTCGCGAGCTGTCCCAGCCCGATCACTCACGAAACCCGGATTTGGTAAATTTTTCATTAACCTCTGAACCGTTACGCGACACTTACTCTTACGCAGCCGTCGCCCCCTCCGGCCGGCGGGCAATAATGCTGCAGAGTGTGAAAAGAATGAGGAATTTATCGGGTTATTGCTTGACTGTGTTAACGGGGCAGCAAGGACACCGTTTAACCGACCGGCAAGGGGCGGATGGCGGCAGGCATCCCCGCGGCTCGCGCGAGCATAACGTCCGCGCTTTGACCATCCCGCCGTATCGGTTAGAACAGCACAAGACGCGCGGAATCACACAAACGAACAAACGGAGTGCACGCGATGAGCAAGGTGGCCTGGATCGGACTTGGCGTCATGGGCTTTCCCATGGCCGGACACATCCGCGAGAAGGGCGGGCACGAGTTGACCGTCTACAACCGCACCGCCGCCAAGGCCGACGATTGGGCCGCGAAATTTGGCGGGCAGACCGCAGCCACTCCGGCTGAGGCCGCCCGTGGCGCCGAATTCGTTTTCGCCTGCGTCGGCAATGACGATGACCTGCGCGAGGTCACGCTCGGGCCGGACGGCGCCTTTCAGACGCTCGGCGAAGGCGCGGTCTTTATCGACAATACCACCGCATCCGCCGACATCGCGCGCGAGCTTTATGCCGCGGCGAAGGAACGCGGCGCCGGCTTCCTCGACGCACCGGTTTCAGGAGGGCAGGCTGGCGCGGAGAACGGCAAACTGACCGTCATGGTTGGCGGCGAAGAGGCCGACTTCAAGCGCGCTGAGCCGATCATCGACTGCTACGCCCAGAAAGTGAAGCTGCTTGGCGGCGCTGGCGCCGGCCAGATGACAAAGATGGTCAACCAGATTTGCATCGCCGGACTGGTGCAGGGGCTGTCCGAGGGCATCCATTTCGCCCAGAAAGCCGGTCTCGACATCCCGGCGGTGATGGAAACGATCTCCAAGGGCGCGGCGCAGTCCTGGCAGATGGACAACCGCTGGGAGACCATGATGAATGGCGAGTTCGATTTCGGCTTCGCTGTCGACTGGATGCGCAAGGACCTCGGCATCGCCATGTCCGAGGCGAAGAACAACGGCGCGCGGCTGCCCGTGACGGCGCTTGTTGACCAGTTCTACGCGGAAGTGCAGGCGCTGGGCGGCAACCGCTGGGACACCTCCAGCCTAATCGCGCGGCTCAATGCGGCGGACAAGAAATAGGGTTGCCGGCCAGGCTTCAAGACGGCTCCTGGCTCTGACGCCTCAAAAAGAAGTTCCGCAGGCCTTTATCGGCTTCGATCGGGGCGAGACATGCACATCGCAATATCGACACAGTGATTGCACACGCAGTCACTCTCTGGCGCTGAACATGCGAGACACATGACAAATCAACCGACATCGGTGCTGGTCGGCGTCTGCACGGCGCAGCGGCCAAAGATGCTAAGGGCGTGCCTGGAGTCCCTGGCACGCCAAGTCGTTCCCGAACATGTTGCGCTTCGCTTCGTGGTCGTCGATAACGAGCCGGAGCCGAACAACCGCGCGGCGGTCGAGGCCATGGCCGCCGATTTTCCGTTTCCTCTGGCATACGAGCACGAGCCGCGCCGCGGGATTCCCCAGGCGCGCAATCGCGTGCTGGAACATGCCTTGAGCGCAGGTGTCGAGTGGATCGCCTTCATCGATGACGACGAAATCGCCGAGCGGGACTGGCTCAGTCAACTCGTCCGCGCGACCGAGAAATTCGACTGTGATGTCGTCCAGGGCCAAGTTTATCAATTTATCAGTGAATACGGGCCGAGCAAGGAAAACAGCAAACGTCGCGGTCCTGAAGGTACCGTGCGCCAGTCGGCCGCAACGGATAATGTTCTCTTCAATATCCGGCTCGTAAGGGAATCGGGGCTGAACCTGCGTTTCGACGAAAAGCTCGCACTCTCGGGCGGCTCGGATATGGTTTTTTCCCGGAAAGCGCATGAGCTGGGAGCGAAGATCATCTATTCGCCCGCGCCGGTCGTCTATGAGCGCTTGACGGCCGATCGTCTGACAGCGCGGGCCATCGCGCGCCGCGCGTTCTCGCGGCACATCAATGTCTATCGCCGCAACCGTCCCGCTGGCGGGAATGGCGCAGCCAGCGTCTATGCGATTTACAAGATCTCCCGCGCCGTCGTGTCCGTGTTCGCGAGCGTGCTAAATATGCTTGAGGCGCTGCTGGTTCTGCCGTTCGCACGAAAGCATAGCCGGCGCCGGCTGAAAAACGGCATTACGAAGTTCGTCAAGCTGCCCGCGACGATCGCCGCCGTTTGCGGCTTCCGTTACGATCGTTACGGAAAAATAAGCGGCGAGTGACACCCGGACACCTTGGCCACTCGCCAGCATAGTGGATCGGCTCTATGCCGTTGCCTTGCGCTTCGCCTCGGCGCGCCGCTCATGCAGGATTGGCTCGGTGTAGCCGCTCGGTTGCTCACGCCCCTTGAAGACCAGATCGCAGGCGGCCTGAAAGCCGGGACTCGCATCGAAATCCGCAGACATCGGCTTGTAGTCGGGGTCTCCGGCGTTCTGCTCGTCCACCACACGCGCCATCCGCTTCATCGTCTCCATCACCTGCTCGGAGGAGCAAATGCCGTGATGCAGCCAGTTCGCGATGTGCTGGCTGGAGATGCGCAGCGTCGCCCGGTCTTCCATGAGCCCGACATTGTTGATGTCCGGCACCTTCGAGCAACCGACGCCGTGCTCGACCCAGCGCACGACATAGCCGAGGATGCCCTGCGCGTTGTTGTCCAGTTCGGCGCGCACATCGTCCGGCGCCCAGTTGGCGCGATCTGCGACGGGGATCGTCAGCAGGTCGGCGAGCTTGGCCCGCTTCTGGCCCTTCAGCTCTTCCTGGCGCTGGCGCACATCGACTTGGTGATAGTGCACGGCATGCAGCGTCGCCGCCGTTGGTGAGGGGACCCAGGCGGTGTTCGCGCCGGCCTTGGGGTGACCGATTTTCTGCTCCAGCATGTCGGCCATCTTGTCCGGCGCCGCCCACATGCCCTTGCCGATCTGCGCGTGGCCGGGCAGCCCGCAGGCGAGGCCGACATCCACGTTGTTGTCCTCATACGCCAGCAGCCACGGCGCGCTTTTCATGTCGCCCTTGCGGATCATCGCGCCAGCTTCCATCGAGGTGTGGATCTCGTCGCCGGTGCGGTCGAGGAAGCCCGTGTTGATGAAGAACACGCGTGCGCTGGCCTCCCGGATGCACTCCTTGAGGTTGAGCGTTGTGCGCCGCTCTTCGTCCATGATGCCCATCTTGAGGGTATGCCGCGGCAGGCCGAGCACGTCCTCGATTCGCGAGAACAGCTTGTCGGAGAAGGCGACTTCCTCAGGGCCGTGCATCTTCGGCTTGACGATGTAGACCGATCCAGCCTGGCTGTTGGCGCGCCGGCCTGAAGCGCCAACGTCGTGCAGCGCGATGGCGCTGGTGACCAGCCCGTCGAGCAGACCCTCGTAAACCTCGTTGCCCTCGGCATCGAGAATGGCCGGCGTGGTCATCAGATGCCCGACATTGCGCACGAGCATGAGGCTGCGGCCCTTGAGCATCTTCGCGGTGCCGTCCGGCGCGGTGTAGGCGATGTCGCCGTTGAGCTTGCGGGTGAAGCTGCGCCCGCCCTTGGCTACCTCCTCGGTCAGGTCGCCCTTCATCAGCCCGAGCCAGTTACGGTAGACGCCCACCTTGTCCTCGGCGTCGACGGCGGCGACGGAGTCCTCGCAGTCCATGATCGTGCTCATCGCCGCTTCCATGCGCACATCTGCGACGCCGGCCTTGTCGCTCGCGCCGATCTCGCTGGCGCGGTCGATGCGGATTTCGACGTGCAGGCCGTTGTTGCGCAGGATGACGGCTTCCGGCTGGTCGGGCGCGCCGCGATACCCGGCGAACTTGCCGGGGTCGATCAGGCTGGCGGTCCCGCTTTCGGTCGTTGCAACGAGCTGGCCGTTGCTCACGGCATAGGCCGTGACGTCGCCGTGGCTGGCGCCCGACAGCGGCGCGGTGTCGTCGAGAAACGCCTTGGCCCAGGCGATCACCCGGGCGCCGCGTGCTGGATCATAGGCGCTGCCGGTCGGCGTGTCGCCCAGCGCGTCGGTACCGTAGAGCGCGTCATAAAGGCTGCCCCAGCGCGCATTCGCCGCGTTCAGCGCATAACGCGCGTTGGACACCGGCACAACGAGTTGTGGTCCGCAGACATGTGCGATTTCCTCGTCAACGTTGGCCGTGGTGACGGTGAAGTCCGGTCCCTCGGGCAGCAGATAGCCGATCTCGCGCAGGAAGCTCTCGTATTCGGCCATGTCGAACGGCTTGCCGCGCCGAGCCTTGTGCCAGTCATCGATTTTTGCCTGCAAGGCTTCCCGCTTCGCCAGCAGCGCGCGGTTTTCCGCGCTCAGTTCGGACACAATGCCGGCGAAGCCGCTCCAGAAGGCATCCGGCTCGATCCCGGTTCCGGGCAGGGCTTCCTCGTTGATGAACGCATAAAGCTCGGTCGCGATCTGCAGTCCGGAATGTGTGACACGGTCGGTCAAGACAGCCTCCTCTTGATTTTCTTGGGCGCGGGCGCAATGCCCCGCCATACGCGGGCGCGCTCGTCGCTATTGAGACCTGAAACGGATTGCAAGATCAACCGCCGCGCTTTTCACGCGCTGGCGCAACTGTTTCGCACGCTTTCAGGCAGGCGTGACCACGTTGACCGGCTCACCGCGCTGGAACGCCTCGATGTTGGCTATGACCTGATCCCAGAGCGTTTGCATGGCCGTGTCGCTCGCCCAAGCCGAGTGGGGCGTGATGATGACGTTGGGACGGTCCGCGATGGCCATCAGTGGATTGTCGGCGGCCGGCGGCTCGCGGGTCAGGCAGTCGAAGCCGATGGCGCGGACCTGGCCGGCATCGAGCGCGCTGACGAGATCCGCCTCGTTCACGAGGCCGCCGCGCGCTGTGTTGATGATGATCGGTCGTCTTTGCATGACGGTGAATTCATCCCGCGCGATCAGGTTGCGCGTTTCCGGCGTCAGCGGGGTATGGAGCGAGATGATGTCGCTTTCGCGGATGACCTGGTCGAACGGCGTGCGCTCCTCGGGTACGACGTCCTCGCCCTTGCGCCCGGCGATCAGGATGCGCATCCCGAAGGCGCTGGCCAGCCGCGCGACCGATTCGCCGATTGCCCCATAGCCGATGATGCCGAGCGTCTGGTCGGCGAGATCCCGGATCGGGTGCGAAAAGAAGGTGAACTGTCCGGCGCGTTGCCACGCCCCGTCGATGACATCCTCGCGGTAGGCCACCAGCGACCGGGACAGCGCCAGCATAAGCGCCATGACATGCTCCGGCACGGTCTGGATCGCGTAGCCCCGCACATTCGCCACCGCCACATTTGCCGTGTCGCAGGCCGGCACGTCGATGATGTCATAGCCCGTCGCGGCGACCGCAATCATGCGCAGCTTGGGCAGTTGGCTGAGCGTGTCGGTATCGATCGGCACCTTGTTCGTTATGACGATGTCGGCGTCCCGGGCGCGCTCGACCACCTCGCCCGGCGCGGTCTTTTCGTATTCCTCCCATTCGTGGGGGAATTGCGGGCGCTTGAGATCGACCGAGGGGCCGATGGTCTTGCGGTCGAGAAAGACGATCTTGGTCATGGCGGCTCCGGCACGGCGTTTTTGCCATTTTGATGCCAGCAATGCCCCGTGCGCGCAAGCGCGGGACAACAAAACTGTCATCGCCATGCGTTAGCCTCTTGTGCAATGCAGCACGCAGGCGCAGCATGGGATTTGCAGCGCAGCAAACCACGAGGAGGTCCGGCATGTTTTCTCTGCAAGGCAAGAAGGCGCTGATTATCGGGATCGCCAACGACAACTCAATCGCCTATGGCTGTGCCAAGGCGCTGCGCCGCCAGGGCGCGGATCTGGCCATCACTTATCTGAACGAGAAGGCCGAGAAGCACGTGCGCCCGCTCGCCGAACAGCTCGGCGCGGAGATCATCGCGCCGCTCGACGTGACTCAGGACGGCCAGTTCACCGCGCTGTTCGACCGGATTCGCGAGACGTGGGGGCGCGTCGATATCTGCCTGCACGCCGTCGCTTTCTGTCCGAAGGAAGACCTGCACGCGCGCGTGGTGGACACATCCCGCGAGGGCTTCGGCCAGGCGATGGACATCTCGGTGCATTCCTTCATCCGCATGGTACGCCGGGCCGAGCCGCTGATGCCGCCGGGCGGCACCTGCATGACCGTCTCCTTCTACGGCGCGGAGAAGGTTGTCGAGAACTACAACATCATGGGGCCGGTGAAGGCGGCGCTGGAGTCCGTGACCAAATACATGGCCGCCGAGCTGGGGCCGAAGGGAATCAGCGTGCATGCGCTGTCGCCCGGGCCGATCAAGACGCGCGCGGCGTCAGGCTTGGAGGACTTCGACGAACTGCTGGAAGACGCGGCCGAGCGCGCGCCCACCCATCAGCTTGTGAGCATCGAGCAGGTGGGGGCGTATGCCGCTTTCCTGGCGAGCGAAGAGGCCGGGAATATTACTGGCGGCGTGCATTATATCGACGGCGGGTATCATATCGTGGGGTGAGCGCTGGCGCACCGGTGATGCAATAAAAAACGGCGCCCGGAGGCGCCGTTTCAACCTGGATGCATTGCCGGGTACGAGGGTGTCGCTTACTTCAGCGGTTCGGCCGGGCGCTCCCAGCTAAAGCGGTAGTTGAGGCCGACCTTGACCACGTGCATGTCCTGTTCGACGTCGAAGATTGCGGTCCTCTCACCGTCGCTGAGGCTGATCTCCTCTTCGCCGAAGTCGATGTAGTTGTATTCGGCCTTTACGGACCAGTTCGCATCGTAGGCGTGTTCGATGCCCGCGCCGATCAGCCAACCGGTACGCGTGTCGTCGCCGTTGAGCTCGCGCGTCCTGCCGGTGTGATTGTAGTCCTCGTCCGCGAACGCAGCGCCCAGCTTGCCGTAGATCAGCGTGCGATCGAAGGCCATGCCGGCCCGGCCGGCCACGGTCGCCAGCCAGTTGATATCGACTTCACCGTCGCGGTAACCGTCGTTGCTTCCCTTCCAGGTGCCCTTGCCTTCCATGCCGGTCCAGGACAGTTCGACCTCCGCGCCATAGACGAACTTGCCGGACTGGCCGTTGAGGCCGGCCTGCACGCCGCCGAGCCAACCATCCGCATCGTGGGAAGTTTTTCTCCCGACATCACCCGTACCTTCACCGGCATTATCGACCAACGACCAGTCCTTGTCGGACCAGCCGTAGCCGGCATGCGCGCCAACATAGACGCCCGACCACATATGCGGCGCCGAATAAACCGGCCCCGTATCCTTCAGACTGGCGTCGTAGTCCCCGAGATCCGCGGCTTGCGCGCCCGCTGCGCTCACCATCAAAAGCGCGGCAGACGCCGTAGCGAGGAGCGCGCCGCGCGCGCCTGCAACAGAAGTCCTGGCCATAAGCCAACCCCCATCTTTGCCTGAATGAAAATCGCTCTTTTGAGCGCGTGACTTCAGGCGTAGGGCTTCTGGCCAACCGGCAACACAAACCCAGGGTTGAGCTCATGGGGATGTCATCGTCTCAAGCGTGTGCATCCTGAGACGGTCGGAAAAATCCAGCGAAAACAGAGGCTTGCAAAACCGCTCAGGGGCGCGAGAGTGTTGTGATCCCGCAACAACCTCTGGTTTTCTACGACATATTCATATCTTTTTGGTCGTTGAGGCCCAGCGCACGCCCCGTTTGCGGGACGAACGGCACCATCGAAATCGTAGCGGCGATGTCCGATTCTCCGGGACCGAACCGGGGCGGAACCCAAAGGAGAAGCGGCGCCCGAAGGCGCCGCCGTGGAGGATGATATCAAGGGATGAAGGCGACGGCCGCGCGCCCTATTTCAGCGGCTCCATGCGCTCTTCGCGGCCGCGGAACAGGTAGTTCACGCCGACGCGGAGGATGTGGCCGTCAAGGTCGGGGCCGTAACGATCAGTGCCATAACGATTGCCCGCCGCCGTCCGGCCAACATAAGCGTAGTCCTCATCCTCGAGATCGAAATAGAGGTATTCGCCCTTGAGGGTCCAGTTGTCGGCGACCATCCACTCCAGACCGCCGCCAATCGTGTAGCCCAAATGTGTTTCGTCCACGCTACCACGGGCGTTCTCAAACGGCGTCTCAAATGTGGGGTCTGGAAAAAGCACAGAGATGTCGGACTCGACCTCGGCCCACGCCAAGCCGCCCGTCAGGTAAAGCAGGAGATCGTCTCTCGTCAGATAGCCGACACGGGCGCGCGCCGTGCCGAACATCTCCATTTCTGCTCGAACGTCCCAAATCGGTTCGCCCGTGTTGTCAGAATCGAGGCCTGTTGGGTAGGGCACAAACGAGGTACTGTCATCGGCGCCAGTCCAGGAGACGTCGACCTCAGCGCCCAACACCCACCGTCCTATCTGGTGATTGGCACCGAACTGCAAACCGCCGAGCCAATCGTCGCCGCTCAAGCTCTGACTGGAGTTGTCGAAGGTTATGTCCGGGAAGTTATCGACATCATCGTAGGCGAATGGCCCGTCCCAGTCGGCCCAGGTGTAGCCGAGGTGGGCACCGACGTAGAACCCGGTCCAGATCGGCGCGGGCGCGTAGACCGGCTCGGTATCCTTGAGGCTGCCCTCGTAGCGGGAAAGGTCGGCGGCGGAGGCCGGAGAGACGGTCGCGGCCAGAACACCCGCGACGGTTGAGAACGCAACGGCACTGACGGCAGTGGAGACGCACTTACGGAACATGAGTTTTACCCCCCATCTGGTTACGGACAAAAGAACGGGACTCGAGAGACTGTCTGCAACCGGAAGTAGAGCAGGTGGCCGCTGGGCCGAAACGCACAAACGGGTGAGATGCGCGAAAAAGTCCCGCTAAAGTTGTGGAATAGCGCGCGCTGGGGCGAAAAGCACCGGAAACTCAGGCGTCTGGGCGAGCCGCGAGACCGCGCGAGTGACGTGGAAGTTGATGGGCGCGCCGGATTGCGGGCTTTCGGGCCGCGACAAAAGAGAAGCGGCGCCCGGAAGCGCCGCTCTGGAGAATGATATCACTGGAATATACCGGCCTCCAGCAGCCTCGCACGAAGTGATGAATACTTCTCGCAACGTCACGTCACAAAATCGGAGCCCGGCCGTGTAGCCCCGTCAGGGCAGGCATCGTTGATCCTTGCAATCCCGCGCGACGCGGCCTATAACCCCGACCATCCCACACGTGTCAGCGCGCTCGCGCGCGGCCCTGGCGCCGCGTCGATGCGCTCCGGTGGCGCGCCGTGGCTTCTGGGCCAAGGCACGCTTCAAACCTGACACGGAGGCTCAACCGGAAAAGCAAGGAGTGCACCGCCCATGGCGCTGCCCACATTCTCCATGCGCGACCTGCTGGAAGCCGGCGCGCATTTCGGCCATCAGACGCACCGCTGGAACCCGAAGATGGAAGAGTACATCTTCGGCGTGCGCAATGGCATCCACATCATCGACCTGTCGCAAACCGTCCCGCTGATGCACCAGGCGCTGGTCAAGGTCTCCGACACCGTGGCCGGCGGCGGGCGCGTGCTGTTCGTCGGCACCAAGCGCCAGGCCTCCGACCTCGTGCAGGACGCGGCGAAGCGCTCGGCGCAGTATTACATCAATCACCGCTGGTATGGCGGCACGCTGACGAACTGGCAGACGATCACGAATTCGATCAAGCGCCTGCGCTATCTGGAGGACCTGCTCGAAGGCGAGGTTCACGGCTTCACCAAGAAGGAGCTGCTGCACCTCACGCGCGAGCGCGACAAGCTGGAGCAGGCCATCGGCGGCATCAAGGACATGGGCGGCATTCCCGACCTGCTGTTCATCATCGACACGAACAAAGAGTCGATCGCCGTCGCCGAGGCGCGCAAGCTTCATATTCCTGTCATCGCCATTCTGGATAGTAACTCCGATCCTGAAGGCATCGCGTATCCGGTGCCGGGCAACGACGACGCTGGCCGGGCGATCGCGCTTTACTGCGACCTGATGGCGCGGGCGGCGCTGGATGGCATCGAGCGGGCGACCGCGGCGGCCGGCGGCGATATCGGCGCGGCGGAAGAGCCCGCCATGGAGACGCTGCCCGAGGAGCCGGAGGTACAGGCCGCACCCGTGGCCGAGGCGAGCCCGGAGGCCGGGCCGGTGGTCCAGCCGGAAGCCGCCGAGGCCGATGTCGCGGCGGCCGAGGCCGCGCCGGCGCAGCCCGCCGACACCGCGCGCGCGGCGGGGCCGGTGGGCGAAAGCGCGTTCCGTCGGCTGGAGGCGCCCGAGGGCGAGCCGGACGATCTGCAGAAGATCAGCGGCATCGGCAAGGTGATGGTCGACAAGCTCAACGCGCACGGCATCTATCATTACTGGCAGCTCGCCAGCATGAACGAGATGGACCTTGCGCAGTTGGATGAAGAGCTGGACCTCAAGGGCCGCGCGGCGCGCGAGAACTGGATCCAGCAGGCGACGAAACTGATGCAGGAACAGGCTGCCTGAGCGTCCGGATGCGGCGTCGAGGGGCGGCAACAGCAGGCAATTTCACGAGGCGATAATGGCTGAGATCACCGCAAAGATGGTCAAGGACCTGCGCGAGAAGACCGGCGCAGGCATGATGGACTGCAAGAAGGCGCTGACCGAGACCGACGGCGACATGGACGCCGCGGTCGACTGGCTGCGCGCGAAAGGCTTCGCTAAGGCCGCGAAGAAGGCCGGGCGCACGGCCGCTGACGGCCTGGTCGGCGTGGCCGTCGAAGACAAGAAGGGCGCCGTCGTCGAGGTCAATGCGGAGACCGACTTCGTCGCGCGCAACGACCAGTTCCAGAACATGGTCAGCGAGATCGCCAAGCTGGCGCTCAAGGCTGAGGGCGATGTCGACAAGCTTGGCGCTGAGACGTTCCCGGGCACCGACAAGCCCGTCACCGACTACATCTCGGAGATGATCGCCACCATCGGCGAGAACATGCGTCTGCGCCGCACCGGCTATATCGAGGTGTCGGACGGCGTCGTCGCCAGCTATGTGCATAACGCTGCCGCGCCGGGCATGGGCAAGATCGGCGTGATCGTCGGCCTGGAGTCGACGGGCGACAAGGACAAGCTGCAGGCGCTGGGCAAGCAGCTTGCCATGCACATCGCCGCGACCAGCCCGCTTGCCGTGGATGTCGACAGCCTCGACCCCGCCGTGGTTGATCGCGAGCGCACGATCCTGGTCGAGCAGGCACGGGAATCCGGCAAGCCGGAGAACATCATCGAAAAGATGGTGGAAGGCCGCCTGAACAAGTATTACCAGGAAGTCGTCCTTATGAAGCAGGCGCTCGTGACCGACCCGGACAACACCGTCGAAGCGGCGCTCAAGGCGGCCGAGGAGGACATCGGCGCGCCGGTGAAGGTCGTCGGCTTCGAACGCTATGGTCTGGGCGAGGGAATCGAGACCGAAGAAGAGGATTTCGCCGCCGAGGTCGCGGCAGCGGCGTCGGGTTCGTAATCAGCGGCCAGGCGCGGGCGTCTTTGAACGGCGCGCAGGGTGTGCCGGAGCAAGGGGCGCGAGTGAGCAATGGCCGGCACGACCATCAAATACCGCCGCGTGCTGATGAAGCTGTCGGGTGAAGCGTTGCTCGGCAGCCAGGCCTTCGGCACCGACCCCTCCGTGATCCAGCGCATCGCCGGAGAGATCCGCGCGGCCGTGTCAGAGGGCGTGCAGGTGGCGCTGGTTATCGGCGGGGGCAACCTCTTCCGCGGGGTCGTCGGCGCGGCTGAGGGGATGGACCGTGCAAGGGCCGATGACGTCGGCATGCTGGCCACTGTGATGAATGCGCTGATGCTGGAGAACGGTCTGCGCCGCACAGGCGTCAACACTGTCACCTTCAGCGCCGTGCGCATGCCGACGATCTGCCGTCCATTCCAGCGGGAGGAGGCCCGCACTGCACTCGATGCCGGGCAGACGGTGATCTTCGCGGGGGGCACCGGCAGCCCCTTCTTCACGACGGATACCACCGCCGCGCTCCGCGCCGCTGAAATGCAGTGCGACGCCATCCTGAAGGGCACCTCGGTCGATGGCGTCTATTCCGCCGATCCCGCGGTTGACCCGACGGCGGTGCGCTACGACCATCTGACGTATGACGATGTGCTGAACCGGAATCTGCGCGTGATGGACGGGGCTGCCATCGCGCTGGCGCGTGACAATGCCATCCCGATTGTCGTTTTCTCGATGCATGAGCCCGGAAGCCTCGTGAATGTCTTGACCGGGCAAACACGTTGCACGACCGTGACGCGCTAAACCGGCGAGGTGAGGCCCCTGCGCGATCCATGCTTGCGCTGCGCGCGCGGCCGCGCCATACCGCCTTGATGCCGATAAGGAGAGCAAGATGTCGGAAGAGGCAGAAGAGTTTGACCTGAAGGCCCTGGAAAAGCGCATGCAGGGCGCGCTCAATGTATTGAAACAGGAATTCAGCGGCATGCGCACCGGCCGCGCCAGCGCGAGTTTGCTCGATCCCATTTCGGTCAACGCTTACGGCACCCGAATGCCGATCAACCAGGTCGCAACGGTCAGCGTCCCCGAGCCGCGGATGATCAGCGTCCAGGTCTGGGACAAGTCGAATGTCAGCGCCGTGGAGAAAGCGATCCGCGAGTCAGACCTCGGCCTGAATCCGGTGGTTGATGGCACGACGCTGCGGTTGCCGATCCCGGAGATGAACGAGGAACGGCGCAGGGAACTGGCGAAAGTCTGCGCCAAATACGCCGAACAGGCCCGCGTCGCGGTACGCAATGTGCGTCGTGACGGCATGGAGCAGCTCAAGAAGCAGGAGAAGGAAGGCATCATCGGCAAGGATGAGCATCATGCCCTTGCCGACGATGTACAGGCACTGACCGACAAGTATATCGGCGAGATCGACGCCGCGCTCGCTGATAAGGAAAAGGAAATCATGCAGGTTTAACCTGAACAGATCGGGTCACGGGAACGAAAGCGGCTACGACCAAACATGCATCATCAGAACGACGCCCAGTCGGACACGCGCCTTGTTGTCCCGCGCCACCTCGCGATCATCATGGACGGCAACGGCCGCTGGGCGCAGCAGCGGGGTCTGCCGCGCATCGAGGGGCACCGCAAGGGCGTCGAGCGCGTAAAGGAGTGTGTCCGCACGGCGGCGGAGATCGGTGTCGAGTATCTGACGCTGTTCAGCTTCTCCTCAGAAAACTGGCGGCGGCCACAGGAAGAAGTCGATGCGCTGATGACTCTCATCAAGCGCTTCATCCGACAGGAATTGGCCGAGCTGCACGAGAACAATGTGCGTGTGCGGGTTATCGGAACGGCCGACCGGGTCGATCCGGAAATCACCGCCATGATCGCGGACGCTCACGCACTGACAGCGGAGAACACCGGCCTGCGGCTCACGATTGCTTTCAATTATGGTGCGCGGGACGAGATCGCCCGGGCGGCGCGGCGGCTGGCCGAGGAGGTGGCCCGCGGCGCGATGCGCCCGGAAGATGTGGACATGGCCGCGCTGGAGCAGAGGCTTGACACGCAGGGTCTGCCTGACCCGGATCTGCTGATCCGCACGAGCGGTGAAGTCCGGCTGAGCAATTTCCTGCTCTGGCAGCTTGCCTACGCGGAACTGATGTTCGTCGAAGATTACTGGCCGGATTTCGACCGCGAGGCGATGGTGCGTACGATCAGCGCGTATCAGAACCGCGAGCGTCGCTTCGGCGGGCTGTCGGCACGGCGCACGGCTTGAAACCGCGGCGAGACGCGGCTCTTCCGTCATTTCCGGGTTTACCCCCGCATCAGGCGCGTTTATGAACGGAAGATGGCGCGCTGCGGCTGATCGTGATCCGCCAAGTCGCGCCGATACGGCCGGTTGCCGCCTTCGCGGATCGTACCGACCGGCCTTATGACCGAGCTGCCAGATGGCGCAAACGCTCTCTCCGAGGTATCGCTTGCGCCTGGTATGGCGTCCTCTTGCCAGCATAAGGTTGGGCCCCGCCATCCATGCGCCAGTCGCCTCGACGCTCAAAGCCGGCCAATCCGCGCGACGACAAGTCGCTGCTTCCGAGCAACAAGCTGAGCCTGCGCATCATCTCCGGCATCGCGCTCGCCGCCGGGGCCCTGGCGCTGACCTATGCGGGCCCGCTGCCATTTGCGCTGATGGTGACGGCCTTCGTTGCCGTAATGGCCTGGGAGTGGGGGCGGCTGGTCTGTTCGAGCGGGATCGACGCCGCTTGGGCCATTCAGGTCGGTGCGACGGCGGGGGGAACCCTTCTCGCGGCCTGGGACTGCCCCGGCTGCGGCCTGTTGGCGATCGTCGCGGGCACATTGGCAGTCTTCGTGCTGCGCCGGCTGGATATGGGGACTGCGCAGTCGTGGTGGGCGGCCACCGGCGTTTATTACGTCGGGTTACCGAGCATCGCGCTGGTGTGGATCCGTTCGGACCCCGAATTCGGCTGGGTTGCGGTCCTGTTCATCTTCATCACCGTCTGGACGACCGATACGGCAGCCTATATCTTCGGAAAAAGTATTGGCGGGCCGCTGCTTGCACCGGACATTTCGCCGAAGAAAACCTGGGCGGGCTTCGCTGGGGGGCTCATCTGCGCCACGGTACTTGGCTCGGCTGTGCTCATCGGGGTGGCGGGCGCGCAGGCCTGGTGGCCGGTAATCATGCTGAGCGCGGGAGTGTCCCTGGTTTCGCAGGCAGGCGATCTGGGCGAGTCTTCGATCAAGCGCCTGTTCGGACGCAAGGACTCCAGCGGCATCATCCCGGGCCATGGTGGAGTGCTTGATCGGGTGGACGGTTTGGTTTTCGCAGCGCTGACCTGTGCAGGGCTGGCGCTGGTGCGGGCGCCGGAAGCGCCGGGCTATGCTCTGGTGGTGTGGTCATAGGCGACAACGAATGAGGCTGGCTTGAGACTCACGCGCAACGGCGCTTCGGCAAGGCCGCAGGCCGAATTAGGCGCGGTGACCGGGCAATCGACCCGCAAGCGGGTCAGCGTGCTGGGCGCCACCGGCTCCATCGGCGAAAACACCCTGGACCTGATCGCGCGCAACCCGGGCTGCGCCGAGATCGTCGCGCTGACGGCCAACACAAACGCCGCGCGCCTTGCCGAACTCGCCCTCCAGCATGATGCCGAGATGGCGGTGATCGGCGACCCGGACCAGTATCAAACCCTCAAGGACGCCTTGGCCGGCACCAAGATCGCCGTTGCGGCCGGAGAAGGCGCGGTCGTCGAAGCGGCGCGCGCGCCGACCGATTGGGTGATGGCCGCGATCGTCGGGGCGGCCGGCCTGCGCCCGGCCTTCGCGGCAGCGGAGCAGGGGCTGGCGCTGGCGCTGGCGAACAAGGAATGCCTCGTTTCGGCGGGCGAGGCGTTCTTGCGCGCGGTTGAGGCGGGCGGGAGCACGCTGCTCCCGGTTGATTCGGAGCACTCCGCCGCGCAGCAGGCCATGCAGGGCCATCCGCAAGATGCCATCGAACGTATCCTGCTTACGGCTTCGGGCGGGCCGTTCCGCGAGTGGACGCTGGAGCAGCTTCGACAGGCGCGGCCGGAACAGGCACTGAAACACCCGAACTGGGAGATGGGCCAGAAGATCACGATCGACAGCGCCACCTTGATGAACAAGGGGCTGGAGCTGATCGAGGCCTATTATCTGTTCCCGGTGGAAAAGGCTCAGCTCGGCGTGGTCGTTCACCCGCAGTCGATCGTGCACTGCCTCGTCGAATACTGCGACGGCTCCGTGCTGGCCCAGATGGGCGCGCCGGATATGCGCACGCCGATCGCCTTCGCCCTGGCCTGGCCGGAGCGCATGTGCGCTCCCACGGAACGTCTTGATTTGGCGCGGATCGGCCAGCTGACCTTCGAGGCGCCCGACGCGACGCGTTTTCCCGCGCTGCGCCTGGCCCACGAGGCGATGGAGGCTGGCGGCAGCGCGCCGACGGTGCTGAATGCCGCGAACGAAATTGCCGTGGCGGCGTTCCTGAACAAGCGGATCGGCTTCATGGGGATCCCCGCGCTCATCGCACGCACACTGGACCGTGCGGCTGGAGAGATCGGCACCGCTGCGCCAGAGACGCTGGACGAGGTTCTGGCTACAGACCAGCAGGCCCGTCAACTGGCGCAGGACCTGCTGCCCGAGGTTATGCGCGCCGAGGCGGGATGATCTGCGCGGCGCCGCCACAAGCCATCATGGAGACTTAGCTGCTCATGGGTATCATTGAATCTCTGATCGCGTTCGGGACCACGGTGCTGGCCTGGGCGATCCCGTTCCTGATCGTGCTCGGCCTGGTGGTGTTCATCCACGAACTGGGCCACTTCCTCGTCGCGCGCATGAACGGGGTGGCGGTTGAGGCGTTTTCCATCGGCTTCGGGCCCGAGATCGCCGGCTTTCACGACAAGCATGGCACGCGCTGGCGCGTCGCGTGGATCCCGCTTGGCGGCTACGTCAAGTTCCTCGGCGACGAAAACGCCGCCAGCATGCCGAGTCAGGAGGCGGCCGCGCAGGTATCCCCTGAGGACCGGGCGCGGATGTTCCAGTTCAAGCCCGTCGGCGCGCGTGCGCTGGTGGTCGCGGCCGGGCCGTTTGCCAATTTCCTGCTGGCTCTGGTGATTTTCGCGGGCCTGTTCATGGCCTACGGAAAGACAGTGATCGAGCCGCGGGTCGACGAGGTTGTCGCCGAGAGCCCGGCGGAGCGCGCCGGCTTTCAGCCAGGGGACCTGATTCTCAGCATCGACGGCGACGAGGTCGAGAGCTTCCAGGAGATGGTGCGCATTGTCGGCCTGAGCGCGGACCAGCCACTCGACGTCGTCGTGCAGCGTGATGGCGCGCGCGTGAACCTCACCGTGACACCGGAATTGGTGGAGACGGAAAGCCGCTTCGGCAGCGCCAAGATCGCGCGTATCGGCATTCGCGGCGCGGCCGATCAGAGCGATGTTATCAGGAAGAGCTACGGTCCCCTGGAGGCGGTTGGTCAGAGCTTCCAGGAAACCTGGTTCTGGATGAAGCAGCCGATCATCTTCATCGGGGAGCTGATCGGTGGCCGGGCTTCGGCGGATCAGCTTGGCGGGCCGGTGCGAATCGCGCAAATGTCTAAGGAAGTTGCGTCGATCGGCATCCCGGAGCTTCTGCGCTGGACCGCCATCATCTCCATCAGCATCGGGCTCATCAATCTGTTCCCGATCCCGGTGCTGGATGGGGGCCATCTGGTCTTCTATGGCATAGAAGCCATACGTGGAAAGCCATTGAACGAGAAGGCGCAGGAAATCGGCTTTCGCATTGGTATGGCGCTCGTTCTCATGTTAATGATCTTCGTCACGTGGAACGACGTCATGCAACTCATTGAATAAGACGGGAAATTGCAACCGAACGGCGAGACAACAAGGTTGCGGCCCGTCAGAAGAACAACCTGGCGTTTCGCGTATCATGCCCGCGTCCGGGCTTCGTGGCCCCCGCGCCACGTTCGGACGCAGAATTCTGACCACCGGCCCCGTGCCACTATGCAGTCATAAACAGACGCCTTAGTGTAGCGCGGGTTTTTGAACTGAGCTGTCGGGTCCGTGCGCGCGGGAAGCCGCGAACGGGCGAGGGGGCAAAAGAGATTTCGAGGGGCACAAAGGTCGATGGTGAAATTTATAGTTAAGTGCGCGGCTCTGGCGGTGTCCGTGGTGCTGAGCTTTGCGGCCGTGACGGCGGCGGATGTCACGGTTGGCCAGGCATCGGTCTCGGCGCAGACGATCTCCGACATCCGCGTCAGCGGCAACAAGCGCGTGGAGCCGGAGACCGTCAAATCCTACCTCACATTCTCTGTGGGGGACCGCTATACAGCCAAGGCCGCCGATGACAGCTTCAAGGCGCTGTTCGCCACCGGCCTGTTCGCTGACGTCAACATCAGCTACAGCAGCCGTGTCGTGACCGTGTCCGTGGTGGAGAACCCGGTCATCAATCAGGTGGCTTTCGAGGGCAATGATGAACTGGACGACAGCACGCTGTCCCAGGAGGTTCAGCTCCGCCCCCGCTCAGTGTACACGCGCGCCGCGGCACAGGCCGACGTGCAGCGCATCCTGAGAATTTACCGTGCCTCCGGCTACTACAACGCGCAGGTTGAGGCGAAGATCATCAAGCTCCCCTACAATCGGGTCGATCTGGTCTTCGAGATCAACGAGGGTGAAAGTACCAAGGTCCAGAGCATCACGTTCATCGGGAACGAGGCGTTTTCGGACAGTCAACTGCGCGATGTCATCTCGACCACAGAGTCCAGCCTGCTGAGCTTTCTCAAGCCGACAGACGTCTATGACAAGGATCGCCTGAACCTCGATCGCGCGCTGTTGCGGAAGTTCTACATCGAAAACGGCTACGCCGACGTCCGCATCATTTCCGCGGTGGCGGATCTCGATCCCGACGGGGAAGGGTTCTTCATCACCTTCACGCTGGAGGAAGGCCCGCAATATACGTTTGGCGACGTGACGCTGCAGTCGGAGTTGCCGGGCCTCGATCCGGCCATGCTTCAGGACGAGCTCCTTATCGAATCCGGAGATACGTTCAACGGGCTGAAGGTCGACAAGACCGCCGAGAACCTGACGCTTGAAGCCTCCAAGATGGGCTTCCCGTTCGCCCGGGTACGCAAGCAGGTCAACCGCGATCCGATCTCGCTGACCATCGACGTGAACTTCGTCATCGAGCGCGGTCCGCGCATTTACGTGGAACGGATCAATATCTACGGCAACGTACGGACGCGTGAGTACGTTCTCCGCCAGGAGCTTCTCCTTGCCGAGGGGGATCCGTACAACCGTCAGCTTGTCGAGCAGTCCAAGAGGCGCATTCAGGGCAAGGCATATATCAAGACGGTCGAGATCTCGAAGGAGCAGGGGTCGGCGCGGGACCGCGTGATCCTGAATATCAATGTGGTCGAGCAGGCCTCGGGTGAGTTCGGTATCGCCGGCGGCTACTCATCACTGGAAGGTGTTGTCGGCGAGGTCAGCTATACCGAGCGCAACTTCATGGGACGCGGCCAGTTCGTCCGGCTGAAACTGTCGGGCAGCTTCGAGCGCGCCCAGATCGACCTTAGCTTCACCGAGCCGCGTTTCCTCGGTCGCGAGATGTCGGCCGGTTTCGACGTGTTCCACAAGGAGTTGGATTACACTGATAGCAGTGATCGAGGTTACAAGAACCGCAAAACCGGCGGCGCCATACGCTTCGGCTTCCTCGTGGCGGAGGATACCGTTCTGACGACGAACTATTCGTTCACTCAGGATGAGGTTTACGATGTCGATACTTCGCGACCGGACCTGGAAGAGGGTACGTCTCAAATCTCCGCGGTCGGATACAGCCTCGTTTACGACACGCGTAACCTGAAGCGGAACCCGACGAACGGTCTCTATTTGGCCCTCAATCAGGAATTCGCGGGTGTCGGCGGCAGTGTCAACTACCTGCGCACCACGGCCGAAGCGCGCGGCTATTATCCGGTGTCGGATGGTGTCACCCTCGTCGGCCGTCTCATCGGTGGCCATATCGAAGGCGTGTCGGGCGACGATGTTCGTTCAGTGGATGCGTTCTACAAGGGCAGCAATCTGATCCGCGGCTTTGAAAGCACAGGCCTTGGTCCACGTGATCAAGATGGTGACGCGTTGGGGGCGAAATCGTTCTATGCGGCGAACGTGGAGTTGCGCTTCCCGTTCCCGTTCATTCCGGATGAACTCGGGCTGTCCGGCGCTGTGTTCGCCGATGCCGGTTCTGTATTCGGAACAGACGTTTCCGACGCCGATTGCAACAATGGCGGTACCGGAGGCTGCGAGGACAGCGAAGCGATTCGCTCTTCGGTGGGCGCCAGCGTTCTCTGGAATTCGCCGGTCGGGCCCCTTCGCGCGGATTTCTCCTACGTGATCACAAGCGAGGAGTTCGACGAAGAGGAAGTGTTCGGCTTCGGCACCACGACGAAGTTCTAAAAAGAACAGGACCGCCGCGGTGGGGTCAACCCATCGCGGGACAAGATCGCACAGCATGACTCACAGAGGATTCTTCCGTCGAGCTGGCCCGTTCTCGGTCGCACAGATCGCCGAGAGGGTCGGGGCGGAGCTAGCCTCTGGGGCGGAAGGGGATCGGCAGATCACGGATGTGCGCCCGATTTCCGAGGCCGGAGCGGGCGACATCTCTTTCCTCGACAACCGACGCTACGCCTCGGAGTTGCGGTCGACCTCTGCAGGTGCCTGCCTTCTGCGGCCGGCGTTCGCGGACAAGTTGCCCGAAAATACTGTGGGCTTGTTGACCGATCGCCCCTACCATGCTCTGGCCCGTACGCTGTTCCTGTTCTACCCAGATGCCGGTCGACCGCTGGTCTACCAAGGGCAGGACGGCCCGGTCCACCCCACGGCCAGGATTGAAGAGGGGGCTTCTATCGAGCCCGGCGCGGTGATCGGTGCGCAAGCCGAGGTTGGGGCAGGAACGGTCATTGCGGCAGGCGCGGCAATCGGCTATGGCGTGAAGATCGGTCGGGACGCCTATGTCGGTCCGAACGCAAGCGTGATCCATGCGCTGGTTGGCGACCGGGTCGTGATCCATGCGGGTGTGGCGATTGGCCAGGATGGTTTCGGCTTTGCCATGGGGCCGGACGGGCACCTGAAAGTGCCGCAGATCGGCCGCGTCATCATCCAGGACGATGTCGAGATCGGCGCAGGGAGCGCCGTGGATCGCGGGGCGCTGTCGGACACGGTGATCGGCGAGGGAACGAAGATTGATAACCTCGTGCAGATCGGCCATAACGTCCGGATCGGTCGGCACTGCGTGCTCGCCGGTCAGGTCGGTATCTCCGGGAGCACGGTGCTCGAGGACTTTGTCGTGATAGGCGGTCAGTGCGGCTGCGCTGGCCATATCCGTATCGGCGCGGGCGCGCAGATTG
Organism: Dichotomicrobium thermohalophilum; assembly: GCF_003550175.1. NCBI lineage: Bacteria > Pseudomonadati > Pseudomonadota > Alphaproteobacteria > Hyphomicrobiales > Hyphomicrobiaceae > Dichotomicrobium > Dichotomicrobium thermohalophilum. Next base: position 1,650,205 of record NZ_QXDF01000001.1, read on the forward strand.
CCGCAATGAGCGGCGTGACGCACTCGGTCCCGCCGGGCGAGCGCTGGGGCGGCGCGCCGGCGAAACCCGTGGCGCAGTGGTCGCGCGAGATTGCGGTGATCAAGGCGCTTGGAGAAACGCTGAAGGGCAAGGCGCTCGCGCGGTTGAAACAGTTATTGAGTTGAGACGGAGGCCAATGGCGGCTGGGAGCGGTGACGGAATGAACGAAGCGTCGGAGACACGTCATCTGGACACGGCGGATGTTTCGAGGCTGCTAAAGCTGCTGCCGCACCGCTATCCGTTTCTGCTGGTGGATCGGATCATCGAGATGGACGGCGATAACTCCGCCATCGGCATCAAGAATGTGACGATCAACGAGCCGTTCTTTCAGGGCCACTTTCCAGACTTTCCGGTGATGCCGGGTGTCCTGCTGATCGAGGGAATGGCGCAGACAGCCGGTGCGCTGTGCGTTGCGAGCTTGGGCGACGACTACGAACCGCAACTGGTCTACTTTATGTCGATCGACCGGGCGAAGTTTCGTCGGCCTGTCACGCCTGGCGATACCGTTCATTATCACGTGCAAAAGATGCGTAATCGGGGACGTGTCTGGCGCTTCCGGGCGGAAGCCCGGGTGGATGGCCAGAGTGTCGCCGAGGGCGAGATCAGCGCCATGATCGTCGAGCCGGACAAGGCGCCGACCTAGCCGGTTTTTATGCCCGATGGCGGTCCGAGTGCCGCGGTTATTCGCGCACTCCGGTCCATACCACTGCGCTCTTGTGCCGTTATGGTCGCGCTAGGCTAGCGATAACGTGAAACCAGCAACAGGGAGCCCGGCTCCAGCATGACCACATCTTCCGCGACAGCCGCCGCATCAGAGGGCGCTCCCGTCATTCATCCCTCGGCCGTGGTCGAGCCCGGCGCAGTTCTGGAAGAGGGCGTGCGCGTCGGTGCCTTCTGTGTCGTGGGGCCGAAGGTCAGGCTTGGCCGCAATGTGCAACTCCAGTCCCATGTGGTCGTCGAGGGCCACACGACGATCGGCGAGGGCACGACAGTGTCACCTTTCGCCGCCCTCGGGACGCCTCCTCAAGACCTCAAATACCGGGGAGAGGACTCCCGGCTGGAAATCGGCAGCAACAACGTCATCCGCGAACACGTCACGATGAACCCCGGCACGGAATCCGGGCGCATGTTGACGCGGGTGGGCAATGGCAACCTGTTCATGGTCGGCGCCCACGTAGCGCATGACTGCATGGTTGGTGACAACGTGATCTTTGCCAATAACGCCACGCTGGCCGGACATTGCACGGTTGAAGACAACGCCATCCTTGGTGGCCTGTGCGCGGTGCACCAGCACGTCCGCATAGGCGCCCACGCCTTCATCGGCGGCATGTCGGGCGTGGAGAACGACATCATCCCATTCGGCATGGCGCTGGGGAATCGGGCCGGGCTTGCTGGGCTGAACGTCGTGGGGCTGAAGCGCCGCGGCTTTTCCCGCGAGCAGATACATCGTCTGCGCCAAGCCTATCGGATCATGTTCGCGGACGAAGGCACGCTTTCCGAGCGGCTGGACGCGGTTGAGGCGGAATTTGGCGAGGATCCGCATGTTCAGCAGATCGTCAGCTTCGCGCGCACCGAATCGGGCCGGGCGCTGTGCATGCCGCGTCAGAACGCGGGCATATCGGCGGTCTGAGGTCATGGTCCGATGAGCGGCACCGAAGAGGATGCCCAACCGCTTGGAATCATTGCGGGTGCCGGCACCCTCCCGCTCCATATTGCCACGCACGCGCGCGAACAGGGCCGTGCCGTCTATATTCTCGGCTTTCAGGGACTCGCCGAGCCAGACATTGCCGGATTTCCGCATGACTGGATGCGATGGGGTCAGGTCGGCCGAATGCTGCGGCTGCTGCGCCAGAACGGTTGCCGCGAGATCGTGATCGTTGGCGGTGTGCGCCGGCCGAAGCTCACCTCGATCAGCATTGACGCCGGCCTGATCCGATACGCGCCGCAGATCTATCGCCTCACCCGGGGCGGGGACGATGCCGTTCTTAGCCGGGTTGTCCGGTTTTTCGAGGATCATGGCTTCGTCGTGCGCGGCGCGCACGAGATTGCGACCGACCTGACCGCGCCAGCGGGCCGCATGACCCGCGCGACGCCCTGCCCAGCAGACCGACAGGACATCGCCAAGGCGCTCGCGGTCCTGCGCGCGCTCGGCCCGCATGATGTCGGGCAGGGGGTGGTTGCCGCGCGCGGTTATGTTCTGGCGGTGGAGGCGGCGGAAGGCACCGACGAGATGCTGCGCCGCTGCGCAGGCTTGCGGCAGTGGGGGCTGTCGCACCGTCACGGCGTGCTGGTCAAGGCGCCGAAGCCCGAGCAGGAACTGCGCGTGGATATGCCCACGATCGGGCCGCGCACAGCCGAACTGGCCGCCGAAGCCGGGCTGGCGGGGATCGCCGTGGCGCAGGGTCAGGTGCTGCTGGCAGAGCCACAAACGCTTGTCGAGACGGCGGACAGGCTTGGGCTTTTCGTGATAGGGATCGACCCGGAGGCTGAAGGCCGCGAAGCCGTTGCAGACACCTTGGTGTCAGCGAAAATGGCGGCGGATTAACCGCGCGCCCAGACCAGAAGGACCCAGGCGGTGAAACCGCGCTCGCGTCACATCTTCATCGTTGCCGGCGAGCACTCCGGCGATGCACTCGGCGCTAAGCTGATGGCCGCGCTTAATGCGCGCAGTGATACGCCTCTGGTTTATTCGGGTGTCGGGGGAGAAGAGATGGCGGAGATGGGGCTGCGAAGCCTGTTCCCGCTGTCGGACGTCGCGGTGATGGGCCCGCTCGCCATTCTGAAGCGCCTGCCGCAGTTGGTACGCCGGGTCTATCAAACGGTGGATGCGGCGGTCGCCGCTGCGCCTGATCTGGTCGTTATCATCGACAGCCCCGAGTTCACCCATCCGATCGCCAAGCGCATCCGGCGCAAATGTCCCGACATTCCGATCATTGATTATGTCTCGCCGACAGTCTGGGCGTGGCGGCCGGGGCGCGCGCGCAAGATGCGGGCATATGTGGATCACGTGCTGGCCCTGTTGCCGTTCGAGCCGGAGGCGCATGCCCGCCTGGGCGGGCCGCCCTGCACCTATGTCGGGCATCCGCTTGTGGAGCAGGATGACTGGATCCGCTCGCTTGAACCGGAAGCGCTTGCCCAGCGACTCGGGATCGACCGCAGCAACCCGGTGCTGCTGGTGCTGCCCGGCAGCCGCCAAACGGAGGTGCGCCGGCTGATGGCCCCGTTTGGCGAGACCGTCGCGCGGTTGCGCGCGCAGGGCCTTGAACCGCAGGTCATCATTCCGGCGGTATCCACGCTGCGTCCCCAGATCGAGGCGGCGCTGGCCGACTGGCCAGTTCCGGCGCACATCACGGAAGGGACGGAAGACAAATTCCGCGCATTCCGGCTGGCTGATGCGGCGCTGGCGGCGTCGGGGACGGTGACGCTCGAACTCGGGCTGGCTGGAACCCCTATGGTTGTCGGTTACAAGGTGGATGCCGTGGCGGCTTCCCTGCGGTTCCTGCTCCGCGTTCCGTCGATCGTGTTGGCCAACCTCGTTCTCCAGGACAACGCCTTCCCGGAATTCATTCAGGAAGACTGCAATCCGGAGACGCTGAGCGCCGCGCTCGCGCCGCTGCTCTCGGAGACGCCCGAGCGCGCCCGCCAGCGCGAAGCGGTCGCCCGGGTGCGGTCGATCCTGCGCGCACCCGGCGATGAGCCCAGCGCCCGCGCCGCCGAGGTGAGCTTGCGAATCCTCGCCGGCGGGAGGGCCGAAGCGGCGGGCGCCGAGCCGCTGGCGGGGTGAGGCTCAGCGGTCCTGGATCGGCACGTAGTCCCGGCGCGCCGGGCCGATGTAAAGCTGGCGCGGCCGGCCGATCTTTTGGTCTGGATCGGCGATCATCTCCTTCCACTGAGCGATCCACCCGACGGTACGGGCAATGGCAAACAGCACGGTGAACATCGAGGTGGGGAATCCCAGAGCCTTCAGCGTGATGCCCGAATAGAAGTCGATATTCGGGTAGAGCTTGCGATCGACGAAGTAGGGGTCTTCGAGCGCGATCTTTTCCAGCTCCTGCGCCACCTGCAGCAGCGGATCGTCCTGCACGCCCACAAGGTCCAGCACCTCTCGCGCCGTTTTCTGCATGACCTTGGCACGCGGGTCATAGTTCTTGTAGACGCGGTGGCCAAAGCCCATCAGGCGGAACGGATCGTCCTTGTCCTTGGCCCGGTCGATATATTCCGGGATGCGGTCGACCGTGCCGATCTCCTGCAGCATGTTAAGCGCGGCCTCGTTCGCGCCGCCATGCGCCGGGCCCCAGAGGCAGGCAATACCCGAAGCGATGCAGGCGAAGGGGTTGGCGCCGGAGGAGCCGGCCAGGCGTACCGTGGAGGTCGAGGCGTTCTGCTCGTGGTCCGCGTGGAGGATGAAGATGCGGTCCATTGCGCGCGCCAGCACCGGGTCGATCTTGTATTCCTCACACGGTACCGCGAAGCACATGTAGAGGAAGTTGTGCGCGTAATTCAGCTCGTTGCGCGGATATACGAAGGGCTGGCCGATCGAGTATTTGTAGGCCATCGCGGCGATCGTCGGCATCTTGGCGATCATGCGCAGGGCGGCGATGTCCCGTTGCATCGGGTCGCTGATGTCCGTGGAGTCGTGATAGAACGCCGCGAGCGCACCGACGACGCCCACCATGATCGCCATCGGGTGTGCGTCCCGACGGAAGCCGGTGAAGAAGCGGCTCATCTGCTCGTGGATCATGGTGTGGTAGGTGACGCGGTTCTCGAAATCCTCGTACTGCTCGCGCGTCGGCAGATCGCCGTACAGCAGCAGGTGGCAGGTTTCGAGGAAGTCGCCCTGTTCGGCCAGTTCGTCGATGGGGTAGCCGCGATAGAGAAGCTCGCCCTTGTCTCCGTCGATGTAGGTGATGCCGGACTTGCAGCTTGCGGTCGAGGTGTAGCCTGGGTCGAACGTGAACATGCCGGAGTCGCGGTAGAACTTCGTGATGTCCACGACATCCGGTCCAACCGTACCGGACATCACCGGCAATTCCAGCTCGGTGTCCTCAAAGGAAAGCTTGGCGTTTCCTTTATACTGCGCACCGCCGTTGGCACCGGGATGTTTGGAATCGGAATGGCTCATTATCACGCTCCTGGGATGTGAAACCTCATTCCCGCCGGGAGGCAGGAACCGGCACGCGGTCTGGCCGCGACGCGGGTGGAACACCCGACAGCGTGTCACGCGGCCGCCGATTATGGAACCATTTGCTAGCGCGTTTTTTGCAGTGCGGCAATATCAGCGCCGACTGTACGGGGTCACGTCCCGTTGTCCGGGGCATTCGTCCGCCCCTCAGGCGGCCGCCTGATCCGCCAACCGGGCCACCGATTCGTCCCGGCCAAGCACCTCCAAGACCTCGAAGATGCCCGGCGAGACCGTCCGGCCCGTGAGCGCGGCCCGCATCGGCTGAGCGATCTTGCCGAGCTTCACGTCTGCTTCTTCGGCGTAGGTGCGCACCGTTTCCTCCAGCAGCTCGGCCGACCAATCCTCAACTGCGGCGAACCGCTCCTTCAGCGCGGCGAGATGCTGGCGCGCTTCTGGCGTGAGCTGCTTCTCGGCCTTGGCGTCCATCTCCAGCGGGCGCTCCGCGAACAGGTAGCGCGCAGTGTCCATCAGCTCCACGAGCGTCTTGGCGCGCGGTTTCAGCCCCGGCATGGCCTGTTTCAGCCTGTCCCAGCCGTCTGCGTCGATCTTGCCGGCCAGGTCGGATACGCCGTCCAGCTCTGGCAGCGTCTCGCGGATACGCCGCACCAGTTCGTCATCTGGCGTCTGGCGGATGTAATGCGCGTTGACGCTTTCCAGCTTGGTGAAGTCGAAGCGCGCGGGCGAGCGGCCGATGGCATCGAGGTCGAACAGCTCGATCAGCTCTTGGGTCGAGAAAATCTCCTGATCGCCATGGGCCCAGCCAAGCCGTACCAGATAGTTGCGCAGCGCCGCCGGGAGATACCCCATCGCACGGTACGCCTCCACGCCGAGCGCGCCATGGCGCTTCGAGAGTTTGGCCCCGTCAGGCCCGTGGATGAGCGGCACATGCGCATAGACCGGTGGTTCCCAGCCCAGCGCGCGGAAGATCTGGGTCTGGCGTGCGGCATTGGTGAGGTGGTCATCGCCGCGGATCACATGTGTGATCCCCATATCGTAATCATCCACCACGACCGAGAGCATGTAGGTCGGCGAGCGGTCGGCGCGCAGCAGCACCAGATCGTCCAGTTCCTTGTTGGACCAGCGCACCTCGCCCTGCACGCGGTCCTGAATGATGGTCTCGCCCTCCTGCGGCGCCTTGAAGCGGATCACGGGCGGGACGCCCTCCGGCGCTTCGGACGGGTCGCGGTCGCGCCAGCGGCCGTCATAGCGGGGGGCGCGGCCTTCCGCGCGGGCCTTCTCGCGCATCTCGGCCAGTTCCTCGGCCGAGGCGTAGCAACGATAGGCCTTGCCTTCGGCGAGCAGCTTCTCCGCGACCTCAACGTGGCGCTCAGCACGCGCCGATTGCGAGACCGGCTCGCCCTCCCAGTCCAGTTCCAGCCAGGTCAGCCCGTCGATGATGGCGTCGATGGCCTCCTGCGTGGAGCGGGCGCGATCGGTGTCCTCGATGCGCAGCAGCATCTTGCCGCCCATTGCCTTGGCGTAGAGCCAGTTGAACAGCGCGGTGCGCGCCCCGCCGATATGCAGGAAGCCTGTCGGGGACGGCGCAAAGCGCGTGACGACAGTGTTGTTCATCACTTCTCACCTTGATTAAATGCCGCGAGTTTGCCCGTCACCTAGCACAGCCCCGCGCAAAGGTTAAGTTGACCGGCGCCTCTGACCGTCGGTGGACGGGCATTTTGGGGGAAACATGACCCGGCGCGCAGGCGAGACCGCGGAGATGTCTGGCGGCTGGGGGGCGCCCTCAGCCGAATTTGCCGTGCCGCGCCCCGGGCTGATTGACCGGCTCATCGAGATAGAGCGAGGCCGCTTTGCCCTATGGGTGCCGGTGCTGTTCGGCGGCGGCATCGGCATTTATTTCGCCCTGCCGAGTGAGCCGCCGTTGGTGCTGGCCGCCGCCTTGGTCGTGATGGCGCTGGCGTGGCGTCTCCTGACACGCCATGCGGCGCTCGGACTCCTCATGAGCGGCGCGATGTGCTGCATTGCCCTCGGCTTCTTCGCGGCGAAAGTGCGGACCGATATCGTGGCCGCGCCGGTCCTGACCAAGAAAATGGATTTCGCGGCGATTACCGGCTGGGCCGCGAACTGGGAAGAGCGGATTGACCGGAAGAACCGGCTGACGATTCGCGTGCGGGCGATCGACGGGCTTGCCGCCGAGGCCACGCCGCGTGTGGTTCGCATCAGCACTCACGCCGAAACGGCGCCGCCGATCGGAACGCTGGTCGCGGTCAAGGCCGGCCTTCTCCCGCCGCCGGAACCGACGCATCCCGGCGGGTTCGATTTTGCGCGCATGGCCTATTTTCTCGGCCTCGGCGCGGTCGGTTACGCGAAGTCGGACATCACTGTGGCCGAAGGGCCGGCCCCGCCGCTCGACCTGCAGGTCTGGGCAGCGGTGGACCGCGTGCGCGCGGCGATCGGCGCCCAGGTTGACGCGGTGCTGTCGGGGCCGGCTGCCGGTGTTGCCACGGCGCTCATAAGCGGCGACCGCGGCGGTATTGCCGAAGCGGAGAAGGAGGCCATGCGCGGCGCCGGTCTGGCGCATGTGCTGGCCATCTCCGGCCTGCATATGGCGATCATGGCCGGCTCCCTCTACTTTGCCGTGCGGCTTTTGCTCGTCGCGGTGCCGGGGCTGGCGCTGCGCTTTCCCGTCAAGAAATGGGCGGCGCTGGCCGCGCTGATCGGCGGGCTGGGCTATTTGCTCATCTCAGGCGCTTCGGTCGCGACCCAGCGGGCCTTCCTGATGACGGCAGTGTTTCTGATTGCCGTCATGCTCGACCGACCGGCGCTGACTCTGCGCAACGTACTGATCGCCGCGCTGCTGATTCTGGCGTTGCGGCCGGAGAGCCTGCTGGACGTCAGCTTCCAGATGTCCTTCGCGGCGGCAACCGCTTTGATCGCTACCTATGAGCGCCTGCGAGGGATCAACCCGCTGCGCAGTGTCGGCGCGCAGCTGAGCGGGTCACCCGGCATGGCCGCACGCGCGGGCGTCGGTCTGTTGCGCTATGCCGGCGGGATCGGGATGACGACGATGATCGCCGGGCTGGCGGTTGCGCCCATCGCCGCTTTTCATTTCCACACCTACACAAGCTACAGCCTGCTCGGGAATGTCGCCGCGATGCCTGTTGTCGGCCTGTGGGTAATGCCGGCCGCGCTCCTGTCGCTGATCGCGGTGCCATTCGGGCTGGCGGATGCGCCGCTGCAGCTGATGGGGGCGGGGATTGATGTCGTCCTCGACATCGCCCAGGCGGTTTCGGCGCTGCCCGGTGCGGTGCGACCGGTGGAGGCTTTCCCGATTGCTGCTCTCAACCTGATCGCGCTGGGGGCCCTGTGGTTCGCGATCTGGCGCGGTCGCTGGCGTTATGCCGGGGTGGCGGCGCTGGGCGCGGGGCTGGCGCTTACCAGCCTGGGGAGCAAGCCGGATGTGCTCATTGACCGGGACGGCCAGGTCATTGCCGTACGCGGAGCGGATGGGCGACTCGCCGCAATCCCGGGCCGTGCGGGGAGCTACAGCCTGGAGAAATGGCTGGCCGCCGACGGCGACCAGCGCGAGCCGGAGGCAGCGCGCGCCCCAGAGGTGTTCCACTGCGACGAGCGTGGTTGTGTTGTGGACCTCCGCGGCACGCGGCTTTCGGTGGCAAAGCACGCCGCGGCGCTGGCGCAGGACTGCAAGCTCGCTGACATCGTGGTCACAAGTCTGGAGATGCGTACCCCTTGTCCTGCGCCTGATGTCGTTGTCACCCACGCGCAGCTGCAAGCGCGGGGTGCTCATGCGATATATATCGAAGGGAGTGAAGGCGAGCGCCGGTTCCGCGTCGTCACGGCAGCTGAATGGCGTGGGGTCCGACCGTGGACCGGGCGGCGATAGGACGCCCTCAATATTGGCGGATCAGCGCGATCAGCTTGCCCTGAATCTCTACCCGATCCGGGCCGAAAATGCGTGTTTCGTAGGCCGGGTTGGCGGCTTCGAGCGCGACCGAATTGCCTTTTCTGCGCAAACGCTTGAGTGTGGCTTCCTCGCGGTCGATGAGCGCCACGACGATGTCGCCACTCTCGGCCGTCTGGGTCTGCTGGATCAGCACGATGTCGCCGTCGAGAATGCCGGCGTCGATCATCGAATCACCGCGGACTTCCAGGGCGAAATGATCGCCGCGCGAAAGCATCTCCGGGGCGACCTGAATGCTGTGGCTCTGGTTCTGGATCGCCGAGACGGGCACGCCCGCCGCGATCCGTCCCATCACGGGCACGGAAACGGGCGCGTCATCCTTTTCGACCAGCGCCGGCTTGCGCACCTGTCCGCCCTCGATGACGCCCAAGCCGCGCGATCGCGCCTTTCGCGCCGCCTGACCTTCTGAGCGCGGCATCTCGGTCACGGTCTCGTTCGGTAGCCTGAGGATCTCCAGCGCCCGCGCCCGGTGGGGCAGGCGCCGAATGAAACCCCGTTCCTCAAGCGCGGAGATCAGTCGATGGATGCCGGATTTCGACCGCAGCGCCAAGGCTTCCTTCATTTCATCGAAGGACGGCGGCACCCCGCTTTCCTGGATGCGGTCATTGATGAAGAAGAGGAGTTGTTTTTGTTTTTCGGTCAACATCCGGCAGATCCCGCAGAAATGTACAAATCAGGAACACCTATACCTGTTCCTGTTGTGTTCTGCAAGTGCAGGGACGGGTGTGTTCAGAAGTCAAGCGGGAGAATATCGACCTTGTCACCGGGCCGCGCCGCGGGCGCGTGCGGCTCCCGGACGATGAGGCAGTCGGCGCTCGCAAGGGCGGCCACCAGCGCGCTGTCCTGGGAAGGCAGGGCGGCGACCTTGAGCGCGCCGGTATCGGGGTCGATGCGCATGCGCGCGCGCATATAGTGTTTGCGTGGCCCGTTGCCCTCCAACGCGCGGTCGAGCGTTGCCTGGCGCATGCGCTCGGGACCGGTATCGGCACCGAGCAGCGCGTCGATCAGCGGGAAGGCGAAGACGCGCGTGCAGACCATGGCCGAGACGGGATTGCCCGGCAGTCCGATCACGCGGGTTTCACCCCGTGTGCCGAACATCAGCGGCTTGCCGGGGCGCATGGCGATGCGCCAGAAGTCGATCTCGAAGCCGGCATCCATCAGCGCTTCCCGCACCAGATCATGCTCGCCGACCGAGGCGCCGCCGATCGTCAGCAGCAAGTCGGTGTCCGCCGCCTCTGCCAAGTGCGCATCAAGGCTCTCGCGCGTGTCTTCGGCGATGCCCAGGCGCTTGGGGGCCGCGCCTGCGGCCTCCAGCATCGCGCTCAAGCCTGTCGGAACCGAGGAGATGATCTGGTCAGGGCGCGGTGTTTCGCCGGGCGGCACCAGCTCGTCCCCGGTCGCAAGGATGGCGACGCGCGGCTTGCGGCGGACGGGCAGGCGCGCATGATTGGCCGCGGCGGCGAGCAGCACGTCGCGCGCGTTGAGCCGCTTGCCGGCGGGCAGCAGCCGCTCGCCCTCGGCGAAATCCTGGCCGCGCGGGCGGACGGCTGCGCCTTTGTCTGCGCCCTCGTTGACCGTGACCGTTTCGGCTTCGAGCGTCGCGTTCTCCTGCATCAGAACCGTGTCGGCGCCTTCGGGGACGGGCCCGCCCGTGAAGATGCGCACCGCCTCCCCGGGGCCGACGCTGCCATCGAAGCCGTGGCCCGCGGCCGCCTCGCCGATGAGGCGCAAATTGGCTGGCACTTCCGCTATGTCCGCCGCGCGTAGCGCGAACCCGTCCATAGAGGAGGCGTCGAACGGAGGCTGAGTCAGACGCGCGTGAATATCCTCGGCGAGAACGCGCCGCGCCGCATCGGCAACGTCAACCTCCTCGGCGTCGAGCGGTTCGACGCCGTCCAGAATCCGGGCCAGCGCGTCATCAAAGGGAAGCAGGCTCACGGCGCGCTATCATCCCCCTTCCGCAACATAGGTACCGGAGCGCCCGCCTGTTTTTTCCAGCAGACGAATACCGGAAAAGCTCATGCCCTTATCAACCGCCTTGAGCATGTCGTATACGGTCAGGCAGGCGACCGAAACGGCCGTCAGCGCCTCCATTTCGACGCCGGTCTTGCCGTGAACCTTAACGTAAGAGGTGACGTGCAGCCCCGGCGGCGTGCGGTTCGGCGTGAAATCAACGCTTACCTTCGATAGCGCCAGCGCGTGGCACAGCGGGATCAGGTCCGGCGTGCGCTTGGCCGCCATGATCCCCGCGATGCGGGCGGTCGCGAGCACATCCCCCTTTTTCGCTTCACCGCGCTCCAGCAGGTCCAGCGTCTCGGGCTGCATGGACACGAAGCCCTCGGCGCGCGCGGTTCGGCTCGTGACATCCTTCTCGGCGACATCGACCATGTTGGCCTCGCCGCGGGCGTTCAGATGGCTGAGTTTCGGCTCGCTCATGGTGGTCTGTCAGCTTGCTGCGGCTTGCGCCGGTGCGCCGGTCAGGAGCGTGCGTGTTGCCGCCGTCACGTCGCCCGCGCGCATCAGCGTTTCGCCCACGAGGAAGGTGTGGATGCCCGCCTGCGCCAGCCGTGCCAAGTCGTCATACGTGCCAATACCGCTTTCGCTGATGCCGATGCGATCGGCGGGCAGGTGCGCGGCCAGTCGCTCACTCACAGTGAGACTCGTCTCAAAGGTCGTCAAGTCGCGGTTGTTGATGCCGATCATCCGGCCGGGCAGGGCAGCGGCCCGCTCAAGCTCGCTCTCGTCGTGCACCTCGATCAGCACGTCCATGCCGTATTGGCCGGCCGATTCGGTAAGCTCGCGCGCGAGGGTATCGTCGATCGCCGCGAGGATCAGCAGGATGCAGTCCGCGCCCCAGCTGCGCGCCTCGGCGACCTGATAGGGGTCGATCATGAAGTCCTTGCGCAGCACCGGCAGGCGGCAGGCTTCGCGCGCGGCGATCAAATGCTCCGGCGCGCCCTGAAACCATGGCGCATCGGTCAGCACCGACAGGCAGGCCGCGCCGCCGGCCTCATAGGCGCGGGCGAGGGACGGCGGGTCGAAATCCGTGCGGATCAGGCCCTTTGACGGGCTCGCTTTCTTGATCTCCGCGATCAGACCGAAGCCAGGTGCGCGCTCCAGCGCCTGGGCGAAGGGGCGCACGGGCGCGGCGTCCGCAGCGGCGCGTTCCAATTCGGCCAGCGGTCGCTCGGCCTTGGCCGCGGTTACCTCCTCGCGCTTCGTGGCAATGATCCGCGCGAGCATATCAGACATTTGCCGTGGCTCCGCAGATGGTGGCCAGCTTCTCCAGCGCCGCCGTTGCCGCGCCGGTCTCGATCGCGTTGGCCGCAAGTTCGACGCCTTCGCGCAGGCTGCCGGCCTTGTCCGCGACGACAAGCGCCGCCCCGGCGTTCAGGAGGACAATGTCGCGCAGGGCGCTGTTCCTGCCGGCGAGCGTTGCGCGGATGGCGTCGGCGTTCTCCGCCGCATCGCCGCCAATCAAATCATCGAGCCGCGCGCGCGCCAGACCGGCGTCCTCCGGGGTGACCGTGAATTCACGCACCGCGCCGTCCTTCAGCTCAGCCACGACGCTCTCGCCCGTGGTGCTCAGCTCGTCCAGCCCGTCATGGCCATGGACCACCCAGGCATGGTCGACGCCGAGCCGCCCCAGCACCTCGGCCAGCGGCCGCGTCATCTCCGGCGCGTAGACGCCCACAAGCATCCGGCTGACGCTTGCCGGATTGCACAGCGGCCCAAGCACGTTGAAGATCGTTCGCACGCCCAGAGCCTTGCGCGCGGGCGCGACATGGCGCATCGCCGCGTGATGCGCGGGCGCGAACATGAAGCCGACGCGCGCCTCTTCCAGCGCCTGTTCTAGGGCGTCCGGCGCGGTCTCCATGCAAACGCCCAGATGCTCCAGCACATCGGCCGCGCCGGAGCGGGAGGACACCGCGCGGTTGCCATGCTTGGCGACTGGCACGCCGGCACCCGCGACGACGAAGGCCGTGCAGGTTGAGACATTGTGCGTCCCTTTCGCGTCGCCGCCCGTGCCCACGATGTCCATCGCGCCCTCGGGGGCCGTGACGCGCTTCATCTTCGCGCGCATCGCCGTGGCCGCGCCGGTGATCTCGTCAACCGTTTCGCCGCGCGCGCGCAGTGCCATCAGGAAGCCGGCGATCTGCGCCTCGGGCACGCCGCCGGCCATCATCAGGCCGAACGCCTCGCCGGCCTGTTCGGCTGTCAGCGGGGTGCCTTCGGAGACCTGCTGGAGAAACGGTTTGAAATCTTCAGGCGTGTTCTGCATTGCGCGTGGTCCCTCTGCGCCGGTCTTGAGAGGTCGTCTCAGGCCGCCGGTTGCGCCGCTTGCGTCACATCGTGAGGCAGGACAAGTCCCGACTTGACGGGGTGCCAGTTGATGCCCGCCAGCCCAAGGAAATTCGCCAGGATCGCGTGGCCGTACTCCGACGCGATGCTCTCCGGGTGGAACTGGACGCCGTAGAGCGGATGCTCGACATGCTCCAGGGCCATGACAATGCCGTCTTCTGTATGCGCGGTCGCCCGAAGCGTCTGGGGCAGCGTGTCGGCATCAACGATCAGCGAGTGATAACGCGTCGCCTCGAAGCGTGGCGGCAGCCCGGCGAAGAGCCCGCTGCCGTTATTCGTGACCGTGGAGCGCTTGCCATGCATGAGCATCGGTGCGCGCACCACATGACCGCCAAAGGCCTGGCCCAGCGCCTGCATACCCAGACACACACCCAGAAGCGGGACCCGCCCCGTCGCAGCCTTGATCAGGTCGAGGCAGATGCCCGCGCGGTCGGGATCGCATGGGCCGGGCGACAGCACGATCGCGCCCGGGCCTTCCGCCAGCACCTCCTCCACACCGATCTTGTCGTTGCGGTAGACCCGGCAATCGACCCCGAGATCGGCAAAATAATGGACAAGGTTATAGGTGAAGCTGTCGTAGTTATCTATCAGCGTGATCATGCCGCCCACTATAGCCGTCTGTCCGGTCCGCGCAACTGAAGCAAACACCTCAAACCGGGAGTTCGGCGCGCTCAGGAAGCAGTTTCGGCGTCATGAACAGGCGCAGATAACCCTCGCCGACACCCAGTGCCCGCCAGTCGTCCAGTTCAACGTCGATAACGGCGAGCCCGCAGGTGGGAAACTTCCGGCAGATCGCCTCGACGGCGTCCGACTCGCCCTGGCTGAACAGGTCGAGGGCGAGCGCATGCAGGCCCGGATTGTGGCCAAGGATCATCACGTGCCGCATTTCCGGCGGCAGATGGCGCAGGAGGTCAAGCATCGTCGCGCTGCTGGCGTGGTAGAGCCGCTCGTCAAAGCGCAGTTCGGGTGCGTGGTCCTCGCCGAAAGTCAGCTCGAAGGTGTCACGCGTGCGCTGAGAGGGAGAGCACAGGACAAGATCGGGTTTCAGGCCCTCTTCGCTGATAAAACCGCCCATCGCCGGCGCAGATTTCTGGCCGCGTTTTGACAAGCCCCGGTCGAAATCCTCAAGCGTCGGATCATCCCAGCTCGATTTCGCATGACGATAAAGAGAAACCCTGCGCATTTCGCTCCCCTGAAGTCCTTCTGGTCGGGATACGTTTGTTTTCAGGCGTATGTCGGTGCGGAGAGGATCCGGCGCAAGCGCCAGTTACCGCCAGACCCTAGACGCCAAGTGTTGAAATTTCCAGATTTTGATGCTGCGCGGACGGAGATTTGAAGATCGTGTGATTATCCACGCGTAAATGGCTGTGCGGTGCTGCTCTACTGACCGCGCTGACCCTGGCTGGCGAATCGTACGGCTTCGTCCGCGGCGCGGAACAGCGCCTTGGCCTTGTTGACACATTCGGTATGCTCGGACTCCGGCACGGAGTCCGCCACGATTCCGGCACCGGCCTGCACATACATCTTCCCGTCCTTGACGATGGAAGTCCGCAGCACGATGCAGGTGTCCATGTCGCCGTCGGCGGTGAAGTAGCCGACGCAGCCGGCATAGATGCCGCGCTTGTCCGGCTCCAGCTCATCAATGATCTCCATGGCGCGGACCTTCGGCGCGCCGGACACGGTCCCTGCCGGAAAGCCCGCCATCAGGGCGTCAATGGGGTCATGCTCGGCCGCTAGCCTGCCGGTAACGTTCGAGACGATGTGCATCACCTGGCTATAGTATTCCAGGAAGAAACTGTCAGTGACGCGCACGGTTCCAGGCGCGGCGACACGGCCGACGTCGTTACGTCCCAGATCGAGCAGCATCAGATGCTCGGCGCGCTCCTTCTCGTCGGCGAGCAGATCTTCGGCGTTGTGCTGGTCGGCCGCCGGCGTTTGACCGCGCGGGCGGGTGCCGGCGATCGGGCGGATCGTGACCTGGCCTTCGCGCAGGCGCACGAGGATTTCCGGGCTGGAGCCTACAACGGCGAAATCGCCGAAATTGAGATAATAGAGATAGGGGGAAGGGTTGACCCGGCGCAGCGCGCGGTAAAGCGCGAAAGGCGGTAGTGAGAAGGGTGTCTCGAAGCGCTGGCTCAGCACCACCTGAAAGATGTCGCCGGCCGCGATGTAGTCCTTCGCGCGGCGGACCATGTCCTGATACTGCTCCGGCGTAACGTTTGACGTCTCCGGCGGCATCGCGGCGATCTCGTCATCCGGACCGGGCGCGTGGGGCAGGGGGCTGTCCAGCGTGTCTACCGCCTGGCTAAGCCTGTCGCAGGCGCGGGCGTAGGCCGTTTTCGCGGCAAGCCGCCTGTCCGGGCGCACCGGCGTGACGATGATGATCTCGTCCTTCACGTTATCGAACACCGCGATGACCGTCGGACGCAGCAGCATCGCGTCGGGCGTGCCGACGGGGTCGGGCCGGTTGTCGGGCAGGTCTTCGACCAGGCGGACGGTGTCATAGCCCATGTAACCGAACACGCCGGCGGCCATTGGCGGCAGACCCTCAGGCAGTTCGATGCGCGAGGTCTCAAGGAAGTTGCGCAGCGCCTTCAGCGTTCCACCCGGGCAGGCCTTGAAGGCGTCGGGGTCGCGCTGGACGCGCGTGTTGATTTCCGCCTTGTTGCCATTGGCGCGCCATATCGCATCCGGCGCCATGCCGATGATGGAGTAGCGCCCGCGCGCGGCGCCGCCCTCGACAGACTCCAGCAGGAAAGTGTTGGGGTCGTCGCCGCACAGCTTCAGCATTGCCGAGACGGGTGTCTCCAGATCGGCCACGAGCCGCGTCCAGACGACCTGTGGCGCGCCAGCCTTGTAGGTGGCCTCGAAGGACTCGAAATCCGGCGCGAAATTCATGGCTCAGGCCCGAAGCGGCTGGAGTGATCGGGAAACGCGGCGCGCAGTGCGGCGACTACAGCCCGAAGGTCTGGTTCAGAACCTCGCGGTTGACGGTATAGTCGAAGCTGGTGCGCAGACCGCTCAGGTATTGCTGTGCCAGGTCGTTATCGATGCCGTTTCTCAGCGCGGTGCGCAACTGCTCGGCCTCCTCGCCTGTCGGCGGCGCGGGCGTTTTGATCTCCTTGACCTTGAAGACCGACTGGGCCGGCGCGTTCGGCGCAGACGCCGTTGCCACCCCTTCGCGCGGCAGCGTGAAGGCGCGTCCGACCGCTGCCGAACTCAGATCGCTGACACGCGCGTTCCGCTTGATCGCGTCGGTCCGGGACAACTCGGCCCCGACTTCCTGCGCGAGTTGTTCCATGGGCTTGCCCGCGCGGGCCTTTTCCCCCAGCGCATCCGCCTTGGCCACGATCGCCTGGCGCAGCTGATCGGCCCGCCAGGCTTCTTCCACTTCGTTCTTGACCTCGGCGAAGGGCCGTTCGGTCGCCGGATTGATGGCCAGCACCTCATACCAGAGCAGGCCGCCTCCGGGCTTCTCGATGAGCTCCTCGTCGATGCCGACGTCGCTGGCGAACACCGCCTCACGGAACTGGGCGAGATCCGCCGGGTGCGGTGCGGTACTCCCATCCGGCGCATCGCCCGAGCGGTCCAAGGTAACGGTCTTGTAGGGCAACTCGAACTTTTCCGCGATTTCCGAGAGCGGCGCCCCGGCTGCGCGTTCGTCCTCGATGGCGCCGCGCAGGTCGATGATGCGCTCGGCGGCAGCACGTTCGGTCAACTCCTGGCGGATCTCGTCCTTGACCTCTTCATAACTCCGGCTCTTGCCCGGCATCACTTCATTGACTTTGAGAATGACGGTCGTGAACGAGCCTTCGACCGGCTCTGAATAGGCCCCTTCCTCCAGGGCGAAGGCGGCTTGTGCAATCTTGTCATCCGGGATATCGGCTTTGGTCAGCGTGCCAAGCTCGGTGTCGGCTTCGCTCATGCCCTGCTGCTTGGCGACCGCCATGAAGTCCGTACCCGATTGCAGCGCCTCATAGCCCGCCTGTGCCGCCGGCAGGTCCGGGAACACGATCTGCTGAATGTCGCGGCGCTCCGGCTGGACATACTGATCGCGCCGGGCCTCGTAATCGGCACGTACCTGATCGTCGGTCACATCTACACGGTCTACAAGCGCAGCAGGGGTGACGTCGAGAACGGCGACCTCGCGCGTCTCGGGCGCCAGGAACCGGTCGGTGTTATCGTCGTAATAGCTGCGCAGCTTGCTCTCTGTCGGTTCGGGCCGCTCTTCGATCGCCTCGGGGCCGACATTGAAATACGTGATCACCCGCGTCTCATTCTGATAACGGTTCATCGCCGCGACCAGCGTGTCCGGCACCCCTGGCGTCTGGCTGACGGTTTCCACCACCTGGCTGCGCACCAGCGCGTCGCGCTCCTGGGCCAGCAAGGCCGCCTCGGAGAGATTGCTGAACTGCAACACGCGCTCGAACTGGGCTCGGCTGAACTCGCCGGAGGCATCGCGAAACAGCGGGTTCTGCACAACGCTCTGCGTGACTGCCTCATCCGAGACGCTAAGGCCGAGCCGGCGCGCGTGTGCATCCAGCAGCGCGGCGTTAACGATCTGCTCCAGAACCATGTCCGGCAGCCCGGCTTCGCGCGCTTCCTGCGTGGTGATGCGCTCGCCCTGCTGACGGCTCAGTGCGTTGATCTGGTTCTGGTAGGCCTGACGAAATTGCTCCAGCGGGATTTCCTGGCCCTCGACCTTGGCGAGGACCTGCGTGTTACCCCCGCTGAACTGATCGGCGAGCCCCCAGACCGCGAAACTGACGATCAACAAGCCGATGAGGATTTTGGCGAGCCAGCCGCTGGCGTTCTTCCTGATATTGTCGAGCATGATGGGCGAAATTCGTTATTGATCAAGACGCTCGCAGAATGCGCTGCGTCGCTGTTTGGCAGGTACAATAGGAGTGGTGAAGGGCGCCCGCAAGGTAAACCCGTTCTTTCGCCCGCTGTTATTTTTGAAGGCGGCGGAGGGGTGGCGACTCCAGGCGCGGCGGCGTATTAAGAAACCAAATTCCGTTGCGCTGCGTTATAAGGCGCGGCATGGATCAGGCGCAGCGGGGTCGTTAACCGGGTCATCCTTTGATCTAGCCGCCGCCCCAAGTGCGTGTTACACCCCTTGGCGCTTAACCAGAAGGCGGAGACGTTATGATCTCGACGAAGCCGCTCATCGTCGGTAACTGGAAAATGAACGGCCTGCGTTCTGCGACCGGCGAGTTGCACAAGCTGATTAACGGATTGGGGGAACAGGGATCGCCCAGCGCCGAGGTGATGATCTGTCCGCCCCTGACGCTCGTGATGGCGTTTTCGCACATTGCCAGCGAGTCCGAACTTCAGATCGGCGCGCAGGACTGCCACACCGAAATCTCCGGTGCTTACACCGGCGACGTTTCGGCCGAGATGTTGGCCGATGCCGGGGCGAGTGCCGTGATCCTCGGTCACTCGGAGCGCCGCAGCTATCACGGTGAGCGCGACAGGGACGTGCGTGACAAGGCGCGGGCCGCCTATCGCGCCGGCCTGCAAGCGATCATCTGCGTTGGCGAGACGGAAGGGCAGCGGCGCCTCGGGCTGACCTTCGACGTGCTGCGGCGGCAACTCCACGGCTCGGTTCCGGCCAGCGCGACGCGGCGCAACACCATCGTCGCATACGAGCCTGTCTGGGCCATCGGGACGGGCAAGACGCCGACCCGCGAAGAGATTGGCGAGGCGCACAATTTCATTGCGCAGGAGCTGGGAAGCGTTCTGGGCGGCGAAGCTTCGGCCGGTTTCCGCATTCTTTATGGCGGGTCGGTGACGCCGGACAATGCCGCGATGGTGCTCAGCGCGATGGACGTGCACGGTGCGCTCGTGGGCGGGGCAAGCCTGAAGGCTGACAGCCTGCTGGCGATCGCATCGGCGCAGCCGCAGCCGCAAAGCTCGATGACCAGCGCGCAGGATCACGTGTCACCATGATCTGCAAGCGGGGGGCGGCGGCACTGGCGGCATTAACCCTGGGGGCGGGCCTCGGCGCATCGTCGGTCGCGGCGCTGCCGCTGACCCAGGCGGCCTGCGAACGCTATTCCGGAGAGCGCCAGACATTGATCCGGCTGGGCGTGCGCGATCATTATCTTAAGGGGGCAGACTGGGCGCAGGCAAACTTGACGCAGCCGCAGCTCGACCTTATTCACCGATATATCCGGATTGAAGAAGCGCTCAAATTCCGCTGTCCCGAAGAGTTCGCGGCGTTGCCGGTGGACGCGGCCGACGTGCCGCGCCGATTGGACGTGATGCCGCCGGTCCCCGGTCAGAAGCCCCCGGCGAAAGACAGCGGAACCGGCGTGACCCGAAACGAGACGCCGCCGCCGCCCGCCCGAGGCCCGAAGGAACAGGGCTGAGCGGAAGCTGCGCGAGCACGAACCGCGTTGGATAGACGATGATCACATTCATTCTGGTCATTCACCTGATGATCTGTATCGCCATGGTGGCGATCATTCTGCTGCAGCGTTCCGAGGGCGGTGCGCTCGGTATCGGCGGCGGAGGCGGTGGCATGATGTCCGGGCGCGGCTCCGGCAACGTGCTGAGCCGGACGACGGCCTATCTTGCCGCGGCGTTCTTCGCCACGAGCATTGCGCTTACGGTGCTGGCCGAACTCCGGGCAACCGGCCCGACGATTGGCGATACCCCGGCAACGGAGGGTCAGCCTTCTGCGCCGTCACTACCTGATCTCCAGCCGATCGTGCCGCCGGCCGAACCGGAAGTCCCGCGCCCAGAATAGGTGACGGCTTCCGGCCGGGGGCGCGTCGCGCTTGTGGAAAGGCTTACGCGCGCGCTTCGCGTGAGGGCGTGCGCGTGTAATTTGCAGCTTCATGTCGCGATACATTTTCATCACCGGCGGCGTGGTCTCCTCTTTGGGCAAGGGGCTGGCCTCGGCGGCTCTCGGCGCGTTGTTGCAAGCCCGCGGCTATACCGTGCGGCTGCGCAAGCTGGACCCCTATCTCAACGTCGACCCGGGCACGATGAGCCCCTTCCAGCACGGCGAGGTGTTCGTCACCGATGACGGGGCCGAGACCGACCTCGACCTCGGCCATTACGAGCGCTTCACGGGCGTGCCGTGCAGTCAGGCGGACAATGTCACCACAGGGCGCATTTACTCCGACATCATAACCAAGGAGCGCCGCGGTGACTTTCTCGGCGGCACGGTGCAGGTGATCCCGCATGTGACGAACGCCATCCAGGACTTCATCGTCGAGGGCAATGACGGCGTCGATTTCGTCCTGTGCGAGATCGGCGGCACCGTGGGCGACATCGAGGGTCTGCCGTTTTTCGAGGCGATCCGTCAGCTTGCGATCAAGCTGCCTCCAGAACACGCCATTTTCATCCACCTGACACTGCTACCCTACGTCCGTGCGGCCGGGGAGTTGAAGACCAAGCCGACCCAGCACTCGGTCAAGGAGCTCCGCTCCATCGGCATCCAGCCGGATATCCTCATGTGCCGCGCCGACCGGGAAGTGCCGGCCGATGAGCGGCGCAAGATCGCGCTGTTCTGTAATGTCCGCGAAGAAGCGGTGATCCAGGCACTAGACGTGGACAGCATCTATGACGTGCCTGTCGCCTATCACAACGAGGGTCTGGACGCGGCGGTCCTGGAGGCTTTCGGCATCGACGGCGCACCCGCACCCGATCTGAGGCGCTGGGAGCGCATTTCACACAGTATCGCCAATCCGGACGGCGATGTGACCATCGCAATCGTCGGCAAGTACACCGAACTGCGCGATGCCTACAAATCGTTAACGGAGGCGCTGGTCCACGGTGGCATCGCCAACGGCGTGCATGTCAACATCGAGTGGATCGAAGCGGAGGTGTTCGAGCAGGAGGATCCCGCACCGTTCCTCGAAAACGTTAATGGCATCATCGTCCCCGGCGGCTTTGGCGAACGCGGCGCGGCCGGCAAGATCGCCGCGGCAAAATTCGCGCGGACGCGTGGCGTACCCTATTTCGGTATCTGTTTCGGGATGCAGATGGCGGTGATCGAGGTCGCGCGGAACCTCGCCGGCCTGGAAGGCGCCAACTCCACCGAGTTCGGCGCGGCCGAAATTCCCATTGTCGGGCTGATGACCGAATGGATGCGCGGCAATGAACTGGAACGACGCGCGGAGACGAGCGATCTGGGCGGCACTATGCGGCTTGGCGCTTACGAGGCCGTGCTGGAGCCAGGCAGCCGCGTCGCGGAGATCTATGGCGCCGACGAGATTTCCGAGCGGCACCGCCACCGCTATGAGGTCAACATGCACTACCGCGACGTGCTGGAGGGCGCGGGCCTGCAGATAACCGGGGTGTCCGCTGACGGGCTGTTGCCCGAGATCGTCGAAATCCCCGAACACCCGTGGTTCATCGGCGTGCAATTCCATCCTGAACTGAAGTCGCGCCCGTTCGAGCCGCATCCACTGTTCGCTTCTTTCATCGAGGCGGCGGTCGAGCGCAGCCGTCTCGTCTAGGGGCGCCTGGAGACTGGTCGATGCCCCGCGAAAATCCCGCGCTTGAACGGCTCACACGGATCGCGGAGGGCCTCCGGCCGGCATCGGATGGGGTGTGGCGGTGGTTGCCGGTGGGTATCGGCGTCGGCGTCGTTCTGCTCATCGCCCTGATCTACGCGCTTGCTGCGGGCCGCGGCGTGGAACGGGTGACCCTGACGACAGGCACGGAGGGCGGCAGTTATTTCGCGCTCGGGCAGGTCATTGCGGAGGCGCTCGGGCAGGCGGATCCGCCTCTCGAAGCGCGCGTGGTCCAGAGCGGCGGAGCCGCCGAGAACGCCCGGCGGGTTGCGCTAAATCCCGACACGCTTGGCCTCGTGCAGAGCAACACGGCGCTCTCCGGCGAGGTGAAACTGATCGCGCGTCTCTACCCCGAAGTCTTCCATCTTCTCGCGCGTGGCGATGCCGGCATTGGGGACGTGCCCGACCTCGCGGGCAAGCGCGTTGCGGTGATGCCTGCAGGCTCGGGGTCGAATATCGCCTTCTTTGACCTGCTGCAGCACTACCAGGTGCCTGCGGCTGAAGTCACCATCGTTCCGGGGGCGCTGCAAGACGGCCTGGCGGCACTGCAAGCCGGCGAAGTTGATGCGTTGTTCGTCATCATGGCGCTGGGCAACGAAACCATTGCCGAAAGCATTCGCGCCGCGGACATACAGCTTCTCGGGCTGGACCAGGCGCAGGCCATGGCGCTGTTCAATCCGGCCCTGACACGGGTTGAGGTGCCGAAGGGCGTTTATTCCGGCGACAAGCCGGTGCCGCCCGAGACGATCGACGTTCTGGGCGTCGATGCGCTTCTGGTGGCCAACAGGGCACTGCCCGACGATACTGCAGCCGCGATCGTGACGACGCTGTTCGAGCGGCGCCAGCAGATGGTCGAGGGGAACCGGCAGGCCGCGTTCATCTCCCAGCCGACGCCGCAACAGCGGCTCACCATCGGTGTGCACCCCGGCGCGGAAAGCTATTTCCAGCGCGATAAGCCGCCACTGCTCGTCGAATACGCTGAGCCCATCGGCGTGGCGATTTCCCTGCTGGTGCTGGTCGCTTCCGGGCTCTGGCAGGCGCGCAACTGGCTGTCGAATGCGCGCAAGAACCGCGCCGACCGCTACAACCTTCAGATCGCCGCTCTGGTGGATGAGGCGGAACAGGCGGCCACGCCGGAGGAACTTGAAGAGGTCCGCCGACGACTATTTGCCATCTTCCACGACGTTATCGCCGATCTCGACAATGACCGGATCGAGGGGACTTCACTGCAGTCTTTCTCCTTCGCGTGGGATGTCGCGGAATCAACGCTCACCCAGCGCCAGTTGATGATTAAAGGGCAGAGCTCACCCAGCGCCAGTTGATGATTAAAGGGCAGAGTACTCGCGGGAAGAAAGGCACGACGGAGACGCGCAGGACCCCGGCAGGCGGCTGACGGCGCTCACAGGATTCGACGGATCAGCTCATTCAGCAGGAACGACATCGACAGAACCGCGCCGAGCAGTGGCACGATCCGCGGTATCGTGAAGCCGCCCGAGCGGTAATCCGGTCGGCCCTTCATCCGCCACAGCGACAGGTTGACGAAGGAAAAGGCGAACAGCGTGCCGGCGGCCGTGGTCTCGGCGAGTTGGCGGGTCGGCAGCGTCATTGCCAGTAGCACGATGATGGCCGTGACGAGGACCGTGGCATTGACGGGTGTTTGGGTGCGCGGGTGGACGACCCCGAACCATCCCGGCAGCTTGCCCATGCGCCCCAGCCCGTAAAGGATGCGCGTAGACATGACGATCTGTGCGATCACCCCGCCCAGCGCGGCGAAGATCGCGACCATGCTGATCGGCGCGCCGGAAAGCGACGTGACCCGCTCGAAAACCAGGCTCAGCGGCGCCTTGGAAGCGGCGAGTTCGGCAGTATCAACATAGATGACCGCGACAGATGCGATGGCCATGTAGACGATCGTCACGCAGATCAGCGCCATTGCGATCGCCTTTGGCATGGTTCGCTCTGGCTCTTTCACCTCTTCGGAGATGTTGACCATGTCCTCGAAGCCTATGAAGGCGAAAAAGGCGAGCAGCACCCCCGAGATCACGCCAACGGCCATGCTCATGTCGAACGGCGTGTAGTGCGCGGCCACGCCAGCCTGCACGGCGTCGATGTTCCCCAGCCCGAGTACGGCGATCAGGAGCAATCCGCCGACCTCGATCACCGTGATCGTGGCAATCACGCCAACCGAGAGTTCAATCCCCAGCCCGACGATCGTGCCCAGAAAAAGCGCGAAAAATACCGCCAGCGCGAGCGGCGGCAGTCCTGTCAGCGATGAGGCATAGCCTGCGCCGCCCTGCACCAGCGTTGCCGAGGAGATGATGCCTGAAGCGCAGACCAGAAGGCCGGCAAGCGTCGCCAGCGCTTCGATGCGC
This sequence comes from Dichotomicrobium thermohalophilum, assembly GCF_003550175.1. Classification (NCBI taxonomy): domain Bacteria; kingdom Pseudomonadati; phylum Pseudomonadota; class Alphaproteobacteria; order Hyphomicrobiales; family Hyphomicrobiaceae; genus Dichotomicrobium; species Dichotomicrobium thermohalophilum. The sequence goes on from NZ_QXDF01000001.1 coordinate 1,674,631, forward strand.
AGGCCGGCGCGAATGTAGGCCGTCTCAGCCGCGCTGACAGGAAACGAGGTCGACAATTCGGCATAGGATGCGGCGGTGAGGGCCACCAGCATCGACGCCATCAGGTATGACAGCGGCGTATAGAACCCCGCCCGCGCCGCCGTCTCGCCGATCAGCACGTAAATCCCGGCCCCGACAATCACGCCAATGCCGTAAAGCGTCAGCGGCAGAAGGGTCACCGTGCGCTTGAGCTGGGTCTTGTCCGCTTCAGGCGTGATGGTTGGCCGTTCCATTCTCCGGGTGCCCTTTTGTCAATCCGGGCAGTGTCGCGCACCAAAATTTTGCGCCGGGCTGTATACGGCCACAGCTTTGCCCCGCGAATCACGAAGTTTCGAAGTCGATCAAATTGAACCGGCGCGCTTTACCGCACGCTCAGGTTGTTTCGTTACGAATTCCTACCACCGCGACCCATTTTGGGGCTCGCCCTCTTTAGCAGGTTTCGCCTTGATCGAGAAAGCTCTCATGCCCGTTCCGGCTGTTCCGCGTTTTGCAATGCTCATGGTTTCCGGTTTGTTTCTCGCCGGGTGCGCCGGCTCGGAGCCCTCCGCCATGTCGCTCACGCTCGCCAGTACTGGCGAGGCGACCCGCGGGGAATCCGCGCTCGGCCGCGTACTCGGCTCGTCGAGCGAAACTGACGATGAAACCCAGAAGTTAAGCCCGCGTCTCGTTCGCCTTGGCGAGCCGGTGCCGAAAGGCGGCGGCGTGCGCAAGATCGGCGACCCGTACGTGGCGGCCGGTGAGACGGTGGTGCCGCGCGAAGACGCGGATTACGATCAAGCCGGCATCGCCTCCTGGTATGGCGAGATGTTCCACGGGCGCCAGACGGCGAATGGCGAGATCTACGACATGAACGCGCTGACGGCGGCCCATCCCACGTTGCCGCTGCCGAGCTATGTCAAGGTGACGCATCTGGGGAACGGCCGCTCGCTGGTTCTGCGGGTGAACGACCGCGGCCCGTTCAAGCGCAACCGTGTGATCGACCTGTCACGCCGGGCGGCGACGTTGCTGGGCATCCGCAAGCCGGGAACCGGGCCGGTGCGCGTGAAATACCTGCGGCCTGCGCCACTCGACGGAGACGACAGCTTTGAGCAGGCCTATCTCGCCTCCCAGCCTTGGTACCAGGATCAACCGACACGCCTCGGCGCCGTGGAGCCCGGGCTTCAGGCCCGTTCGGAACGCCCGCGTGACGGTTGATTTTCGGCTGGCGGCTGGTGTTAAGTCTTTGTCAATGCCGCCAGTGCGGTATGGGACAGGACTTCTCAGTGCGGGGGCGAGACTGTGCGTAGGTTTTTCATCACGACTTGGACTGCGATACTGGCGGTCGTGGCCGCCCTTGTGGCCCAGCCGGCGCTTGCGGCGTTCCAGAGCGATGCGCCCTATGCCTTCCTGATGGACTACGACACGGGCGCCGTTCTTTACAACAAGCGCGGCGATGAGCCGATGCCCCCTGCGAGCATGAGCAAGCTCATGACTCTCGCGGTGGTGTTCAAGGCGCTGAAGGAAGGCCGGCTGGACCTCGATGACGAGTTCGTCGTCAGCGAGAACGCCTGGCGTACCGGTGGTGCGCCGTCCGGCACCTCGGCGATGTTCGCGCCGATCAATTCCTCCGTCACGGTGGAGGAACTCATCCGGGGCGTCGCCATCCAGTCGGGTAATGACGCCAGCATCGTGCTCGCCGAAGGTCTGGCGGGTTCGGAGGAAGGCTTCGCCCGGCTCATGAACGACTATGCCGATGACCTCGGGCTGGAGAATTCCAACTTCGTGAACTCCACCGGCCTGCCGGACCCCAACCACTACATGTCGGCGCGCGACCTGGCAGTGCTGGCGCGTCACGTGATCCGGGAATACCCGAACTATTATCACTATTTCGGCGAGCAGGAGTTCAAGTATCGCCGCCACCGCTTCTACAATCGCAATCGGCTGGTGCGGAGTGACAAGGCGGATGGTCTCAAAACCGGATACACCAGCGAGTCGGGTTATGGCGTGGTCGCCTCGGCCGAGAACGACGGTCGGCGCATGATCGCCGTGGTCAACGGGCTTGAGACGCGAAGCGCCCGTCGCAACGAGGCGATAGAGTTGCTCAACTGGGGACTGCGCAGCTTCAAGGAATTCAAGCTGTTCGACGCCGGCGATATCGTCGGCACGGCCCGCGTCTGGGGCGGGGAGAGCCGCTTCGTCGACCTGACCGGCAAGGGCGATGTGACGATCCTGTTGCCGCGCGCCACCGAGCGCGAGCGCATCTCAGCGGAGATCGCCTATATCGGCCCGCTCTATCCGCCGATCGAGCAGGGGGAAAAGATCGCCGAAATCCGCGTGACCACCGATGAGGGCATAAGCAACAGCGCACCGCTCTATGCGGCAGAAGATGTGGGGAAAGGCGGTGTGATTTCGCGTGGATTTGACACGATCCTGATGCTCGCCTTCGGCTGGCTGTTATAAGGTGTCGTTGCGGGCGCATCGCGCCCCGATGGGAGGCGACCCGGGACGGCAGGCTTTGGCTGCAGGCAAGTTCATTACGCTCGAAGGCGGGGAGGGCGCCGGCAAGTCCACCCAGGCCAAGCGCCTACGTGACCGGCTGGAGGCGCGAGGACACAGCGTCGTTCTGACGCGGGAGCCGGGCGGCTCGCCCCGGGCTGAACAGATCCGCGAGTTGCTGCTTTCGGGCAAGATCGAGAAGTTCGGCGGGCTGGCCGAGGCCGCGCTGTTTTACGCCGCGCGCCATTCCCACCTGGAGATCACGATCCGTCCGGCGCTTGACGAGGGCAAGTGGGTGGTCTGCGACCGCTTTTCCGACTCCACCCGGGCCTATCAGGGCGCGGGCGGGGAGGTTCCGCTGTCCATGCTGGAGGCGCTGGAGCGGACCATCGTCTGGCCGACGCGGCCGGATCTGACGCTGATCCTCGATGTCCCGCCGGAGCTGGCGCTGGAGCGGCTCAAGGGCACAGAAAAGGACCGCTACGAGAAGATGCCGTTGGCGTTCCACCAGAACCTGCGCTCGGAATTCCTCAACATCGCGCGCTGCGAGCCGTGGCGCTGCGCTGTCATCGACGCCTCCGTCGATCCCGACACCGTAGAAGCCGCGATCTGGAAGGTCGTGGAAGAGCGCCTGAACCCGTAAGTCATGGCCAGAGCAGCGCGACAAACGGCCGAAACGGCCCCGCCTGCCCAGGAAGCGGACCGGCTCGGCGGCTGGCCGCATCCCCGCGAGACAGCAGGTGTCATCGGGCATGAGGCCGAACGCGCCCGGCTGAGCGAGCGATTGCAGAGCGGGCGCATCGCGCATGGTTGGATCGTGGCCGGCCCGCCTGGCATCGGGAAGGCGACACTGGTTTACGACTTCGCCGTCGAGGTCGTCGCACAGGGCGTTGAGACAGTCGAACAGGCGCGGCGCTTCATCGCGGCGCAAGCGCATCCGCGCCTGCTGGTCGTGCGCCGGACGATCAGCCCGCAGACGAAGAAGCTGCGCACCCAGATTGCGGTCGACGACGTGCGCCGGCTCCGGCAGTTCCTCGGCACGACAGCGGGGGAGGGCTGGCGCGTGGTGATCGTGGACAGCGCGGATGACCTGAACACCAGTTCGGCGAATGCGTTGCTCAAATCGCTGGAAGAGCCGCCGCCGCGTACCCTGTTTTTCCTCGTGGCGACAAGCGCGGGCCGCCTGCTGCCGACGATCGCCTCGCGCTGCGAGCGGCTGCGCCTGCGTCCGCTCAGCACGGAGGAAACGCGCCGGGCGGTCGAAACCGCTTGCGATGCGGCCGGCATGGACCTGCCCGAGCCCGAGACGCTTGAGCCGATCCTCGCCGCGGCGCGTGGGCGCCCGAGGCGCGCGCTGGAGCTGATTTCGGGTGGCGGTGCAGAGGTTTACCGGCTGATCCGACAAATCTTCGAGGGCCTGCCGCGCCTGCACGACGGTGACGTCTTCCGCTTGATCGAGGCTGCGAGCGATGCCAAGTCCGGGCTGGGATTTGATCTCGTCTTCGATCTGGTCGAGGATGCGCTCGCTGCGGCGATCCGGGCCGCCGCGCAATCGCCTGACACCAACGGTGTGTTCAACGCGCACAGCCTTGCGCGATGGATGGAGGTGTGGGACACAGGGAAGCGTCTGCGCGCGGAGGCCGAGACTCTCAATCTCGACCGCGGCGCAGCACTGATGCGGCTGTTTACCGAGATCGAAGACGCCGCGCGGCTGGCTCGGCACGCGCATCCGGCGTGAAGCGCGCGAGCGCCGCAAGCAACCCAAGGCGGAACGATAGGCACATGACGACCAAGCCCGCTTACTATCTGACCACCGCGATTTCCTATCCGAACGGCGCGCCGCATATCGGCCACGCCTATGAGGCGATCGCGACCGATGCGCTGGCGCGCTTCCGCCGGCTCGACGGATATGACGTGTTCTTCCTCACCGGCGTTGATGAGCACGGGCTCAAGATGAAGCAGACGGCCCAGAAAGAGGGCCTGACGCCGCGCGAACTGGGCGACCGCAACACGCCGCAATTTCAGGAGATGTGCCGGGTGCTGCAGGTCTCCAACGATGACTTCATCCGCACGACCGAGCCGCGCCACCATGCCGCCGTCACCGAAATCTGGAAGCGGATGGAGGCGCAGGGCGACATCTATCTCGACACCTATGCGGGCTGGTATTCCGTGCGTGACGAGGCGTTCTACGCCGAGAGCGAGACGGAAGTCGGCGAGGACGGCGTCCGCCGCGGCCCGTCCGGCACCCCGGTGGAGTGGACCGAGGAGCAGACCTATTTCTTTCGGCTGTCGAAATACGGACCGGCACTGCTCAAGCATTACGCCGAGAACCCGGATTTCATCCTTCCACCGGAGCGCCGCAACGAGGTCGTGAGCTTCGTCGAGGGTGGTCTGCAGGACCTGTCGATCTCGCGCACCACGCTGGATTGGGGCATTCCCGTACCGGATGCGCCGGGCCACGTCATCTATGTCTGGGTGGACGCGCTGACGAACTACCTGACCGGCGCGGGCTACCCGGACACCGAGAGCGAATCCTATAAACGCTATTGGCCGGCCGATCTGCACGTCATCGGCAAGGACATCCTGCGGTTCCACGCGATCTACTGGCCGGCCTTCCTGATGTCGGCGGGCGTACCGTTGCCGAAGCGGGTATTCGCCCACGGTTTCCTGTTCAACCGTGGGGAGAAGATGTCGAAGTCGGTCGGCAATGTTGTCGACCCGTTCGCGCTCGTTTCAGTCTACGGTGTCGATGAACTGCGTTATTTTCTGCTGCGCGAGGTGCCGTTCGGGCAGGACGGCAGCTACAGCCATGAGGCCATTGTCGCGCGCATCAATGCCGATCTGGCGAATGATCTGGGCAACCTCGCGCAGCGTTCCCTGAGCATGATCGCGAAGAATTGCGGGGGCGCACTGCCCGAGCCGGGCGACTTCACGGAGGAGGACCGGGCGCTGCTCGACCTGGCCGACGGCGTGCTTGCAACGGTCCGCAACGCGCTGGATACGCAGGCGATCCACAAGGCCGCAGAGGCGATCTGGAACGTGGTGGGCGAGGCGAACCGCTACTTCGCGTCACAGGAGCCATGGGCGCTGAAGAAGAGTGATCCCGTGCGCATGGGGACGGTGCTTTACGTGACGGCGGAGACGGTGCGGCAGGTCGGGATTCTGGCGCAGGCGCTGACGCCGGATGCCGCCGGCAAGCTGCTGGATCAACTGGCCGTTCCGACTGACTCGCGCGATTTTGCTCATCTGGGAGAGGCAGGCCGCCTGCACGCCGGAACCGAGTTGCCCAAGCCGGAGCCTGTCTTCCCGCGCTTTGTCGAACAGGACGAGAAACAAGCCGCTCAGTAATGCTTATCGACAGCCATTGCCACCTGGACTTTCCCGATTTCGCACCGGAACGCGATGCGGTGATCGCCCGTGCGCGCGAAGCCGGCGTCAGCCCGATGATCACGATCTCGACACGGATGCGCCGCTTCGAGGAGGTCCATGCGCTGACACAGGCCTATGAGGACGTGTTCTGTTCGGCTGGCACGCACCCGCACTATGCGAGCGAGGAAAAGGATGTGCCGCTGGAGGACATCCTGGCGGCAGCCCGGCGCGACAAGGTCGTGGCGATCGGCGAGGCGGGGCTGGACTATCACTATGACTTCAGCGCCGTTGAGGACCAGAAAGCGGGCTTCCGCCGCCATATCGAGGCCGCGCGTCAAACGGGCTTGCCGCTCGTGATCCATTCGCGCGAAGCCGAGGAAGACACCGCCGCCATTCTCGAAGACGAAATGGGCAAGGGCGCGTTCAGCGCCGTGCTGCATTGCTTCACATCCGGCCCGGACCTTGCGCGGCGCGGGCTGGCGCTGGGGCTTTACGTGTCGTTTTCCGGCGTGCTGACCTTCAAGAAGTCTGATGAGCTGCGGGAGATCGCCGCGAGCGTGCCGATGGACCGTTTGCTGGTCGAGACCGACGCACCTTATCTCGCGCCGGTGCCCTATCGCGGCAAGCGCAACGAGCCGGCCTATGTGCGCCACACGGCCAAGGTGCTGGCCGAGGTCAAGGGCGTGAGCGAAGACGAGATTGCCCGCGCCACCACCGAGAACGCCTACCGGCTGTTCCATCGTTTGCCGCGGCCCGAGGCCATGCGCCGTGATCCCGCGGCGGCCGAGACAGGCCGGGTAGCCTGATGACATACCGCTTCACGATCCTGGGATGCGGTTCATCGGGTGGTGTGCCGCGCATCGGCGGCGACTGGGGTAAGTGCGACCCAAACGAGCCGCGCAACAGGCGCACGCGGTGTTCCTTACTGATCGAACGCATCGGCAATCACGGCACGACCACCGTGCTGGTGGACAGTTGCCCGGACATCCGGGAACAGTTCCTTCGTCATGATGTGGCGTGGCTTGACGGTGTGCTTTACACCCACGATCACGCGGACCACACGCACGGCATCGACGATCTCCGCGCGATCGTGTTTCGCCGCCGTGAGCAGCTCGACGTCTATTTCGATGAGGCCACGCGCGCCGCGCTGGAGCACCGTTTTCACTATTGCTTCTACGCGCCGGAAGGCAGCCAGTATCCGCCAATCTTGCGTCCGCACACGATCCGGCCTGGCAAGCCGGTCCAGATCGACGGTTCCGGCGGGGTCATCGAGGCGATGCCGTTCGCCCAGCTCCATGGAAACATCGTTTCGCTCGGGTTTCGCGTCGGCGGGCTGGCCTATTCCAGCGACCTGCACGGCCTGCCGGACAAGTCATTGCCGCTTATGGAGGGCCTCGATATCTGGGTGGTCGATGCGCTGCGCCACGCGCCTGCGCATCCGGCGCATTTCACGGTCGAGCAGGCGGTGGACTGGATCCGGAGACTAGAGGTGCCGCGCGGCGTGCTTACCCACATGCATAACGACCTCGACTTCAATGTCCTCAAGCGCGAACTGCCGCGTGGGATTGAGCCGGCCTATGACGGCATGGTCATCGAGATGCCGTAATGAGTGATTTTCGCTCAGACTGAAACGTCGCATTCGTCTTTGCCGGACTTGATCCGGCAATCCGGCGTCGATACCCGATGGCCGCAGTCATAGATGCCCGTGTCAAGCACGGGCATGACATGGGTCGTGGTGAGCGAAAAGGGCTCTAGATAGAGCCGGCTTTCTTCGCGTAATCCTCGTAATCGAATCGCTGGCCGGTCACGTCACAGTCAGGAGCAGCCAGATCAACGAACAACGGCACGACGGCCTCCGGCGGCTTGAGCGTTGCCGGGTCTTCGCCGGGGTAGGCGGCGGCGCGCATCGCCGTGCGGGTGCGGCCCGGATTGATGATGTTGACGCGCACCAGCGTGGAGGCCGTTTCGGCGGCATAGGTCAGCGCCAGCGTCTCCAACGCGGCCTTCGAGGTCGCATACTCCCCCCAATAAGCGCGCGGCGTCTCTGCGACGCCCGACGAGACGAAGATCGCCCGCCCGGAATCCGAGCGGCGCAGGAGCGGGTCCAGCGTGCGGATGAGGCGCATATTCGCCGAGACGTTGACGGCCAGTACCTCGTCCCAGTCGCGGTCCTGGATATGCGCAACCGGCGTCAGCGTGCCGAGCACGCCGGCATTCGCGACGAAGATGTCGATGTGTGGCCAGCGTTGATAGAGCGTCGGCCCGAGCGCGTCCACCTTGTCGCCCTGTTTGAGGTTCAGCGTGATCAGCGAGCAGGAGCCGCCTTCGGCCTTGATGTCGTCGTCAAGTTCTTCCAGCGCGCCCTTGGTCCGCGCGATGGCAATGACATGCGCGCCTTCGCGCGCGAAGCCAATCGCGACCGCCCGGCCGATCCCGCGTGAGGCGCCTGTAATGACGGCTGTGCGCCCGGCCAGTCGCTTGGCCGTCTCCTGGTGCGAGGAATGCTCGGACATGCGCTTAGCGGCTCAGCTTGCTTCGGCCAGCAGTGAGAGCTGGCGATGGGGCTGATTGTCGTCCTGGTCCACCAACGGCGTGGGATAGTCGCCCGTGAAATAGTGGTCGGCGAATTGCGGGTTCGTTGCATCGCGCCCATCGTAGCCCAGCGCGCGATAGATACCGTCCACCGACAGGAAAGCCAGGCTCTCCACGCCGATGAACTGGCGCATTTCCTCAAGCGAGTGGTGCGAAGCCAGCAGCTTGGCCTTCTCCGGCGTGTCGATGCCGTAGAAGTCAGGGTAGGTGATCGGCGGACAGGCCACGCGCATATGCACCTCCCGCGCACCCTTCTCATACATCATCTGCACGATCTTGATGGAGGTGGTGCCGCGCACGATGCTGTCGTCAATGAGCACGATGCGCTTGCCGCGGATCGCGGCGCTGTTGCCGCTGTGCTTCAGCTTCACGCCCAGCTTGCGGATGCGCTGCTCAGGCTCGATGAAGGTACGGCCGACATACTGGTTGCGAATGATCCCCAGTTCGAACGGCAGTCCGGACTGCTGCGCATAGCCGATCGCTGAAGGCACACCCGAATCGGGGACCGGCACTACGACGTCGGCATCTGCGGGCGCTTCGATAGCAAGCTGCGCGCCGAAGTTCTTGCGGACCTCGTAAACACTGCGCCCGCCGACGATGGAATCGGGGCGGGCGAAGTAGATATATTCGAAGAGGCAGGGGCGCGGTGTGCGTGGCGGGAAGGGCCGGTGGCTTTCGATCCCGTCCTTCGTGACCACCACCACCTCGCCGTTGTCGACTTCGCGCACGAACTCCGCGCCAATGATGTCGAGCGCGCAGGTTTCCGAGGCAAAGACATAGGCGCCATCCAGCTTGCCCAGCACGAGCGGGCGCAGGCCAAGAGGATCACGCGCGCCGATGAGCTTCTTGTTGGTCACGGCGACCAGCGCATAGCCGCCTTCGATCTGTAGAAGCGCGTCGATGAGCCGCTCGACAAGGCGCTGCTTCCGGCTGCGCGCCACAAGATGCATGATGACTTCGGTGTCCGAGGTCGACTGGCAGATTGCGCCGGAGGCAATCAGTTCTTCGCGTATCTTCAGCGCATTGGTCAAGTTGCCGTTATGCGCCAGCGCGAAGCCGCCGCCCGAAAGATCCGCGAACAGCGGCTGGACGTTGCGGATCGCGGTCTCACCCGTCGTGGAATAGCGGACATGCCCGACGGCGGCGTGCCCTTTCAACCGGTCCACGACCGATTTCTTGGTGAACTGGTCTCCGACGAGTCCCAGCCGGCGCTCGGAGTGGAAGTGCTCGCCGTCATAGGACACGATGCCGGCGGCTTCTTGCCCGCGGTGTTGCAGCGCGTGCAGCCCGAGGACGGTCAGCGGCGCGGCATCCTCGTGCCCGAAGATCCCGAACACCCCGCATTCCTCGCGGAGTTTGTCGTCATGAAGGAAATTGTCAGCGGCCATCAGCCAAGCTCCATCACCTGTTGGAGCTGCAGGTCGCGCACGACCCGTTTCGCATACACTGCCAATATGCGCATTGTTGCGGCGCACGCAACGTCAAAATGTCAGTTTTGTGACGCTTCAACAGGCCGTAGAAACCATTTCGCGCGAAAGGATTAGCCTGACCCACCCGGTCTAGCCAGGTTCGCCGTCCTCTCGGAACACCGAGGCCGGGTTGTCCGGCAGCAAGGAAATGATGGCCGAGCCGGTGCTTTCGATCACCGGCAGCGAGCGGGCCTCAGTTACCCAGCGAGGGTGCGTTTCCTTGGGCACGAGCATGCTCAACAGCTCGTAGGCGATCACGACAAGTATCAGCCCGCGCGCCAGCCCGAAGACGAAGCCGAGGGTCCGGTCCAGCGCGCCGACCCGGCTGTCCAGGATATAATCGGATATGCGCACGGTGATCAGGCTCACGACGATCAGCGTGACAATGAAGACGGTCCCGATCAGGACGCCGTCGGCCAGCATCGGTGGCTCGACATACTGCCGTGCCGTGTCCCGGTAGGCCGGGTAGGCGAACAGCGCGGCCACCGCTGCGAGCGCCCACGAGACGATGGACAGCATCTCCCGCGTCAGCCCGCGCAGCATGGCCAGGAACGCGGAGATGAACATGATCACGATCAGGATGACATCGAGCCACTGAATCGGCATTGCCCGGAAACCCCTCTCCATGCGCGACGGCGCGATCTGCCCGTCGTCACGGCATCAAACGGAAGTGGAACGCGCTGGCGGTTCCGCGCCGGCAAGCTGCGCGGCCAGCCCCCTGAGATGTCCCATGCGCGCCACGCTGAGCCCGCATGAGGCCTCGTCGATCTCTGCAGACGCCGGCACGACGGCGGCGCCGAACCCCAGCTTTGCTGCTTCACGCAGTCTTGTATCGGATTGGCGTACCGAGCGGATCGCGCCGGACAAACTGACTTCACCGAAATAAACGCAATCCGCTTGGAGTGCAACGCCGGAAAGTGCCGATATCAGGGCAGCGGCAACGGCAAGATCGGCCGCGGGTTCGGCAATGCGCAAGCCACCTGCCACGTTCAGGTAAACGTCATGCCCACTGAGGCGAATCCCGCAACGCGCTTCGAGGACGGCAAGCAGCATTGCAAGCCGGTTGGCATCCCATCCGACGACCGCACGGCGCGGGGAGGGGAAGACGGTCGGGGCGACCAGCGCCTGGATTTCGACCAATAGCGGCCTCGTGCCCTCCACGCCGGCAAACACCGCAGCACCGGGCGCATTTTCGCCGCGCTCGCCGAGGAAAAGCTGCGAGGCGTTGCTGACCGGATGCAGGCCGCTGCCGCGCATCTCGAAGGCGCCGATCTCCCCCGCCGGTCCGAAGCGGTTCTTCATCGACCGCAGCAGGCGGTAATGCTGCGTGCTGTCCCCCTCGAAATAGAGCACCGTGTCGACCATGTGCTCGACCACCTTGGGGCCGGCGATCTGGCCTTCCTTGGTGACATGGCCGACGAGGAACAGCGCGCCCCCTGTGCGCTTGGCGTGGGCGATGAGCGCCTGGGCCGAGGCGCGCACCTGGCTGACGGTGCCAGGCGCGGATTCCAGCGTGTCCGACCACAGCGTCTGAATCGAGTCGATGACGATGAGGTCGGCCGGGCCTTCCGCGTCGATCGTCGCGAGGATGCGCTCCACGTTGGTCTCGGTCGCCACCCGCAGGGGCGCTGAGGCCACGCCGAGCCGTTCGGCGCGCAGGCCGATCTGGTCTGCTGCTTCCTCGCCGGAAAAATAAAGGGCGTCATGGCCGGCCTGCGCAATGGCCGCAGCGGTCTGCAGGAGCAGGGTGGATTTGCCGATACCGGGGTCGCCGCCGAGCAGCACGGCCGAACCGGGCACCAGCCCGCCGCCGAGCACGCGGTCAAACTCGCCGATGCCGGTGGGGGCGTGCGCGATCCGCCCGCCGCCTTCATCGAGGCGCAGCAGCTTGACACCGCCTGATTTCTTGCGTGCGCGCTTTCCGCCGGAGGGCGCGGCAACCGGCTCCTCGCTCAGGGCGTTCCACGCCCCGCAAGCAGCGCATTTGCCGGCCCAGCGCGCGGAAGATGCGCCGCAGCTCTGGCAGATGTAAACGGTGTTCGCGCGGGCCATCGCCGTCAGCCGCCGATGAAGTGGCGTGTGTAGCGCGGGCCGAGGCTGGTCAGCACTTCGTAGCCGATGGTCTGGGCGCGGGCGGCGAGCTCGTCGACCGTCAGGCGCGGGCCCAGAAGTTCGATCCAACCGCCGCGCCGGGCCAGCGCACCGGGGACGTTGGTGACATCGAAGGCGGTCAGATCCATCGAGACGCGGCCGAGGACTGGCACCTTGTGCGGGCCGATGAAGCCATGCGCGCCTTCCCGCGCGTCGCTGCCGCCCAGCAAGCGGATGTAGCCGTCGGCATAGCCCGCCGTGACAATGGCGATGCGCGACGGGCGGGTCAGCGTGTGCGCCGCGCCGTAACCGACCGTGTCACCGGGGCCTGCCTCCCGCACAGTGGCGATGCGCGCCAGCAGCGTAACGACCGGCTGCATCGGCGGCGCGCCCTCGAGCGCCTGCCCGCCGTAGAGCGCCACGCCCGCCCGCGTCATGTCGTAATGATAACGCGGGCCGAGCTGTATGCCGCCAGAGGCTGCGAGGCTGGCCGGCGCCGGGGGCAGCAGCGCGCGCATCTCGTCGAACAGGGTGGCTTGGACATCCGTCTTGGGGTCGCCCTGGGTGTCGGCGCAGGCCAGATGGCTCATGACGAGAGCCGGGTCGAACGCCTCCAGCCATTCAGGGCGCGCGGCAAGCGCCTGGACCCCCGTCATGTCGAGGCCGAGACGGTTGAAGCCGGTGTCGAGGTGGATGGCCGCCGGTCCCGCGTAGCCGGTCGCCCGGCAGTAGCCGGCCCACTCTTCGATCTCCGCAAGATCGCCGAGAACGGGCCGCAACTGCGCGGCAACGAAATGCTCCGCCGCGCCCGGCGCCAGCCCGTCAAGCACGTAAATAGTCGCCTCGGGCAGGGCCGGGCGCAGATCCAGCGCCTCGCCCAGCGTGGCGACAAAGAAGGTCCGCGCGCCCTCTGCGGCCAGCGCCCGCGCGCAGGGCACCGCACCCAGGCCGTATCCGTCGGCCTTGACCACTGCTGCCGTCTCCGCGCCGGGCGCCATATCGCGCAGCCGCCGGTAATTCGCCCGCAGCGCGTCGAGGTCAATCAGCAGCAGCGCCGTATCCCGCGGATCGGGCGCAATATGCCCCGCCGTGTGCGGCCACGTTGTCTCGTTCAGTCTTTGCTCAGCCCCATCCATCCGGTTCCTGCCCGGCGCGCGCCAGGTCGGAGAAGCGGGTCACGTCGGCGCTGAACTGCAGGCGCACGGTGCCCGTCGGGCCGTGGCGCTGCTTGCCGATGATGACCTCCGCGATGCCCTGCACCTGGTCCATCTCGTCCTGCCACTTCTGGTGCTCCTCGACCTTGGTCGTCGAAGGCTCCTGACGCTGCACGTAGTACTCCTCGCGGAACACGAACAGCACGACGTCGGCATCCTGCTCGATGGAGCCGGATTCGCGCAAGTCCGCCAGCTGTGGGCGCTTGTCCTCGCGCTGTTCCACCTGACGCGACAATTGCGACAGCGCGATGATCGGGACGTCCAGCTCCTTGGCGAGCGCCTTCAGGCCGGTGGTGATCTCGGTGATTTCCTGAACGCGGCTGTCCGAGGCGCGCTTTGAGGTGCCGGCGAGGAGCTGGACATAGTCGACCACGATCAGGTCGAGACCCTTCTGGCGCTTGAGCTTGCGCGCGCGGGCCGCGAGCTGCGCGACCGATATGCCACCGGTATGGTCGATGTAAAGCGGGATGCTTTGCATCTGCTGCGTGACCTCGACCAGCCGCCGGAATTCGCTCTCGTCGATCATGCCGCGGCGGATGCGCTCGGACGGGATCTCGGCCTGCTCTGCGATGATGCGCGTTGCCAGCTGTTCGGCAGACATTTCGAGCGAGAAGAACCCGACGACACCGCCATCCACCGTTTTTTCGTTGCCTTCGGCATCGGTCTCGGTCCGATGTGCCTTCGCGACGTTGAAGGCCACATTGGTCGCGAGGGCCGTCTTGCCCATGGATGGGCGGCCGGCGAGGATGATGAGGTCGGATTTCTGCAGTCCGCCCATTGTCCGGTCGAGGTCATGCAGCCCGGTCGACAAGCCGGACAAATGCCCGTCGCGCTCATAGGCGTGCGAGGCCATTTCGATCGCGTCCGTGAGCGCGGTCGAGAAGGACATGAAGCCGGCGCCGTATTTGCCTTTTTCCGCAAGCTCGAACAGGCGCTGCTCGGCATCCTCGATCTGCGCTTCGGGCGGCATGTCGACGGGCGAATCATAGGCCGTGTTGACCATGTCCTCGCCAACGATGATCAGATTCCGGCGCACGGCGAGGTCGTAGATGGTCCGGCCGTAGTCGTGCGCGTTGATGACGCTGACGGCATTGGCCGCGAGCCGCCCGAGATATTGCGGCACGGTCAGTCCGCCGATCGGCTCCTCGGCCTCGAAAAACGTCTTGAGCGTGATCGGCGTCGCCTGCTTGCCGGCCTGGATGAGCTTCGCAGCGGTCTCGTAGATGCGCGCGTGCAGTGGATCGTAAAAATGCTCCGCCGCGAGAAAGGCCGAGACCCGGTCAAAGGCGTTGTTGTTGATCAGAATCGCGCCCAGCAACGCCTGTTCCGCCTCGATATTGTGCGGCGCCTGGCGGAACGGCAGCGCGTTGTCCTGCGCGAGAACAGCCGTATTTGCTTGGTTCGTGCTCATGGCCGAAGACATATCGCGATTCCACTTTGCGGTGGGGCGTTATCACCCGCCGTCTCCCCGCTATACGCGATATGCACAGAGAAGGGGTGATTCGTGCGGCAGGAAATTGACCGTGGCGAATCGCGAGAGCGCGATCCGAAAAAGCCTGTCCCGGACACGATCCGGGAAGGAACATCCTTTCTCTGATGGATCGCGCGTGACCGCCGGGATCAGGTGCCGGCGAGGCGTGGGCGCTGACCGCCGCCGGCTTCGATAGCCTCCAGACGCCGTTCGTCCTCGACCATATAGTCGCGCGTGAGCGGCAGGGCGTCGACCTGCTTGATGAGCTGGATCTGGAACACCATCATCCCCTGATATCGGAAGGCCAGCTCGGACCCGGCGAGGTAGAACTCCCACATCCGGCAGAACCGCTCGCCCATCAGCCGCTTGGCCTCGTCCCGCCGCGCCATGAAGGCGTCGCGCCAGGCGCGTAGTGTGTGGGCATAATGCAGCCGAAGAATTTCGATGTCTGCGACGACCAGTCCTGCGCGCTCGATGGCCGGGATCACCTCGCTGAGCGAAGGGATGTAGCCGCCGGGGAAGATGTATTTCTCGATGAAGGGGTTGGTGATGCCCGGCGTGTCGGACCGCCCTATCGAATGCAGCAACGCCACGCCATCATCCTTCAGGAGCTTGTAAACCTGATTGAAGAACTCCTGATAGTGGTTCACGCCGACGTGCTCGAACATGCCGACCGAGACGATCCGATCGAACTTCTCCTCGACTTTGCGGTAGTCGCGCAGTTCGAAACGGACCTGACTATCCAGCCCCATCTTCTTTGCACGCTCACGGGCGCGGCGGAGCTGTTCGTTGCTCAGGGTGATGCCGGTGACGCGCGCATCTGCCAGCTGAGCGAGTGACAAGCCAAGCCCGCCCCAACCGGAGCCGATGTCGAGCACGTCCTGGCCCGGTGACACCCGCAGCTTGGCCGCGATGTGGCGCTTCTTGGCCCGCTGGGCCTCGGCCAGATCGACGTTTTCGTGCGGGAAGTAGGCGCAGGAATACTGCCAGTCCGGGTCCAGGAACAGGTCATAGATTTCTGGCGGGATGTCGTAGTGGTGCGAGGCATTCCGCGCCGCGCGGCCGACCGGATTGTACTGGCGCGCCCACCGTGTCGCGTAGCGCATCCGGTCGAGTAGCCGTGCGCTTCCCGGAGGCCCCGTCCGCTGGGTGTTCCTGATGAGAAGTTCGAGAAACTCGTAAACGCTGCCCTGTTCCAGGTTGAGCCGGGCGTCCATGAAGGCTTCGGCGATCGCCAGGCCGGGGTCAAGCGCGATCCGCCATTCGACCGGCTTGTCGTGAAGGCGAACCACGACCTGCGGCCCGGTATTGTCGCCGTAAGTGCGCGCACGGCCGTCAGCGTCAATGAAGGTCAGGTTTCCCGAGGTTACGACCCGGTCCAGAAGTAACCAGAGCGGTGACATTATCGGCCCGCGGTGTTGCCCGTCGTTTTCTTTCTCCCAAGACCAGCGCGGCGCGCTGCGTATACGACAACGACGGTAGCAAACTTTTTGTTCCCCCGCCACCGGCCGAAAATCGACAGTGGCCGCCGGGGCGGGGGCGGGCCCCTTACTCCGCCGGCTTTTCCGATTCTTCGGCTTCCTCGCCGGTCTCGCTCACGGTCTCCGCTTCCGGCTCCACGCCCGGCTCGAAGAACTCTTCCTCAAGCTCCTCGCGCGAGACGTGCTCGTACTCGGTCTCCTCGCGGATTGCTGTGACGTCCTGTCCCTGTGCCTGCAGGTCGGCCTCATCCTGCGAGCGGGCGACGTTGAGGGTGATGTGCACGTCGACTTCCGGGTGAAGCTGGACGCGCACCTGATGCAGGCCCAGCGTCTTGATCGGCCGATCGAGCAACACCTGGCTACGGTTGATCGAAGTGCCGGCCTCCGAGACCAGATTGGCGATGTCGCGCGTGCTCACCGAGCCGTAGAGTTGGCCGGTGTCGCTGGCCTGGCGGATCGCCACGAAACTCTCGCCATCCAGCTTTTCGGCCACCGCTTCGGCCTCCTTGCGCAGTTCCAGGTTCCGTGCCTCGATCTGCGCCCGCTCGCGCTCGAACCGGGCGATGTTGTCCTTCGTGGCGCGCAGAGCTTTGCCCTGCGGCAGCAGATAGTTGCGGGCATGGCCGTCGCGCACGGTCACGACGTCACCCATCTGGCCGAGCTTGCCGACCCTTTCCAACAGAATCACCTGCATGTCACCGTTCTCCGTTCGTTGTTTCTGAAATTGCGCAGGCGGCGTTCAGCGCCGCCAAAAACCTAATCGGGCCTTGGCCCATCCGGCGGACCGGAGCTGTCCCGACGTTCCTGAGCCCGTTGGCGCAGCCGCAGAAGCGGCTCTGCCACGCCGAGAAGCGCCACGAGCAGCCCGAGCCACCCGACAAGAACGATCCCGACATAAAGGAGCACGAGAACCAGCGGCTGAAACGTGCTGCCGCGCGTGATCACATGGATGACCACAAGGCCCATCAGCAGATAAGCCAGCAGGATGGCGCCGGTGAACGCCGAGGCGATCGCTGCGGTCAGCCCCGCGAAAAGCATGGTGCCGACCAGGGCCACAAGGAAGGCGATCGGCAGAAAGCGCGGGTATTCCATGTCCGACAGGCTCGGCCAGGGTCGGATCAGCCGGCCGGAGACCGAGGCGATCTTGCCGCCGAGCCAGATGTTGATGAGCATGATCAGCAGCCAGACTGCGGCAACGGCGCCGGGCAGGATACCGCCCATGAACTTCACGGTCTGGTTGATCTGCTCTTCGGTCAGCTCCTGCTCGCCCTGCTGCAGCGCGGGCAGCAGTGTCTCGTCGAATAGCTGGCGCACGCTTGTATCGTAATCGCCCGTGCCCGCCGCGAGCACCACCGCGGAGCCACCGCCGATCGCACCCGCAATCAGCGCGGCCCAAGCGATCAGACGTCCCGGAGGATACCATGCCAGCCCGCCCGGCGCCTGCGGCTCGGGACGGCTCAGCAGCGCGAGATAAACCAGAAGCGCTGCAGGCCCGGCCAGCATCAGCGCATAGGTGAGCGAGACGTTGATGCTGAAAAGCGCGGCGGCGATCAGCATGCCGACGCCGAGGCCAATCAGGCTGGCCCTGATACCCCAGCCGAGCCCCGCGATCATCAAGGGCAAAGGCGTGATATAGACGAGCAGCGCAGCCGCCACGGCGCTCGTCGCCGCAGAGACGAAAATCAGCGCCGAAACGAGGCCGGCCAGAGCGCCGATCACGGCAGGGTTGTTCATCACAAGCTGTCCCGCTTTTTGCGTAGCGGTTAGAGACGTCGCACTTGGGCGCCGTCCCAACCCCCGCCGTGGTCCGGCGGATTATTTCACGACGTAGGGCAGAAGACCGAGGAAACGCGCCCGCTTGATGGCGCGCGCCAGTTCACGCTGCTTCTTGGCCGAGACGGCGGTAATGCGGCTCGGCACGATCTTCCCGCGCTCGGAGACGAAACGCTGCAACAGCTTGACGTCCTTGTAGTCGATCTTCGGCGCGTTCTCACCGGAGAACGGGCAGGTCTTGCGCCGCCGGTGGAAGGGGCGCCGGACTGGAAGCTGGGAAATATCCGTCATTCCTGACCTCCACCACGTCCGCCGCGCCGCGAGCCGCGCCGTTCTTCGGAGCGCTTCATCATCGGCGAGGGCTTGTCGTCCAGTTCCCCGACGCGAAGGGTCAGGAAACGGATGACGTCACCCGACAGGCGCATTTGACGCTCCATTTCGGCAACCGCCTCGTGCGGCGCGTCGATGTTCATCATGTGATAGTGCGCCTTGCGGTTCTTCTTGATCTTGTAGGCCAGCGGCTTCAGGCCCCAGTACTCGGTCTTCCCGACCTGGCCGCCGTTGTCGTTGATGACCTTGGAGAACTCTTCCAGCAGACTCTGGGCCTGCTGCGCGGACACATCCTGCCGCGCGAGAAACACATGCTCATACTGTGGCATGATCTTTCGCCTTTCCTTCATGTTTTCGTTTCGGCGCAAAGCCTCTTTTGAGCCCGGTGCGAGTTTGCGGAAAGGCTCAAAGGAAGACCGTCAAAAGAGCGGAAACACCGGCGCGCCAACAGGCGACCGTTCAGCCTCCAGCCGAAACTTGCGCCTTATTTAGTGCGCCGGGGCGCGCTCATGCAACAAAAATTTGCCATAAAGAACCGGCGCATGAGGGGGCGCTCGCGGCGTGGTCACGGCCGGAGCGGCCGGCGGTCTTGACAAGCCGGCTGCAAACAGTGTCTTTGACCGCACGTCGATTGGGTTAACGAGCAGTCGGGAGGCTGCACCCAGCGCGTGCGCTTGCGACGGACGCCCAGCGCCGGGCGCGCCACTGAAATCGCAGAATACCAACGAGCCTGAAATACCCGATCCCAGCGCGAACCGAACAGATGACGCAGGCGGCTTTTACATTCCCCGGCCAGGGCAGCCAGCATGTCGGCATGGGCGTCGACCTCGCCCGCAACTTCGCGGCCGCCCGCGCGGTCTTCGAGGAAGTGGATGAGGTGCTCGGTCAGGACCTCTCGGGGCTGATGCGCGAGGGGCCGGAGGATGAGTTGACGCTCACCGAAAACGCACAGCCCGCGCTGATGGCGGTGTCGATGGCGGTGATGCGCGTGCTGGAACAGGAGCATGGGTTTTCGCTGGCCGATCAGGCGCGCTATGTCGCTGGCCATTCACTAGGTGAATACTCCGCGCTGGCCGCCGCCGGATCGCTGTCCATCGCTGATGCGGCGCGGCTACTGCGCACGCGCGGGCAGGCCATGCAGCAGGCGGTGCCGGTCGGCGCCGGCGCGATGGCCGCGCTGATGGGGCTCGACCTCGACACGGTGCACGACGTGGCCCGCAAGGCCGCCGAGAGCGATGTCTGCCAGGTGGCGAACGACAACGCGCCGGGGCAGGTTGTCATCAGCGGTTCGAGGGCGGCGGTTGACCGCGCGGTGGAGCTGGCGCGCGAACGGGGCGCGCGGCGCAGCGTGCTGCTGCCCGTCAGTGCGCCGTTCCATTGTGAGCTGATGCAGCCGGCGGCCGATCGCATGGCCGAAGCCCTGAACGAGGTGACGATCAAGGCCCCGAGTGTGCCCGTCGTGGTCAATGTGCGGGCCCGGCCTGAGAGCGAGCCGGATGAACTGCGCCAGCGTCTGGTCGAGCAGGTGACCGGCACGGTCCGCTGGCGGGAGACGATCGAATTCATGGCCGGTGAAGGCATAACCCGCATTTACGAAATCGGCGCGGGCAAGGTGCTGAGCGGGCTGGCGCGGCGCATCTCGCGTGAGCTGGAGACCAAGTCTATCGGCACCGCTGAGGATATTGACGCCGCTAGCAAGGCGCTCGGCGCACAGGCTTGAGCGAAAGACGAGGCAATCCGAGAACCAAGGGCAGGGTGAGGCTCTCAATGTTCGACTTGACGGGACGCTGCGCGCTGGTAACCGGCGCAACCGGCGGCATCGGCGCGGAACTGGCCGCGGCGCTGCACCGCCAGGGCGCGCACGTGGCACTGTCCGGGACGCGCAAGCAGCGGCTGGATGAGCTTGCCGCGCAGCTGGGCGAGCGTGTCGCGACCCTGCCATGCGATCTCTCCGACCGCGACGCCGTGAGCGCCCTGCCGGGCCAGGCGGAAGAGGCGCTGGGTCGTCTCGACATCGTCGTGAATAACGCCGGCATCACCCGCGACAACCTGTTCATGCGGATGAAGGACGAGGAGTGGGATCAGGTCATTCAGGTGAACCTGACTGCAACCTTCCTCGTTTGCCGGGGCGCGTTGCGCGGGATGATGAAGCGTCGCTTCGGGCGTATCATCAACATTGCCTCGATCTCCGGCGTGATCGGCAATCCGGGGCAGGGGAATTACGCCGCATCGAAAGCGGGCATGGTCGGGATGACGAAGTCGCTCGCCCGCGAAGTCGCACCGCGCGGCATCACGGCGAACTGCATCGCGCCAGGTTTCATCGAAACCGCGATGACCGGCGAACTGAACGACAAGCAGGTCGAGACCATCGCCGCCGCGATCCCCTCGGGCACATTCGGCAAGCCCAGCGATATCGCCGCTGCCGCGGTTTATTTGGCCAGCAACGAAGCGGGCTATGTGACCGGCGAGACCCTGCACGTCAACGGCGGCATGGCAATGGTCTGAGCCGATGATGCCCGCCTTCCAGAGACCGCAGAATGTCCCAGTCGCCTGCGTGGACGACCAGTATGGGACGACTGGTCAGGCATTTGGAAACGTGTTAACAACCCGTGCTTTCGCGCAGGCGGGGCGCAACCGGATGTCCGGTCGCAGCCGCTATCCGCCCTCTGGCGGAGCCCCAAACGCACAAAGGGTTGCGCGCTAGCCCAGCCCAAGTCTAAATCCCTACTATGGCTTAAGGTTGAGTACATTCTCATCACAGCGAGGCGAAAATGAGCGATATCTCCGAACGCGTGACGAAGATCGTCGTGGAGCATCTTGGCGTCGAAGCCGATAAAGTGCAGCCGAATGCAAGCTTTATCGACGATCTGGGGGCCGACAGCCTCGACACGGTCGAGCTGGTGATGGCGTTCGAGGAAGAATTCAACTGCGAGATCCCGGACGACGCCGCTGAGACCATTCAGACGGTCGGGGATGCGATCAAGTTCCTGGAAGAGAACGCTGGTTCGTGAACATCATGGTCCGTCGGGGATACCCGGTATCGGTCATCGGCCGATAAATCGCACGCCTTGATGGTCATCGACCCGCAGGGCGGGTATTCCCTTCAACCTACGCAGTGAGTCGTTCATGGCCCACACTCCTCCGTCCGTTCCCTTCCGCCGTGTTGTCATCACCGGAATGGGTCTTGTCTCCCCGCTTGGCTGTGGCGTGGATGCGTCCTGGCGCCGGATCGTCGCGGGCGAAAGCGGCGCGAAGCGCATCGACGAGTTCCCCACGGACGATCTGCCATGCAAGGTCGCCTGCTTCATTCCCAAGGGCAACGGCGAAGGGGAGTATAATCCCGACGACTGGATGGAGCCGAAAGAACAACGCAAGGTCGATGATTTCATCGTCTTTGCGATGGCAGCCACCGAGCAGGCCCTGACCGACGCCGGCTGGAAACCCGACAGGTACGAGGATCAGATACGCACTGGGGTCCTGATCGGATCCGGCATCGGTGGTCTACAGGGAATCGAACACGCCTCGCTGCTTATGGCGGACAAGGGGCCGAGGCGTATCAGCCCGTTCTTCATTCCGGGGCGGCTGATCAATCTGGCCGGCGGTTATGTGTCGATCCGCTATGGCTTCAAGGGCCCGAACCACGCGGTCGTGACGGCTTGTTCGACAGGGACCCACGCAATCGGCGATGCCTATCGCCTGGTGGCGCTCGGTGACGCGGACGTGATGGTCGCGGGCGGCACGGAATCGCCGCTGTGCCGGCTGTCGGTCGCCGGGTTCTCGGCAGCGCGGGCGCTCTCGACGAGCTTCAACGATCAGCCTCAGCGCGCCTCGCGCCCGTTTGACCGCGACCGCGACGGTTTCGTGATGGGCGAGGGTGCGGGAATCGTGGTGCTGGAATCCTATGAGCACGCCAAGGCCCGCGGCGCACCGATCTATGGCGAGGTCGTCGGCTACGGACTGTCGGGCGACGCCTACCACATCACGGCGCCGGCAGAGAACGGCGACGGGGCCTACCGCTGCATGGAGGCCGCGCTCAGGAACGCCGGCATGTCGCCCGGGGAGATCGGCTATGTGAACGCGCACGGCACCTCCACCCCGATGGGCGACGAGATCGAGGTGGGGGCGGTGGAGCGACTGTTCGGCGAGGCGGCCAACGGCCTCATCATGTCCTCGACGAAATCTGCAGTCGGGCACCTCCTGGGGGCGGCCGGAGCGGCGGAGGCGATTTTCGCCACGCTCGTCCTGCGCGATGAGGTCATCCCGCCGACGCTGAACCTGGACAATCCATCGATCGAGACGCCGATCGACCTGACGCCGCACGAGGCGAAAAAGGCGCGCGTGGATGCCGTGCTGAGCAACTCGTTCGGCTTCGGCGGCACCAACGCTTCGTTGATCATCCGTCGCGTAGAGTAACGGGGCGCACGCGCGATGCCCGGGGCGGGGCGACCGCCCTCTTGCCATATTTGAACGCGAGTTTGTCAGCGATTTGCGATAGATCGCTGCAACGCAAGGGTTTTCGTCACAATGCCGACCGGCTCGAACGACTGGGACAGCGACGAGCGTTTCGCCTCGGACAGCTATGTCGGCGGCCGCAACGACTTCAGCGTGCTGCCGCGCAGCCCGTCCGAGGCGCTGGAACCCGACCAGCCACCAGAGGCCCCCAAGGGGCGCAAGCCCAAGCGCCAGCGTCAGCGTCCATTGTTCGCATTGATGAATGCGGTTTTCACCGCGCTGTTCGTCGGCATGCTCGGCTTCGTCGGCGCATTCTATTACGCGAAGATGCAGTTTGATAGCGCCGGGCCGCTCAAGCACGACACGGTCATCACGATCCCGCGCGGCGAAGGCGTCAACGCCATTGCCAGCCGGCTGGAGCGTGAGGGCATCATTCACGATCGCCGCATCTTCATGGCGGCCGTCCTCTATTTCGGCGCGCAGGCCAAGCTCAAGGCGGGAGACTACGCCATCGAAAGCGGCGCGACCATGCGCTCGGTGCTCGACACGCTTATCGAGGGCGACGCGATCCTCTACAAGGTGACGATCCCCGAAGGCTGGACCAGCCTGCAGACGGTGGAGCGGCTCCGCGCGACTCCCGAACTTTCTGGAGAGATCAAGGAGGTCCCGCCAGAAGGTTCCCTGATGCCCGACACCTACCGCTTCGCGCGGAACACGCCGCGCAGCGACATCATCGCGCGGATGCAGGCTGCCCAGGACGAGTTCCTCGAGAAGGTCTGGCCCACGCGCGACCCGAACCTGCCGATCGAGACCAAGGAGGAAGCCCTGATTCTGGCCTCCATCGTGGAAAAGGAGACCGGGCTCGCTGATGAACGCTCAAAGGTGGCGGGCGTGTTCATCAACCGGCTGCGCAAGGGGATGCGGCTCGCCTCAGACCCCACGATCATTTACGGGCTTGTCGGGGGCAAGGCCTCCCTCGGCCGGCCGATCTACCGCAGCGAGATCCGCAAGGAGACACCCTACAACACCTATGTGATCAAGGGGCTGCCGCCGACTCCGATCGCGAATCCGGGTCGCGCTGCGATCGAGGCGGTCTTGCGCCCGGCTGAAACGGACGCGCTGTATTTCGTTGCGGACGGCACAGGCGGTCATGTCTTTGCTGAAACGCTGGCCGAGCACAACCGGAACGTGGCGGAATGGCGCAAGATCGAAAAGCGCATCCGCGCCGAACAGGCGGCCGCTGAGCGCGAGGCTGAGGCTGAAGAAGCGCAGACGACCGAAACCGCGAGCCGCCCGATGCCGGAGACAGCAGCCATGGCGGCAATGGCCGAGGACTCTGCCGTGGCCGCCTCCGCGCCGCCGCCCATTCCGCTGCCGATGCGCGCGCCGCGATGAATATTTGCGCTCTTGTGGTCGCGGTGTGGTTCAAGCTATTGGTCCTGCACGCAACCGTAATGTTTGAGCAGGATGCCGATGCACGAGCATGGTGAAACCGGCTCCACGCCACAGGAGGCGCCCCAGCGCAAGGGCTTCATGCTCGTGTTGTCGTCGCCCTCGGGTGCCGGCAAGACTTCCCTGGCCCGAAAGCTGCTTGAGGTCGAAAGCGATATCGCGCCCTCTATCTCCGTGACAACGCGCTCGCGGCGGCCGACCGAGACCGACGGCGTGGACTACTGGTTCGTCACACCGGAGCAGTTCACGGCAATGCGTGACCGTGGCGAGTTGCTCGAATGGGCGAATGTTTTCGGCAACCTCTACGGCACGCCGAAGATGCCCGTTGAGCAAACCCTGGAGGCGGGCTCCGACGTTCTCTTTGACATTGATTGGCAGGGCGGGGCGCAGCTGCGCAAGGCTGCGCCGCATGATGTCGTCTGCGTCTTCATCCTGCCGCCTTCGGCTGAGGCGCTGCGCCACCGGCTACGCAGCCGGGCAACAGAAAGCCCCGAGGTGATCGAGAAGCGCCTGGCCGGCGCGCCCCACGAGATCGACGCCTGGCAAGACTACCAGTACGTGATCGTCAACGACGACTTTGACCAGAGCCTTGCCAATCTTCGCGCAATTCTGCGGGCCGAGCGTCTGCGGCGCGAGCGGCAGACGCGGCTACCCGAATTCGTTGCGCAGTTGCAGCAAGAGCTTTAGCCGGCCTTGTCCTTCCGCGCCTCATAAGCGGCTGCGAGACGCGCGAAATCCGCAACGGTGAGCTGTTCCGCGCGGGCCGTTGGGGCGATTCCGACTTTGGCCAGCAACTCCTCCGCGTCTTCGCTCAGCCGCGCCAGGCTTGCCCGCACCATCTTGCGGCGCTGCCCGAAGGCTGCAGCCGTGACGGCCGCCAGGCTGGTGAGGCGGCAGGCCGGCGCCGGCGCGGCGCGCGGGGTCAGCGTCACCACGGCCGATGCGACCTTCGGCGGCGGCGTGAAGGCGGCCGGTGGTAGCGTCAACGCCAGCCGCACCTCGCAGCGCCATTGGGCCAGCACCGAGAGCCGGCCATAAACCTTGCTGCCCGGTGTCGCGATCAGCCGGTCTGCCACCTCACGCTGGAACATCAGGCACAGCAACTCATACCAGGGTGGCCACGGCTCCACCGAAAGCCAGCCGACCAGGAGCGGCGTCGCGACGGAATAGGGCAGGTTGGCGACGACCTTAACGGGGCCGGGCGCATCTTGCACGAGTGCGGCCTGATCGACGCTCAGCGCGTCACCCTCGATGATCTCCAGGCGTCCGGGATAGTGGGCTGCAATCGCTTCCAGCGCGGGGCGGCAGCGCGTATCCCGTTCGATGGCCACGACTTTCGCCGCGCCTTCCAATAGCAGCGCGCGCGTCAGGCCGCCGGGGCCGGGGCCGATTTCGAGCACGGTGACATCGTCGAGCGGCGCCGCCGCACGGGCGATACGCCGGGTCAGGTTGAGATCGAGGATGAAATTCTGGCCGAGGCTCTTGCGGGCGGTCAGCCCGAGTTTGGCGATCACCTCGCGGAGTGGCGGCAGCCCGTCGGGCGTGCTCACGCGAGCCCCTCTTTCCGCCCCCGGCGAGTCTCGGCCATGTCGGCAGCCAGCCTGAGGGCGGCGATCAGGCTGTCCGGCCGCGCCTTGCCGGTGCCAGCTATGTCGAACGCGGTGCCGTGATCGGGCGATGTGCGCACGAAGGGCAAGCCAAGCGTGACGTTCACACCCTCGTCGAAGGCGAGCGTCTTGACCGGGATGAGCGCCTGATCGTGGTACATCCCCAGGATCGCATCGTAACGCTGGCGGGCTTCAGCGTGGAACGCCGTGTCCGCTGGCAGCGGGCCAAGCGTCTCGATGCCCTGGTTGGCGAGGGCGGCAATGGCCGGATCTATAATGTCGCGCTCTTCCGTGCCCATGGTGCCGTCCTCGCCGGCGTGCGGGTTCAGCCCCGTGAGCGCGATACGCGGCTTGGCGATCCCGAAATCCTCGATCAAAGCACGATGGGTGATGACGGCCGTTTCGATGATCCGCTCAGCGGTCAGCGCCTCCGGAACGTCGCGCAGCGCGATGTGGACCGTGACAGGCACTGTTCGCAACCCCCCGCCATACAGCATCATGACGGGCGTAGCGTTCAGACCGTGGCGCTGCGCGAGCGCACCGAGATGGTCCGTGTGGCCCCGAAAACCAAAACCGGCGGCGGCCACGACGGCCTTTGACATGGGATTGGTCACGAGGGCGGATGCCTGGCCCGAAAGGACCAGTTCGACCCCCAGCTCGATCGCACTGATGACGCTGGGCGCATTTTCCGGGGCGGGCACGCGCGCCTCGAAAGACTTGACCGGCTTTGGTGTCGGCAGGACAGGCAGGGTCTCCTCAAAGACCTCGCTCGCCTCTACCGGCGCGTCGATCTCGGAAATCGGGATGGTATAGTGAAGTGCGTCAGCGCGCCGGGCCATGAGGTCCGGGTCAGCGATCATTGCAAAGCAGGGAATCGATGTGTCACGCCGCGCGGACCATGCCTTCATGGCGATTTCTGGTCCGATACCGGCCGGGTCACCCATTGTCAGGGCGAGGGGGCCCGCCTGTTCGGCGCGTTTGAACTCAGCCATCTTTCGACAACCGATCTAAGCGGGACGCGCCGCCGGGGCGTGACGCCCGCGAGAGTCAACGCCGCTCGATCAGCGCGTCCTGACGCAGGTCCTTAAGGTGCCGCCGGGCATAGATCTGGAATTCCTGCTGCCGACGGTCCGAACGCGACTGAGAGGACCCGTCATCCGTGTTCTTGACTTCCGGAGTCTTCTTACCGCACACCGCGTACAAGTCAACGCCTCCTGATGAGACGAGCGGGGGCAGCATCTGCCCGGCGCTGGCCTGAAGAAGCAGCGGGCGCGCGTCGCGCGGGAAAAAGGCCGCTTTCTTTCCAGCGTGACGCTCGAGCTTTGCACCGCCCGCCCGCTGGGCGAGGTTACTCAGGTCGCTGCAAGAGGAAAACTGCTTGCGGATGGACTGTCCGCGCACATAGGCGCGAGCGATCGCACCTTCGCCGCCACTGGCCGCCAGTCGGAGACGTCGGACATCAAACACCGTGCCGCGGGCGCTTTCTGCGGCGGCTTGCGCAGCCTCGCCGCTGCTGCCGACTAGTGAGGCGATCCGGAAGCCGTAGAGCTTGCGGATGGTGTCGCGCCAAGCCAGTTGGGCACGGATACGTTCGCGCATCGTGTCAACTTCAACGCCCTGCTTTTTGAAGGCCGCCAGAAACTCATCAACCGTCCGGTCCTTATTATTCGCCTTGGCCATTTGGGCCAGGCGCTCATCAACCTCGGACTCGCTGACGCTGACCTCGCGGCGTTTTGCTTCCTGGAGCATCAGCCGCTCGTCGATGAGTTGTTCGATGGCTTCGTCGCGGGTTTGGCGGTTGATATCTGCCATCACCTGCTTCTGCAGTCGGTTGACGAATTCCTTCTGCAGTTTCTGGGCCTCGGCGCGGGATTGCGGGCGCTGCTGCTGCATGAATTGCTGGAACTTCTGCTTGGTCTCCGCCGATTGCAGCAGGCCGCGCATCCGCTTGCCCAGCGCACCGCTCGTCAAGGCGAGGAATTTCTGACGCTGGGAGACGTCATAGGAGGTGATCGGCTCACCATTGACCTTGACGACGTAGCTCAGGTTGCCGGCGTTGGCGGTCTGCGGAAGCACGAGTGCGAGCGCCGCACCGGCTGCAAAGAAGAAATGTAGAAGCTTCATGTCTTGAGGCCCGTTTTGCGTTCGGCCGTCCGAGAGGCGGCGAAAGCCGTCCCGTTTGTCAAAGGAACCAAGTTGCACGCGTGATAGCTTCAAAAACACTGTGGCGACAAATTGCTCTTCTTGTCTGCGATACCAGGCTTTTGCCCAGGCAACTTGCGCCCTCAGGTCTAATTGCCGCCATCGGTCGCGGAGAACCCCCCAGTGACATCCGTTTGCACGTCTGCGCCGCCGAGGTTCTTGAATTCGAAGCCGACCAGGATCGTTTCCTCCGGTTCGATGTCGCGGTCCTCGATCTCCGACTTTGTGTATTTCACGGACATCATGAAGCATTCGCATGCGTATTTGACGCCGATGCTCTGCTCAAGGGCTTCATCCAGTTCGAAATTGTAGCGAATGTCGCCAAACACGGACCAAAGGTCCGTTACCTGCAGGGCTGCCGAAGCTAAGAGTTCTTCGCGATCCTCGAACACCCCGAGACCGGGCTGGGGATCGGCCTTCACGTAGTTGACCGCGCCGCGGACAGGGCCGTATTCGCCGGACCCCATCAGGTCGAGTCGGCGGACGTCGAAGGTGTCCTCGTCAAAGCGCGCCTGGGCGACGAGGCGGAACATGGTCGGTACGTCGAAATACATTCCGGCGACGTAATCTGACTGGTCTTCTTCGAGCCCGCTGCCTGAATCGAACGGGTTGGAACCGGCGATCTGATAGCTCTGGCCAGCGACGGCACGCATGCTGAACCCGTAATGGGACTGCAGCGTGTACTGGACACCGTAGTTCGCCCGCGTGCCGGTCTCCAGCCGGTCATAGCCGGAGAACTTGTCGATATCAAACAGGAGCGTGTCATCGAAGACGAGGCTCTGCGCATCCTCGTTCGGCGGCTTCGTCCCGTCCTCGTTGTCGGCGCGGAAGATGACCTGTGCCACCGGCTCGATCACCTGGGAGCCCCAGGACGAATGTTTCACCAGCGGCAAGCGATAATCCGCGCCGCCAGTCAACATTTGCCGGGTAAATGTATCGCCGGGGAACTCCGCAGGCGTAGAGGCACTACCCGGGGCGAGGGGCTCCTCATAGCTGGTAAATTTGTAAAGATCTGCGCGCGCCTGGGCGAATGGCGTGATGCGCTGGCCCATCGGGTCGGTCAGCGTCCGCCGCCAGCCGACTTCGCTCACGACACGATGTGATTCAGGCCCTTCGTCGCGGGTCAGCGACACGACATTGGTGTTCCAGGCCAATTCCCCGCCCAATACAGGGTCATCTGCGATATAGTTGTAGTCGATGACCGGGTGCACCAGGGTGTCGCGATCCGTGAGATCCTCGCCTTGAGGGTCTTCCAGCTCAGTGAGATTGACGAAATTGTAAGCGCGCGCGCTGAAATAATTCCGGTCGCTCTGGCCGATCAGATAGACCTCGGAGCTCCGTTCCGTTTCTGTCTTGGCATCCAGCTTGTAGAAGCGCCGGAACGTGTCATCCGACTCGGCGGTGATGTCCCAGCCCCAGTTCCAGAAACTGCCGATCCTGAAATTCCCTTGCGTCTCGATCGAGCCGCGGAACGAGCTGTCGGTTGGCGCGTTCGCCGGCGGGTCCTCATTGTAAGCTCCTGCAAGGAGGACGCGATATTGACCCGTCTCCAGTCGATGGCGCCAGTCTGCCTTGATGAGCGTGCCGGCATCCGTCGTGACCACGGGCGCAAGCGTCAGATCCTTGTTTGGGGCCAGCGCGAAATAATACGGCTGCTCGTAGGCAAATCCCAGCTCGTCGGACTGCCGGAAAGTCGGCGCGAGGAACCCGGAGCGGCGCGTAACGGTCGGGTCTGGGTGATAGAAATAGGGCACGTAGACAATCGGCAGCCCGAGGAATTCCAGCGTGGCGTCCTCGTAATAGATATTGCCTTCCGACTTGTCGTGGATGATCTTGCGCGCCCTGATCTCCCATAGAGGGCCTTCGCCGGACGGATCCTTGCAGACCTTGCAGGGGGTATAGGCCCCCTGCTCAAACACGGTCGTCTCGCCGTCTTCGCGATAGGCGCGCCGCGCGGCGATGCGCTCTTCATCCGAGGTCACGATCCGCAGGGAGCGGACGAAGCCGTCCTTGAAATCATCGGTCAGGTCGATCCGGTCCGCCTTCACTACCGCGCCGTCCGGCTCCTTGATGCGGACATTGCCAACAGCTTGGAGCGTCCCGGCCCTTTGGTCATAGATCAGTTCGTCGGCAACGAGGCTGTAGTTGTTGTAATAGACCTCGACGTTGCCTTCGGCGATCACCTGATCGTTCTTGCGGTCATAGATCAGATTGTCCGCCTGAAGGAGCAGCGGCTGCTGGCTGTCCGCCTCGCCGAAGGACTGCTCGATAAGGCTTTCCTGCGCGCCAGCGGCCAGCGGCGCCGCGATAAGGGCGACGACGATCAGCGCGAGTGCGGAACACACTATGCCCGTTGCGTGAGTCATGCGTTCAGCAAAGCCTCTCCGCATTTCTCAGCCGTCCTCCTGATGAAGCAGAATCGTTGCTGCCAGGAAGCACGCAACGAGCACTGGAGCCCACGCCGCTACCGTCGGCGAGACCAGTCCTGATACCCCCACCTTGCGCGAAAGTTCGGAGAATACGAAAAACGCGAACCCCGCGCTCAAGCCGGCTATGACCATAGTCTGAATGCCGCCAAAACGGAAGGATCGAAGGGAGCAGGTGGCAGCGATCAGCACCATCGTTGCCAAAAGTATTGGTTGGGCCAGAAGCTGCTGGAACTCAAGTTTGTAGCGCTCTGAGGCGAGACCTGCACGCTCCGCGAATTCGATGTATTTCGGCAGCTCCCAGAAAGAGACCCCCTTGGCGGCGGTAATGCTGTTCATAATATGCTGGCGCTCCAGATGAGTGCTTATGAAATACGTTTCATATGTGCGGGTTCCCCCGTTTTCACTTGTCACACGGGCATTTTCCAGCGCCCAATACCCGGACTGCAGGCGCGCTGTATCGGCCTCGATCCGCTCAAGAAATTTGCGGTTGCGGTCAAACTGCAACACCGTGATCGCGCTCAGGGTCAGGCCTTTGTCGGCGACGTTTCCGGCATAGATGATGGACGGTCCGTCGGCGCCGTTCTGGCGCAGCCAGGCAGGGCGGTTTTCGTGGAGCAGCGTCTCGCCGCCGTCGCCCAACACTTCGCCCATGAGCCGCTCCGCCGAAGCCTTCGCCCAGGCCGCAAGCGGGTTGTAGATTGTCGTGGAGAGAACCCCGAGCGTGAGGGCCACAACGAGGCCGGGTCGCAGGAACTGCCAGGCGGAGATGCCGGCTGCGCGGACAACCGTCAGTTCGGAGGTTCGGCTCAATGCCATGAACGCGGCGATCGAGCCGATCAACACGGCAAAGGGCAGGGTGAGTTCGGCAAACTTCGGCAGGCGCAGAAGCGTGATCAGGACGAGCTCACCGATCGACGCGGCTTCGTGGTCGCTGCCCCGCCGCAGGATTTCCAGGAAGTCGATGAAGAAAATTAACCCGAGACAAAGCGAGAAGACGCCAAGTATCGACACGACAAAGCGCTTCGCCATGTAGCGTCCAAGCGTTCCCATCGCCCATTCTCCTGCGGCTTTAACGCTCCGTGACCGTGCGCCCGGCACGTAGCCGCAACGGCAGGGCGCGCAACATTGACGGCAGCCTGATGTCGAACCTGCGGACCTGGTGCGGCCGCATGTTGCGCTGCGCAAGGACCAGTGCGCCGATCACCGTGCCGATGGGAATGGCGTACAGCATGGGTACAGCCCAGACCTCCTCATCCGCCATATTGGTCATGGCGAGACCCAACCCGCGAGCGCCGACGCACGTCACGAAGACCAGCGCCACCGTGTGGTTGGCCCCCTCACGAGTCGTCCTCGCATAGCCGAGCATGGCAACGGCAACCAGCACGAAGGCGATTGAATACAGGGGGTTGGACAGCCGGTCATGCAACTCGGCGCGGAAGTCGCCCGGCTGTTTCTCGATGCGCCAGTCATGGGGGCCCTGCTTGGTCCAGAGCGCCGGCAGGATGCGCTCCTTCGGCTCATAGCTGCGCATGCCGCGCTCCGGTCCCATCTCCGAGATGTCGAAGATGTAGCTGTCGAAGGCGATGACCTGGACCTCATCGCGATCCCCATCGACGCGGTGAATATGGCCTTCGCGCATAATGATATAAGGCTGTCCGTCCTGCTCGATGACGCGGCCGCGGTCAGCGAGATAAGTCAGCGTCTGCTGCTCCTCCCGCGAGTCATTCACCATAAGGCCTCGCAGCGTCCCGTCCGCTTCACGGTCGCGGATGTGGAAAGTCAGGCCATCCTCCGGCGTGACGAAATTGCCCGGCTGAATCACTTGCGAAATCAGATCGGTACGCACCTCGGTAATGTAGTCGCGCAGCATCCGCAAGCCGTAAGGGGTCAGATAAGCGTTGGAAATCAGAACGAAGACGGAGACGAGGCCGGCGAGCAGCAGGAACGGGCGCATCAGCCGCCACGTCGTCGCGCCGGCCGCCGTCAGGATGACGATCCCGCTGTCGTTGTGCAGCCTGTTGAGAACGTGGATCGTTGCGATCAGTAGCGCGACCGGCGCAACCGCGGTCACCAGACGAGGCAGCGCGAGCAAGGTGATCTGCACAAAGATGAGGAAGCCCTGACCCTGCTCGGTCATGACGTCGATCCGCCGCAGGGCCGTCGTCATCCAGACGATCAGCGTTAGCGTCGCGAGGATCATCAGCGTCGCCGTGACGGTCTGCTTGAAGATGTGCCGGCTGATCGTGTCCATTGCGGGTCTGTTTGCGGCCGGAAAGCTGGGGCGTGTTTACAGGACCTTGACGACCACGCCAACGTGGCGGTTTTTCGGCGCGTGCGGCCTCGGCGCGCGGTTGCATCGCCGGGCAAATCGCGATTTACTCGCTAGTCAGCTAACACCCCTGCAGTCCACGCGGCGGCGCGCTTCGTATGTCGGCTTGCGCGCCATGCCCGCCATCAGGAAAATCGGAGCAGGAATTTTGTCGAACCCGGAGATCGCGTTCGCTTCACTCGATGCAGAGCCCAGCGGGACGGTCATCGTCACGGCCGGCGATAACGCACGGCTGTCACCGACCGCTGCGAAACTGGACAACGCCTCGGCCGGCGTGCTCACGCGCGCGGCGGGCATCTCCAAATTCAAGGGCAAAAACAAGACGGCCGTGAACCTGCTGGCGCCTGCCGGCCTTGATGCGATCGAGCGGCTCGTGGTCGTCGGAACTGAGGGGATCAGCGACGATCCTTCTCAGGAGTGGATTGACCTCGGGGGCTTCATCCGCGGCAAGATCGACCCGGATGTCGAGCAGGCCGACCTGTGGCTGGAGGCAAGCGACGGCAGCACCCTGGGTGCCGAGCACGTCGCGAATGTTGCGCTCGGCCTTGTTCTGCGCGGTTATGAATTCACGAAATACAAGAGCAAGAAAAAAACCGGCGCAGACAGCAACGGCGAAGAAAAAGGCGAGCCATCGCTGGCGCGCGTTGTGATCCATTGTGACGCCCCGGACGCCGCCGAAGCCGCGTTCGCCCCGATGCGCGCGATCTCCGAAGGCGTCTATCTCGCGCGCGATCTGGTCAACGAGCCGCCGAACGAGCTTGGACCCGAGCAGTTCGCCGAGCGGGCCCGTGCGCTGGCCGATTATGGCGTCGAGGTGGACGTTCTTGACGAGGATCGGATGCGCGAACTCGGTATGGGCGCGCTTCTGGCTGTGGGGCAGGGCAGCGTACGCCCGAGTCGGCTGGTCACACTGCGCTGGCGGGGCAAAGGTGCGCCGGAAGGCCCGCCGACAATATTCGTCGGCAAAGGCGTGTGCTTCGATACCGGCGGGGTCTCGATCAAGCCGGCTCAAGGCATGGAGGACATGAAGGGCGACATGGGCGGCGCCGCCTGCGTGGCCGGTCTGCTTCTAGCGCTGGCCAAAGAAAAGGCGCCGGTGGACGTCGTCGGCGTGCTCGGGCTGACCGAGAACATGGTAAGCGGCTCCGCGCAGCGCCCAAGCGATATCGTCAAGTCGATGTCCGGTCAGACCATAGAAGTCCTTAACACCGATGCGGAAGGGCGCATGGTGCTGGCCGATGCCATGTGGTATGCGCAGGAAACCTGGAAGCCGAAGCGGATCGTCACGCTGGCGACGCTGACCGGAGCGATCATCGTCGCGCTTGGCCACGAATATGCCGGTCTCTACGCGAATGACGACGCACTTTGCAACGCGCTGCTTGATGCGGGTGCCCAGACCGACGAGAAAGTCTGGCGCATGCCATTGTCCAAGAAATACGACAAGCTGATCGACTCCAAGGTCGCCGACATGAAGAATATTGGCGGGCGCTGGGCTGGATCGATCACTGCGGCGCAGTTCCTTCAGCGTTTCGTGCAGGACGACGTGTGCTGGGCGCATATCGACATCGCCGGCACGGCATTCTCCGCGCCGTCGACCGATATCAACCGGAGCTGGGGCGCTGGCTTCGGCGTGCGTCTACTGGAACGCATGCTGATGAACGAGGCACAAACCGGCGGCGCCTGAGGCCCGCATGGTGAAATTTTCCATAATGTGTCTTATGCGAATCGCGGAACACCGGGTAACCGGCGATTAACCAGCCGGGTCGGCGCGATCGGAGGACGTCATGGCGCGCGGTAAGGACGACAGCGATAAGCCCGGCGATCCGTCCGATCTGGTGGCTGCGGCCGAGACGCCGATCCAGCGGCTGCGCGCCGTGATGGCGGCTCTCCGCGACCCCGAGGCCGGTTGCCCCTGGGACCGGGAGCAGAGCTTTGCGACCATTGCCCCCTACACGATCGAGGAAGCCTACGAGGTGGCAGAAGCCATCGCCCGCGAGGACATGGCCGAGTTGCGCGAGGAACTGGGCGATCTGCTGTTTCAGGTCGTCTATCACGCGCAGCTGGCCGAGGAGCGTGGCGCTTTCGATTTCGACGATGTTGCCGGCACCGTCGCGGACAAGATGATCCGTCGGCATCCGCACGTTTTTGGTGAATACCGCGCCGAAAGTGCTGCCGAGGTCGGCGGCCTCTGGGAAGAAATGAAAAGACGCGAACGCGCCGAGAAAGGGCGGGCCGCGCCGGAAAGCGTTCTCGATGAGATCCCGCTCGCCCTGCCCGGCCTTACGCGCGCCTGGAAGCTGCATCGAAAGGCCGCGCGCGCCGGCTTCGACTGGTCATCGCCGCAGCAGGTTTTCGCCAAGATCCGCGAGGAGCTGGACGAGCTGGAAGCCGAGATCGTCGCCGGCGAGCCGGCCGAGCGCGTCGCGGACGAACTCGGCGACGTCCTTTTCACCGTGACGCGGCTCGCCGGCTTCGTCGATCAGGACCCGGAAGCCATCATGCGCGCCGCGCAGCGCAAGTTCACCCGCCGTTTCAAATACATGGAGGCGCGGTTGCGCGAAGCCGGCCGAGCGATGTCAGACGCCTCGATGGATGAACTTGAGGACCTCTGGCACGCTGCCAAGCGCGCAGAGAAAGTCGAAGGTTGAGCGCGCTTTATGCTACTCAGCGGCGGCGCGGTAATCGCCCTCCGGCGTTTCGTCCCCGAAGTGCGCGGCCAGTCGCGCGAGCAGATCGGAAATGCCCTCCCCGGTCGTTGCGGAAGTCAGCACGGGAGCGGCTTCGCGGCGCAGCGCCTGGTTGGCCAACGCCGCATGATCCTCGGGCGAAAGCAGATCGGCCTTGTTCCAGACCTCGATGACCCGGCCCGCGCCGGGCGACGGATCAATGCCCAGCTCTTGAAGCACGGCCTCCACGTCCTGCTTCTGCGACTGGGTCTGCTCTGCCGAGATGTCGCGCACATGCAGGATCACATCCGCTTCAATGACCTCCTCCAGCGTGGCGCGAAAGGCGGCGACCAGCGTCGTCGGCAGATCGGCGATGAACCCCACGGTGTCGGAAAGTATCGCGGTCTGCCCGTCAGGAAGGCGCACTGCGCGCATGGTCGGGTCGAGCGTAGCGAAAAGCTGGTCCTTGGCGGCGACCCCCTCCCCGGTGAGGCGGTTGAACAGCGTGGACTTGCCCGCGTTCGTATAGCCAACGAGCGCGACCACCGGATTGGAACTGCGCCTGCGCCCTTCGCGATGCAGCCCCCGCGTGCGCCGGACGTCCGCGAGCTTGCGGCGGATCACGTCGATACGGCCCTGAATTTGCCGCCGGTCCGCCTCGATTTGCCGCTCGCCAGGACCGCCCATGAAGCCGCGGCCGCCGCGCTGGCGCTCGAGGTGGGTCCAGGAGCGCACGAGCCGCGACTTCTGGTAGCTGAGATGTGCGAGTTCGACCTGTAGGCGACCTTCCTTGGTCTGCGCGCGCTCGCCGAAAATCTCCAGGATCAGACCTGTGCGGTCCAGCACCTTGGCGTTCCAGGCGCGCTCCAGGTTGCGCTGCTGCACTGGCGAGAGCGGATGATCAACGATCACCACCTGCGCGCCCGACTGTGCAACCAGTTCGCGTACCTCTTCCACCTTGCCGCCACTCAAAAGCGTGTCGGGCCGAGGCCGGGAAACCGGCACGATCAGGTTCTGCGCCACGCGGAGGCCGATCGCGCGTGCCAGGCCGACCGCTTCATCCAGCCGAGCCTGCGGATCGCTTGTGCGGCCTGCCCCGCGAGGGCCCTTGAGCGCCGGCGCCAGCACGACCGCATCGGTCCGCGCCTTGGCGGTCGACATCGGCTCGGGCTGTTTGCGACGCCGGCGGGCCGCGCTGTCATTCGTTTTGGATGTCGTGTTCGTAGCCTTCCTCACTCTTTCTCTTCGGTCTCCGACAAGTTCACGGGCTGAGTCGGCATGATGGTCGATATGGCGTGTTTGTAAACCAGTTGGGAGTGCCCGTCACGCCGCAACAGCACGCAAAAATTATCAAACCAGGTCACGATGCCTTGCAGTTTGACTCCGTTGATCAAAAACACCGTCAGGGGCACCTTGTTCTTTCTTACATGATTGAGAAACGTGTCCTGCAGGGTTTGACCGCGATCTGAAGCCATAACGTGTTTTTCCGCTTTTTTGTTGGCGCGGCCTTGAGACCGCTTGTTTAACGTATCCGAACCCGTCGATGGAAATCAGGAAGCCGGAATAGGAAAAGCGCGTTCTTCCTCCATTTGTTGCCTTCTTCGCGCCGCTTGCTCTCGCGGGCCTCTTGGTTAGGTAGGTATGCCACGAGATTTCGACAAATAGATTACGTTTGTTTTGCACGTTTGGAGCAGCGCGCCACGCCATTTGTCCGAATTTGCGCGTCCCGAGCCGATGGACCTATTCCCTCTGAAGCAAAAGTCGCGCCAAAGACAGCACGGCCAGCAGCTCCATCCGCCCAAGGATCATCGCGGCCGACATCAGCAGATGCGCCACGGGGCTCATCTCCCAGATGGTCGGCGCATCGGCGGACAGATGCGCAAGCCGTCCGATTTCGTAGAAAGGCCCGGCATTGCTCAGCGCCGTGACAGCGGCCAGCATCGCTGCTTCAAAGCCGATTCCGGTCGCTGACAGCATGAGGATCAGAAGCGCGAGCACCAGCATGGTCAGGAAGAACAGCGCCCAGATCGTCCCGATGGTGACCTGCCGCAGTGCCCCGGCGGTGCGCACTGTCGGGTGAATGCTGTGAGGAAAAAGCAGGAGATTCAGTTCGTTGTAGGACTGCGAAAGCATCATCACCAGCCGCGATACCTTGATGCCGCCCGCCGTGGACAGCCGCCCTGCCCCGATTGCGCAGACCAGCACGATCAGTACGAACGGGATCAGCGCAAAGGCTTCCTCGCTTATCGGAAAGCCGGTGGTGGTCACGAGCGACGCCGCCGCCGCCAGGCCGAGCGAGACGTATTGGAACCAGGCCGCGTCGATCGCCGGAAAGCGCAGCCAGAGCAATGTCGTGACCACCACGCCTCCGAACAGTATCGCCAGCAGGACGTAGATCGGCTCGCGGCTCGCCCCGGCCGAGGCAAAGCGGCCGCCGAGCAAGGTGTGCGTCCAGAAAATGCTCACCGCTCCAAGGAACATGAAAACCGCAAGCACCAATTCGGCGCCCACCGAGCCGTAAAGCGCGATGGTGCCGTCGCGCGGCATGAAACCACCGGTTGAAACCGTCGAGAGCGCCAGGCAAAGCGCATCGAAGGCTGGGATATTGGCGAACAGCAGCAGGATCAGACAGGCCACCGTCAGCCCGGCATAAAGCGGGAGGATCACACGCAGGGCGTAATTGGTCTGCTTGCGGCTGCCGCCAGCTTCGCTCACCCGCTCTGCCCGGCTCAACTCGAAGCCTTCCCCGCCATAGAGCGGCAAGAGGATCGCGATGGCGCTTACGAGCGTGAGCAGCCCGCCGGCCCACTGTAGGAGCGCGCGCCACAGGATCAGGCTCTGTGGGACATCGACGAGGCGCGGAAACGCGCTCGCGCCGGTGGTCGTGAAGGCGGAGACGGACTCGAACAGTGCCTCATGCCAGTCCATCGGCGTGAGGATCAGGAAAGGGAGCGCGGCAAAGATCGGAATGCCGGCCCAGGCGCACAGGAGGATCGTCAGCGCGTGCTTGCGATCAGCCACGATGGCCTGGCCGCCGAAGGCGGTGACGAGCGCGCCGCCGGCAAAGCCCGTGATGCCGCCTGTGAGCAGGAACGCATCCAGAGCCCCCGCCTCCGCGAGTGCGGCCGCCATCGCAACCGCTGGGAGCATGAGCGCGACAAGGCCGAGCAGGAGCCAACCGAGAATAAAGACGACGAGGGCGGCATTCATGGCCGGCCCGCCGGATATCCCTGCGCTGCGACGTCGTGCGCGCCGCTAGAAATAATCCAGGCTGACACGAAACAGCTGCTCCACTTCGTGCACACGGTCCTTGGTGGCGAAAATGACAACCCGGTCATTGGCTTCGATCGTCGTGTCGGCCCTGGGCACCATCACCGTGCGGCCGCGGCGGATGCCCCCGATCCGGATACCGTCGGGAAGGTCGAGTTCGTTGAGCGCGCGCCCGACGAGGGGCGAGGTCGGCAGGGCCTCCGCGTCGATGACCTCCCCCGCCCCGTTGAGCACGGTCTGGACCGCGCGAATGCGCCCGCGCCGGACATGCTGGAGGATGCGCGAGACCGTCACGCCACGCGGGTTGATGAAGGCATCGATCCCTAGCGAGCGGACGATGGTCATGTAGCCGGTGTTGTTGATCAGGCACATGTTCCGCGCGGACCCGAGCCGCCCGGCGAGCACGCTCGCCAGGATGTTCACCTGGTCATCATTCGTGACCGCGACGATCATGTCCGCGCTCTCCACGCCGGCCTCGCGCAGTAGCTCCTCATCCAGTGCGCTGCCGTTGAGGACGATCGCGCGGTCGAGCTGCTCGGCGATGGCAACGGCGCGCTCGCGGTTGTGCTCGAGCACCTTGAGCCGGACATCGCGCTGCGTCTGCTCCAGACGGCGTGCGACGAACAGGCCGATATTGCCGCCGCCCGCGATGATGACGCGCTGGGCCCGGCGCTCCTCGTGGCCGAAGATCTTCATCACCCGCTCGGTCTGCGGCGCCAGCGTGGCAACATAGGCCTCGTCACCGGCGAGAAGCTGGTCGTCGCCGCGCGGCACGAAGAGCTTGCCGTCGCGGTAGACGCCGACGACGATCGCGGGAAGGTCCGGGAACAGCTCGCCCAGATGCTTGAGAGGCGTGTCGATCACCGGGCAGTCGCTTTCACAACTTATGCCGAGCACCAGGATCTCGTTATCGCAGAAGCCAAGCACCTCGAACGCCCCTGGCATCCGCAAGCGGCGCAGGATCATCTCGCCGACCTCGATTTCCGGCGAGATTACGACGTCGATCGGCAGGTTCTCGCGCAGGAACAGGTCACTCCAGTGCGGGGCCAGGTAGCTCTGGGCGCGGACGCGTGCCACTTTGGTGGGCACGTCGAACAGCGAATGTGCCACCTGGCAGGCGACCATGTTCACCTCATCGGAATGCGTCACCGCGATGAGCATGTCCGCGTCCCCTGCCCCCGCCTGATCGAGCACGTCGGGGTGGGAGGCGCTGCCCACGAAGCCGCGCACATCGAGCAGGTCGCCCATGCGCCTGACGAGGTTCGGGTCCTGATCAACGATGGAAACGTCGTTGTTCTCGGCGGACAGGCGCTCGGCAATCCCGAAGCCAACCTGACCTGCGCCGCAAATCAGAATGCGCATGATGTGTTCCCGGCCGGCCCGGTGCAGGGCGTGGCATCTGCAACCGGGTGACGATGCGTCGGTTTACCGGAAACGCGGCGGCTTGTCAGCCCTTTAGCAGGCCGATCAAGCCGCGATGGTGTGAGGCGGGTTAGTGACGCGCAGGTGCGGTGCGTTCGCCAGCCGAAACGCCGAGTGCGCGAAGCTTGCGGTGCAGGGCCGAGCGCTCCATGCCGACGAACTCGGCCGTGCGGGAAATGTTGCCGCCGAAGCGGTTGATTTGCGCCATCAGGTACTCGCGCTCGAAGATTTCCCGGGCATCGCGCAGCGGCAGCGACATCAGATGCTCGCCACCCGAGCCGTTCGGCGAAAGCGGCGCGCCGGAGACAACGTCTTCAGGCAGCATTTCCGCGGTGATCGGTTTATCCGGGTCTCCGCCGGTCAGGATCATGAGCCGCTCGACGACATTGCGGAGCTGGCGGACGTTGCCCGGCCAATCCTGCGACTGCAGCACGGCCATCGCGTCGTCGCCAACCCGGCGCGGCGGGAGCCCGGTGGCGTTGCTGACCTGCTCGACGAAATGATTGACCAGAAGCGGAATGTCATCGCGCCGCTCAACCAGGCCCGGCACGGTGAGCGGCACAACATTCAGCCGATGATAGAGGTCCTCCCGAAAGCGTCCGGCGCTCATCTCACCGTGGAGGTCGCGGCAGGTCGAGGAAACGATGCGCACATCAACATGCACCTTCGGCCCCCCGCCGACGCGCTGGAATTTCTGCTCGACCAGGACGCGCAACAGCTTGCCCTGGGTCTCCATCGGCATGTCGGCCACTTCGTCGATGTAAAGCGTGCCGCCATGCGCCTCTTCCAGCGCGCCCACCTTTCGCGGCGCCGCGCCATTGGCTTCCGTGCCGAAGAATTCGACCTCGACGCGGTCCGGGGCCATCGCGGCGGCATTGACCGCCACGAATGGCGCGCCTGCCCTGTGCGAATGCGAATGCAGCACGCGCGCGGCCAGCTCCTTGCCGGAACCGGACGGGCCCGTGATCATGATCCGGCTGTTGGTGGCCGCCACGCGGTCGATCGACTGGCGGAGCTGGTTGATGGCGCTCGATTTGCCGATCAGCTCGAAACTGACGACGCTTTTCTCTTTCAGTTCGCGGTTCTCGCGCTTGAGCTTGGAGTTTTCCAGCGCCCGCGCCGTGACAAGCACGAGTCTGTCGGCCTTGAACGGCTTTTCGATGTAGTCATAGGCGCCGCGCTTGATCGCGGTGACCGCCGTTTCGATGTTGCCATGGC
The DNA here is from genome assembly GCF_003550175.1 of Dichotomicrobium thermohalophilum. NCBI lineage: Bacteria > Pseudomonadati > Pseudomonadota > Alphaproteobacteria > Hyphomicrobiales > Hyphomicrobiaceae > Dichotomicrobium > Dichotomicrobium thermohalophilum. Next base: position 1,715,982 of record NZ_QXDF01000001.1, read on the forward strand.
CCGAGATGATGACCACCGGAAGGTCCGGGTGCTGTGCCTTCACGCGCGAGAGGATTTCCAGCCCGTCGAGCTGGCTGCCCTGGAGCCAGATGTCCAGGATCAGCAGCGAGGGCTTGCGCTCCTCGATCGCGCTCAGGGCTTCCTGGCTGTTTGCGGCAAGCCGGGTCGTGTGTCCCTCGTCCTCGAGAATGCCGGAGACCAGTTCGCGGATGTCGGCTTCGTCATCGACGATGAGTATGTCAGATCCCATGAGAGACTCCCTGCTTCTCGCGCGCGTTCTTGCGCGCTCCGCGTTGTTGTGAAGACCCCGAACTCGTGTCGGCGGCGTTGTTGCCCCCCTCACTCAGCGGCATCGTGATGCTGACGCGTGCCCCCCGCGTGTCGCCCGCCTCGACGTCCGCGGACGGTTCCGCATCGCTGAGTTCCAGCGTGCCCTGATGCTGCTCGACAATTTTCTGAACGATCGCCAAGCCTAACCCTGTGCCCTTCTGCCGAGTGGTGACGTAAGGCTCGATCAGGCGGTGCCGGTCTTCTTTCGGCAGACCACAGCCGTTGTCGAGCACCTCGATAAGCACGGATTGATCCTGCGCCGTGACTCGTGCGGTGACCTGGCCGGCGAAATCGTGACCCGCCTCGCGCTGCGCCTGGGCCGCGGACTCCACGGCTTCGCTCGCGTTCTTGATAAGATTGGTCATCGCCTGGGCCAGCAAACGGCGGTCGCAGTTCGTGATAACCGGGGTGTCGGCGACTTCCAGCTTGTATGTGATCTCGGAATTGCTCATCTGGAACAACACGAGCGCCTCTCGCACGATGTCGTTGACGTCATGCGATTCGATGACCGGTTTGGGCATCCGCGCGAAGGCGGAGAACTCATCGACCATCCGCCGGATATCGCCGACATGCCGGACAATGGTCTCGGTGCAGCGGTCGAAAACCTCGCGGTCGCCCTCGATCTGGTCGCCATAGCGGCGGCGGATGCGCTCGGCGGAAAGCTGGATCGGGGTAAGCGGGTTCTTGATCTCGTGGGCGATGCGGCGGGCAACGTCGGCCCAGGCAGAGGTGCGCTGCGCCACCACAAGCTCGGTGATGTCGTCGAAGGTGACCACGAAGCCGTAGTCCTTGTCCTGCGACGCTTCGCGCGTCACGCGGACTGCGAAGTTGCGTTCACCGTCCTCGCGTAGAAGCTTGATATGCGTCTGGACCGGCTTCTTGCCCTGCTTCTTCGCCTCGCCCATCAGCTCGGCGAACTCCGGCAGCGTCTTTTCCAGCGGCTTGCCGACAAGGCTATCCTCGCTCGTGTGCAGCAGTTCGAGCGCGGACCGGTTGACCAGCGTCACCTTACCCTTCCGGTCAAGCCCGATCACGCCTGCGGTCACCCCGGAAAGCACCGCCTCCGTGAAGCGCCGGCGCTCGTCAAGCTGGAGGTTGGCATTGACAAGTTCATTGCGCTGGGCGCGCAGATCGGCGGTCATCCGGTTGAAAGCCGTGCTCAGTTTGCCGACGTCATCTTCCTTCTTGCTGGCCGGGGGCACAGCGACGTCGAGGTTGCCCTGCGACACCGCATAGGCCGCGTCGATGAGCTGGCGAATCGGCGCCACAAGACGGTCGGCGAACCACAGCCCCGCCCAGATCGCCGCTAACAGGAAGGTGAGAGAAATCGAGATGAACATTGCGGCGAAGGCGACCTGAATCCCGGCGCGGCGCTGTTCGAGCTGGCTGTATTCCGCCGCGTTGGCGCGCGTCGTGCGCAGGTGGCCCAGCACCTTCGGGTTCACCGGCCGGATGACATACAAATAGCGGTCGTCCGTCCCGGCGATCTTGGTCAGCGCGCCGACCGCACCGGAGGATTGCAGCGCAAGTTCGACGATCCGACCTTCTTCGGCTGCATCAAGGGCCTGGGCGGGCGGCTTCTTGTAGCCAATCTCGCTGCGGCTGCTCGCTTCGGCAACCGGCTCGCGTTCGCCGTCTATGACATACGCAAGGGGGATCGCGCGTAACGCCGCCTGGGCTGTCAAGAACTTCTCGAACGCTTCCGGGTCCTCGGAGAGCAATTGGACCGAAGATTCAAGCTCGCGCGCCATGCCAAGCGCATCGGAGCGGATTACCTGCCCCTGCTCGTTGACGTAGGCGCTCGCCACGTCGATCGAGTTGGCGATGATCGACTGGATGCGCGTTGAGAACCAGTTGTCGAGGCCCCGGTCCAGCGAGAGCGTGGCGAAGATGACCAACAGGATCGCGGGCATGAGCGCGATCACGCTGAACAGCCCGACAATTCGCGTGTGCAGCCGGGCCGCGGCCGCCTGCTGCTTGCGCGCGCGCCACAGCCCGAGAAGCTGCCAGCCAACCATACCGAGCATCGCCGCAATCAGCAGGCCGTTCACCAGCAACATGCTCACCACGACGCCGTGCGTCGGAACGATCGGCGTCAGGCCGGTAAGGATAAGGTAGGTCGAGAAACCGGAAAGCAGCGCGAGGCAGACGATGGCGAGGCCGACGCGCCGTCCGGCAAGCCCGGAGTGTTGCTGCGGCTCACCTGCGGGCAGCGCGGCCGTGGTGTTCTCCGGGCGCGCCACGGTCATGCGCAGCCCTCCCTGCGCCCTGCGACGCGCGCGCCCTGCAGCCTTCGCGAATATGTTTTCAGCCTAGCGCAACGGACCACAACGTCCGGCTCGCGCCGATGGCACGCGCAGATCATGTTTCAACCTTCCAATGCCGCCGCGACGCACGAAGTCACCGCGCGGCCTGTCCATCACGGAGAAACTGAAAACGCGACGAGTCGATGACTGGGCGCAACAATGTTGCAATTTGAGAACATGCTTGCCAGCCAAATCGGCAAAAATTGTGGCGGATTTGCCGCTTTGGTCCCCCGTGGCGGGGTTTTCTTAACGTTAAGCGCGGGGCCGGCGCAATGCACCTTTCTGGCGAATCAGCCGTCGCGATTCGCCCCGGCTCGCGTGATCACGCGAGCGAGCGCACGAGGCGGATGTCATGTTCGCGAATCTTCTTGCGCAACGTGTTCCGATTGAGGCCCAGAAGCGCCGCCGCCTTGATCTGGTTACCGCCCGTGGCCGCCAGCGCCGCGCTGATAAGCGGTTGTTCGACCTCGGTGATCACCCGCTCGTAAAGGCCAGAGGGCGGCAGGTCCTCACCGAACTGGGCGAAATAGTCGGTCAGGTAGCGGTCCATGAAAGCGGACAGGCTGCTCTCGTCTGTGGCCTCGCCCGGGCCTGCGCTGCCGCCCGAGCCGGGCAGTTCGCCGGCCACCACATCACCCGTGATCTCGTCTTGCGCGTAGAGCGCAGCGAGCCGGTGCACAAGGTTTTCCAGTTCGCGGACATTGCCCGGCCAGTGGTACCGCTTGAGAAGCGCCATCGCCTCTGGCTGAATGGTCTTGGGCGGGAGCCCGCGCTTTTCCCCGGCGGCGAGGAAATGCTGCACGAGATCGGGCACGTCCTCCGCGCGCTCACGCAGCGGCGGCACGCGCAGCGGGACAACGTTCAGCCGGTAATAGAGGTCCTCGCGGAACTGGCCTTGCGCGATCTGCGCATCCAGCGATTTGTTGGTCGCCGCGACGATCCGCACATCGGTGCGAATCGGCGTGCGTCCGCCCACCGGCATGTACTCGCCCTCCTGCAGCACGCGCAGCAGCCGCGTCTGGGCCTCCATCGGCATGTCGCCGATCTCGTCGAGGAACAGCGTGCCCCCATCCGCCTGGCCGAAGCGGCCGACGGAGCGGGCATGCGCGCCGGTGAAAGCGCCCTTCTCGTGGCCGAAGAGCTCCGATTCGATCAGTTCGCGCGGGATTGCCGCCATGTTGATCGCGACGAACGGCCCGTTGCGCCGGCGGCCATAGTCGTGCAGCGCGCGTGCGACCAGCTCCTTGCCGGTGCCGGATTCCCCGGTGATCAGCACGGTGAGATCAGTCTGCGTGAGCCGCGCCATGACGCGGTAGACATCCTGCATCGCAGGAGAGCGACCCACGAGCGGGAGTTGCTCGTCCGGCGGCTGTGCCGACATTGCCGCGGGCTTCTTCGGCTCCTTGAGCGCGCGCGCGACGACCGCGACCAATTCCTTCAAGTCGAAAGGCTTGGGCAGGTATTCGTAGGCGCCGCGCTCGGCCGCGGTGATCGCTGTCATGAACGTGTTCTGCGCGCTCATGACGATGATCGGCAGTTCGGGACGCAGCTTCTTGATCCGCGGGATCAGGTCGAAGGCATTTTCGTCGGGCATGATGACGTCGGTGATGACAACATCGCCCTCCCCCTGGCTCACCCAGTTCCAGAGCGTCGATGCATTGCCCGTAGCCCGGGGGCTATAGCCCGCGCGCGCGAGTGCCTGATTGACCACCGTGCGGATGCCCGCATCATCGTCAGCGATCAGGATGTTGCCGTGGCTCATGGTTTCTTTCACTCATCTGTCTGCCGGTCGCGCCGCGACTCGCGGTGCATCGGCATAAGCAGCCGGAATGCGGTCTGGCGCTGGTCGGTATCGCATTCGATGACGCCGCCGTGGTCGTTGACGACCTTCGCCACCATCGCCAGGCCGAGTCCGGTGCCCTTTGGCTTGGTCGTTACGAAGGGGTCGAACAGGTAGCTGCGGATTTCCTCGGGCACGCCGGGGCCGTTGTCGCAAACGCTGATCTCCAGCGGCAGGCTGACCCGCGTGCTGGAGTTCGGCAGGGTCAGGCGGATGCCGGGCCGGAAGGCGGTGGCCAGCGTGATCTGCCCATCGGTGCGTTCGGGGCCGATCGCCTCGGCGGCATTCTTAACCAGATTGAGGATCGCCTGGATCAGCTTGTCGCGGTTGCCCGGCACCGGCGGCAGCGAGGGGTCATAGGCCTGCACGAACCTGATGTTCCGGGCAAAGCCGCTCTCGGCGATGCGCATGACGTGATCGAGAACGGTATGGATGTTGATCGGCTCGCTCTTGTGGGGGCGCTCGTCGCCGAACACTTCCATGCGCTCGACCAGCCCGCAGATGCGCTCGGTCTCGTCGCAGATGAGCTGCGCAAGGGCCTGATCCTCCGGCTGCGCACCCGACTCCAGCAATTGCGCCGCGCCGCGTATGCCCGACAGCGGGTTCTTGATTTCGTGTGCCAGCACCGCCGCCAGGCCGGAAACCGAGCGCGCCGCCCCCCGGTGCGTCAGCTGCCGCTCGATCATCTGCGCCATGGTGCGCTGCTGGAGCATGACCATCACCAGTTCGCCGTGCTCAAGCAGGGGGGCGGCGAATACGTCCACGACGCGGTCCTTCGCGCCGTCCGGCATGGTCAGTTCCACGCCGTACTCGTTGACGGTCGCGCGTGTCTGGCGCACCTGGCGGATCAGCGCGAGCAATGGGCAGGAAAACGCGACGAGATCGTCCGCGGTGCGCCTGCGCAGGACGTTTTCACTTGCGTCGAAGAACACTTCGGCCGGGAAATTCGCGGCAAGGACCTCGTTCTCCGGGCCGAGGACAAGCACGGGGTGCGGCATGGCGTTGAGCAGCGCCTCGTAGTCCGAAAAGCGCTTCGGCTCAGCCCGCGCGGTTTCGCCCGCCTCCGCTGCCGGATGTTCCATCAACTGATCCGCCTTCATGCGGCCAACTCCGTGATCGGTTCGGCGTAGAGCGCCGCCAGCGCATCGCGCACCCGGTCCGGATCGCTCTCGCGCATCAGGCTGGCGCGCCATTGCGCCCGCTGGGTCTGGGGTACCGGGGCGTTGTCGATATAGGCGGCAACATGCTTGCGCACGCAGCGCACCCCCAGCTCCTTGCCGTAATGGGAAATGGCGCGCTCATAGTGCGCCGCGATCTGCGAGGCTCGCTCCCAGGGCGCTTCCGCCGGGGCGGGCCGCCTGGTCAATTCGGCCGCAACTTCCGTCAGCAGCCAGGGGCGCCCCGTTGCGCCCCTCCCGATCATCACGCCATCCGCGCCAGAGAGCGCCAGCGCCTCGCGCGCATCTGCCGCGCTGCATATATCGCCGTTCACAATGACCGGAATCGGCACGGTCTCTTTGACCTGACGGATGAAGCCCCAGTCCGCCGTGCCCTTGTAGAACTGGCAGCGGGTGCGCCCGTGCACGGTGATCATCCGGACCCCTGCATCGTAGGCCGCGCGGGCCAACTCTGGCGCGTTCAGGCTGTCATGGTCCCAGCCCATGCGCATCTTCACCGTGACCGGCACGCGCGCTGCGCCGACCACGGCCTCGATCAGCTTGAGCGCCAGCTCAGGCTCGCGCATCAGCGCCGAGCCCGACAGTCCGCTCGTCACCTTGCGCGCCGGGCAGCCGAAATTGATGTCAATAAGCTCGGCGCCCATGTCCTGCGCCAGCCGCGTGGCCTCGCTCATCCAGTAGGGGTCGCGTCCGGCGAGCTGCACGGCGAACGGCGAGATGCCCTTGCCCTCGGCGCGCAACAGGACGTCCGGTTTCTGATCGGCCAGGTACTGCGCCTGCACCATCTCCGAGACGACCAGTCCCGCGCCGTAGTCCTGCGCCATGACGCGGAAGGGCCAGTCGGTAATGCCAGACATGGGCGCGAGCAGCACGTTATTGTGCAATCGCAAATTGCCGATCTGGATCGCCGTATCCAATGTCTCACTCCTGTCAGTGCTGCGAAATTATGCACATCATTCGCCCGCTTATTCAATAGGCAACTTTGAGAACAAATGTTCTCTTATGGCCTTCAACCGGTTTAGCGCGCCGATAAATCCGTTGGCAATCGCCCGGCACGCGCCTAGATTGCGGCGGTTGAATTCGAGGGTGAGCGCAAATTGACCATTGCCGCGTTAATTGTCGCAGCCGGTCGCGGAACCCGCGCCGCCACGCCGGGCGCACCACCGAAGCAGTACGCGCGCCTTGCCGGGCAGATGGTGCTCACACGCACGCTGGCGCTGTTCTGCGCACATCCCCTGGTGGATCGCGTGCTCGCCGTGATCGCAGAGGAGCATCGCGGCTGGTACGAGCAGGCCGCAAGCGGTCTGCCCGACCGCGGCAAGCTGCTGCCGCCGGTCGCGGGTGGCACAGAGCGGCAAAGCTCCGTGCTGAACGGTTTGAATGCGCTGGAGGACGCAGCGCCGGAAATCGTCCTGGTTCACGACGCTGCCCGGCCGCTGACTCCGGCAAATGTGATTTCACGCGTGATCGAGGGCGTTGAGACGCACGGGGCGAGCATCGCCGCGGTGCCGGTTGCCGACACCCTGAAGCGCGGCCAGAATGAACTGATAGAAGGCACAATTGACCGCACCGGTCTCTGGCGCGCCCAGACCCCGCAGGGTTTTGCCTATAAGGCGATTCGCAACGCGCACGAGGCGGCTGCACAGAGGCAGGTGACCTTCACGGATGACGCGAGCATCGCCGAATGGGCCGGGATGCGCGTCGCATTGGCGATGGGGTCCGAGCGCAACCTCAAGATTACCAGCCGGGAGGACATGGCTTTGGCGGAGAGCCTGATCGCACAAGGGGCCGAGACCCGCGTCGGCACCGGCTTCGACGTCCATGCCTTCGGTCCGGGTGACACTGTCTGGCTTTGCGGCGTGCCGATCCCGCACGAGCGGGGCCTGGTTGGGCATTCGGACGCCGATGTGGGCCTGCACGCTCTGACGGACGCGATCCTCGGGGCGCTCGCCGCAGGCGACATTGGCGCACATTTCCCACCCTCCGATCCGCAGTGGCGCGCGGCTGCGTCGCACATCTTTCTCGAACGCGCGGCCGATGAGGTTGAAAGGCGCGGCGGACGTATCGTCAACGCGGACGTCACGCTGATCTGCGAGGCGCCGAAGATCGGCCCGCACCGGCAGGCGATGCGCTCCGCCATCGCCGAGATCTTGCGTGTGCCCGTCAGGCGCATCAGCGTGAAGGCGACCACCAGCGAGAAGCTGGGCTTCACCGGCCGCAGGGAAGGCATTGCTGCGATGGCCACGGCAAGCGTGGCGGTCCCATTCAGCGGAGACGAGACATGCTAGACGGCCAGCGGACCGAGCAGGCGCGCAAACTGATCGACCTTTGCAAGGAACGCGGGCTGATGATCGGGACAGCGGAGTCCTGCACCGGCGGCCTGCTTGCGGCGTGCATCACGGCGGTGCCCGGCTCGTCAAAAGTGTTCGAGCGCGGCTTCGTGACCTACGCCAACGACGCCAAGATAAAGATGCTCGGCGTCGATGCCGACCTGCTGGCCGCGCATGGCGCGGTGTCCGAGCCGGTCGCGCGAGCGATGGCCGAAGGGGTGCTGGCACGCGCGCCCGTGGACCTCGCGGTAAGCATTACAGGCGTTGCCGGCCCGGGCGGCGGTTCGGCGGAGAAGCCGGTGGGGTTGGTGTTCATCGGCAGCGGGCGCAAGACCCTTGATGGACCAGAGGTGACCGTCGAACGCTGCGAATTCGGGGACGTGGGCCGAAACGTGGTGCGCGAGCGAACCGTCGCGGAAGCCCTCGATCTACTCATGCGGCTCGCGCAACGATCCTCAGTGTGAACCACCAGCGCCGGAGCTGCCCTTCGTCGTTGCCGGGCGCACCCCGGCAACCCAGTGAGGGATGTCTCATGGATGCCCGTGTCAAGCACGGGCATGACGCCGCTCTCACTGATCGGAACGCAGCCTAGACGTTTTCGGTACGGACACGCCGGTCGGCCTTGCCGTAAATCTGGTCCGCGCGGGCCTCGAAGGCCGTCACGAATTTGCGGAAAGCCCGGTCGAACATCTGACCCATCAGCATCTGCAAGGCCCGCGAGCGGAATTCATAGGCGAGGTCGAAGCCAATCTCGCAGCTATGGTCGTCAAGGGGGGTGAAGTCCCAACGATTCTCCAGGAACTTGAACGGGCCGTCGACATACTCGACGAGGATGTGCCGCTGCTGCGGACGCAGAGTCACGCGTGTGACGAAGGATTCGCGCAGGAAACGGTAAGCGACGGTCATCTCGGCGACCAGCACGTCGCCCTCATCATGACGCTCCCGCTCCTTCAGGATCAGCCGCTCGCACAGCGGCACGAATTCCGGATACCGCTCCACATCGGCAACGAGCGCGAACATGTTGTCCGCGGAATGCGCGACGCGGCGGGTCGTGCGGAAATGCATCATGCCGGCTGCGCTCCAGCGTTTGCCGCCTGCCGCGCCGCGCGCAACCGCTCAAAGTCCTCGCCAGCGTGGTAGGACGAGCGCGTCAGGGGGCTGGCCGAAACCATCAGGAATCCTTTGGCATAGGCCGTACGCTCCAGCGCGGCAAATTCATCCGGCGGGACGAAGCGGTCCACCGCGGCGTGCTTGCGCGTCGGCTGAAGGTACTGGCCGATCGTGAGGAAATCGACATCCGCGCTGCGCAGATCGTCCATCACCTGCAGAAGCTCGTTGCGCGTCTCGCCCAGCCCGACCATCAAGCCGGACTTGGTAAACATCTCCGGGTCGACCTCCTTGGCGCGCTGCAACAGCCGCAGCGAGTGGAAGTAGCGCGAGCCGGGCCGGATTTCGAGATAGAGCGAGGGGACCGTTTCCAGGTTGTGATTGAAGACGTCGGGCCGGGCTTCGATCACCTGCTCCAGCGCGCCGTCCTTGCGCAGGAAATCCGGCGTCAGCACTTCGATCGTCGTGCCAGGCGAGGACTCGCGAATACGCCGGATCACTGCGGCGAAGTGCCCTGCCCCGCCGTCGTCGAGGTCATCGCGATCCACGGAGGTGATCACGACATGGTTGAGACCGAGCGCCGCGACTGCTTCGGCGACATGCGCCGGCTCGTCAGGGTCGAGGGGCGCGGGCCGGCCGGTCGTGACGTTGCAGAAGGCGCAGGCGCGGGTGCAGATCTCGCCCATGATCATCATCGTGGCGTGCTTCTTTTCCCAGCACTCGCCGATATTGGGGCAGCCGGCTTCCTCGCAGACCGTGGCGAGCTTCAGCCCGCGCATGATGCGGCGCGTCTCGTGATAGCCTTCAGAGACCGGCGCCTTCACGCGGATCCATTCCGGCTTGCGCTTGAGCGGCGTATCGGGCCGGTTCCGCTTTTCCGGATGGCGGAGCGCAGCGCGGCCGCTTTCCGCGCGCGCCTGTTCGCGTGTATCGAGAATTGTGACCATGTGATCCTTGTGCCCGGTTTAGACGTGCCCCAACGTTCCATTGTTCCAGAAATAGGCGCCCGGCTTCAAGCGGTAAAGGGATGCGGCCGGGGGCCGCGCCGGTCAGTAGCCCGTGGGCGGCGTCTCCGGACGCAGCCGCGCGAGCACCGTAATGACCACCGCGCCAAGCCCCATCAGGATCGCCAGGAAGACCAGGATCGCCCCGGCGATGGGGATCAGCCCGACCAGCGTCAGAACGAGGATCCCGAGCGCCATCAGCCCGATGCGCCCGCCAGCGCTCAACGGCTCGCCTGCCCGGTTGGCAACCCACTCACCCAGGCCCAGTCCCGCACCAGCCAGCCCAGTGATGATAAGGACCGGAGCGGAGAACAGGATCGCAAGTCCCAGCGGGAAGCCGACGAACAGCGCCACCAGGACCGCCGCACCAATGAACACGGCGAGCAGCGTGACAATGCCCCGCAGCAGGCTGCCCCCGGGTCGCTCCATGAAGGTATCGATGGCCTGCTCGACAGCGCCGCGCCCAAGCCAGATCGCCAGCAAGCCGAGGATGAACGCGCTGATGGCAACGATCACCGGAGCAATCAGGGCCGCCAGAAGCGCGGGGAACCCGCCGCCCTCCGGCCAGTCGGCATCTTCCAGCCCGAGGGTCACCAGCCGCCCCCCGATCTGCGCCTGCCGGGCAATTTCAGGACGCTCGTCCGAATAAATCTCCAGGTCACCGCCGATCTCGGCTTCTTCGCCGACTCGCACCTTTTGACCGCGGATGATGACATCGCCCGTGGTCTGGCCGTTAAAGGTGACTTCGGCGCCCGAAAGGCTGACACCGCCGCCGCCGCGCCCGCGGAAATCGACGAGGGCGCCCGCGGCGCGGACTTTCCCGTCCAGCAGTGCGTCCGGCGCGAAGGTCACCCGCGCGCCCGCCACGCGGGACTCGCCGCCGACCCGCGCCGTGATGTCAACCTCCGCGCCTGTCACATTGAGCGCCTCGCCCACACGCCCGGCGATATTCACCCGACTGCCTGCGGCCCAGATATCCGTGCCGGCCTGCGCGTCGATGTCGACGATGGCGCCGGCCGCCCAGATGTCGCGCGCCGCCTGCCCGCGCACCCTGACCGAGGCGCCGGCGGCCCAGACATCCGGCTCGCCCTTTGCGTTGACGGTGACTGCCGCACCCGCACGCCAGACGTCCTCCGCCCGCGCCGAGGGCGCCAGCATGGCAACGGCCAGCAGCAAGACAGCGAGTGCACGCAGCATCGACGGTCCTCCACAGCTCTCAGGCGATCAGGCGGCCCGGCGCGCCCGGACGCGAATCCCCGAGGTTGTAGACCGGGAGGCGCGCGCAATCAAATGTGAATGACCCGATCGTAAGCGTCGAGGACCGACTCGTGCATCATTTCCGACAAGGTCGGGTGCGGGAAGACGGTGTGCATGAGTTCGGCCTCGGTGGTCTCAAGCGTCTTGGCGATGCCGTAACCCTGGATCAGTTCCGTGACCTCTGCGCCGAACATGTGCGCGCCCAGCAGTTCGCCGGTCGTCGCATCGAAGACCGTCTTCACCAGCCCCTGATCCTCGCCGAGCGCCAGAGCCTTGCCGTTGCCCTGGAACGGGAAGCGGCCAACCCTGACCTCATGCCCGGCCGCCTTGGCCTCGGCTTCGGTCATACCAACCGATGCAATCTGCGGATTGCAATAAGTGCAGGCCGGGATGTTGTCGGTCTCCAGGGGGTGCACATCGTTGACCCCGGCGATTTTCTCGACGCAGATGACGCCTTCGTGGCTGGCTTTGTGCGCGAGCCAGGGTGGCCCTGTGACGTCGCCGATGGCGTAAATGTTCTCAACGCCCGTATAGCTCCATTCGTCGACGACGATGTGGCCCTTCTCGACCTTCACGCCGAGGTCTTCCAGACCGATCCCCTCGACATTGCCGGTGATGCCGATGGCGAGGATCACGCGCTCGAAGCTCTTCTCTTCCTTCTTGCCATCGGCAGTCTGGATCGTCGCCTTGACCTTGTTCTTCCCGGCGTCGAGCTTTTCGACCTTCGCCCCGGTATGGATCGACATACCCTGCTTCTCGAAGGTCTTGCGGGCCAATGCGGAGATCTCCTCATCCTCCGCCGGCACGATCCGGTCCATGATCTCGACCACTGTCGTGTCCGCGCCCATCGTGTGGTAGAAGCTCGCGAACTCGATCCCGATTGCGCCAGAGCCGATCACCAGCACCGATTTCGGCATGGTGTCCGGCACCATCGCTTCCTTGTAGGTCCAGATCAGCTTGCCGTCCGGCTCCAGACCGGGCAGCGTGCGCGCCCGCGCGCCGGTGGCGAGGACGATGTGCTTGGCCGTGACTTCATTCGGCCCGCCGTTCTTCGCCGCCACGGCGATCTTGCCGCCGCCCTTCAGCGTCGCCTCACCGTCGATGACCGTGACCTTGTTCTTCTTGAGCAGATAGCCGACGCCGCCGGCGAGCTTTCCCGCAACCTTGCGCGAGCGTTTGACGACCTTTTCCGTGTCATAGCTGACATCCTTTGCAGACAAGCCGAATTGATCCGCGTGCTGCATGAGGTGATAGACCTCGGCCGTGCGCAGGAGCGCCTTGGTCGGGATGCAGCCCCAATTGAGGCAGATGCCGCCCAGGTGCTCGCGCTCGATGACGGCGGTTTTCATGCCAAGCTGCGCGCCGCGGATCGCGGCGACGTAGCCGCCCGGGCCAGCGCCGATTACGACGAGATCGAAGGATGTGTCGGCCATGAATGCCCTCTGTTCGGTTGGCTGCTGCGGCGTTATAGCTCATGCCAGCATTGTCACCGGCTCCTCGATATAGCCCTTGAACGCGCTGAGCAGTTGCGCACCGAGTGCGCCATCGACCACGCGATGGTCACACGACAACGTGCAGGCCATGACCGTGGCGATCTCGATCTCGTTACCCTTCACAACGGGACGTCGCTCGGCCTGGCCGATCGACAGAATGGTGGCGTGCGGCGGGTTGATCACCGCGTCGAACCGGCGGATGCCGTACATGCCGAGGTTCGAGATAGATGTGGTGGCGCCCTGGTACTCGTGCGGGGCGAGCCGCTTCTTCCGCGCGCGATCGGCCAGTTCCCGCATCTCTGTCGAAAGCTGGACAAGGCTCTTCTCGCCCACATCGCGCAGAACCGGCGTGAACAGCCCGCCCTCCACAGCGACGGCGACGGCGACATCGGTGTGCTTCGAGATCAGGATTCCGCTGTCGGTCCAGACTGCGTTGGCCGTGGGCACGTCGCGCAGCGCGAGGCCCATCGCCTTGATGATAAGGTCGTTGACCGAGAGCTTGTAGGTCCCTTCGCCTTCCTTCGGCGCGCGGGCATTCAGGCGCTGGCGTGCGGCCATCAGCGCGTCCAGCTCGCAGTCAATCGACAGGTAGAAGTGCGGGATGGTGCTCTTGGCGACCGTTAGACGCTCGGCGATGGTCTTGCGCATGTTGTCATGCGGGACAAGTTCATAGCTGTCCGGCTCGAACATCGCCATGATCTGCTCGTCCGACATCGCCTTCGGCGCGGCCGCCGGCACGCCGGGAGCAGCCGCTGCGGCGGGCGCCACGGCTGTTGCGGGGCCCTCCTTTGCGGCGCGCTCCACGTCGCGCTTGATGATCCGGCCGTACGGTCCCGAGCCCTGAAGCTGGGTCAGCTCAAGCCCGAACTCGCGCGCGAGACGGCGGGCCAGCGGCGAGGCGCGCACGCGGCCCGCCTGTCCATTGGGCGCAGGTGCCGCCTCTCCTGCCGGGTGCGTGCCTCGGCCATAACCTGGCGCCGGCTGGCTCGCTTCAGCAAGTCCCTCCCCGGTCGCGGCGGCCTCTTCGGCCTGCGGGGCAGCCGCTTCTTCTGCTTGCGCGGCAGGCTGCTTCGCGGCTTCGGCGTCGAAGCCTTTGAGTGCCGATTCGTCCTCGCCTTCGCCCAGCAGCACGGCGATCGGCTTGTTCACGGCGACACCCTCCGTGCCCTCGTCGACGAGTATCTTGCCGAGGGTGCCTTCCTCGACCGCCTCGACCTCCATCGTGGCCTTGTCCGTCTCGATCTCGGCCACAACGTCGCCGGGGGCTACGGTATCGCCCTCCTTGACCAGCCATTTCGCAAGCTTGCCCTCCTCCATGGTGGGCGACAGCGCGGGCATCAGAATCGGTATGGGCATGGCGTTATCCGCTCAGGGTCCGCGTGGTTGAGACGGTTTCGGGCTGTTTCCAGCGATAGCCGAAGGTGAGATAGGCAAGCGCCAGATAGACGATAAACGCGACGGCCCAGCCGAGCAATGCGCCGACATAATAGAAGTCGAAATTGCTGCCCACCTGCGCCATCCAGCTGCGCACGGCCTGCTGACTGGTCAGCGGGATGTTCGCGTTTTCCCAGTTCATCACGAGCACCTCGACGATATCGCTGACGGTGAACGACATCGCGCCCAGGAACAGGAAGCTGACACTCAGCACAAAGAAGGCGAGGAGCCGCAGCGGCAGCGGGGCAATGCCGAGAAAGAAATAAAGCGCGGCGATGTAGGCCGATACGATCGTAAAGAACACCGAGAACAGGCTGAGAATGAAAGTCAGCGCGTCGATCCGCCCCTGCGTCAGTTCGCTGAATTCCATCCCCATCACCGGCCTCCGGCCCCACTGGTCAGGCCCTTTTCGTTGATGCCCCGTCCTTCGCGCGGCTCAGTCGACATACATCACGGATTTGGCCGCCGCGACCACCTGCTCGGCGCTGGGCAGCGCCAGCTTCTCCAGATTGGCGGCATAGGGCATCGGCACATCCGCGCCTGTCACGGGGGTCGGCGGCGCATCGAGATAATCGAAGGCTTCGCGTGCCACCTGCGCACAGACCTCCGAGGCGACCGAGGCGATTGGCCAGGCCTCCTGGACGGCGACCAGCCGATTTGTCTTCTTCACCGATTCGATCACGGTGGCCATGTCCAGCGGGCGCAGCGTGCGCAGGTCGATCACCTCGGCCTCATAGCCTTCGGCGGCGAGCTGCTCGGCGGCCTCCAGCGAATAGACCATGCCGCGTGAGAACGAGACGATCGTGACCGCGTCGCCCTGGCGCACGACCTTGGCCTTGCCGATCGGCACGACCCAGTCGTCCAGCTTCGGCACTTCGAAGCTGTGGCCATAAATCATCTCGTTTTCGAGGAACACGACAGGGTTGGGATCGCGCACGGCCGCCTTGAGCAGCCCCTTGGCGTCGGCGGCGGAATACGGCGCGATCACCTTCAGGCCCGGTACATGCGCGTACCATGCCGAGTAGCACTGACTGTGTTGGGCCGCCACGCGCGATGCCGCGCCGTTCGGTCCGCGGAAAACAATCGGGCACTCCATTTGGCCGCCGGACATGTAAAGCGTCTTGCCGGCCGAGTTGACGATCTGGTCGATCGCCTGCATGGCGAAGTTCCAGGTCATGAATTCGACGATCGGCCGCAGCCCCGCGAAAGCCGCGCCAACGCCCACGCCGGCGAAGCCGTGTTCGGTGATCGGCGTATCGACCACACGCTTTGCGCCGAATTCGGCGAGAAGCCCTTGCGTGATCTTGTAGGCGCCTTCGTATTCGGCGACCTCTTCGCCCATCACGAAAACATCCGGGTCGCGGCGCAGCTCCTCGGCCATCGCATCGCGCAACGCCTCGCGCACGGTCTGCGTGACCATCTCCGTGCCCTGGGGGACCTCTGGCTCAGCGGCGACCGCAGCGGCAGCTTCCGGCGCGGGCGACGGTGCCTTAGCCTCAGCCGTTGGCGCTTCGGCTTCGGCCGCGGGCGCTTTCGGCTCGGGCTTCTCCGGTTTTTCGCTGATTTGCGATACATCCTCGCCGTTGCTGAGGATGACAGCGATCGGTGTGTTCACTTTCACGCCCTCGGTGCCTTCGGGCACGAGGATCTTGCCGAGCCGCCCCTCGTCGACCGCCTCGACCTCCATCGTGGCCTTGTCGGTCTCGATCTCGGCGATCACGTCGCCCGAGGTGACCTCGTCGCCCTCCTTCACCAGCCATTTGGCCAGCTTGCCCTCCTCCATTGTGGGCGACAACGCGGGCATCAGTACTTCAGTGGGCATCGGCGTTTCCTTGTCCTCGTGTCACTTCGCGTGGAGACACTTACTGGCGCGGTTCAGGCGTGCGACGGCAGCGTCACATCGGTCCACAGCTCGGACGGATCCGGCTCTGGCGCCTGCTGAGCGAATTCCGCTGCCTCGTTCACGATCGCGCGGATTTCCTTGTCGATTTCCTTCAACTCGTCTTCGCTGGCCTCACCCGCGTTGATCAGCCGCTCGCGGACCTGCTCAATCGGGTCTTGCTCGGTCCGGATTCTCTGCACTTCGTCGCGCGAGCGGTACTTCGCCGGGTCGGACATCGAGTGACCCCGATAGCGGTAGGTGATCATTTCCAGGATGATCGGGCCGTTGCCGGCGCGTACATATTCCGTCGCTTGCTTGCCGGCGGCGTGGACCGCGCGCACATCCATGCCGTCGACCTGTTCGCCGGGGATGTCGAAGCTGCGCCCGCGCTGTGAAAAATCCGTGGTCGAGGACGAGCGCTCGACGCTCGTACCCATCGCGTATTTGTTGTTCTCGATGATGTAGATGACGGGCAGGTTCCAGAGCTTCGCCATGTTGAACGATTCGTAGACCTGCCCCTGGTTCGCGGCCCCGTCCCCGAAATAGGTGAAACAGAGATTGTCGTTCTCGCGGTACTTGTTGGCGAAGGCCAGGCCAGTGCCGAGCGGCACACAAGCGCCGACGATGCCATGCCCGCCGTAGAAGCCCTTTTCGACGGAAAACATGTGCATCGAGCCGCCCTTGCCCTTCGAATAGCCGGCCTCCCGGCCGGTCAGCTCGGCCATCACCCCCTTGGGGTCCATGCCGGTGGCGAGCATGTGGCCGTGGTCGCGATAAGCGGTAATCACCTGATCGCCGTCCTTTGCGACCATCTGCATGCCGGTCACGACCGCTTCCTGGCCGATATAAAGGTGGCAGAAACCACCGATATAGCCCATGCCGTAGAGTTGGCCGGCCTTTTCCTCGAACCGGCGGATAAGCAGCATGTCGCGATAGGCCTGCAATTCCTGTTCACGGCTGAAGGCCGTTACGTCGTGTCCGTTGCCGCTATGCTTCGGCGCGTCCGCAGAGGCCGCAGCCGCGCTCGATGTCTCACTCGCCATGAAATCCTCCAGGCGCTCATTGCTCGGCAGTTGCCGGAGTTTAGCGTCATTAACGCCGCGATCACAACCGATTCCGCACGCTCAAGCCGATGGCAGCGCGCGCAAAAAGTGGTCAAGATCGCAACGGAGAAGCTGTTTCGGCCCCTGGGAAACGGACAGGCCGGAACACCGGCTCAGTCGTCGCCGCGAGGGGGATCAAGAATGATGATGTCGTCGGGCCGCGCCAGGTTCAAGAGTGCACGTGCCTGCTCTTCGGCAAGATCGTTGGATCGGTTCGCCGCGGCCCGCATGAGCGCCACATCTCGTTCCAATCGCGCTCGCTTCGCCGCGAGCCGGTCGCGTTCGGCTTCCATGTCGGCGATGCGCTGTTTGATCTGCGCGCGGCGCTCCAGCCCGTGATCACCCTTCACCGCCTGATGCGCGAAGGAAGCGATCAGCGTGCACAGAACGAGGAAAATCGCCAGACTGCGGCCCCTGCGGAGCAGATCGGCGGCCTGGCTGAGCACATCGCGCATGAAAGCCTCCCGGCGGGGTTGCAAGAGAACCGAATACACCCGGCAGGCTAAACGAAAGGTAAACTAGCCCCGCGAAACCGCCAGCGCGGCCCGGCCGGCATAGACCGCCAGATCCCCCAACTCGTCCTCGATGCGCATGAGCTGATTGTATTTGGCCGTGCGGTCCGAGCGCGACAGCGAGCCGGTCTTGATCTGCCCGGCGTTGGTCGCCACCGAAAGGTCCGCAATCGTAGCGTCCTCGGTCTCGCCCGAGCGGTGCGAGACAACCACGCCGTAGCCCGCGCGCTGAGCCATGTCGATGGCGTCCAGCGTCTCGCTCAAGGTGCCGATCTGGTTGACCTTGATCAGGATGGCGTTGCCGATGCCCTTGTCGATCCCCTGTTTCAGGCGCTGCGGGTTGGTGACGAACAGGTCGTCACCCACGAGCTGGCAGGTCTTGCCGATGGCAGCCGTCAGCGCGGCCCAGCCGTCCCAATCATCCTCGGCCATGCCGTCCTCGATCGAGACGATCGGATAGCGCGCTGTGAGGTCCTGGTAGTAGGCGCTCAACCCGGCGGCATCGAGCGTCTTGCCCTCGCCTGCCAGCTCGTAGCGGCCATCCTTGTAGAATTCGCTTGCCGCCGCATCAAGCGCCAGTGCGATATCCTCGCCTGGCCGGTAGCCCGCCGCCTCGATCGCGCGCATGATGAAGCCTAAAGCCTCATCCGCCGATTTCAGCGCCGGCGCGAACCCGCCCTCGTCGCCGACATTGGTGCTGTGGCCGGCATCGCGCAGCAGCTTCTTGAGGGCGTGGAACGTCTCCGCCCCCCAGCGCACGGCTTCGCGCATGGAGGGCGCGCCGACCGGCATGACCATGAACTCCTGGATGTCGATGGGGTTGTCGGCATGGGCGCCGCCATTGACGATGTTCATCATCGGCACGGGGAGCGCCCGCGCCGGCAGTCCGCCGATATAGCGGTAGACCGGAAGTCCCGCGCTTTCCGCCGCCGCCTTGGCGACCGCGAGCGAAACGCCCAGGATCGCGTTCGCGCCGAGCCGGCCCTTGTTGGGCGTGCCATCCAGTTCAATCAGCAGGTTGTCGAGCCGGCGCTGGTCTTCGGCGTCCATGCCCTGGAGCCGTTCCAGAATATCCTGGTTGACCGCGCTGACCGCATCGCGCACACCCTTGCCGCCGTAGCGGTCGCCACCGTCGCGGCGCTCGTGCGCCTCATGCACGCCCGTCGACGCGCCCGAGGGGACGCCTGCGCGGCCGAGCGCGCCATCTTCCAGGATGACATCAACCTCCACGGTCGGGTTTCCCCGGCTGTCGAGGATTTCCCGGCCAACAATATCGACGATTGCGGTCATCAGGCTGCCCTTTCTCCGGCGGGGCGTGGCGTTTGCACCGACGCGCGCCCGGTCCATATACTGAATTCGAGAGGTTCTTAGCCAATTCGGGGCGCAAACGAAAGAGGCCGCGCGCGGCGTGGCGCAGCAACATGAACAAGTCATCGCAAATCGGGACAACCGCGCTGGTCCTGTTTTCCGGCGGACAGGATTCGACCGTCTGCCTCGCCTGGGCGCTGGAGCGGTTCGCGCGGGTTGAGACGATCGGCTTTGACTACAGCCAGCGCCACAGCGCCGAATTGGAGGCGCGTCACGATGTGCGCGGGGAAATCGCCCGACACTTCCCGGACTGGGCCGCGCGGCTGGGCGAGGATCACATGCTGGCGCTGCCGACGCTGGCGCAGATCAGCGATACGGCGCTGACGCGCGAGAGCGAAATCTTCATGACTGAAGCGGGCCTGCCGAGCACCTTCGTGCCGGGGCGCAACATCCTGTTCTTCACCTACGCCGCCGCGCTCGGCTATCGCCGGGGCATCGCCGATCTGGTGGGCGGGATGTGCGAGACGGACTATTCCGGCTATCCCGACTGCCGCAACGAGACGCTACAGAGCCTTGCCCGCACGCTTTCGCTCGGCATGGACCATGACGTGGCCATCCTCACGCCGCTCATGTGGATCGACAAGGCGGGGACATGGGCGCTGGCGCATGAGTTGGGCGGCGACAAGCTGGTTGACCTGATCGCCGAGCATACCCATACCTGCTACATCGGCGATCGCACGCAGCGGCACGACTGGGGCTATGGCTGCGGGCAGTGCCCGGCCTGCGAGCTTCGGGCCAATGGCTGGCGCCAATGGCGCGCGGGCACAGAAACAGCCGCTACCGGCTGAGCCATGTATTCGGTCAAGGAAATCTATTTCACGCTTCAGGGCGAAGGCGCGCAGACCGGCCGCGCGGCCGTGTTCCTGCGCTTTGCCGGCTGCAACCTGTGGACCGGGCGCGAGGAAGACCGCGCCAAGGCGATCTGCCAGTTCTGCGATACCGATTTCGTCGGGACCGACGGGCCGGGCGGCGGCAAATTCGCGGAGGCGCCCGCGCTGGCCGAGGCCGTGGCGGCGCAATGGCCCGGCGGAGGCAAGCCGCTTGTGGTTTGCACCGGGGGCGAGCCGCTTCTGCAGTTCGACTCTGCGCTGATCAACGCGCTGCACACGGCCGGCTTCGAGATCGCCATTGAGACCAACGGCACGCTGCCAGCGCCGCCGGGCATCGACTGGATTTGCGTCAGCCCAAAGGCGGGCGCGCCGCTCGTCCAGCGCAGCGGCCAGGAGCTGAAACTCGTCTATCCGCAGACGGCCGCGCCGCCGGAGGCTTTCGAGGCGCTGGATTTTAAGCATTTCTTCCTGCAGCCGATGGACGGACCGCACCGCGAAGCGAACACGCAGGCCGCCGCGCGCTATTGTCTCGACCACCCGCGCTGGCGCCTGTCGCTCCAGACGCACAAGTTCATCGGGCTGGCCTGACGCCGCATCAATCGGCTAAACAGGCGGCAACAAGCCCGTTGGCGAGCATGAACACAGCCATGACACGCATCTACAAGGAGTTTACATTCGAGGCAGCGCACTACCTGCCGTCCGCACCGCCGGGCCACCGCAACGCGCGGGTGCACGGGCACTCGTTCCATGTCCGTGTGAGCATCGACGGCGAGCCGGACCCGGAGACGGGCTTGATCTACCATTTCGATGACCTCAGCGCGGCGATCGCTGATGTCCGCGAGATGCTGGATCACCAGATGCTTAACGACGTGCCGGGGCTGCAGGCGCCCACGCTGGAGATGATTTCGCGCTGGATCTGGGAGCAGCTTGCACCGCGCGTGCCCGGCCTGGCGGAGGTGGCGCTGTCGCGCCCGAGCTGCCAGGAGGGCTGCATCTACACGGGCGGGAGCAGTCAATGAGCGACGATCTGACCCAGCTCGGCAAGGCGGCGGCGATTCCGGCCTCGCCCGAGGAAGCGCGACTCGAACGCGTCGCGAACCCGCACCCGGATGTCGATTATGTCGCGCGCTTCACCGCGCCGGAGTTCACCTCGATCTGCCCGGTCACCGGCCAGCCGGATTTCGCGCATCTGGTCATCGACTATGTGCCGGATGCGTGGATCGTGGAGTCCAAGTCGCTGAAGCTCTATCTCAGCGCGTTCCGCAATCACGGCGCTTTCCATGAGGATTGTACGATCGCGATTGCCAAGCGGCTGGTGGACCTGCTCAGCCCCAAATGGCTTCGTATCGGTGGCTACTGGTATCCGCGCGGCGGCATCCCCATCGACGTGTTCTGGCAGACCGGCGAACCGCCCGCCGGCGTATGGATACCCGATCAGGGCGTCGCGCCCTATCGCGGCCGCGGCTAACAACGCACTCATGTCATGCCCGTGCTTGACACGGGCATCCGTTCTGTTGGCAGCGGCATCCGCTGATTGGGTTGCCGGGTCAAGCCCGGCAACGACGACCTCTATACAGCACAGTCATTGAGAGCGAAGTGACGCAATCCAGATCACACGCCAACACTGGATCGCTCAGCCCCCCTGGACCTCGCGATCACGGTTGCAATGGCCGTCAGCCCGCGCGGCGCGCCTTGACCACCTCGTCGATCTCCATCAGCTCCGCGATAAGCCCCTCGAACTGATCGAGCGGCACCATGTTCGGCCCGTCCGACGGCGCGTTATCCGGATCGTCATGCGTCTCGATGAACAGCCCCGCCACGCCAACCGCCACCGCCGCGCGGGCCAGAACCGCGACGAATTCCCGCTGACCTCCGCTCGAACCGCCCTGCCCGCCCGGCTGCTGCACCGAGTGCGTCGCGTCGAAGATCACCGGGCAGCCCGTCTGCGCCATTATCGGCAGAGCGCGCATGTCGCTGATCAGCGTGTTGTAGCCGAAGCTGACCCCGCGCTCGGTCAGCAGAATGTTGGCGTTGCCCGCGCCCAGCACCTTCCCCGCGACATGCTGCATGTCCCACGGCGCGAGGAACTGGCCTTTCTTGACGTTGACCACGCGTCCGGTCCGCGCCGCCGCCACGAGCAGGTCGGTCTGGCGGCACAGAAACGCCGGGATCTGCAAGATGTCCACGGCTTCCGCCGCGCGATCGCATTGCTCCGGCGCGTGCACGTCGGTGAGCACGGGCAGCCCGAGACTTTCGCGGATTTCGGCGAAGATCGGCAGCGCCTCCTCAAGCCCGATACCCCGCGCGCTCGACAGGCTTGTGCGATTCGCCTTGTCATAGGACGTCTTGAAAACCAGCCCGACGCCCAGCCGCGCGGCGATCTCCTTCAGCGCACCGGCCATCTCCAGCGCGTGCGTCCGGCTTTCCAGCGCACAAGGGCCAGCGATCAGGCTCAACGGCGCGTCATTGTTGAAGCCGACGCCTCCGACCTCGACCCGTGTGTTCGGCTTGACCGGTTCGCTCATCGTGCCCTCACAGCGGCAGGTTGTCGTGCTTCTTCGGCGGCCGCTCCAGATGCTTGTTGCGCAGCATGTTGAGCGCCCGCGCGATGCGCACGCGGGTGTTGTGCGGCATGATGACCTCGTCAATGAAGCCGCGCTCGGCTGCCACGAACGGATTGGCGAAACGCTCATCGTATTCCTTGATGCGCGCGGCGATCTTGTCAGGATCGTCCAACTCGCTGCGGTAGAGGATTTCCGCCGCCCCCTTCGGCCCCATCACGGCGATTTCCGCGCTCGGCCAGGCATAGTTCACGTCCGCGCCGATATGCTTGGCCGACATGACAACGTAAGCCCCGCCGTAAGCCTTGCGCGTGATCACCGTCACCTTGGGCACCGTCGCCTGCGCGAACGCGAACAGCAGCTTGGCCCCGTGCTTGATCAGTCCGCCGTATTCCTGCGCCGTTCCGGGGAGAAAGCCGGGAACGTCGACGAAGGTGACGATGGGAATGCCGAAACAGTCGCAGAAACGCACGAAGCGCGCGGCCTTGCGGCTCGCGTCGCTGTCGAGCACGCCGGCGAGCACCAGTGGCTGATTGGCGATGAAGCCGACCGTATGGCCCTCGATGCGCGCGAAGCCGGTGATGATGTTACGCGCGAAGGCTTCCTGGACCTCGAAGAAATCGCCCTCGTCCGCAACTTTCAGGATCAGCTCCTTCATGTCGTAGGGCTTGTGCGGGTCGTCCGGGATCAGCGTGTCGAGCGAATGTTCCACCCGCTCGGCCGGGTCGCGCGTCGGCAGCTTCGGGGCGCCGGATTCGTTGTTCGACGGCAGGAAGTCCATCAGCCGGCGCATCTGCAGAAGCGCCTCGACGTCGTTGTCATAGGCGCGGTCGGCGATCGAGGATTTCGTGGTGTGGACCGTCGCGCCGCCCAACTCTTCCGAGGTCACGTCCTCGTTGGTGACGGTCCGCACGACATCCGGGCCGGTCACGAACATGTAGGATGTGTCGCGCACCATGAAGATGAAGTCGGTCATCGCCGGCGAGTAGACGTCGCCGCCCGCGCATGGCCCCATGATCACCGAAATCTGCGGGATTACGCCGGAGGCCGTGACGTTGCGCATAAACACCTCGCCATAGCCGCCGAGCGCGGCCACGCCCTCCTGAATACGCGCGCCGCCGGCGTCGAACAGCCCGATGATGGGCGCGCGGGCGCGCAGGGCCATGTCCTGCACCTTCGTGATCTTTTCCGCGTGGGCTTCTGACAGCGAGCCGCCGAACACCGTGAAGTCCTTGGCGAACACATAGATCAGCCGGCCATTGATCGTTCCCCAGCCGGTGACGACGCCATCGCCGGGAAACTTTTGCTCATCCATGCCGAAATCGGTGCAGCGGTGCTCGACATAGCGGTCGTATTCCTCAAACGACCCCTCGTCCAGCAACAGGGCGATGCGTTCGCGCGCCGTCAGCTTGCCGCGCGCGTGCTGCGCGTCGATCCGCTTCTGGCCGCCGCCCAGGCGCGATTCTTCGCGCCGTCGCTCCATCTCCGCCAGGACTTCCTTCATCGCTTCCTCGCCGTTGCCGTTCGCGTTCCTGCATGTCTGTAGCACGCCGCGCGCGCGGCCAAAAGACCGCCGCAGCTCATGCCCGGCTCGCCCGCCGGGCGAGATAGATGCCGGCCAGAATGACCACGGCGCCGATGAGATGCGACCAGGTCAGCACCTCGCCCAGCAGGACCCAGGCCAGCAGCGCGGACATGATCGGGTGGATCAGCAGGCTGACGGATGAGAACGACACCGGCAGATGCGCGAAGGCGTAGGTGATCAGCGTCTGCCCGCCGACCTGGCTGATGAGCGCGATGCCTAAGAGGACCGACCACCCCGCCGCGGTCTGCGGCAGCAGATTTTCGCCAAGCAGAACCGCGCCGGTCAGCAGCCCCAAGGCGCTGAACAGCGAGCTCCACGCCATGATGCTGAACGCGCTGTGTAGCCGCCGCAGCCGCGCGACGCTGAGCTGATAAGCGCCGTAGAAAACCGCTGTCAGCACGCCGAACATGTCGCCATAGACCTGCTGCGGATCGAGGCTGAAGCTCGCCCCGGTCAGCAGCGCCGCGCCGAGGATCGCCAGCGCCATGCCGAGGATGAACAGCCGCGTGATCCGCTCGCCGAACAGCGCCCAGGCCGCCAGCGCCACGAAAACCGGCGCGAGATTGGCCAACAGCGCGGCGTTGACGACCGTGGTGTACTCGATCGAGTAGTGCCAGACACCGATATCAACCGCGAAGAACAGCCCGCACAGGATGACCGGCCAGCGTACCGGGACATTGGTTTTCATGCCCGGCCGCGCGCGATGCGCCAGCACCATAAGCACCGGCACCGCCAGCGCCACGCGCCAGAACGCCGTCGCCGCCGGGCCGGTTTCGCTGAGCCGCACGAAAATCGGGGCGAACGCGATGGCAAGCGCGCCCGCGACCAGCGCCAGGATCGCCAGCCTTTGCTGCGCTGCGACTTCGGCGAGGCTTGCCTGGCTCATGGCGCGCTAGCGCCGCTCAGCGAGCGCCAGCCAGATCGCCGTGCCCGCCAGCGCCCCGCCGAAGACGCGGTTTTGCAAGCGCATCAGCCACGGCGAGCGTGCCAGCCCGCGGCCCAGTATTCCGACCAGATAAGCCACGCTCAGGAATACAGCCAGCGCGATCACCATCAACTCAAGGCCAAGAATGGCGATCTGGATTGGCACCAGCCCCCGCGCCGGATCGACGAATTGCGGCAGCAGCGCGAGGAAGAACAGAACCGCTTTCGGATTCAGCAGGTTGGTGAGCAGCCCCTGAACAAACAGGCTGGAATATTGCCGCATCGCGGATGGCTGGTCTGATGCCGGCCCGTCGCCGCTGTCGCGCAGCAGCCCCCAGGCCAGATAAAGCAGGTAGCCGACGCCCGCCCAGCGGATCACCTCGAAGGCCGCCATCGAGGAGGCGAAAAGCGCCGTCAAGCCGGTCGCGGCGAGCAGGATATGCACGCTCAGGCCCGTGACCACACCGAAGGCGGCGAGTGCGCCCCCAAGCGGTCCGCGCGCGACTGCCCGCGAGGAGATCAGCAGAATGTCCGGGCCGGGTGCGATCGCCGCGGCAAAGCACACGGCAGCGAAGGCCAACAGCACTTCCGGTGCGGGCATGACGGCGTCCTTGTTACGCGGCTTTTGCGCGCAAACCAGTGGCCGGCTTGCGCAGCGCCGCGTTCACCAGCTCCATCGGCGCATGCACCTCCAGCCCGTAGAGCACCTCCTTGCCGAAGGTCACCGCCTCCTGCGCGATTTCTCGGGCCTGTTTCAGCGACGCGATCTGCTGTTCCTGGTCAGCGCCCGCATGGTTGATGGCCTCGAGCCGGTCCAGCATGGCAGCCAGGCGCTCGCGATGGCTGTAGAAGGCGACGACCTTGTAGATGACCGCCCGCGGCAGGCTTGCGAGTTCGGACAGATGCGTGGAATAGACCAGATCATGCCCGATCCGGCCGAAATGGCTTGAGGTATTCGTATTGTTTTCGCGAATGGCGCGCTCCCAACCCAGGCTGTCGTCCAGAAACGCCTGCATGTCGTGGACATTCGCCTCGATCTCGGCGTAGAGCGCACAGACCAGCCGCTCGGCCCGCCGCTGGGCGTCGTGCCAAGTGCGCAGGGCATCCAGTGCGTGTTTGAGGAAATACAGAAGGAATGTTCCCGCGGCCAGAATGGCGGCCAGCGCCACCGTCTGACCGGCCATGCTCGAATCGGCCATCACCCAAAACCCTTTGACTGAACGCGTTTGAAACCCTCTCGCCCGCGCCCGACGCGCGGGATCCGACGCGCCGGTTATAGGGCCGCAGGCGAGCCGTCACAAGCAGTGATCACGGGGGTCAGGACTGCCGGGAAAGCCTCAGGAAGCGCGCCGCGGCAGCCATATCCGCCCACTGGGCCTCGCGGCGCTGTCTGGCGGCTGCGTCCTCGCCCCACTGGGCGATCTGCCAGTCCTCGTCGACGTGGGCCACGCGCCAGGCCTCCTCGACGCTCAGACGCTCATATACGATCGCGAAAGTGAGCACGAGAGAGGCCGTGAGCGTGGTCATCTGGTTCATGGCTGTCAGCGCGAAATCGTCGTGGGTGCGCAGGGCCTCATCCATCGCCGCGATGGAGTGAGATGGTTGTGCGGTGTGCATAACGCCCGCCACCACGCGCAGATCCGCGCCCAGCAACTCGCGAGCCCAGTCAAGGATCGGGTCCCATGCCTCCGCCTGCAGAATTGTCAGTTTTTCTGGCCACTCGGCGCGATAGCACAGCAGGTCGGTTTCGCCGTAGGCGACCAGCCCCTCGATGACCTCATCGCGGCGTGGCGCGGCCCGGTCGATGGCGCTGTTCGCGAGCCGGGTCAGCGGCATGGCCGTCGGCTTGATCTCGGCCTCCTGCGCCTCCCATTCCGCGGCGACGGCTTCGGCCAGCGGCGCGGTGGGCAGTGTCAGGCGCGCACGCTGCGGCGTGTGCACCGGCCGGCCGTCGAGCATCACGTGCCAGCCGGCTTCGCCCGCTTCCGCCCAGGCCGTGT
Source organism: Dichotomicrobium thermohalophilum (assembly GCF_003550175.1). Taxonomy (NCBI): domain Bacteria; kingdom Pseudomonadati; phylum Pseudomonadota; class Alphaproteobacteria; order Hyphomicrobiales; family Hyphomicrobiaceae; genus Dichotomicrobium; species Dichotomicrobium thermohalophilum. The sequence continues at coordinate 1,743,026 of NZ_QXDF01000001.1, forward strand.
CGTAGAACCGCCCTGCCTCTTTCGGTGAAGGTTTCTGCTGATTCAAGGTCGCCTCGTCTAACTCTCAGTCCTCATCCGCGAAGGGGTCGCGGTCATCTTCCGGATCGAAACCGAGCACCTCCCACGTCTTCAGCATATGCTGGGGCAGCGGGGCCGCGATGTCGAACATCCCGCCGCGCGGATGCGGGATGGTGAGCCGCCGTGCGTGCAGATGCAGCTTGCGCGGAATTTCGCCGCCCGGATGCGCTTCCGCCCCGCCATATTTCCCGTCGCCGACGATCGGATGACCGATGGCGGCAGCATGCGCGCGAAGCTGATGCGTGCGCCCTGTAATGGGCGTCATCGCCAGCCAGGAGAGCCGCCGCCCGGCGCGCTCGAGGATGGCGTAACGGCTGACGGCGTGTTTCGCCTCCGGGGCGTCCGGCTCGGCCGGGTGGACCCGCTCATCACCGCGTCCGCCGCGCTTGATGAGCGGGAGGTTGATCTCCCCCTGCGCCGGCTTTGGCACACCGATCACGAGCGCCCAGTAAAGCTTTCGCGCGCTGCGATGTTTGAGCGCGCGCCCCAGCTTGGCCGCTGCGTCACGGGAGCGGGCCAGCAGCATCACCCCGCTGGTGTCCTTGTCCAGCCGGTGGACGAGCCGCGGCCGCTCGGTTTTCTCGAATGTGAGGCCTTCGAGGAGGCGATCAAGGTGTTCGGTCGTGCCGCTGCCGCCCTGCACCGCGAGGCCCGGCGGCTTGTTCAGCGCCAGGATGTCGTCGTCCTTGTGGATCACGAGGCTGCGAACGAAGTGGATATCTCGCTCACTAAGAGCCTTCGCGGGCGCGGCGCCAGCTTCGGCAGCCGGCTGCGATAGCGGGGGCACGCGGATTTCCTGTCCGCGTTCGATGCGCGTGTTCGCCTTCGCGCGGCCTCCGTCCACGCGCACTTGTCCCGTGCGGAGCAGTTTTTGCAGCCGCCCGTAAGTGAGGCCGGGGTAATGCGCGGCGAACCAGCGGTCCAGCCGCATGCCGTCCTCGTCCGGCGCGACGCGCTTTTTCTCGACCCCGCTCATCGTCTCGCTCATTGAAAGATCGCGCGGCCCACCGCCAGCCCGGCGAACACCGCCAGGAAGCACAGCGCAACGGTGCCGCCCGCGTAGCCTGCCGCGCTCAAATAGGCCTTGCGTTCCACCAGCGCAGCGAAATCCATCGAAAACGCCGAGAAGGTCGTGAAGCCGCCCAACACGCCGGTCACCAGAAACGTGCGGGCCTCAAGCGGCGCGCTCCAGCGCACGGCCAGCCCCGCGAACACCAGACCGATCGCCAGCGAGCCTATCACATTCACCGCGAATGTGCCCCAGGGGAAGCTGGACCCAAACAGTTGGCCGCACAGGATGTTCGTCAGGTGGCGCAGCGCCGCGCCGATCGCCCCGCCTGCGGCGGCGAGGAAGACGAGAGTCATGGACATCGCGCATCATCCGCTTCGCGCAGGCCCGCGAACCTAAGAGGATTTGCGGAAGAACAGCGGCCGCAGCCAACCGCCCACGACCACCCCGAGGATCGCGCCGACAACCCCGACCGCCAGTGTCACGCCAACCTCGATCATCTGCATGAACTGGGCGTGTTGATCCGGGCTTTCAAAACGCTGAGTATCGGCCAGCGGGGTGGCGGCGAACCCGGCCAGATAAGCACCCGGCACGAGAAAGAGGACGAAGAACAGTATGGCGAAGATCGTTCTCACGAGACCTCCCAGAACCAGATTTGGCCGGACTTGTCATAGCCGCCCAGCCATCCGAACCAGGGCAGCAGCATCTTGGCGGTCGTGCGCCAGCCATTCCACAAGTCGATGTGGTCGCCCGTCGGTCGGCTCGTGTCGCTGGTGCGCCACCAGTAGCCATTGAAGAAGATGATGCCCGTGCGCCCGTCCAGCTCGTTGGCGAAGTCCGCCGGGTTGGTCAGCTCGATCGTCGAGGACATTCCCTCGATCCGTGCGCCACGCAAGGCGTTGGCCAGTTCCTTGGCGCGGATATAGTGCATGTCGCCGTCGTCATGCCCTGTGTTGCGCGCGTAACGGCAGGTGATCGCGCCGTTGATCTTGTCCGGGGTCACGCCGGCATCACGCAAACAAACGCCCAGGCGGATCGCACATTGATTCGCGAAATTCGATACGCCGTCGGTGCGGCAAGGCATCTGGTTGCCCAGATTGGTCGGGTGCTTGTCCCACAAATCCGAGAAGTTGACCATCTGCCCTCGCCCGCCGTGCTTCCGCGCTTCTCGAAATGCCTATAGCACAAGACCCGCGCGTGCCAAACAGTGATGCGCGTTATTCGGCGCGGCCTTCACGCAGACGCTGGAACCGCGCCAGTCGCTTGGCTAGCTCCGATTCGTAGCCGCGCTCAGTCGGCCGGTAATAGGTCTCGCGCGCCATGCCTTCGGGAAAGTAGTTCTGCCCGGAGAAGCCCTCGGGCGCATTGTGGTCGTAAGCGTAGCCCTCGCCGTAGCCTTCCTCCTTCATCAGCCTGGTTGGCGCGTTGAGGATATGGCGCGGCGGCGGCAGGGAGCCGGAGTCCCGCGCGCTGGCCATGGCGGCCTTGTAAGCCGTGTAGACCGCGTTCGACTTCGGCGCGAGGGCCAGATGCACCGTCACTTGCGCCAGCGCCAATTCGCCCTCTGGGCTGCCCAGGAAGTCATAGGCATCCTTCGCGGCGATCGCCAGCGAGAGCGCATGCGGCTCGGCGAGCGCGATATCTTCCACCGCCATGCGCACGAGGCGGCGGGCTATGTAGAGCGGGTCCTCGCCGCCTGTCAGCATCCGTGCGAGCCAATAGAGCGCGGCGTCCGGGTCCGAGCCGCGCACGGACTTGTGCAGCGCGCTGATGAGGTCGTAATGCGCGTCCCGACTCTTGTCGTAGAGCGGCGCGCGGCGTTGGACCAAATCGGCCAGTCCCTCGATGTCGAGATCGCCGGCCGCCGGATCGTGCGCGGCCATCAGTTCCTCGAAAAGGTTGATGAGCGCGCGGCCGTCGCCATCGGCCATGTTGATGAGCTGGGCGCGTGCATCGGGCGTGAGCGGCGCGCGGGCGCCCTGCGCTGTCTCTGCGCGCTGCAGCAGCGTCTCCAGCGCGGACTCGTCCAGCCGGTGGAATCGCAGGACTGTCGCACGCGAAAGGAGCGCGCCGTTCAGCTCGAAGGACGGGTTTTCGGTGGTCGCGCCGACAAGCGTGATCGTCCCGTCCTCCATCACGGGCAGAAAGGCGTCCTGCTGCGCGCGGTTGAACCGGTGGATTTCGTCCACGAACAGAACGGTGGCGATCCCGTCCTGCCGGCGCTTGCGGGCGCGCTCGAAGGTCTCGCGCAGGCCCTGCACGCCCGAAGTGATGGCGGAGAGCTGCTCGAACTCGTAGCCCGACACGGAGGCCAGCAAACGCGCGACCGTGGTCTTGCCGGTGCCGGGCGGCCCCCAGAAAATCACAGAGCGCAAGCTGCCACTCTCGACCATGCGCGTAAGCGGCGCGCCGTGGGCAAGCAAGTGGTCCTGCCCGGCGACCTCGGCCAGCGTCTTTGGGCGCAGCCGATCGGCTAGCGGGCGCGGCGCGCTGTCTTCCAGCCCGGCGGCCTCGAACAACGACGCCATAGGCTCTCCTTTGCGATAATCAGTCGGGGCGCGCTACGACCAACGAATGGCCGTGCGCAGAACTTCGCCGTTGCGCTGGATTGCAAGGCGCCATATCCGTGCGCGCGTCTGCACGGCGCGTTCAAGATCCCGCACGCGTTCGATGCGCGCCCCATTGATCTCGACAATAACATCGCCCGGGCGTAAGCCAACCCGCCGCGCCGGCGAATAGCTCTCGGTTTCGCGGACGACGACGCCGGATGTCTCACGCATCCGCAACTCCTGGGCGACGGCGGGCGACAGGTTCTCCACCGTCGCGCCCGCGAAAGGATGATCGCCGGTAAGCTTCGTGGTCTTGCGCGGGGGATTCTCGGGCGGCGGCTGCAGGTCCACCCGCACCGTCCGCCGCGCCCCGTTGCGCCAGATTTCGAACTCTGCGGTCTCTCCCAGCCCCTTTGTGGCGATCCGGTAGCGAAGCGCTTCGGCGTCCCGGACCTGTTGTCCGTCGATGCGCAGCACCACGTCACCTTCTTCGAGGCCGGCCTCCGCCGCCGGGCTATCGGGCATGATATCGGCGATGAGCGCGCCGCGCGGCCGCGGGAGGCCGAAGCCCTCCGCCAGCTCCGAGGTAACGGTTTGCAGCGACACGCCGAGCCAGGGCCGGCGCACCCGCCCGCCCTGAAGCGCGGATTCGACGACGACGCGCACCATGTTCGAGGGGATGGCAAAGCCGATACCCTGCGAACCGCCGCTGCGCGTGAAGATCGCCGTGTTGATGCCGACCAGCCGCCCGTCCGTGTCGACAAGCGCGCCACCCGAGTTGCCCGGGTTGATGGCCGCATCGGTCTGGATAAAGAACTGATAGTCCGTGATACCGACCCGCGTGCGCGCCGTCGCGGAGACGATGCCGCTGGTTACCGTCTGACCGACGCCGAACGGATTGCCGATCGCGAGCACCAGATCACCCACCTCAAGTTGGTCGGAATCGGCAAAGCGGATATGCGGGAACTCCTCCGCATCGTCATTTTGCAGACGTAGCACCGCCAGGTCTGTCTGCTTGTCCTCAAGGATCACTTCGGCCTGATATTCGCGGCCGTCAGCGAGCGACACCTTGATATCGATATTGTCGGTGCCGCGGCCGTCGCGCCCGCGGATCACGTGATAGTTGGTGACGACAAGCCCATCCGCGCTGACAAGCACCCCGGAGCCGAGCGAACGCTGCGCCCGCCGCCGCGGAATGCCGAAGTCGCGCCCGAAGAACCGGCGGAAGAAAGGGTCGTCAAACAGCGGGGAGCGCTGCACGCGCCGGCGCTGGCGCACATAGATGTTGACGACGGCCGGCTGAGCTTTCTTTACGGCCGGCGCGAAGGAGAGGCGAATCTGCTCGCGATCCTGTGGAACCTGACGCTCGAGCAGCGCCTTGCGCGGATCGGTACGCTGACTTTGGGCGCTGTCCGGCGCGGCGAAATAAACGCCCGCGGCGGAGGTAAAGGCGACGATCACAGCGACCGCCGCAAGGCGAACCGCTCGAGACATCCACCTGATCTCCCTGGTGCGCGCGGCACCGCCCCCGGCAAACGTTAGGCCAGCGCCTGTTCGGCCGGTTCTTCTGCCGCCTGTTCCTGCGTCGGACCGGAGTCCTGGCCGCGGGCCTCCGGATCGCGGTCGACAAGTTCGATGACGGCCATAGGCGCGCCATCGCCGTGGCGGAAGCCCGCCTTGAGCACACGGGTGTAGCCCCCGTTGCGCTCGGCATAGCGCGGCCCCAGCACGTCAAACAGCTTCTTGACCATCGCCTCGTCGTTCATCCGCGCTGCGGCGAGACGGCGGGCATGCAAATCGCCGCGCTTGCCCAGCGTGATGAGCTTGTCGACCACCGGGCGCAGTTCCTTCGCCTTCGGCAGCGTCGTGATGATCTGCTCATGCTTGATGAGCGCATCGGCCATGTTGCGGAACATGGCGCGGCGATGGCTCGCGGTCCGGTTCAGCTTGCGGCCGGAATTACGATGGCGCATCTCGCGTCTCCCTCACTGGGCAGGCGTGCACGGGGCACGCCGTCGTCAATACTGATCCTCGTAGCGCTTGGCCAGTTCCTCGATGTTTTCCGGCGGCCAGTTCGGCACGTCCATGCCCAGGTGCAGTCCCATCGAGGCGAGCACTTCCTTGATCTCGTTGAGCGACTTCCGGCCGAAGTTCGGCGTGCGAAGCATCTCCGCCTCGCTCTTCTGGATCAAGTCGCCAATATAGACGATGTTGTCGTTCTTCAGGCAGTTGGCCGAGCGCACGGAGAGCTCCAGCTCGTCGACCTTCTTCAGAAGTGCCGGGTTGAACTCCAGTTCCGGCACGGCTTCCTCGGCCGCCGGGCGCTCGGGCTCCGCAAAGTTGACGAACACGTTCAGCTGGTCTTGCAGGATGCGTGCTGCGTAAGCGACCGCATCGTCCGGCGCGACCGAGCCGTCTGTCTCGATCTCCATGGTCAGCTTGTCATAGTTCAGGATCTGACCTTCACGGGTGTTCTCCACCTTGTAGGAGACCTTCTTGACCGGGCTGTAGAGGCTGTCGACCGGGATCAGGCCAATGGGCGCATCTTCAGGACGGTTGCGCTCGGCTGGCTCATAACCCTTGCCAAGCCCGGCGGTGAACTCCATGCGGATCGAGGCGCCCTCGTCCAGAGTACAAAGCACCTGGTCCGGGTTGAGGATCTCGACATCCGCACCGGTCTCAATATCGCCAGCGGTGGCCACGCCGGGCCCTTCCTTTCGAAGGACCATGCGTTTGGTGCCCTCAGAATGGATCCGCAGCGCGATCTCCTTGATGTTCAGGACGACGTCCGTCACATCCTCGCGCACCCCCGGGATCGACGAGAACTCGTGCAGCACGCCGTCGATATGGACGCTGGTGATGGCCGCGCCCTGCAGCGACGACAACAGCACCCGGCGCAACGCGTTGCCCAGCGTCAGACCGAAACCACGCTCCAGCGGCTCGGCCACGATCGTTCCGATCCGCCGCGAGTCGCGCCCAAGTTTGACGTCGAGCTTTTTTGGCTTGATCAGGTCCTGCCAATTCTTCTGAATAACTTGCATTCGTACACGCTCCTGTTCATTCGGGCGCAAGGATAAGCGTTGCAGCGCTGCGGTCATCGCGCGCCGCGTCGATTGTCAGCGCGCGCCTTAGACGCGGCGGCGCTTCGGCGGCCGGCAGCCGTTGTGCGGGATCGGCGTCACGTCGCGGATCGAGGTGATCTGGAAGCCGCAGGCCTGCAACGCCCGCAGGGCCGACTCACGGCCGGAACCCGGACCGCGCACCTCGACGTCGATGGTCTTCATCCCGTGCTCAAGTGCTTTCTTGCCCGCGTCCTCCGCGGCCATCTGCGCCGCGAAGGGCGTCGACTTGCGAGAGCCCTTGAAACCCATGCCGCCAGCCGAGGCCCAGGACACCGCGTTGCCTTGTGCATCCGTGATCGTGATCATCGTGTTGTTGAACGTCGCATTTACATGCGCGACGCCCGAAGTGATGTTCTTCTTTTCCCGGCGGCGAACCCGCGCCCGTTCCTTAGCCATCGTCTCGTTTCACCTTTCGTGACGCCAATCCCAACGCCGGAGCCCCCGCGAAGGCGCGCCGGCCATGTCGAATTATTTTTTCTTGCCCGCAATCGGCTTGGCCGGGCCCTTGCGGGTGCGCGCATTGGTATGCGTGCGCTGCCCCCGCACCGGCAGGCCGCGGCGGTGTCGCAGACCGCGATAGCAGCCCAGATCCATCAACCGCTTGACGTTCATTGCCACATCCCGGCGCAGATCGCCCTCGACCGTATAGTCCCGGTCAATGATCTCGCGGATCGTGATGATGTCCGAGTCCGCCAGTTCGTTCACGCGCCGTTCGGGCGGCACGTTGGCCTTCTCGCAAATCTCCTTCGCAAAATGCGGACCAATGCCGTGAATGTAACGCAGCGCCACATCGACGCGCTTGTTGGTCGGAATATTAACGCCGGCAATACGAGCCACGTTGCGCTCTCCTTAATCGCAATTCAGGCCCTTGCGGGCCTTCTGTGTTCCTGTTTGTTTTGAGCAGGTACGAAATGCCGCCAGTTGAGGGCTCGACAAGACGCGCGACCCTCGCGGGCCTGTGCACAACGGCAACGGTCAATTCCTTGCGCGGGGTATCTACCGGAAAGACGATAGCGCCGTCAAGTCGCGCCGCGCCCTCACGCTTGCACATATACGCAAGATGTGTGCCGGCCTCAAGACATCGCCTGTTCCAGCGCCTTCGTCACCTCCTCGATGGGCTGTTCACCGTCAATGACGCGAACCTTGCCCTGCTCCTTGTAGTAGTCGACCAGCGGCTTGGTCTGCTCGTGATACACCGCCAGCCGGTTGCGGACCGTATCAGGGTTGTCGTCGGGCCGGCGGATGAATTCCGTGCTCCCGCACTTGTCGCAAACGCCTTCTTTCTCGGGCTGCTTGAACTTGTCGTGGTAGCCTTCGCCGCACTGGGCGCAGGTGTAGCGCCCGGCAATGCGCTCGACCAGAACGTCGTCATTGACCTCGACAACCAGCACGCGGTCTATGTTGCGGTCGCGCTGGTCCAGCATCTGGTCGAGCACCTCGGCCTGGTGCACGTTGCGCGGAAAGCCGTCGAGGATGAAGCCCTTGTCACCCAGCTTCTCGATCTGGTCCGTAACGATCTCGACGACGAGGTCATCCGGCACCAACTCACCGGCTTCCATGTAGGATTTCGCCTTCTTGCCGATTTCGGTGCCCTCACTGACGGCGGCGCGCAGCATGTCGCCAGAGGAGAGCTGCTTCATGTTGTGCCGCTCTTCGAGGATCTTGGCCTGCGTGCCCTTGCCCGAACCCGGCGGTCCAATCAGGATGATATTCATCTCGTTCGCCTTGCTCCCCTCAGCTTGGACTTCTTGATGAGCCCTTCGTATTGGTGCGCCAGCAAGTGGCTCTGCACCTGGGCGACAGTGTCCATCGTCACGCTGACGACGATCAGCAGCGATGTGCCGCCAAAGTAGAAGGGCACGGCGGCCTGGGAGACCAGAATTTCGGGCAGCAGACAGACCAGCGCCAGATAGCCCGCACCCACCACGGTGATCCGCGTGAGCACATAGTCGATGTATTCCGCCGTCCGCTCGCCCGGCCGAATGCCGGGGATGAAGCCGCCATATTTCTTCAGGTTGTCTGCCGTTTCCTGCGGATTGAACACCAACGCGGTGTAGAAGAACGCAAAGAACACGATACCAGCGATATACAGCGTCAGGTAGAGCGGCTGCCCTCGCCCCAGAAGCGCGGTGATCTGGTTCAGCCAGTCCGGTCCCTGCCCCGCCGAGAAGTTCGCCACGGTAATCGGGAGCAGCAGCAGCGAGGACGCGAAGATCGGCGGAATGACGCCAGCGGTGTTCAACTTCAACGGCAGATGCGAGCTTTCGCCCTGGAACATCCGGTTGCCGACCTGGCGCTTCGGATACTGGATCAGCAGCCGGCGCTGGGCGCGCTCCATGAAGACGATGAACGCGATCACGGCGATGGCCATGACGAACAGGCCCACGATCACGAAGGTGGAGAGCGCGCCCTGGCGTCCGAGTTCAAGCGTTCCCGCCAACGCACCTGGTAACTCGGCCACGATGCCCGCGAAGATGATCAGCGAAATACCGTTACCGACACCGCGCGCGGTAATCTGCTCGCCCAGCCACATCAGGAACATCGTCCCGCCGACAAGCGTGATGACAGTCGTCGCGCGGAAGAACAGGCCGGGGTCCATCACCACGTTGCCCGCACCTTCGAGGCCCACCGCGATGCCGTAGCCCTGCAGTGCGGCCAGCACGGCCGTACCGTAGCGGGTGTATTGGTTGATCTGTTTGCGGCCCTGCTCGCCTTCCTTCTTGAGCTGCTCAAGATGGGGCGAGACGGCCGTCAGCAACTGCATGATGATCGCCGCCGAGATATAGGGCATGACGTTCAGCGCGAAGATCGCCATGCGCCCGACGGCTCCGCCGGCGAACATGTTGAACATGCCCAGGATACCGGAAGCGTTCTGGTCAATGAACTGAGCCAGCGCGTCGGGGTTGATGCCCGGCAGCGGAATGTAGGTCCCGAGCCGGTAGATCAGCAGCGCGCCCAGCGTGAACCAGATACGCTTTTTCAGCTCGGTCGCCTTGGCGAAGGCGGCGAAGTTGATGTTGGAGGCCAGTTGCTCGGCCGCTGATACCATTTCGACTCGCTCCAATGGACGGCGCGCCGCGCGTGCGGCCCGCCCCGGATGTGTTCCTCGCGCCGTGCCGCGCAGACCGGCTTACGAGGACTCGTCCGCCTGTTTCTGCTTGCCGGTCACGGTGACCGAGCCGCCCGCAGCCTCGACCGCCTTGACGGCCGGCGCGGAGGCGCCCGCGACCTCGAAATTCACCTTCGCCTTCAGTTCGCCGTCACCCAGCAGGCGCACACCGTCTCGCACGCGGGTAACGATACCCGCCTTTTGCAGCGCCGCGGAATCCACGGTCGCGCTCGCATCGAGCTTGCCTGCGTCGATCGCCTCCTGGACACGGCCAAGATTAACCTCAGCATAGCGCAGCCGGAAGGGCTTGTTGAAGCCGCGCTTGGGCAGGCGCATGTGAATTGGGTTCTGGCCGCCCTCGAAACCGTTGATGGCGACGCCGGTACGGGACTTCTGGCCCTTCACGCCGCGCCCGGCGGTCTTGCCCTTGCCCGAGCCGATGCCGCGGCCAACGCGCACCCGTTTCTTCAGCGCGCCCGGCTTGTCTCTCAGTTCATTGAGCCGCATAGCTTAAACACCCTTTCGAAAAGCGCCGGCCTCAGCTTTCATCGACGACACGAACGAGATGCGGGATCTTGGCGATCATACCGCGCACCTGCGGCGTGTCCTTGAGCGTGCGGCGACGATGCATCTTGTTGAGCCCGAGGCCGATGAGCGTCTCGCGCTGCACCTTCGGCTTGCGGTTGGCGCTGCGGACTTGCTCAACCGTGACCGTACCGGTCGCGCCGTCTTGCTTCTTGCTCTTCTTTTCCGCCATCGGTTCTCTCCGATCTCACTTTGCGCCCGGATCACGCCTCGCCGGCGGCCGCTGCCTTCTCGCCAGAGGCATCGCGCCGGCGCGCCACGATCTCGCTGACCTTCTTCCCGCGCCGCGCCGCAACCATGCGGGGGCTGTTCTCCTGCTGCAGCGCGTCGAAGGTCGCCAGGATCATGTTGTAGGGGTTCGAGGTTCCCAGGGACTTGGCGACTACATCCTGGATGCCCAGCGTCTCGAACACTGCGCGCATCGGGCCGCCGGCGATGATGCCTGTACCCGCCGGTGCAGCGCGGAGCAGCACGCGGCCCGCGCCATGGCGCCCGGAAACATCGTGATGCAGCGTCCGGCCTTCGCGCAGCGGCACCTTGATCAGGCCGCGCTTGGCCGACTCCGTCGCCTTGCGGATGGCCTCGGGCACCTCCTTGGCCTTGCCATGACCGAAGCCGACTCGGCCCTTCTGGTCGCCCACCACGACAAGTGCGGCGAAGCCAAAGCGCCGGCCGCCTTTTACCACCTTCGCCACTCGGTTAATGGCGACGAGCTTGTCGACAAATTCACTGTCGCGTTCTTCGCGTTCGCGCGGTCCTCGTGCCAACGGTCAAACCCCTTTTCTCGTCTCTTCGGCTCCGTGGAGCCCATTCAATCCCTAGAAATTCAGGCCGCCTTCGCGCGCCGCGTCGGCCAGCGCCTTGACGCGCCCATGAAACAGATAACCGCCGCGATCGAAGAAGACATCGACCACACCGGCGTCCTTCGCACGCTCGGCCAGCAGCTTGCCAACCGCTGCGGCTGCTTCGACATTGCCGCCCTTGTCGATTTGTCCACGCACAGCCGGATCGAGACTCGACGCGGCCACCAGCGTGTGGCCCTTCGTGTCGTCGATGACCTGCGCGTAGATGTGCTTCGACGAACGGAACACCGACAGGCGCGGGCGTCCCGAAGCGCGCTTCCGGAGCGCGCGGCGTACGCGCATTTTGCGCCGGTTGAACCTGGAAATCGGACCCGCCATGACCGCGACCCTTCCTTACTTCTTCTTGCCTTCTTTGCGGATGATGCGCTCTTCGGCGTACTTGATGCCCTTGCCCTTGTAAGGCTCTGGCGGACGCAGACCGCGCAACTCCGCAGCGAACTGGCCGACGCGCTGCTTCTCGATGCCCGAGATTTCGATTTCTGTCGGCTTCGGACACTTTACTTCCAGCCCTTCCGGCACCTCGCGGATCACGTCATGGCTGAGGCCGAGCTGCAGCTGGATGCTCTTGCCAGTCATCTGCGCGCGATAGCCGACGCCGTTGATCTCGAGCTTTCGTGTGAAGCCCTCGGTCACGCCGGTGACCAGGTTGTTCACGATCGTCCGGGACATGCCCCACATCGAGCGCGCACGCTTGCTCTCGTTGCGCGGCTGCACTTCGATCTGGCCGTCTTCAAGCTTGACCAGCACGTCCTCGACCAGGGTTGCCGCCAGTTCGCCTTTCGGTCCCTTCACCGAAACGTGCTGACCGTCAATCGTCGCCGTCACATTGTCCGGCACCGGAATTGGTCTCTTGCCAATGCGTGACATTTGTCCCGCTCCCTTATCTGCGCGCTGCCCGGTCGCGCCCTAGAAGATGTTGCACAGCACCTCGCCGCCGACATTCTCCTGGCGCGCGCGGCTGTCGGACATGACGCCCTTCGGCGTCGACAGGATCGACACGCCCAGCCCGTTGCGCACCGTCGGCAAATCCTTCACCGAGGAGTAGACCCGCCGGCCCGGCTTGGACACGCGCTTGATTTCGCGGATCACGGGCTGGCCGTCGAAATATTTGAGCTCGATCTCGATTTCCGATTTGCCGCCGCCGAAATCCACCCGCGCGAAACCGCGGATATAACCTTCTTCGGCCAGCACTTCCAGCACGCGCTCGCGCAGTTTTGATGCCGGGGTCGAAACCTTGTTCCGCTTGCGCATCTGCGCGTTGCGGATGCGTGTCAGCATGTCACCAAGCGGGTCGTTCATTGCCATCGCCGTTCTTGTCCTTTACCAGCTCGACTTGGTCATGCCCGGGACCTGGCCCTGGGACGCCAGTTCACGCAGCATCACGCGCGAGAGCCGCAGCTTGCGATAGTAGCCGCGCGGCCGGCCCGTCAACTCGCAGCGATTGCGGATGCGTACCTTCGAAGAATTGCGCGGCAGCTTGGCCAACTTCAGGCGCGCCTGGAAGCGCTCCTCCGGCGGACGGTTCGTGTCCTCGGCCATCGCCTTCAGCTCCGCGCGCTTCGCCGCGTACTTTTCGGCCATCCGGCGGCGCTTCTTGTTGCGCTCGACCATTGCCTTCTTGGCCATCGACTCCTCCTCTTGCCCGGGCTGCCGCCTTGCTTAGCTCAGCCCCGAAACGGAAAGTTGAACTTTTTCAGCAGCGACCGCGCCTCGTCATCGTTCTCGGCAGTCGTGCAGATGATGATGTCCATTCCCAGGATCTGCTCGACCTTGTCGTAGTCGATCTCCGGGAACACGATATGCTCCTTCAGACCCATCGAGTAGTTGCCGCGACCGTCAAAGCTCTTCGGGCTGAGCCCGCGAAAGTCCTTCTGGCGCGGTAGCGCGATGGTGATGAGCCTGTCGAGGAACTCGTACATGCGCTGGCGGCGCAGTGTGACCTTGACGCCAATCGGCATACCCTCGCGCACCTTGAAGCCAGCAATCGACTTGCGGGCGCGCGTATAGACGGGCTTCTGCCCCGAGATCAGCGCGAGGTCGCGCGCGGCCATTTCAACCTTCTTGCGGTCGTTGACCGCTTCTCCGATGCCCATGTTGATGACAATCTTGTCTAGCCGCGGGACCTGCATGACGTTGCGGTACTGGAACTCGTCGATCAGCGCCTGGCGGATAGCGTCATCATACTGACGCTTCAGCCGCGGCACATACGTAGCTTCTGCGACCTCAGTCATCGATAATCTCTCCCGAACGCTTGGCGAAGCGCACCTTGCGGCCGTCATCCAGAATGCGGAAACCCACACGGCTCGGTGAGCCGTCCTTGGGGTCCTCGATCGCCAAGTTCGACACGTCGATCGACGCTTCCTTCACCACGATGCCGCCTTCCTGCTGCGCGGTCTGCCGCTGGTGGCGCTTCACCTGGTTGACGCCCTGAACGATCGCCCGGTTCTCCTTCGGGATCATCTTCAGGATTTCACCGCGCTTGCCCTTGTCGCGTCCGGTCAGGACAATCACGCGGTCGCCCTTGCGAAACTTGCGCATTAGAGCACCTCCGGTGCGAGCGAGATGATCTTCATGTGCCGGCGCGCACGCAGTTCGCGCGGCACCGGGCCGAAAATGCGCGTGCCGATCGGCTCGCGGTTGTTGTTCACCAGCACGGCCGCGTTGCGATCAAACCGGATGATGCTGCCGTCCGGGCGCTTCACCGGGAAGGATGTCCGCACGATCACGGCCTTCGCAACCTGCCCCTTCTTCACGCGGCCGCGAGGCAGCGCGTCCTTCACGCTGACGGCGATCACATCACCCAGCTTGGCATATTTGCGCTTCGAGCCGCCCAGCACCTTGATGCACTGCACCTGCCGCGCGCCGGAGTTGTCAGCCACATCGAGCTTGCTTTGCATTTGTATCATTGTTCGACTCCATACCCGCGGTGACCGCGAACAGGGATCGCGCGCCGCGTCCGGATCAGGACGCAGGCTGATCGCCGCTCAACACCATCCATTTCTTCTTCTTCGAAACCGGCGCGCATTCCTGGATGCGCACCTTATCGCCCTCGCGCAGCGCGTTGCTCTCGTCGTGGGCGTGAAACTTCTTGGACCGCCGGACCACCTTCTTCAGAAGCGGGTGGGTGAAGCGGCGCTCGACGCGGACCACCACCGTCTTGTCGTTCTTGGCGGAAACCACCGTGCCTTGCAGGATCCGTTTGGGCATGACCCGTTCACCTCATTCAGCTTGTCTGAGCGGTCTCGGCCGCACTGGCGGCGGCGCGCTTCTCGCGCTGGATCGTCTTGATCCGCGCAATGTCGCGCCGGACCTGACGCGCGCGCGCGGTGTTTTCCAGTTGCCCCGTCGCCGCCTGAAACCGCAGATTGAACTGCTCCTTCTTCAGCTTGATCAACTCGTCGTCCAGCTGATCCAGAGTCAGATCGCGAATTTCGTGCGCCTTCATCGTTTCTTTCCCTTCGCCTGCGCGTTCCTTTGGCAGTGGATCCGCAAATCAGGACTCGCCGCCGAACCGCGCCACGATCCGCGTCTTGATCGGCAGCTTTGCCGCGGCGAGGCGCAGCGCCTCGCGCGCAAGGTCGTCCGGCACGCCGTCGATCTCGAACATGATCCGCCCAGGCAGCACGCGTGCAGCCCAATACTCCGGCGCGCCCTTGCCCTTGCCCATGCGCACCTCGGTCGGCTTCTGCGAAACCGGCAGGTCCGGGAACACGCGGATCCAGACGCGTCCAACACGCTTCATCTTGCGCGTCATGGCGCGGCGGGCCGCCTCGATCTGGCGCGCCGTGACGCGCTCCGGCTCCATTGCCTTCAGCCCGTAGGAACCGAAGTTCAGCGTGTAGCCACCTTTGGCCTGCCCCTTGAGCCGGCCCTTCTGCGCCTTGCGGAATTTTGTCTTCTTCGGTTGCAGCATTGTTGCCTCAATCGATCTCCGTCAGGCGCCGGCGCGCCCTCATATTCCTGTTATCGGCGACGCTCGCGTCCGCCGCCAGCTTCTTGGGAGGCCGTCGCCAGACGCTCCTGCGCCATCGGGTCGTGCTCCATGATCTCGCCCTTGAAGATCCAGACCTTGATGCCGATCACGCCGTAAGCTGTGCGCGCCTCCGCCTGGCCGTAGTCGATGTTCGCACGCAGCGTGTGCAGCGGCACCCGCCCCTCGCGATACCATTCCGTGCGCGCGATCTCCGCGCCGCCGAGGCGCCCGGCGCAATTGATGCGGATGCCCTCAGCGCCCAGGCGCATTGCCGACTGTACGGCGCGCTTCATTGCCCGGCGGAAGGCCACGCGGCGCTCCAGCTGCTGCGCAATGCCCTCGGCGACCAGCGTCGCGTCAATCTCCGGCTTGCGGATCTCCACGATGTTCAGGAACACCTCCGAGTCCGTAAGCCGGGAGAGCTCGTTACGGAGCTTTTCGATGTCTGCGCCCTTCTTGCCGATAAGAATGCCGGGCCGCGCGGCATGCACGGTCACGCGGCACTTCTTGTGCGGCCGCTCGATCACGACCTTGGAGATGCCGGCCTGGCGCTGATTCTTCAGAATGTGCTTGCGCAGCTCCATGTCTTCCAGAAGCAACTGGCCGTATTCGGCGTCATCGGCATACCAGCGCGAATCCCAGGTGCGGTTAATGCCCACCCGGAAGCCGATCGGATTGATCTTCTGTCCCATTATGCTTGCTCCTCGGCTTCCTTCACGACGACGGTCAGGCGCGAGAACGGCTTCATGATCCGGCCGATGCGACCCCGGGCCCGCGGACGCCAGCGTTTCATCACCAGGCCCTTGCCCACATAGGCTTCCTTGACCACGAGCTGGTCGACGTCGAGGTCATGATTGTTCTCCGCATTCGCGACCGCAGACTCCAGCGTCTTTTTCACGTCCGCCGCGATGCGTTTCCGCGAAAAGGTCAGGTCGGCCAGCGCCGTCTCCACCGGCTTGCCCCGGATGGACTCTGCCACGAGGTTCAGCTTCTGCGGGCTGATGCGCAGATTGCGCGTCACCGCCATCGCCTCGTTCTCGGCCAGCCGCCGCTCGCTCTTGGGCTTGCCCATGGCCTTATCTCCTTCTCGCCTTCTTATCCACGTTGTGCCCGTAATACGTGCGCGTGGGGGCGAATTCGCCGAACTTGTGGCCGACCATGTCCTCGGTGACGAGGACCGGTATATGCTTCTGGCCGTTGTAGACGCCGAAGGTCAGCCCAACGAACTGCGGCAGGATCGTCGAACGCCGGCTCCAGATCTTGATAACCGCGCTCGATCCCTTCTCGCGCGCCGCTTCCGCCTTCTTCAGCAGGTAGCTGTCGACAAACGGACCTTTCCAGACTGAACGTGCCATGCCCTATTCCTAGCGCTTCTTCTTCATGTGCCGGCTGCGCAGAATGTAACGGTCGGTCTCCTTGTTGGAGCGCGTGCGCTTGCCCTTGGTCGGCTTGCCCCACGGGGTCACCGGGTGACGGCCACCGGAACTGCGCCCCTCGCCGCCGCCGAGCGGGTGGTCCACCGGGTTCATGGCCACGCCGCGGACAGCCGGGCGCTTGCCGAGCCAGCGTTTGCGGCCCGCCTTGCCGAGCTGCTCGTTGACATTGTCCGGGTTCGACACCGCGCCTACGGTCGCCCGGCAGGCGCCGTGCACCATGCGGGTTTCGCCGGATTTCAACTTGAGGATCGCGTACCCCGCGTCGCGCCCGACAAGCTGCGCATAAGTGCCCGCGGCACGCGCGAGCTGGGCGCCCTTCTCCGGCTTCATCTCGACATTGTGCACGATCGTGCCGATCGGCATGTTCGCCAACGGCATCGCGTTGCCCGGCTTGATATCGGCCTTATCGGCGGAGACCACCGTGTCGCCAACGCCCAGGCGCTGCGGCGCAATGATGTAGGACTGCTCGCCATCCTCATAGCGGATCAGCGCGATGAACGCCGTGCGGTTCGGATCATATTCAAGCCGCTCGACGGTGGCGGGGACATCCACCTTGCGCCGCTTGAAATCGACGACGCGATAAGCGCGCTTGTGCCCGCCGCCGCGCCGGCGCGCGGTGATCCGCCCGTTGTTGTTGCGTCCGGCCTTCTTGGTCAGGCCTTCCGTGAGCTGCTTCACCGGCTTGCCGCGCCAGAGCTGGCTGCGGTCCACCAGGATCAACTCACGGCGCCCGGGCGAGGTCGGGTTGTATTTCTTCAAAGCCATGACTCTTCGTCCCTGCTAGGGCGTTACAGCCCGGTGGTGACGTCGATGCTGCTGCCTTCCTGCAGCGTGACGATCGCCTTCTTGATACTGTTCTGCCGCCCCTGGATTCCCCGAAACCGCTTGAGCTTGCCCTTGCGGTTCAGGGTGTTCACGGACTCGACCTTGACATTGAACAGGCGCTCGACCGCCTCCTTGATCTGCGGTTTCGTGGCGTACGGAGCCACCTTGAACACGACCTGGTTGTTTTCTGACGCCAGGGTCGATTTCTCGGTAATCACCGGGGCAACGATGATGTCGTAAAGCTCTTCTTCCCTCATTTGAACCGCGCCTCCAGCGCCGCGATCGCGTCCTTGGTCAGCACCAGGTTATCCCGGCGCAAGATGTCATAGACGTTCAACCCCTGAACCGGCAGCACGTCGATGTTCGGAATGTTTCGGGCTGCCTTGGCGAACTCGTCCTGCACGTCCTGGCCGGCGACGATCAGGGCGTTCGCAAGGCCGAGCTTCTCCAGCTTGGTATGAAGCTCCTTCGTCTTCGGCGCTTCCACTTCCGCGCGGTCGAGCACCATCAGCGCCTCCGCGCGCGCCTTCGACGACAGCGCATGGCGCATCGCGAGTGCACGGATCTTCTTCGGCAGGTCGATCGCATGGCTGCGCGGCTTCGGCCCGAACGCCTTCCCGCCGCCGCGGAATTGCGGCGCCTTCTTGTCGCCATGGCGGGCACGGCCCGTGCCCTTCTGCCGGTACATCTTTGCACCCGTGCCGGCAACCTCGCTGCGGCCCTTGGCGCTGTGCGTGCCGGCCTGCCGCTTGGCAAGCTGGTAGCGCACCATCCGATGAAGGATGTCTGCGCGCGGCTCCAGCCCGAAGATGCTGTCGTCCAGCTCGACCGAGCCAGCTTTCTTCGCATCAAGCGTTTTGACGTCCACCTTCATGGCTTATCCCTCACTCGCCTCGGGCTGCGGGGTCTCGCCGCCGGTTTCCCCGCCCGGCATGCGGAAGGCGCCCGGCGTCGGTGCATCCTTTGGCAGTTCCTTCTTCACCGCGTCGCGGAGCATCACCCAGCCGCCTTTCGCGCCGGGGACCGCACCGCAGACCATGATCAGACCGCGCCCCGCATCGACCTTGACGACCCGCAGGTTCTGCGTCGTGACGCGCTCGTTGCCCAGGTGGCCGGCCATCTTCTTGCCCTTGAAGACCTTGCCCGGGTCCTGCATCTGGCCGGTAGAGCCATGCGCGCGGTGCGAGACGGAAACGCCGTGGGTCGCCTCCAGGCCGCGGAAATTGTGCCGCTTCATGGCGCCGGCGAAGCCCTTGCCGATGCTGATCCCGGTCGCATCGACATACTGGCCCTCTACGAAATGATCGGCCGTGATTTCCGCCCCGACGTCGATCAGGTTCTCTGGGCTGACGCGGAACTCGGCAACCTTGCGCTTGGGTTCCACACTGGCGACAGCGAAATGCCCGCGTTCGGCGCGGGTGACGTTCTTCACCTTCGCCTTGCCAGCGCCAAGCTGCAGAGCGCAATAACCGTTCTTGTCGCTCACGCGCTGGGCGACCACCTGGCACTTGTCCAGACGAAGCACCGTCACCGGCACATGCGCGCCGCTGTCATCGAAGATCCGTGTCATTCCCACTTTCTGCGCGATCACACCTGAGCGCATGGGTCCAATCCTCTCTTCCGCCCGGCGAGGGGCTAGCCGCGACGTAGCGCGTTGTCGGGAAGCCGCCTGTTAGAGCTTGATCTCCACATCCACACCAGCGGCCAGATCGAGCTTCATCAGCGCGTCCACCGTCTGCGGCGTCGGGTCGACGATATCGATCAGCCGCTTGTGCGTCCGCATCTCGAACTGCTCGCGGCTTTTCTTGTTGACGTGCGGCGAGCGGTTCACGGTGAATTTCTCGATCCGCGTCGGAAGCGGGATCGGCCCGCGAACATCCGCGCCAGTGCGGCGTGCTGTGTTGACGATCTCGCGCGTCGACGTATCGAGAATTCTGTGATCGAACGCCTTCAAGCGGATGCGGATATTCTGGCCCTGCATGGCGGCTTACCCCAAAAATAAGAGCGCCCCCGCAACTCGGGGCGCTCTTGTCGTTCACACTGGCTGCGCTACTCGATGATGTCGGCGACGACGCCGGCACCCACGGTGCGGCCACCCTCACGGATGGCGAAGCGCAGCTTTTCTTCCATCGCGATCGGCACGATGAGCTGGACTTCCATCTCCACGTTGTCGCCCGGCATCACCATTTCCTTGTCCGGCGGCAGCGTGACCACGCCGGTCACGTCCGTCGTGCGGAAGTAAAACTGAGGGCGATAGTTGGTGAAGAACGGCGTGTGGCGGCCGCCCTCCTCCTTGGTGAGGATGTAAGCCTCAGCCTTGAACTTTGTGTGCGGCGTCACCGAGCCCGGCTTGCACAGCACCTGGCCGCGCTCCACTTCGTCGCGCGCCACGCCGCGGATGAGCGCGCCGATGTTGTCGCCTGCCTCGCCCTGGTCGAGCAGCTTGCGGAACATCTCCACGCCCGTGACCGTGGTCTTGCGGGTGTCCTTGATGCCGACGATCTCGACCTCGTCGCCAACCTTGATCACCCCGCGCTCGACACGGCCCGTCACAACTGTACCGCGGCCGGAAATGGAGAAGACGTCCTCGATCGGCATCAGGAACGGCTGGTCTTTCGGGCGCTCCGGTGTCGGGATGTAGTCGTCGATCGCCTCCAGCAGTTCACGGATCTTGTTCTCGCCGATCTCGGGGTTATTCCCTTCCATCGCAGCGAGCGCGCTGCCGGCAACGATCGGAATATTGTCACCGTCGAACTCGTACTCGGACAGAAGCTCACGCACTTCCATCTCGACCAGATCCAGAAGCTCAGGGTCGTCGACCTGGTCCACCTTGTTCAGGAACACCACCAGCGCCGGGACACCGACCTGGCGCGCCAGCAGGATGTGCTCACGCGTCTGGGGCATCGGGCCATCGGCCGCGCTCACCACAAGGATCGCGCCGTCCATCTGTGCGGCGCCCGTGATCATGTTCTTCACGTAGTCCGCGTGGCCGGGGCAGTCGACGTGGGCATAGTGGCGGTTATCGGTCTCGTATTCGACATGCGCCGTGGAGATCGTGATGCCGCGGGCCTTTTCTTCCGGCGCGCCGTCGATCTTGTCATAGGCCTGGAAGTCGCCGAAATACTTCGTAATCGCCGCGGTCAGCGTCGTCTTACCATGGTCGACGTGTCCAATGGTCCCAATGTTCACATGGGGCTTGGAGCGCTCGAACTTTGCTTTGGCCATCTGGCTCTCCGTCTCTTCCTCTGCTTCACAGTGTTGGCAATTAACCGAACTTCGCCTGCACCTCGTCCGCCACGGCCTGCGGAACTTGGGCGTAGTGGTCAAATTGCATCGTGTACTGCGCCCGCCCCTGGCTCATGGAGCGGAGCGTGTTGACATAGCCGAACATGTTGGCCAGCGGTACCGTGGCGTTCACCACAGTTGCGTTCCCGCGCATTTCCTGGCCAAGCACCTGACCACGGCGGCTGGTCAGATCGCCGATGATGCTGCCGACATATTCCTCCGGCGTCACAACCTCGACCTTCATCACCGGCTCAAGCAGCTTCGGCTTTGCTTTCTGTGCCGCCTCGCGGAACGCCGCACGCCCGGCGATCTCGAAGGCCATGACGCTGGAGTCGACCTCGTGGTACGCACCGTCGGTGAGCGTGACTTTCACGTCCAGCATCGGGAAACCGGCGATGATGCCGGTGCTCAGGACACTCTCGACGCCCTTCTCCACCCCCGGGATGTATTCCTTCGGCACGTTGCCACCGACGACCGTGCTCTCGAACTCGAAGCCGGAGCCCGGCTCGCCCGGTTCCACTGTCATCTTCACGCGCGCGAACTGGCCCGAACCACCGGTCTGCTTCTTGTGGGTGTAGTCCACCTCGGCACGCTGCGTGATGCTTTCGCGGTAGGCGACTTGCGGCGCGCCCACATTGGCGTCGACCTTGAACTCGCGCTTCAGACGGTCAACGATGATGTCCAGGTGCAACTCGCCCATGCCCTTGATGATCGTCTGTCCGGATTCGGTGTCCGTCATAACGCGGAAGGACGGATCTTCCTGGGCCAGGCGGTTGAGCGCCACGCCGAGTTTCTCCTGGTCGGCTTTACTCTTCGGCTCAACAGCAACTTCGATCACCGGCTCCGGGAACTCCATTCGCTCCAGGATCACCGGAGAGGACGGATCGCACAGCGTGTCACCCGTGGTGACGTCCTTCAGGCTCGCGATCGCAACGATGTCGCCCGCGCAGGCCTGTTTGATGTCCTCGCGGCTGTTGGAGTGCATCAGCAACATGCGGCCGACGCGCTCGCGCTTCTCTTTCACCGTATTGAGGACCTGCGTGCCCTGGTCGAGCGTGCCCGAGTAGATACGGCAGAAGGTCAGCGAGCCGACATAGGGATCGTTCATGACCTTGAACGCCAGCATCGACAGCGGTTCGCTGTCGTCCGCCTTGCGGACGATCTCGTTGCCGGACTTCACATCAATGCCCTTGATCGGCTTCACGTCGAGCGGCGACGGCAGATAGCGGATGACCGCATCGAGCAGCGGCTGCACGCCCTTGTTCTTGAAGGCCGAGCCGCACATGATCGGGAAGAAGTCGACGTTGCAGGTGCCCTTGCGGATCAACTCGTGAAGCTGATCCTCGTCCGGCTCCTCGCCTTCGAGATAGGCCTCCATGGCCGCTTCGTCGGCCTCCACAGCCGTCTCGATCAGCTCGTCGCGATACGCCTTTGCACGATCAACTAGATCGGCCGGGATCTCGGCCTCGTGGAACTTCGCGCCAAGCGTTTCGGCCTCCCAGATGATCGCCTTCATCCGGATCAGGTCGACGACACCCTCGAAGTCGCTTTCCGCGCCGATCGGCAGCTGAAGCACCAGCGGCTTCGCGCCCAGGCGGTCCTTGATCATATCGATGCAGCGATAAAAGTCCGCGCCAAGCTTGTCCATCTTGTTGACGAAGATCATGCGCGGCACTTCGTACTTGTCGGCCTGGCGCCAGACCGTCTCGGTCTGCGGCTCGACGCCGGCATTGGCGTCCAGCAGCGCAATCGAGCCGTCAAGCACGCGCAGAGAACGCTCGACCTCGATGGTGAAGTCGACGTGACCCGGCGTGTCGATGATGTTCACGCGGTGACGCGGACCGATCTCGTTGCCGTCCATGTCGCGCAGCACCCAGAAGGTGGTCGTCGCAGCGGACGTGATCGTGATACCGCGCTCCTGCTCCTGCTCCATCCAGTCCATTACGGCGGCGCCGTCATGCACCTCGCCGATCTTGTGGCTCTTGCCGGTGTAGTAGAGGATGCGCTCTGTTGTCGTCGTCTTACCGGCGTCAATATGGGCCATGATGCCGATATTGCGGTAATTCTGTAGCGGTGTTTCGCGTGCCATCGTTCAGCGGCCCCGTATATCCCAAAAATCTATTACCAACGGTAATGCGAGAACGCCCGGTTGGCCTCGGCCATGCGATGCGTGTCTTCGCGTTTCTTGACTGCCGCGCCGCGGTTGTTCGCGGCGTCCAGCAGTTCGCCCGACAGGCGCTCCTCCATGGTGTTCTCGTTGCGTCCCCGCGCGGCCGTGATCAGCCAGCGGATCGCCAGCGCCTGCCGGCGCTCGGGGCGCACCTCCACCGGCACCTGATAGGTTGCGCCACCCACGCGGCGCGAACGGACTTCGATGGCCGGCTTCACGTTGTCCAGCGCCTCGTGAAAGAGCTGGACAGGGTCACGCTTCGCGCGGTCCGCGCAGCGATCCAGCGCCCCGTAGACGATGCGCTCGGCCACCGACTTCTTGCCGTCATACATCAGAATGTTCATCAGCTTCGCGAGCACTACATCACCATACCGGGCGTCCGGCGTGACCTCGCGTTTTTCCGCTCTGTGACGGCGAGACATCTATCGACAGCTCCAACTCTTCCGTTGCGTCTGTTCCGTTAATCCCGATCGGCGGCGCGTCACCTGCCCCTTTGGCAGTCCACCCGGCATTCGCTGAAACCGTTCTGCGCAAAGCGCGGTCGCCTATCCGCCGACGAAAAGATGGATGAACCCTGAACCTTCCCGTTTACTTCGGCCGCTTGGCGCCATACTTCGACCGGCGCTGCCGGCGCTTCGAGACACCCTGCGTATCCAATGCACCCCGGATCGTATGGTAGCGCACGCCCGGCAGGTCCTTCACGCGGCCGCCACGGATCATCACCACCGAGTGCTCCTGCAGGTTATGCCCCTCGCCCGGGATGTAGCTCGTCACCTCGTAGCCGTTGGTCAACCGGACGCGCGCCACCTTGCGCAGCGCCGAGTTCGGCTTCTTTGGCGTCGTCGTGTAGACGCGCGTGCAAACCCCGCGCTTCTGGGGGCAGGCCTCCAGCGCGGGCACCTTGTTGCGCTTCACCGGCGCCTGACGCGGCTTGCGAATAAGCTGTTGAACCGTAGGCATTCCACCAATCGTCCACTGTTTATGGAGCAGAGTCCGCGAAAGGCGCAAAACACACCTGCAGCGATGCCGCGGCATGCTGAGCGCCAAAAACACAGAGGATCGCCGCCCATCCTGGACGTGCGATCATGACCGAATTCTACTCAGCTTATTTTCGCCAGCGTTTAGCCGAACACTTCGGCGAGGACGCACATAAGCACGTCGGCTACCGCCTGGCCATCAAATCGCTGGTAAGCTAGTCACCGGAATCCGTAGCGTCAAGCCAAAAAATCAATGATGAGCGGCAAATCGCTGGTGTCCCGTCTGCGCCGCCAGCGATGCGCTCGCGAGGCACGCAGCGCGGCGGCAAGGCGCCGACTGCGGGGATTGTGATGTTCCGGCTGAGCCAGTAGAAAGCGGTAATTGTTTATGTACCGCAAGGGCCGCAGCTTGCAAGAGGGCGCAGGCGGGCGTTGCGAACAATGTTGCAATCCCCAAACGGAAGCAGAGAACGGACCGCGCTTTATGACCCATCCTGTCCTCGCCGAGACGCTAGCCGAAAGCTGCCGGCAGATCCCCGACACCAAGGCCGCAGTTTGCGCGGACCTGCGTTCAGGCGACATTCTCGCAAGCCAAACCAGCGAAGAATCCGCCGGAGATGCGGCGGATCTCGCAGGCGCGGCGGCACGCGTGTTCGCAGACGCGCGACAGGATGCGCTCAACCGTCTGTGGCGGGATGCAGCGACCAGTGCGGAGGGCGGTGATGAGGTCGTCCTGCTGGAACCGCATCGGTGCTACGTGTTCCTGCGCCCTATAACGCGACCGCACTACGCGGTTGTGTTTCTGACAGGTCGCGCCGGGGATGTCGGTTTGACCATCGCGCGGGCACGCGCAGTCAAGGCCAGCTTCGAAGAGGCGTTGCGCCGGCTCTGACGCGGCTTTCACGGGAGAATGGCAGGCATGAGCGCGACCGGCGGAATTGCAGCGCAGGCTGATACGGAAAAGACCCTGCCCGATGCGCGCCCGTCCGAGCGCCTTCTGTCGCTGCTGATGCTGGTGCAGCGCACGGTCCTGCCGCGCCATGTCGAGCTGAAGACCGACGACACCGCCGTCGGTCTCGATCTGGCCAGCCAACGTCTCCAACTCGGTGTCCGCGCCGGCAACCATTTCTTTATCGACGACACGCTGGCGACTGCCGCACCGGCCGCTCACAAACTGCTTCGCCGCCGCGCCCGAGGGGTGATCCGCCATGACGAGACCTTGCGGGATCATCAGGCTGCCCTTTGCGCCTGTGCGGCCCGCGCGCTCCTGCGGTTCTGCGCCGAGGGCGAGCCGCGCTATCGCATCAATGCCGCCCCGCTGGAGGAGGCCTGGGCTGCGGCCTCTTTCTCCGTGATGGATCTCTATGAAGCCGCTCGCGAGCAGGCCATGCAGGCAGGGCGCGGGCCGGTTCGTGCCTTCTTCGACACCGTCCGGGCGAAGATGGACGAGGCTTGGCTGCTCTCCCAGGACGGCTGGATCGTCGAGGCGCCCGCAGATGCGCGTGGTCTGGCGCAATACGCCGAGGTGACCAAGACAGCGCGCCTGCTTGCCGCCTGGCGCGATGCGGCATCCGATGCCGGCACGCCCCAACTCGCCTACGCGACGAGGCCCCCGCACGACTGGATCTGGAGCATTGCCAGCGACGCGAATCACATCGCTCTACTGCGCTGTTCGCCCTTGAAATGGGCGGCGACGCTCAGCGCGTGGAGCGACTATGCGGGCGCGTCCGACGTCGAAAGCTGATCCGTCTGACGATGTGATTGCCGTTTCTGATGGCGGTGAAGCCGCGATCGGCGCGCGAAGATCGATATGTTGTGGCGCTCGGCCGCGTTCACCCAATGCGCCCAAGCCCGCCCTTGCGCAATCTTTGCCGACAAGGCACTTTGCAACCCGAACAAGAACGAAGCCCATTCAACTTCGCGCCTTGACGTTGTAACTACGCCGCGTGAGTTGACGCGCAGAAATGCGCTCCGGGCCCTCAAGGCTTTCCGGCAAAGCAAGCAATGACAGCGGACACGACACCAACAGACCCGACAAGCGAATCCGGCACACACCATAGCGAAATCGGCCCTGGCAGCGTGCTCCAGCGCATGGTTGACGAGCTGCAGGACTGTGCCAGCGCGCTGGGCGCCGATCTCGAAGGGCCGCTGGCGGCGATGGCGCAGTCACTCGTGGGCGAACTGCGCGAACAGGTCTGCCGCGTCGCTGTCATTGGCCAGGTCAAGGCAGGCAAGAGCAGCTTCATCAACGCGCTCGCCGGGCGACCAACCATGCTTCCGACCGACGTCAACCCGTGGACGGCGGTCGTGACCAAAATCCATTTCGGCGAGCCCGGCGCGCAGGAAGGCGCCTATTTCGAATTCTTCACCGAGGAAGAATGGCGCCACATGATCGGCGGCGGCCGGATGCGCGAGATGGCGACCAGCCTCGCCCCGAACCTCGACAGCGAGGAGATTCATAAACAACTCTCGCAGTTCGAGCAGCGCGCCAAGCGCCGGCTCGGCGACAGCTTCCCGCAGATGCTTGGCAAGCATCACCTGTTTTCCTCGGTCACGCCGGGTGTGCTGGAACGTTACGTCACCGCTGGTGAGGATCGCCCGGTGACCGACAGCGCGATCGACGAAAGCAACGCGCATTTCGCGGATATCACCAAGAGCGCCGACCTCTATTTTCAGGACAACCCGTTTGGCTTTCCAACGGTCGTCATCGATACGCCCGGCACGAACGATCCGTTCCTGGTGCGCGACGAGATCACGCTGCAGAACCTGGAAACGGCGGATGTCTACATCGTCGTGGTGACGGCGCAGCAGCCGCTGTCCAATACCGACCTGAACCTGTTGCGGCTGCTCCAGGGGGTGGACGCGGGCCGCGCGTTGATCTTCCTCAACCGCCTCGACATGCTGGAGAACGCGGCCGAGAACTACCAGACCGTTCTTGAGCGAGTGCGCACAATTCTGCGCAAGGAATTCTCGACCGACGACATTCCTGTCATCCCCGGCAGCGCGGCCTGGGGGCTGCGTTCGGTCACGCCTACGGGCGCCCATCGCGACGGCACGCTGGACGACGCGTTTATGGACTACGCGGCATCGCGCGGCTTTGCCGAGCGCGAGACGCTGCGCCAGGTCGCCGAGACAGAACAGGCTGCGGAGAGCGAGCTAGCAAAACTCCTCACCGACGTCTCCGGCCTCAGCGAAATCAACGCTGAACTCGCCCGCCTCATGGCCCGATCGCGCGCCGCGCAGAGGATCGCTAGCGTCGCCGGGATCGTTTCGGCGCTCACCCACAACTACGCGCTGCTCAGCCGCCATGAAGCCGAGCGTATCGAGGCGCGCGCCAAACAGGACGAGGCACAGCGCCGCGAGGACCGAAAGCAGCGGAAGGCCGCCTTCGAGACCGCCGCAAAGGAACTCGCCGAGCGCTTCAGGACCTTCGAGCGAGACTATGCCGCGCTGGCCGCAGAAGGCACACGCAAGATCTCGGACCGCCTGAACGCGGCCGTGACCCGGCTCGCCGACGCGGAGCAGTCCGCGTTGGAGGACAAGCTGCGCGCCGGCGAGAAGCTCGACGCGCCGAGGCTTGATACCATCGGCATCCGCC
Source organism: Dichotomicrobium thermohalophilum (assembly GCF_003550175.1). Taxonomy (NCBI): domain Bacteria; kingdom Pseudomonadati; phylum Pseudomonadota; class Alphaproteobacteria; order Hyphomicrobiales; family Hyphomicrobiaceae; genus Dichotomicrobium; species Dichotomicrobium thermohalophilum. Next base: position 1,770,605 of record NZ_QXDF01000001.1, read on the forward strand.
ACAAGCTGGCGCGCGAGTTCATCGCCGCTTTCGACGAGGTGGCCTCAGCCATGCAGGCCTTCGAGCGCGACAACCTCAAAGAGATCGACGAGATGTTTTCCGGCTCGGCGCCCGGTCTTGACGGCGCGATGACCGCCGGCCCGCTGCCCGCACCTGCGGCACGGCCGTCGCTCTCACCGCTTGCTCAGGCGATTGCGGTCGACCTGGATGAGCCGCGGCGTTTCGTCTGGCAGAGCCAGAGTGACGATCCGCGCCAGGCCGTCAAAGCGCTCCGCACCGGACTGGAGCGTGATTTCCTCACCGTCGCCCGGGAGTTGAGCGAACTGGCCAAGAAGGCCCTAAGCAGCCATGCCGCCAGCGTCACCCGGCGCTATCGCACCATCGTGCACGAGACCCTGGAGATCGTGGCGAAGCTGGTTCAAGGCGGGGCCAGCGCGGATGAGGCCAATGCCGCGCTCGAAGAAGCGCAGGCGCGCGCCGAGCGCATGGCTGCGCTGGCGGAGCGCGCGGCGGCGCTTGATGAGCGCTGCCGAGAGGCGCTGAGGAGCTCATAGGCAGGGACGCCCGCAATGCAGGATATGGCCCAGGACCAAGAGGCCATGATGGACGACCTGGCCCAGCGGCTGCGCGAGACGCGCGCTGTCTTCGAGCAGGCATCTCAGATACCGCGCGTCGCCTCCGCGATCCGAGGTCTGCAGCGTATCGAGACCAGCCTGGGCCGCCCGCCCCGTGTCGGCATCTTTGGCGAATTCAACTCCGGGAAAACCTCGCTGACCAACATCCTGATCGGCCGCAAGGCGCTGCCCACGAGCGTGGTCACCAGCGACCGCGGCTCCACGCTGCTGCGCTACGCGGACCAGCCGGAGCTGTATGCCATCGGCGCGGAAGGGGGCAGACACCGGCTCACCACCGCGGCCTTTCAAAAGCTCATCGCGCGCCCGGCCCTGACTGAGATCGGCGTGCCCTTCCCCAGGCTCCGGAACTACGAGATCATCGACACCGTCGGCGTGTCGGACCCATCGCTGGGCGGACTGCCGCCGAAACGGGCGGCCAATTCCTACGTGCATGGCGCGGTGTGGTGCACGGTCGCCAGCCAGGCATGGAAACGCAGCGAAGTCAGCCAGTGGCGCACCATCCCCGAGAGCGTGCGCAAGCGCAGCCTTCTGGTCGTCACCCATCTGGATGCCGTGCCCAACCCGCAGGACCGTGAGAAGATCGCCGAACGCATCCGCTCCGAGGCGGCCAACCTGTTCCACGGTTTCGTGATGATCTCGCTGACCCAGGCTCTGCGCGCCCTGTCACCCGAAGGCGAGATCGTCGACGAAACGGCGTGGTACAACAGCGGCGCGGCCGAGCTGGAGCACTGGTTTTCCGAGATCGTGGCGATGGCCCGGGTCGACAAGCGCCGCCGTGCAGTCGCGGCCGCCCGGGCCATTGCCCAGCGTCTCCTGTCAGCCCCGCTGCGCACCCCGCACGAAATCGCAGTGTCTCACCTGCAAGCCGCCTGGAGCAACCGGGTGCGCCGGCGGGTCCGGGATGCCGCCGGCGGCCGCGATATCGGCCAGCTCACCGTCGAACAGCATATCGAAACACTGGTGAGTGCGGCACGCGGGTTCGCGGCTTACGGGCTGGAGCCCTGGCTGCAGAAGCGCGTCAGGACGGGCACAATGCGCGACATCCTCGCACTGTTGCCGCGGGAGCCGGCACAGGTCCGCGGCGTTGTCGCCGGGATGGAACCGGCGCAGGCGCATCGCGCCCTGGCGTTGATCGTTGATCAGGTTGCGGCGGAACTGCGCGAGGCGCTCATGGAGATCACACCGGCCAAGGGCGACCGCCCCGCCGAACTACCTCGGCAAGTTGCGGAGGCTGCCAGCGCCGTCTCCGCTTGGGGCAACGAGCAGGCCGGCTGAGCCTACTCGCGTTTCAACAGCCGGTTGACCAGGAAATTCGTGAAACCTTGCGGCTTGAAGCTCCTGGCAACCTCTTTCGGCCGGTAACGCTCATCCACCCACTGGAGAAAGTCCATCGGCGCATCCGCGGTCTGTTCGCGGTAGGTGTCCAGGAAATGATCCAGCACGCCGGTATCCGCCTGTCTGAAATGGCCGTAGCGCAGGCTGAGCTGGCGCGCGGCTTCCTCGACCGGCCGGCCCTCGCGCAGCAAGAGATACAGCGCGGACATCATGCCCGCCCGGTCCGCGCCCGACTTGCAGTGAAACAGCACAGGATACTGGATGCGCTCGAACAGGGCGCGCGCCTCGTGGATCGTCGTGGGGGACGGCACGCCGCGAGAGCGCATCTTGAAATCGATCAACTCGACGCCGTATTTCGCGCAGGCTTGCTGCTCCAGCCGATAGCTCCCGCAATCCCGCGGACCGCGCAGATTGACAACCGTGCGCAGCCCCCGCTTGGCAAGCTTGCGGATGTCGCGCGGGCTCGGCTGCGCCGAACGCCAAACACCGGGCGCGACCTCGTGCAGGTTGAGATAGGCGAAGCGGAAAATGCCGTGGTCGACGGCCACAAGGTCGAAATGCTCAAGGAAACGCGCTAGCCGCGGCCGGTCACTGGCCGTATCCGTGCCGGTGAAGCGATTGCGGTAGCGCCGATAGCTGCTGGCGAGCAAACGCCTCTGCCGCTTAGCGAAATTCATTGCCATGTTGCGTTCTGCGCCTCGCGCACGCGTTCCTCGCCTGCGGTCCGAGGCGCCACAGCCCTCTCCTTTTGATTCTGCCACGCTCAACTTAGTGGAGGACGAGCCGGCCGTCGAGATAGCGCAACTCCGTCGGTGACACCAGGCTCTTGTGGGTCACCGTGATGCGATGGAGCGGACCGTCGAGATGCGTGCGCCAATAGTCCAGAAACTCTTGGAGTTTCGGAAATTCCGGCGCGTAGTCATAATCCTGCCAGACGAACGATTGGATGAGTTTCGGGAAGTCGGGAAGCCGGTAAAGGATTTCGGCGGTGGTCAGGCTGTATCCATGAAGCTGTTGCAAGAGGTCGCTCGTGGCCATTGTTCCCTCAACATCCGCAGCATGTCTTTAGGGCTCGGAGAAGTACCCGGCACCCGATCGGGACGGCGGCACTTGACCCGATAACCATGCACAAATTATACCGGAGCCATCGCGCAATGGAAGGAAAAATGTTTCATATCAATATGTTAGCAGCCGCCTCACGCATGTGCTGCTAACCCGTCGGCGCCAAGCGCGACGATTTGTCCATTGTGGGTGCATTGTTCACCTTGAGACATCACATCCACATCCAAATCCAGCGAAATGGCGTATCAGCGGAACCCCTTAGCCCTGAACACCGACAGCGCTGGACTTCGACGCCGGCTCATGCCAGACCTCCCCCTTTTGAAGGTCTCCGGAAAGGACGAGAGACATCATGCTGAAAGCCAATATTTCGCATCTCCCGAAGGACCACCCGAAAGTTGAGTTCGGCCGCATCGGCGTGCTGCTCATGAATCTCGGGACACCGGACGGAACCGACTATTGGTCGATGCGCCGTTACTTGAAAGAGTTTCTCTCCGACCGACGCGTGATTGAGGTGAACCCGGTTATCTGGTGGGTCATTCTCAACGCGTTCGTCCTGACCAAGCGGCCGTTCGCGTCTGGTGAAGCGTATCGCTCCATCTGGAACGAAGAGTTGGACGAGTCGCCGCTGCGTACGATCACCCGCTCGCAGGCCGAGAAGATCGCGGAGAAGCTGTCGGACGCCCCGCAGATTGTCGTCGATTGGGGGATGCGCTACGGCAACCCATCGATCAAGTCGCGGCTGATGAACCTGCAGCAACAGGGTTGCGATCGTATCCTGCTGTTTCCGCTTTATCCGCAGTATTCCGCCGCGACGACCGGGACTGCTTGCGACAAGGCCTTCGACGCGCTCAAGCAGATGCGCTGGCAGCCGAGCGTGCGCGTTGTGCCGCCCTATTACGATGAGCCGCGCTATATCGAAGCGCTGGCCCGCTCCATGAAGGACAGCCTCGCCAAGCTTGACTGGGAGCCGGAAGTCGTTATCGCTTCGTTCCACGGCCTGCCGCTGGAGTATTTCCAGAAGGGGGACCCGTATCACTGTCACTGCGCCAAGACGACCCGCCTTCTGCGTGAGGCGCTGGGCTGGGACGAGCACAAGCTGCGGCTGACGTTCCAGTCGCGCTTCGGCAATGCCGAGTGGCTGCAGCCCTACACTGACAACACCATCGAGGAACTGGCCCAGGAAGGCGTCAAGCGCCTCGCCGTGGTGACACCCGGCTTCTCCGCCGACTGCGTCGAGACGCTGGAGGAGATCGCCATGCAGGGCCGCGAGACCTTCGAGGAAGCCGGTGGCGAGAAATATGCCCTGCTCCCGTGCCTGAACGACACGCCGGACAGCATCGACATGCTGGAGGCCGTCATCCGGCGCGAGCTGGCAGGCTGGGTCGACCTCGACGTTTCGCAGACTGCAGAACAACCGGCCGAGCGGACGCTGGCTGCTTCCGGCACGCACGGTTGAGGCCCGACCGACAGGCGTTTTCACGTTTCCAGATCGGGAATTTTCGCCTAAAAGTGTAACAGTCCATTCGGACTGGAGACACGGCATGGGCCCCTTTGAAATCTTCGCGATTGCCGTGGCGATCGTGCTGGTCATCACGGTCGCCGCGTCTGTCGTCATCGTCCCGCAGGGCAGCAACTTCACCGTCGAGCGGCTGGGGCGCTACGTGCGCACCCTGAAGCCGGGGCTGCGCGTGGTGGTCCCCTTCGTCGAGAAGATCGGCCACCGCGTGGTGATGATGGAGCAAGTGCTGGACATTCCCACGCAGGACGTCATCACCCGCGACAACGTCGAAGTCCAGGTCGACGCAGTCGCCTTCATGCAGGTGCTTGACGCCGCGCAGTCGGCTTACGCGGTCGCAGACTTGCGCCAGGCGATGATTACGCTGGTCCTGACCAATACGCGCACGGTCATGGGCTCCATGGAGCTGGACGAGCTTCTGTCCAACCGCGACGCCATCAATTCGCGCCTGCTGCGCATCATGGACGAAGCCACGCACCCCTGGGGCGTGAAGATCTCGCGTATCGAGATCAAGGACATCAATCCGCCAGCCGACATCACCGAGGCGATGGCCCGCCAGATGAAGGCCGAACGCGACAAGCGCGCGGAAATCCTTGAGGCGGAAGGCGACAAGTCCGCGCGCGTCTTGCAGGCGGAAGGCTTGAAGCAATCGCTGATCCTTGAAGCGGAGGGCCGCAAGGAAGCCGCTTTCCGGGATGCGGAAGCGCGCGAGCGCGAGGCCGAAGCCGATGCGCGGGCAACCGAGATGGTCTCGCGCGCGATTGCCGAGGGCAATGTCCAGTCGATCAACTACTTCGTCGCGAACCGCTATGTCGAGGCACTCAAGAACCTCGCCAGCGCCGAGAATTCCAAGGTGCTCATGATGCCCGTGGAGGCGGCCAGCGTGATCGGGGCAATCGGCGGCATTACCGAACTCACGCGCGAGGCCTTCGGCTCTCCCGGCGGACAACCCCCGCCCGCGGCGCCGGACGGCGCGGATCGTGGCACGCAGCACTCGGCCCTGACGACCGACGGCCAAAACGGCAAGGGGAACGGACAGCCCTCACCGGCACAGAGCGAGCTCGCCCAGTGGGACGGCCAAGCAGATCAGGCGAACGGGCCGGCACCGGCATCTGAGAGCCATGCCGCGCCTATCGAGCAGCACGAAGCGCAGCAGCGCGAGACCGCGACAGCGTCCGAGATGTCTAACCGCGCCCAAAGCAACGGTCGCGCCGATGACGGCTCAGGCTCCGGCACGAGCTGATCGGGGCTTCGCGTGAACCGCCGAACCGGCTAAACTGCGGCGCGTACCGGCGGCAAGCCGGCATGCGCAGGCGGTATCGAGCGCCATCAACCACCGGAGGGATATCCAATGGAAGGCTTTTTCGGCGAGGTGCGCGAACTCGGCGGATGGGCCTGGCTGATCTTCGGCGTGCTCCTGCTGGGGCTTGAGCTGCTGCTGCCGGGTTTCTTCCTGATCTGGTTCGGCGTCGCTGCGGCGATCGTCGGCGTGACGGTACTGGCCTTCGACATTGCTTGGGCGTGGCAACTGCTCTTGTTCGGCGGCCTGTCTGTGCTGGTACTGCTCGGTGCCGGGCGCTTCTGGGGACGCGACAGTAGTGATGCCAGCCGCTTTACCGACCGCGCCAGCCAGCTCATCGGCCAGCAATACCGCCTGCACCACCCGATCGAGAACGGCCGCGGCGTGCTGCTGGTCGGGGATTCGCAATGGTCGGTGCGCGGGCCGGATTGTCCGCGCGGCGTGACCGTGCGCGTCGTAGGCGCGCAGGGCACCTATTTGCTCGTCGAGCCGGTAACCGACTCTTCCAACGAGGGCCTGCCGAAGGCGAGTTCTTTCGGCGACGTCTAGAGCACTTTCAGCAAAAGTGGGCACCGGTTTTGCGTCAGAAAGTGCGATAAAACAATAATTTAGAGCCTGTTCAGCGATCCGGTTTTTATTGAACAGGCTCTAGGCCACGCCCAACCTCAGCAGGTCGTGGATGTGAACAATCCCGACCGGGCGACCATCCTCCACGACAAAAAGCGCGGTGATCTTCGAGGTGTTGAGCATATTGAGCGCTGCGCTCGCCAGCTCGTCCGGGCCGATGGTCTTCGGCCCGCGGGTCATGACGTCGCTGACCGTTGCCTCCAGCAGGCCGTCACCCATCTTCCGGCGCAGGTCGCCGTCGGTGAGGATGCCGATCAGCTTGCCGTCAGTCTCAACGACCCCTAGACAGCCGAAGGACTTCTCGGTCATCAGCACCAGCGCCTCGCTCATCGGCGTGTCCGGCGTGGTCAGCGGCAGCCGCGCGCCGGTATGCATGAAGTCGCCGACATGCTTGAGGTTCGCGCCAAGCTGGCCGCCCGGGTGAAACACCTTGAAGTCGTGCGCGGTGAAGCCCTTGCCTTCAAGAAGCGCGATCGCCAGCGCATCGCCGATGGCGAGTTGCATAAGCGAGGAGGTCGTGGGGGCCAGGCCATGCGGACAGGCCTCTGTCGCCTGCGGCAGGATCAGGGCGTGATGGGCGGCCTTGGCCAGCGAGCTTTCCCCGCGCGAGGTGATGGCAATGATCGGCACCGCGAAGCGGCGGGCATAGGTGATGAGATTGGTCAGCTCGACCGTCTCGCCCGACCAGGACAGCGCGATCACGGCGTCCTCCGGGGTGATCATGCCGAGATCACCGTGGCTCGCCTCGCCCGGGTGCACGAAAAACGCGGGCGTGCCCGTCGAAGACAGCGTCGCCGCGATCTTCTGGCCGACATGGCCGCTCTTGCCCATGCCGCTGACAATGGCCCGGCCGGAAAGCGACTGCAGCAGCGCAACCGCCGCAGCGAAGCTCGCACCCAGCGCCCCGCCCATCGCCTGTTTCAGCGCCGTAACGCCACCGAGTTCAAAATCCAGCGTCCGCAGCGCCGAACTCACCGCCGCATCTGTCTGAAAGTCGGCGCCGTCAGCGACCGTCGCCTGTGCCATGGTTGATCCCTCCTGAGAATGTCGCCGGTTCCGCGCGCCCCTAGTCCAGCGTTTTCGCTATCCGCTTGATCTCCGCGCGCATCCGCTCCGCCAGGTCCGGGTGGTCCAGCGCATAGGCAATGTTCGCCTCGAGAAAGCCGAGCTTCGAGCCGCAATCAAAACTTTGGCCTTTATGCTCGTAGGCGTAGACCTTCTGCGTCTCCAGCAGCTTGAGCATGGCGTCGGTGATCTGGATTTCCCCGCCCGCGCCGGGGTCGAGCTTGCCGAGAATATCGAAGATCTCCGGCTGGAGAATGTACCTCCCGAGGATCGTCAGGTTCGACGGCGCCTCCTCGACCTTCGGCTTTTCGACCATGCCGGTGACTGGCCAGATCGGTCCCTCGCCGTCTTCGAGGCTGACAACGCCGTATTTGTAGACCTCGGACGGGTCGACGCGCTCCACGGCGATGAGATTGACCTTTTCGCCGGTTTCAGCGGTTAGCCGATTGTATTCGCGCATCATTGCCGGCAGGCACCCTTCGCCCGGCGATTTCACCAGCACATCGGGCAAAAGGAGCGCAAACGGTTGATTGCCAATGAGATCGCGCGCGCACCAGACCGCATGGCCCAGGCCCAGCGGCTCCTGCTGGCGCGTGAAGCTCGCCTGGCCAGGTGGCGGGCGCAGGCTGTCGAGCAGCGCCAGCTCCTCCTTCTTGTTGCGGTGCTTCAGAACGCTTTCCAGCTCGTACTGGATGTCGAAGTGATCCTCGATCACGTGCTTGTTGCGTCCTGTCACGAATACGCTGTGGTCGATGCCGGCGGCCCGCGCCTCGTCGACGACGTGCTGGATCAGCGGCCGGTCGACGACGGGTAGCATCTCCTTTGGCACAGCTTTCGTGGCGGGCAAAAAGCGGGTGCCGAGACCGGCGACGGGAAACACGGCCTTTCGAATTGAAGAGGTCATGCAATCTCTCTGGGTTTATCGCGCAGCCGGATCATCCAGCTGGTCAACTTTCGCGGCAAACGTGGCAAGCCGGTGACAGCCCACATGAGCGCACAAGTTGTTTTTGGGTACCACGGATCACGGCTGCTGCGCCAGCCGTCCCACCATGGACCGTACAGCTGCGATCTGTGGGGCCGACCGCTCCCGGTAATTCAAACCCGTATAGCCCCACCAGTCCCAGCACGCCTTCGGGTTGACGGTGCTGCGCCTGGTCTGGGGAAACAGAACGATCAGCTGGTTCGCATCTGCCCAGCGCGCGAAGCCGGAGCCGCGGATGAAAGCATCGCCGATGCGCGCGCGGTTCTGCTCGCAACCGTGAAAAGCGACATGCACGGCGCAGCCCGCACCGTCGCGGCAGCTCGGCGGGACATAGACGACGCCCTCGCGGGCCATGCTGTGCTGGTCACCGCCTTCGATGTAGCGCGTCTGGTCGAAGACACGGAAAACGCCCGCCGGCGGGCCGCCAGGCTCCATCGCGTCAGCGTAAAGATGCCGGATGATCGCGCCGGCCTGGTCATAATCGCAGTCATTCAGGAACGGCGGACCGGAAACACCGCACTCGGAGCCGTCATCCAGCGTGATGAAGGCGTGCGCGCCGCGGTCAAAGCGGACGAAGCGGAGGTTGGCGCCGGACACGCCCATCTCGCGGTAATATTCGGCTGCTTTGGCCACCACGGAGCGCGCGACCGTCTGGTCATCCCGGGCATGAAACAGATAGACGCGGTCCGAGGAGAGCCCGTCCACCGGCGCGATCTTGTCATCGCCGGCCAGCTCACGGGTGCGCTCGACCAGCGTCTCGATGTCGGGCTTGCCCATCATGGCCAGGCTGTCGTCCATGCAGGCGTTGAGGGCCAGATTCAGGTTGTGTGGGATCGCCGTTGTCCAGATCGGCCAGAGCCGCGAAAACTCGCTCTCGGCGCAGCCGTACGGCCCGCCGGCTACCAGCCCGGCTCCGACGACGATATCGGAATGTGCCACCTGAAACTGTCCGGCCATGTAGGCGCCGGAAGACAGACCGGATACGGTCGTACGCTCAATATCCGCGCCAAGCGCGGGTAGCGGCTGAGCGGTGCCTTCTTGCCCGGAGCCCCAGACAAACCACAGGACAACAGCGGCAATGACGGCGAGCAGGCCAACTACTGCCGTCCAGAAGACGGTGCGCTTCTTGGCCGCCATAGGGTGTGCTCCGATCCGTATCCCCCTCACCGCGGCCGCGGTGATTCCGCGGTGATAGCAGTCACGGTTCGAAGCACCAAGCCTTTGCGGCGCAAATGCGACGGGTGTGGATCAGCGCCCGTTCAGCCGCCCTTCACCGTCCAGCCTGATGACCCAGACGTCCTGATAGCCCGCGCCACGCCCGGTCGTGTAGCCCGTCACGAGGATGCCGCCGTCGCGCGTGGTGATTACTGCGGTGGGCCGCTCCCAGGCTCGCCCGCCAATGATACGTGACCAGACGATCTCGCCGTCCGGCGTGAAGCGCACAAGCCGTGCGTCGCTCTCGCCCAGCCCGCCATATTGCGCGGCCGAGACGACGACGAGCCCGCCATCCGGCGTCACCGCGGCGCCCCAGGCTTCGTTGCTGCCGGCATTCTGGCTGAGCTGCTTCCACAGCGTCTTGCCATCCTCCGCCAGCCGGATCACCCAGGACTTGCTGTCGCGCGGGGTGCGCACCTGCGAGATACCCGCGACGAAAAAACCGCCCTCGGGTGCCGCACTGATGGCTGTGCCGGCAGAAAAGATACCGCGCGCGAAATGACGCTGCCATATGATCTCGCCGCGCGGGTCGAGGCGGATGACCCAGTTGTCGAAGTTGCTGAGGCCGGGTCGCTGCGAATACCCCGCCACGGCGAAACCGCCGTCGGCAGACTGGGTAATGCTTACCGCGCCGTCCTCGCCCGAAGTGCCGTGCGAGCGATCCCAGAGCTTGTCGCCATTTCCGTCGAGCGCGATCACCCAGACATCGTCGTCTTCCTCGCCGCCCTTGCTGCCCGCGACGACGAAGCCGCCTTCGGCAAGCGGCGCGATTGCGCGAGCACCGTCGTTTTGGGCACCACCATAGGTCTTCTGCCAGAGGAGTTCCCCGTTGGTGTCGAAGCGGGCAACAAGTGCGTCGGACCCGCCGCGCCCGATCGAATAGGTTTTTCCAGCAATGACCACATGGCCATCGTCGGTCGAGGTGATGCCGAACACCTTTTCAGTCATCGGGCCGCCCAGCACCTGCTGCCAGACGACCTTTCCGCGCGGGTCCAGCCGTAGGACCCAGGCGTCGCGGTCGAGCATGCCGTGCGAGCGCGTGTGGCCGGCCAATGCATAGCCGCCATCCGGCATTTCAACCACGGCGTGGGCCTCGTCGTCGAGGCGGCCGCCGATCACTTCCTCCCAGGTGCAGATGGCCCCGGTTGCCTCACAGTCGCCGGTGAGTTCGGGAAGAAAATCGCCTTGAAGATCCGGCAACGTCTGCGGCGCAGCGGCGGTCGCTGGGCCCGGGACCACGACTATGGCGAGCGCCAGCGCGCCGATCACCCTCGCGGCTCGATGAAGCGAAGAGGGACGCCATGGACGCGAAAACAAGACAAACATCGGATCGGCAGCCTCCACGAATGAATAAACGGTCGTCAAATTGTCATATTGAAACAATCAGGCGTCAAATCACCTGTTTGATAATGGCTATGATCAGATGTGAAGGTGATTGACCGGAGGTTTCCAAGTCGCCGGAATGGGGCGATTTTCCGCAATCGCAAGGATCACCGGAAAAGTTGCGCGCGTGTTCCAGCGACTGGCGTACAGGGAGCGGCTTACCGGAATAGCCAGTCAAAAAGCGTGCGCGGCTCCCGCTGGCGGCGGTAGCGACGGCGGTCATAGCGCCGATCACCGCGCCACTCCTCATATGTCCAGCTGTCGTCTTCAAGCCGGCGCTCCGGCTCGCGCCGCACGACCTTTGGCTCCTCGCGAAGCTGATGCGCACTGGGGACGCCATCCGGGTCCGTGACGGTGACGCCGTAACGGCCCCATTCCCACTGCGCCTTTTCGCCGGCGACCCGATACGGCTCGATTGCCACAACACGCTCCTTGCGCAGATTGATGATGGCGACGTTTTCGTGCCCCAGGTCTCCCTCCCCGGCGCGCCCCGGCTCACTGCCCGCGTGATAGCGGAGCAGGCCGAAGCCGCGCAGGGTTTTGGTCAGTTCCGTCCATTCGACCAGTCGTGGCTGTGCCTCGCCGTACATTTCCAGCGGGACGGCAACATCGGGATAATCGTCATTGACCGCGTAATAGCCTGCACTCTTCCCTTTCACGATGCTCCAGCCGTTGAGCGGCTCACCCACCGTCAGGTCGGGCATGGCGGCTTCGGCCTTCTCTTCGCCCTCCTGGTCCTCTTGGCCCAGACGCCTCAGCGCCGTGCGCGCATCGCCCAGGAGCGGGTCACGTTTGAGCGCGGCCCGGTAATCAGCCGTGGCCGCCTCGATATCACCCGCTTCCTCAGCCAGTTGCGCCCGAACCAGATAAGCTTCGGCCATGTCGGGCTCGAGGTCGAGCGCCTGGCTTATATTGGTGCTGACCTGCACCGGTTGGCCAAGCCGGAGATAGGCGCGTGCCCGACACAGATAGGCGGGGGCGTGGTCCGGCGCGAAGGTCACGGCCATGTCGCAGTCGTTCAATGCCTCCTGCACACGACCGCGCTCGAGCTGCGCCAGGCCGCGCCCGGCATAGGCCTCACCATTTTCCGGTGCGATCTCGAGCGCGGCGGAAAAATCCTGCACGGCCGCTTGCGGCTTGCCGTCAAAACGGCGCACCTGTCCGCGCAGTATCAGCAGCTGTGCATCGCCATCGGCGGTCGCGGCGGCCTGCTCCAGATCGTTGAGCGCATCATCATAGTGGCGCACCTTGATCAGCGCGGCGGCGCGATTGCGATAGGCGGCGGGATAATTGCGGTTCAGCAGGATCGCCCGGTTCAGATAGCGCAGGCTCGCAAAGGGTCGCGCATCGACCGCCGCAATTTTGCCTCGCCCGTTGAGCGGGGCGGCGCTTGAGGGGAGCAGCTTAACAGCCTTGCGTAGGTCGGCCTCCGCCTTTTCGAGCTGGCCGAGCGCCAGATAGGCATTGCCCCGGTTGTTGAAGGCCGCGCCGTAGGCCGGCGCCAGCGAAATCGCCCGGGAAAAATCCTCGATCGCAGCATCGACGCGGCCCATCGCCATCAGCACATTGCCGCGGTTGTTGTAGACTGGAGCGTAGTCCGGGTTGAGTTCGATGGATTTCTCGAAATCTGCCAGCGCCTTCTCGTAGCGTCGCTCGCGCCAGTGGGCCACGCCGCGGTCATTATAGATGCTGGCGCGCCGCGCTTCAGGCAGGTTTTCATCCTCAAGCGCCTTGCCGTAAGCTTCAATCGCCTTGCCGTTATTGCCGCGCATGAGCGCATTGACGCCCTCCTGTGCGTAGAGAAGCGCCTTTTCCACCGAGGCCTGCGCCGGCGCGGCCCCCATCAGGGCCGCCAACAAGATAATGCGCGCTGCGAGGATCATCGCCATCCAAGGTTTTGGCGGACCGTGCCCGCGTTTCGTCGAAACCTTGCCCTTATACCACGCCCGTGGTCAACAAAGGGTCATAGTTCGCTCGCATTCCCCTTTTTTTGCCGGGGAATAGCGGAAAACTGTGTCATCGTGGCGCCGCCGGAAAGGGACGGCGCAGCGGTCTGTGAAGGAGCCGCCCGTGAAATCTGCGACCTATTCGAGCGCGGCGCGTGCGACCACGTTCGCCGCTGCCGTCAGTGCGGCAATCGTTCTCTTCGCACCGGGGCTGGCCGCCCAGTCCCCCGGCGAAAGCGGGCTGACGGGTGATCCACTGGTGGACAGCATCCTGCAGGCACCCGGTCCTGATTTCCTGGACCCGCGCGGCCGCCGCGACGATTCGCGTCTCTGGGATGACGAACCGCGGCGCGAACGCGCACGGGAACGCTGGGACGATGCGCCGCCCGAGACTGCGCGTGAAGGCCGGGATGAGCCTCGGACGTCGGCCGAAGAGTGGAACCGCAATGTGGACGACTGGGACGATCGCGCGCCGGAGCGCCCCTCGACCCGGGAAGCTCGCCGCGAACCGCCACCGCCACCTGCCCAGCGGGGAGATGGGCCACTCGACATCATCATCCTCGACTCCGACCCGAGCGAGCCCAGGATCACGGACGTGCCCGAAGCGACCGACTCGCCCAGGGCGGAGGTCACTGAGCCTTCTGACGCATCTTCCGGTCCCGAGGAAACCCGTGCTGCGGTGGAAGAGCCTTATCGCGAGCAGGCGCCGGGTTCTTATCGCGAGGAAGAGGCACCAGCCGAGGCCGGCAATACGGGACCGGATCAAGTTGCCGCCGTGACACGGCCCACCGGCAATCCTGTGCCGGCACCCCCGACCCGCGCCCCGGAGCGCCCCAGATCAAACCCGCAACTGGAGCGCATGATCGGGCAGATGATCATGGTCGGTTTTCCCGGGAAGACGCCGTCCGATCCCGGCGTTAGGCGCGTGCTCCAGCAAATGGAAACCGGGAAGGCCGGCGGCGTCATCCTGATGAGCCGCAACATTGACACGCCGCGCCAGGTGAAACAGCTCACGCGCGCCCTCACCCGGGCAGGCGAAAGTCAGCCGACTCCCTTCATCGCGGTCGACCAGGAGGGCGGCTACGTTCAACGGCTCTCGCGGGTCAAGGGTTTCAAGACGCATCCCTCGGCCGAGCGCCTTGGCGCACGCAACAACCCGCAAGCCGCCTATTCCGCCTATCGCAATCTGGCGCTTGAACTGCGCGACTACGGCTTCAACCTCAATCTTGGCCCCGTCGTGGATCTCAATCTCAATCCGGCCAATCCGGTCATCGGTCGACTCAAGCGCAGCTACGGCAAGGACCCCGATCACGTTACCGCGTACGCCAAGGCGTTCGTCTATGCCCATAACGAAACCGGTCTGCTGACCGCGGCGAAGCACTTCCCCGGCCATGGCAGCAGCGATACCGACAGTCACGACGTGCTCGTGGACATTTCGCAAAGCTGGCAGGAGCGCGAACTGCGCCCCTACCGAAACCTGATCGAGGCGGAAGCGATCGACATGATCATGGTGGGGCATCTGTACCACCCCGCCTTTTCCGACAGCCCCGATGTTCCCGCGTCGCTCTCGCCGAAAGCCATTGAGCGCGTGCTTCGCGACAGCCTGAATTTCGACGGCGTCGTCATCACCGACGATCTCGATATGCGCGGCGTTCGGCAAAACACGAATTTCGAAGAGCGTATCGTCGGTGCCGTGGCAGCGGGCAACGACATCCTGCTGATCACCAATCAGAACGGCTATCAGCCGGATCTGCCCGAACGGGTCGCCGAGGTCATCCGCGCCGCGATTGCGGACGGCAGGCTGAGCGAACAGCGCATCCGCACGTCTTATGAGCGCATCATGACGCTGAAAGACGAACTCGCCCGGCTTCAGCGCACCGCCACCAACGCCGGCGAGGACCGAGGGCTGGCTGAGCATATCTCCGGCGGCTAGGAACCCGAGGCCCGATCAAGCGTTGTAATCACACCACGACGGCGGCTGAGCCCCCGAGCCAAACCGCGCGATTTGGCGCAGCCGCGTCGCTTTGCCCCATCTCGCATGATCCAACCGACCCTCGGCCTACGTAGGCTAGGCAAACATTGGGAAGGTGGATATGCTGGCCAATTCATCAAACGGGGCGTTAACGCCGGATCACGCGCGCCGAGCAGACCGGATGCACATGACCGATCTCATCCAGAAGGTGGCGCGAAACCGCGACTCCGAGGCTTTTCACGAACTCTTCGTCACTTTCGCACCGCGCATCAAGGCCATGCTGATGCGTCAGGGCGCCGATCCTGAAACGGCTGAAGAGATCGTCCAGGAAACGATGCTCTCCGTCTGGCGCAAGGCTCACCTTTTCGCGGAGAGCAAGGGCAGCTTTTCCACCTGGGTATTCACGATCGCGCGCAATCTGCGCATCGACAAGCTGCGCCGCAACGCCGTCTGGCAGGACCTCGGTGGCGAGGCCGAGGAGCGCCCCAGCGAGGACGACAGCCCCTACGACGAGGTGCAGCGCCAGCAGCAGCGCGAGCGGGTTCTGGAGGCGCTTGAGACGCTGACACCGGATCAGCACGAAGTGGTTCGGCTGGCTTATATTGAGGGATTGACCCATACAGAGATCGCGGAGCGGCTTGGAGTCCCGCTCGGAACCGTAAAGTCAAGAATGCGCCTGGCCTACGGTAAAATCCGCGAGCGTCTGGGAGACCTGAAATGACAATAACACATCACCTCGACGAAGCGACGCTCATGGGCCTTTCGGCCGGCGCCCTGCCCGAGGCGCTCGCCAGCGTGGCGGCCTGCCACCTCGATGTCTGCCCATCCTGCCGCAAGCAGCTTGGCGAACTGGACATGCTGGGCGGCGCATTGCTGGAGCATATCGACCCGCAGCCGCTCAGTGACGGCTTGAGCGAGCGCATGGCGTCGTATTTCCGCGACGACAACGTTCGCAGCTTTCCGCTGCATCGCACCCGCGGCCGGCATAACAACGGCAAGACACGCGGCGAGGTTCCCAAACCGCTACAGAGGTTCATCGGCACCTCGCTGGATGACCTGCAGTGGCAGTGGCTGGCGCCGGGCATTCGCCAGTACGCGATCAAGCTGCCCGATGAAAGCCGTGGCAGTCTGCGACTGTTGCGCATCAAGGCGGGTATGCGCATTCCCGAGCATGGACATGGCGGCTCGGAGCTGACGCTGATCCTCCGCGGCGCTTATCACGATCGCTTCGGACGGTTCGGCCCCGGCGACGTCGCGGACCTTGACGAGGATGCCGAACATGAACCCCGCGTCGACAAGGACGGCGAGTGCATCTGCCTCGTGGCCACTGAGGAAGCGGCGCGGTTCAAGGGACTGCTCTCGCGCGTGCTGCAGCCGTTGACCGGCATCTAGGCGCGCGGCGTCCGTCCGGGAGTTTGGGCTTGGCCTACCGTATTATCTGGATAACCGGCGCGAGCAGTGGCATAGGCAAGGCGCTCGCGGAACTTTATGCCGCGCGCGGTGCCACCGTCGCGGTCTCCGCGCGTTCGGCCGATGCGTTGCAAGCCCTTGCTGGTGCGAAAGCGAACATCTACGCCTATCCCCTCGACATCACCGACGCGGACGCCGTACCGGACACTGTCCGGCGGATCGAAGCCGAGCTGGGGCCCATCGACCTCGCCGTTCAGAGTGCGGCGATGTGGTCGCAAATGGGCGTCGATGAGTTCGACACAGCCAAGATCCGCAGGAGCATGGAAGTCAACTACGGCGGCACGATCAATGTCGTCGGCGCACTGATCGGCCCCATGATGCAGCGCCGCGCAGGTCGGATCGCCATCATCGCCTCTGTCGCCGGCTATATCGGCTTGCCGCAATCACTGGCGTATGGGCCGACCAAGGCCGCGCTCATCAGTTTCGCGGAGTCCCTCAAGCCTGATCTGGACCGCTACAATGTCGCTGTAACAGTCGTGAATCCCGGCTTCGTCGAAACGCCGATGACGGCCGCGAATGATTTCGAGATGCCTTTCATCCTCCAGCCGGATGACGCCGCGCGGCGCATCGCCCGCGGGCTGGACAGAGGCAAGTTCGAGATCGCCTTTCCCTGGCAGCTTGTCTCGAGCCTGAAAGCGCTGCGCAACCTGCCCTACAGCGCCTTCTTCGGCGTCACGCGGCGGATGATCGAAAAGCGTGAAGAACAGAAACGCGCCAGCCAAGAAGCATCGCAGGGCTAGGCCGGCCTGGTCAGCTTGTACAGGCCGACATTAATGGTGCCGCGCTCGAAGCCCACCGCGCAGTAGGTCAGGTAGTAGTCCCACAGCCGCCGAAAGCGCTCATCGAATCCGAGCGACCGGATCGCCGGCCAGCGGGCATGGAAGTTCTCGCGCCAGGTCCACAGCGTGCGGGCGTAGCTGTCTCCGAAGGTCTCGACGCCCTCCAGCGCCAGCCCGGCGCGTTCGGCCTCGCGGCGGATGGCCGAATGGCTCGGCAGCATCCCCCCGGGAAAGATGTAGCGCTGGATAAAATCCACTTGCCGGCGGTACGTTTCGAAGAAGTCCTCCGCGATCGTGATGCACTGAAGCACCGCATGCCCACCCCGGCGCAGCCGGTCATAGATCGTCTGGAAATAGCGCGGCCAGTGCTCTTCCCCGACAGCCTCAATCATCTCGATTGAGACGATGCCATCGTACTTTCCTGTGGTGTGGCGGTAGTCCTGGTGTTCGACTCGGCAGATGTTCGACAGGCCCGCCGCGTCGATCCGCTTCTGGGCATAGGCGAGTTGCGCATCCGAAATGGTGATGCCGTCTACCTGCGCGCCCTGCCGGCCGGCCCGCTCGGCGAATCCACCCCAGCCGCAGCCGATCTCCAGGATCCGCCCTTCGGCGCCTTCGCCCAGCGCTTCAAGCACCTTGTCGTATTTCGCCCGCTGCGCATCGGCCAGCGACTGACCCGGCGCGGTGAAATAGGCGCTCGAATAGGTCATCGTTTCGTCCAGCCACTGGGCGTAGAAATCGTTGCCCAGGTCGTAGTGGTCGACGATATTGCGCTTGGCGCCCTGCACGCTGTTCCGACGGCGCTGATGGAAGCGTTTGTCCTGGCGGCGCACCTTGAACCAGCCGCGACCGGCCTGTTTCAGATCCGGCTTATTGTCCAGGAAGAAGCGGAACACGTCGGCAAGGTTGGGCGTTTCGAAATCGCCGTCGATATAGCTCTCGCCAAAGCCCACCGTGCCGCGGCGCAGAGATTTCCAGAACACGCCGAAATTGCGCAGATGCAGCGTGGCGTGAACGCCGTCGGCTTGTCCGCGAAAGACGCGGCGGCTGCCACATGGCAGGATCAGCTCGGCGCTGCCCCGGCGCAGATTTTTAAGCGCGCGCTCGCAGCCTGCAAAGATCAGGCGTGCGCGCAGCGTGTCGGGTGGCGGTGGCGCGTTATGACGGTCGTGCGGCATTGTCCAACACCAACGGTTCGGCGCGCGAGGCGGTGGCGGGGACGAAATCCACCGAATAGCCCGGCGCGGCCGGACGGCGCACCAGCGGCACGCCCTTCCACCACAGCCGGAAGGCTTCAAGATGAATACCGCCAATGACTTTCAACGTCATCAACGGGTAGCGCAGTGCCAGCCTTGCGAGCGTCGCATCATTCAGCGGCTCATGCATTCCGGCAAAATGCGCACGCATCAGCGGGCCCTGCTCGTCACGCAGTGCGACGCCAATGCCGACGCGCTCATCGGGCGGCTGAATGTGAAAGCTGTAGGTGCCCCGCGCGGTGTTGAACGGGGAGACGTAAAAGCTCTTGGCGCATTTCTGGTAAAGGCTGCGGCCATCTGTCCGGTCGGCCGCGAGCAGATATGTCTTTCGCTCATGAAACGTGTTGCTGACCTCATAAGCGATCGCACCAAGTCGGCCTGCGCCATCAAGGCAAAAATAGACGCTGAGCGGATTGAAGACATAGCCCAGCATCCGCGGATAGCTCAACAGCAGGATGCGCGCGCGGCACTCTGACAGGCCCGCCTGGGTCAGCAGCGCGCGGATATGCGCGGCGAGGTCCTGGCCGTCGCCCGGGCCGTGGTCACGGTCGTGGAAGCTGAACAGGTTGAAGCGGTTGTGCGAGAACAGCCGGAAGCGCTGGCCAAGCTCAGCGATATGGTCGAGATCGACCAGGAGCGAGAAAACGCGATAGCGCAGCTTGTGATGCCTGGGCCGGAGCCGCTCATGCACCACTTCGCCGCGATAGATCGCCGCCGAGTCCATATTCATGCGACTTGTTCGTCCTCGCGGGGCAGACTGAGCCGATCCGACGGGTTATCGAGACGCCAAGGCCGCCGTACGTCGCCAAGCTGCTCGGCCACGGCCAAGCCGCTCTGCAACCCGTCCTCGTGGAACCCGTAGCCAAAATAACTGCCGCAGAACCAGGTGCGCCGCCGCCCTTGCAGCGACCAAAGTTCCGGCTGCGCCGCCATCGCGGCGCTGTTGAACATCGGGTGTTTGTACGCGATCGTCGCGATCCGGTTGGTTTCGGCGATCTCGTCGATCGGGTTCAGCGTCACGAAATAATCCCGCTTCGTCTGCAGCGGTTGCAAGCTGTTCATCCAGTAGCTCACGCACAAGCGTTGGGCGCCCTGCCCTTTCGCCGAAATATAGTTCCAGCTCGCCCAGAGTCGGCGGCGGCGCGGCATCATGGCGCGGTCGGTATGCAGAACGGCGGTATTATCAGCGTACTGGAATGCGCCGAGCAAGCGGCGTTCTTCCGCATCTGCGTCCGCGAGCATGGCCAGCGCATCATCGGCGTGCGCGGCGATGACGACATGATCGAACTGGTGGCGGCCGCCCTGCCCATCGTCGACCTGGACGCCCTCTTCGGTGCGTGTGACGCGACTGATCGGCGTGCCGAGCCGTAACTCGCCGCGGAAATCGGAAAGCACCTTGTCGACATAAATGCGGCTGCCGCCGTCCACCGTGCGCCATTCCGGCCGGTTAAAGGCCTGTAGTAGCCCGTGATTGGCGAAGAAGCGGATGAAAGCCGCCGCGGGGAAGTCCAGCACATGCTCTTCCGGGGTCGACCAGATCGCGCAGGCCATGGGCAGTATGTGATGATCGACAAAGCCGCGTCCGAAGCCGCGCTGAGTGAGGTAATCGCCCAGGGAAATGTTGCCGAGTGACTGGTCGGCCAGGTCCTGACGCGCCGTGCGGAAAAACCGGCTCACGTCGCGCAGCATACGCCAATGAGACGCCCGAAACAGGTTGCGCTTCGCGCCGAGCAGGCCGAAGGGCGCATTGCTCGAATATTCTACACGCGCATCGCTCAGCGACACGGCGAACGACATGCTCGTGCGCGCGCAGTCCACCCCGAGATGATCGAACCACGCCATCAGGTTCGGATAGCTCTGCGTGTTGTAGACGATGAAGCCGGTATCGACATTACGTGGACCTTCCGGCGCATCGACGGTGATCGTGTTGCAGTGACCGCCGGGGCGGCCTTCACGCTCGAACAACGTGACGCGGTGACGTTTGGCCAGCAGCCAGGCGGCGCTCAGGCCGGACACGCCGGTCCCGATCACACCGATCCGCAACGGGGGGTAACTCATTCACACTCGCGGGGAATATTTGGACTTTCGACGTCTACGCGCGATAGCCGGCAGCGGATCATTTGTCTATCGCGCACTGCGCCGCATCCGCCAAAAGGATGGGGCGTGTGATCACGCACCGCTCACGAAACTGTGATCTGGAAAACCTGTCTCTCGCTCACACCTCGGTGATCCCGCGCAAGAGAAACGGCGTAGACCTGCCATCATCGCACAGAACTGTTTAACACGATCGCGCCTTCATTAAACTTTGTTCATGCGGGGCGCAAGTCGATCCCGCTGGAGGCGGAACTGTGGCGATGGCGAATTTGTTGACTCATCTCTGGAAAAGGAGGAGTAAATGTTGATTCTACGCAGCCTCGCGCTTGCCATGGCACTGGTTTTCGTAGCCTCCCCGGCCGCTTTCGCTGGCGGTTCGATGGCCAAAAAGGACATCGTCGACACCGCCAAGGCCGTCGGAGAGTTCAAGACACTCGTGACAGCCCTGGATGCCGCCGGCCTGGTCGAGACCTTGAAGGGCGAAGGCCCGTTCACCGTGTTCGCCCCGACCGATGATGCCTTCGCCAAGCTTCCGGATGGCACGGTCGAGAACCTGCTGAAGCCGGAAAACAAGGATCAGCTCGTCTCGATCCTCACTTATCACGTCGTTCCCGGCAAGGTGATGGCCGGCGATGTGCAGGGCAAGCAGCTTGAGGTCGAGACGGTCGAAGGCAGTAAGCTGACCGTTGATGGCACTGACGGCGTGACCGTCGACGGCGCGACCGTGACCATGCCGGACGTGGCCGCGTCCAACGGCGTGATCCATGTCATCGACGAGGTCGTGATGCCGGGCTCCACGAGCTAAGCGGCAGACCGACCCGAACGGAGAAGGCGGCGCCCTTGCGCGCCGCCTTTTTTCTTGACACCCCGGCAAGCAGTCGTCGCGTTTTCAGACACTCCGGCACACATCCTTAATCTGCAAATACACTTCCTTTACAATACGACCATCAACACCCTGCGCCGACATGAACCTTGGCGACAGTACTTCGTTGTATTGGTAATATCACATAGTGACGAATTTTTTCGATCTAAGGAGGAACAATTCATGTCGGTTCTACGCAGTATCGCATTCGCAACGATCATCGCTTTCGTCATGGCGCCAGCCGCACATGCCGGCAGCATGGCGAAGAAAGACATTGTCGACACCGCCAAGGAGGCGGGCAGCTTCACAACGCTGGTCAAGGCGCTTGATGCGGCTGGACTTGTCGAGACGCTGAAGGGCGAAGGCCCGTTCACCGTGTTCGCGCCGACCGACGACGCCTTCGGCAAGCTCCCAGAGGGCGCTGTCGAGGACCTGCTGAAGCCCGAGAACAAGGACAAGCTGACTGCTATCCTCACCTATCATGTGGTGCCGGGCAAAGTGATGTCCGGGGACATCAAGGGTAAGGAAATGCAGGCGGAAAGTGTTGAAGGCACCCAGTTGAGCATCGACGCCACCGACGATGTGATGGTGGGCGACGCCAAGGTGACGAAGGCGGATATCGAAGCCTCGAACGGCGTGATTCACGTCATCGATACGGTTCTGATGCCCGAAGGCACCACCTGAGCCATCTCTGTCCCTGCAGCCAACGGAAAGGCGGCGCCAGGCGCGCCGCCTTTCTCATGGGAAGAGCGGCTGCTGCTCCAGCCCGGTCGTCTCGGGCAGACCGAACATCAGGTTGAAGTTCTGCAGCGCCTGGCCGGCGGAGCCTTTCACGAGGTTGTCCAACGCGCCTATAACGACGGCACGGCCCGGCAGCCGGTCGGGAAAGACATTGACGATGAAGTGGTTCGATCCGCGCACATGCTGCGTGGCGGGGACGCGCCCCTCGGGCAGCAGGTGCGCGAAGGCCGCGTCGTGATAGCGCGAGTCGAGGCTGGCGCGCAGATCCCCGACGGTTACGCCTTCCGCCAAGCGCACATGACACGTCACCAGCTCGCCGCGACTCATCGGCACCAGGTGCGGCGTAAAGCTCGCCACGATATCGCGGCCTGCCGCGCGGCTGATCTCCTGGTCGATCTCAGGGCCGTGGCGATGCGCGCCAATCGCGTAGGGCGACAGCCCCTCCCCCGCCTCAGCGAACAGCGTGTTCTGCTTGAGAGCCCGGCCCGCCCCGGAGATACCGGACTTGGCATCAATGATGATATCGTCCGCCACGATCAGCCCCGCGCTCAGCAGAGGCAGCAACGCCAACAGCACGGCGGTCGGATAGCAGCCCGGACAAGCCACCAGGCGCGCCTCGGCGATCTCGGGACCATAAAATTCCGTCAGGCCGTAAACCGCTTCGGCCAGCAGATCCTGAGCCTCATGGGCCCGTCCGTACCATTGTTCGTACACGGAGGCATCACGCAGCCGGAAGTCCGCCGACATGTCGATGACCCGCAGATCCTCCGGCAGCGACTTGATGATGTCCTGCGCCGCGCCGTGCGGCAGGCCGCTGAATACCGCATCGCAACCGCGCCAGTCCGTCTCCTCCGCGCGGGTGAGTGTCGGCGCCTCGACGCGGCCGAGATGCGGGAACACCTCCGCCAGCGTCTGCCCGGCATGCGCCCCGGCCGCAAGCGGGCCGATCTCGATATTCGGATGCGCCGCGGCCAGGCGAATGAGGTCGGCGCCCGTGTAGCCCGACGCGCCGATGACACCGATCCGCAATTTGGTCATGACCCCATCCGTTCCATTTGGTCGCCGCCCGGGTGCGATTTAATGACGCAGCTTAGGGCGCCGAACGCAGCCGCAAGCGGGCTACCGTGAGGGCGAGATTCACGCCCGATTGTCCCTGAAGGCTCACCGGCTGCAGCGAAATCGTGTCGTTGGAGCCACCGACGAGCACCTTGGCCCCGCCGCCAAGACCGAACGAGGCATCGGCCGCTACGCCGCTGTAGGTGCCGGCGAGCGCGTAATCCGGCATCCCGCGGCTCGGCGCGAACACCGCCCAGCCCATCACGGTTTCCCCTGTCACGCCAAGGTCCAGCCCGAAACGCTCAATCTCGCCTTCATAATACTCCGGCGGGCCGCCGCGCACCGACTCGAATTTGCAGCTCAGACTGCGCGTCGAGCCGAACACGAAGCTCGCTCCACCATCGATCCGGCAGGTGAGCGAGCCGACTTCCACCCGCTTGTCACCCGCTTCGGCAGCCGCCGGTGCGAGTATCAGAGCGGCGAGCATCGCCGCAAGCATCTGTCGCATCACCATCGTCCATCCCTCCTGATATTTGGTCATTCGGCAGTCAACGCGGCCGGTCTTGTCTCAGTTCCCGGCCCCGTCGCTATGCCCCGAGCGTGGCAAAAATCGGCCGCCCCACCCAGACCGCTCACGATGGCCGCTGCGGAGCCCGGTCAGGGCGCGATGAACATTTTTTCATTTTTTCAAGTTGCGTTGCGAGATCACACGCCTAATACCTAGGCACACGAGGCGCCACGGGGGCAGGAGGCAGCCCGTAACTTCCTGCTGGCGCTGTCCACATCAATCCGAGAACGCTTACACCGCACCACAGCACGATATGTTTCAAATCTACCTGCCGATCGCCGAACTGTCAGTGAACATGCTGACCATCATCGGGATGGGCGCGGCTGTGGGCTTTCTCTCGGGCATGTTCGGCGTCGGCGGCGGCTTCCTCATGACCCCGCTGCTGATCTTCTCCGGCGTGCCCGCCGCGGTCGCCGTGGCCACGGAAGCCAATCAGATCGTCGCTTCATCCGTCTCGGGCGCGCTCGCACAGTGGCGCCGCAATAATGTCGACCTGAAGATGGGCACAGTGCTGCTGATCGGCGGTGGCATCGGTACCGCTTTCGGCGTGCAGGTCGTCAAGATTCTGCGCGAGACTGGCCAGATCGAACTGATCATCGCGCTTCTCTACGTCGTGTTTCTCGGCGCTGTGGGCATCCTGATGCTCATCGAAAGCCTGAACGCGCTGCGCAAGGCGCGCACCGGAAAAAGCGGCCCACGCCGGCGTCCGGGCCAGCACGGCTGGATCCACGGCCTCCCCTTCAAGATGCGCTTCCAGCGGTCAAAGCTTTACATCAGCGCGATTCCGCCGCTCATGCTCGGCACGCTGGTGGGCCTGCTCGCCTCGATCATGGGCGTTGGCGGCGGCTTCATCATGGTCCCGGCGATGATTTATCTGCTGCGGATGCCGACCAACGTCGTGATTGGCACCTCACTGTTTCAGATCATTTTCGTCACCGCCTTTGCGACTATCCTCCACGCCACGACCAACCAGACGGTCGATGTGGTGCTGGCCATGCTGTTGATGATCGGCGGCGTCATCGGCGCGCAATTCGGTGTGGTCGCCGGGCAGAAGCTGCGCGGCGATCAGCTCCGGGCGCTTCTGGCCTTGCTGGTGCTTGGCGTCGCAGCGCGGCTGTTCTTTTCTCTCGTGCTGGAACCGGCAGAGCTTTACTCGATCGGACCGGTCATCGGAGAGGGACACTGATGGCACGTATCGTCCTGATCACCCTCGCTGCCCTGATGGCGCTCGTCACCGCGGCGACGGCGCAGCCCGGCGGTTTCCGCGAACGCATCGAGGCGGACGTCTCGTCACGCCAGATCGGCATCGAGTCGGATTTCGCCGGCATTCAGGTCGTTGTCTTCGGCGCGGTCGATCACAGTCAGCAGCGCTCCGCCGAGGAGAATCTCTACGACGTCGCAGTGGTCATCCGCGGGCCGGACGAGCCCACCGTGGTGCGCCAGAAGGACCGCGTTGTGGGCCTGTGGGTCAATCAGGCCGCAAAGATCTTTGGAGAGGTGCCGCAGTATTACGCCGTGCTGTCCACCCGCCCGCTCAACGAGATCGCGCCAGCCGACTTGCTGGATAAGCACCGGATCGGCTTCGAGAATCTACGCTTCACCCTGGTTGAAGGCGCCGAGGCGCCGACAGCTGCAGAAGAGGAAGCGTTCCGCAAGGCGCTAATCCGTATCAAGGAGGATCAGAACCTCTACCAGGAGCGGGATTTCGCCGTGGCCTTCATCAGCCGCAGCCTTTTCCGCGCGACCGTCTCGCTGCCGGCTAATGTACCCGTGGGCGTGTATGATGTAGAGATTTTCCTGTTCCGCAACGGCGAATTGCTCGACACGCATGAGACCGAACTGCGCATCGAGAAGCAGGGGCTTGAGCGGTTCATCTTCAACCTGGCCTACCAGAATTCGCTGATCTACGGCATCGCAGGCGTGATCATTGCCATCATCGCTGGCCTGGCCGCCTCGGCGGCGTTCCGCAAGAGCTAGGCGATGCACCCGCGCCGTCAGCCACTGTGGCGGATGAGGAAACGGAACACGCCGTCCTCCTCGCTCGACTCGACAAGCGCATGGCCGCTCACGCGACAGAAGGTCTCGAAATCCTCCACCGCGCCGGGGTCCGTGGCAATTACCTCGAGCGTGCCGCCAGCAGGCACGCGCTTGATCGCCTTCTTCGCCTTGAGGATCGGCAGGGGACAGGTCAGCCCCGTCGTGTCGAGATGCACATCAGCCATGTGGCTGCGCCCCAGTGGTTACCTCTTGCTGTTTTCGCGTGACGCCAGCGGCCTCCATCCTACGCAAAAGGCGCGGCAAATCCAGCCATCGAGGCGGTCGCATACAGAGTCCGCCTTCACCTCGCGCAGGTTTGCCATCTGCGGTCAGAATATGGCAGTATTAATGAAACCTGTTTCATTCTCACGCAGACACACCAAACCGGCGCAGTCGTTCCGACCGTCAGACCTGCCACGCCGACATCACGGAAAGTCCATCGCCCATGGGTGAACCTATCGTTCCGACCTCGTTCAAAGTCGCCGACGAGATCAAGACCTCGACTTGTTACATGTGCGCCTGCCGCTGCGGGATCAAAGTGTATTTGCAGGACGGCACTGTCCGGTACATCGAGGGTAATCGCGACCATCCCGTCAACAAGGGCGTGCTGTGCGGCAAGGGCTCGGCCGGCATCATGCAGCACTATTCGCCCGCGCGGCTTCGGGCGCCCCTGCTGCGCGTCGGCGAGCGCGGCTCCGGCGAATTCAAGGAAATCTCCTGGGACGAGGCGCTGGAGCTGGCCGCGAAGTGGATGGCCGAGACCCGCGCGAGCAATCCGGAACGTTTCGCGCTGTTCACGGGACGCGACCAGAGCCAGGCGCTCACCGGCTGGTTCGCCCAGCAATACGGCACGCCGAATTTCGCCGCGCATGGCGGCTTCTGCTCGGTCAACATGGCCGCGGCCGGATTGTACACCTTTGGGGGCTCTTTCTGGGAGTTCGGCGAGCCGGACTGGGAACATACAAAGTACTTCATGATGTTCGGCGTCGCGGAGGACCATGCCTCCAACCCGCTCAAGATCGCGCTCGGCAACATGAAGAAGCGCGGCGGCAAGTTCGTCTCCATCAACCCGGTGCGGACGGGCTATTCGGCCATCGCGGACGAGTGGGTCGGCATCAAGCCGGGGACGGACGGGCTTTTCGTCGCCGCGCTGATCCATGAGCTGCTACAGGCCGACAAGTTCGATGCGGATTATCTCGTGCGCTACACAAACGCGCCGTGGCTGGTCATTCAGGACCCCGGCGCGCCAGATGATGGCCTGTTTGCGCGCGATGAGGACGGCAACCCGCTGGCGTGGGACCACCATTCGGGCGCGCTGGTCAACGCCAACCTGCCGGATATCGCGCCCGCGCTCGCCGGTGAGCGCGAATTGCCCGACGGGCGCAAGGCCGTGCCGTCCTTCCAGCTTCTCGCCGCGCGCTTTCTGGATGATGCGTATTCGCCCGAAGCCGTCGCCGAGAAAACGCAGGTGCCCGCCGACACCATACGCAGGATCGCGGCGGAGCTCGCCGAGGTCGCCTTCGAGCAGGAGGTCGTCCTCGATATCCCGTGGACCGACTGGGCCGGCCGCCGCCATGAGAAAATGATCGGCCGGCCAATCTCCATGCACGCGATGCGCGGGATTTCGGCGCACTCCAACGGCTTCCACACCTGCCGCATCATCCACATGCTGCAAATCCTGTTGGGCTCCATCGATTGTCCAGGCGGCTTCCGCTACAAGGCGCCCTACCCGAAGCCCGTGCCCCCGCCCATCAAGCCGGCCGGAGTCGAAGGGCCGGAGACGCCTCTTGGCGGCCCGCCGCTCGGCTTCCCCACCGGACCGGAAGACCTGCTCGTCGATGAGGACGGTACACCGCAGCGCATCGACAAGGCCTATTCCTGGGACGCGCCGCTCGCCGCGCACGGCCTGATGCACATGGTCATCACCAACTCGGCCACCGGCGACCCGTACCCGCTCGACACGCTGTTCCTCTACATGGCCAACATGGCCTGGAACTCGTCGATGAACGTGCCGGCGGTGCTGCAGTATCTCAGCGAGAAGAAGCCCGACGGTGCCTATGCGATCCCGCGCATCATCTATTCGGACGCCTACTATTCGGAGATGGTGCCGTATGCGGACCTGATCCTGCCCGACACGACCTATCTGGAGCGATGGGATTGTATCTCACTGCTGGACCGGCCGATTTCCGAAGCCGACGGCCCTGCTGATGCCATCCGTCAACCCGTCGTCCAGCCGGACCGCGATGTCCGCCCCTTTCAGGATGTGCTGCTCGATCTGGGCGCGCGGCTCGGCTTGCCGGGCTTCACCGACGAGAACGGCGCTGCAAAATACCCGGGTGGCTATTCCGACTACATCGTCAATCACGAGCGCATGCCCGGCATCGGTCCGCTGGCCGGTTGGCGGGGCGAAAACGGCGACAAGTTCGGACGCGGCGAGCCGAACCCGAAGCAGCTTGAAAAGTATATCGAGAACGGCTGCTTCCACGTTTACCACCTCGCGGAAAGCCAGAAATATTTCAAGCACGCCAACAGGGACTATCTGGACTGGGCCGTCGAAGTCGGCTTCATGGGCGCAGCCAAGCCCATCGTGTTCCAGCTTTATTCCGAGCCGATGCAGAAGTTTCGGCTCGCAGGGCAAGGCCACGGCGAGATTGTGCCGCCGGAGCATCATCGCGCGCGGATCGCCCGGTATTTCGATCCCCTTCCCTTCTGGTATCCGCCATTCGAGGGCGAGCTCATTGCCGAAGACGAGTACCCGCTGCACGCGATCACCCAGCGCCCCATGATCATGTATCACTCCTGGGGTGGGCAGAACGCCTGGCTGCGGCAGATCCAGACGCATAACCGCTTGTTCATCCATCACGAGAAAGCCCGGAAAATCGGGGTTCAGGACGACGACTGGGTCTGGATCATTGGGCATCTCGGTCGGGTGAAGGCGCAGGTGAAGCTGATGGATGGCGTCAACCCGGACACGGTCTGGACCTGGAACGCCATCGGCAAACGCCGCGGCGCCTGGAACCTCGATAACGACGCGCCGGAGAACACGCGCGGTTTCCTGCTGAACCACCTGATCGGCGAACTGCTGCCCGAGGGGGCGGGCGGCTATCGCTACTCGAATGCGGACCCGGTCACCGGTCAGGCCGCATGGTACGACCTGCGCGTGCGCATCGAAAAAGCGCCCGCTGAGGCCAGCGAAACCGAGCCGTTTTTCGAGCCCCTCTATGATGGGGAGCTGCCAAAAGCACCGGAGTCGCTTCACTTCGGCGAGGAATTCCGCCCAAGGAACGGAGTCTAGGGAGACGGCATGACATCGCTACCGAAGGAAACCACCGGCAAAAAGCTTGGCCTGGTGATAGACCTCGATATCTGCGTCGGCTGCCATGCCTGCGCAACCAGTTGCAAGGAGTGGAACACCACCGGCTATTCGGCGCCGCTGACCGATCAGGACCCCTATGGCAGCGATCCGCACGGCGCCTGGCTCAACCGCATCCACACCTACGAGGCGGGCCTCGGCGCCAACAGCATGACGGTGCATTTTCCGCGCTCCTGCCTGCACTGCGAGGAGCCGGACTGCGTGACCGTCTGCCCGACCGGCGCGTCCTACAAGCGCGCGGAAGACGGCATCGTGCTGGTCAACCCGGACACCTGCATTGGCTGCAAGCTGTGCTCCTGGGCCTGCCCGTATGGCGCGCGCGAATATGACTATGACGACGGCGTGATGAAGAAATGCACGCTGTGTGTCGACCGCATCTACAACGAGAACCTTGAGGAAGAGGATCGCGTCCCGGCCTGCGTCCGCGCCTGCCCGACCGGGGCGCGCGCCTTCGGCGATCTCGGCGACCCGAACAGCGAAGTTTCCCGCAACGTGGCCGAGCGCGGCGGTTTCGATCTGCTGCCCGAGTTCGGCTACAAACCGGTCAACAAGTATCTGCCGCCGCGCGAGCGCAAGGACACGCCACTGGAACCCGAACTGACGTCATTGGCCGAGATGGCCAAGGCACCAAAGCCCGGTTCGACGGCGGACAAGCTCTTCGCCTGGGCCGACCGCATCCTCTCACGATAGGTGTGCCGAACAATGCATCCCGCTTATTCCGTCATCGCCTTTACGACGATGTCCGGCGCCGGTTACGGCCTGCTCGCGCTGTTGGGCATTTCCGGCGCGGCCGGGCTCCTGCCGGCCGAGCGCTGGTTCGGTCTGGTGGCCTTCGCCGTGGCGCTTGGTCTTGTCACGGCGGGCCTCCTCGCCTCGACCTTCCATCTCGGGCACCCGGAACGCGCCTGGCGCGCCTTTACGCAGTGGCGGAGTTCCTGGTTGTCGCGCGAGGGAGTCGCAGCGGTCGTGACTTATGTGCCCGCCGGCCTCTACGCGATCGGCTGGGTCTTCCTCGAACAGAACTCCGGGTTGTGGGCCGTTGCAGGCTGGCTCACGGCGATCTGCGCGGCCATCACGGTCTACTGCACGGCGATGATCTACGCGTCGCTGCGCACCATCCCCCGCTGGCATAATCGCTGGGTGCCGCCGGTTTACCTGGCGCTCGGGCTGGCGACCGGCGCCGTTCTGCTTGCGCTCATCGCGCAGGTTTTCGGGCTGTTCGCGCCGTGGATGGCCTGGCTGACCGTTGCCGCCTTCGCGCTGGGCATCGTGCTGAAGCTCGCCTATTGGGGCAGCGCCGACAATGCGCCCCGTCAATATACGGCCGAGCAGGCAACGGGGCTCGGTGGCATCGGCAAGGTGCGCCAGCTTGAAGCGCCGCACACCCAGGCAAATTTCGTCCAGCGCGAAATGGGCTATCAGGTCGCGCGCAAGCATGCCGACCGGCTACGGCGGATCGTGCTGGTCGCTTTCGCCGCCCCCGCGCTTCTGCTCGCGCTGGCTGCGGTAGCGCCCACCGCGATCGGTATCCTGCTAAGCCTGCTCGCAGCCGCCGCCGCGACGATTGGGGTGGCGGTCGAACGCTGGCTGTTCTTCGCCGAAGCCGAGCACATCGTGACTCTCTATTACGGGGCGGCCGCCATTTGAGCTAGTTGGCGCTCACGGACGGATGCTCCAGCCGGTCGCCGCGCTTCAGCCTCAGGCGTTGCGCGGTGCCGGCGGCCACTTCCAGTACAACCTTTGCCGGACCGCCGGCCTCGATAATGTCCGTTGAGAAAGGTTCCGTGTCGCGGGCAATGCGGATGATGGTCCCGCTCGCGTCGGCGAAGATCATGTCGAGCGAGATGTAGGTGTTCTTCATCCACATCGTGATGTTCTGGGGCTCGTCGTAGATGAACAACATTCCCGCGTCATCATCGAGACTGCGCCGGAACATCAACCCCGTTGCCCGCGTGCCTGGGGTATCGGCGATTTCCGCGTTGATGGTGTGCCGCCCTGTCTCGGTGACGAGAACAACCGGCTCCACCCGCAGCTTTGCTGCGTTTACGCCTGAAACGGCGATCATCAACACGCCTAGCAAGACGGCGAGCGCGGCAAACTTAGGTCTGCCGTCGCTCACGCGCCGCCGCTCAGTGCGAGGAGGAGAGGATCGACGGCTTGCCGTCGGGGCGAAGTTCCGCCGCCATGAGACCTTTCTCGCCTCTGCCATAACGCACCTGGACGATCTGTAAAGGCCGCAGCTCCGCAAAGCCGAAACGACGCAGGGTTTCCATGTGGACAAAGATATCCTCGGTTCCCTCGCCGCGTGTCAAGAAACCGAAGCCCCGCTGCCGGTTGAACCATTTGACCATGGCCCGTTCCCAGTCGCTTTCCGGCTCGACCTTCACCCGCGTGCGCTGCGGCAATTGCGATGGATGGACCGCAGTACTCTCGTCCATGTCGATGACACGGATGGCCTGAAGTCCTTTTTCGCTGTTGGTGACCTCGCAGACAACGCGCGCCCCCTCATGCGCCGTCTGGAACCCGTCACGCCGCAACACCGTCACGTGCAGGAGCACATCCGGCAAGCCGTTGTCCGGCACAATGAAGCCGAACCCCTTGGACGCGTCGAACCATTTGATCTGTCCGGCGATGACCGCAACGTCCATGCCCCCGGACTTGGAAAGCGCAGTTAGAGTCGTGGAATGAGGAGGTTGTTTGTCCCCCATTAGTCAGTCCCCCGCTTACTTTATGGTCCGACGGCCGCCAGCGAGTTGCCCTCTTCGCCCGCGATCGCCGGAAACACTGTTTTAACTACGTATCAGCCGCGTGTCTTGCTAGCTATCGGAATTTAGCGCCGAGCGCCGGGTTTGTAACGCCATTTTCACCACCGTTATCTCCGGCAATTTGCCGGGCAACCCCAAGTGATTGACTTTCCACCAAGTTTTCGGACGGGCAACAGGTGGAAAACGCCCACCGGCACCGCGACACACGCTTAGGTTGCATAAATGTTAACGGGCGTCCAGCGCAAAAATGCAACAAATACGGGAATTTCCACGAATCAGCCACCTGAAGGCCATGCCAATACGCCATTCACGCTTTCGCCAGCGTCGAAACGACCGCTTGCACCGCACCGGCCACAGGATTAACTCGGAGGAAGTCTGGATTCGCCCACGCGGCGGGTGACCGATTCGCCGCCTGCGGGAACAATGCAGGAGGAGGCTGATGAAGTATCTTCACACCATGGTTCGTATCAGCGACATCGACGAATCGCTTGATTTTTACTGCAACAAGCTGGGGCTGCGCGAGTTGCGCCGACGGGACAGCGAAAAGGGCCGCTTCACGCTGATCTTCCTCGCGGCGCCCGGCGACGAGAACGCCCAGCTCGAACTGACCTATAACTGGGACCCGGAAGAATACGGCGAAGGCCGCAATTTCGGCCACCTCGCTTACCAGGTCGATAACATCTACCAGACGTGCCAGGAGCTGATGGACAAGGGCGTGACCATCAACCGGCCGCCGCGTGACGGCCGCATGGCATTCATCCGCTCGCCTGACAATATCTCCATCGAACTGCTGCAGAAGGGCGAGGCGCTGCCACCGCAGGAACCGTGGGCCTCCATGGAAAACACTGGCACCTGGTAACCCCATGGCCCGCAATGACTATTCCGGCTTCGCCAAGCTCCTGCACTGGCTGATTGCCCTCGTCATCGCCGGAATGGTGGGGCTGGGTGTCTACATGACGGACGTTCAGGGCGATTTCCAGTACAAGCTGTGGCTCTATCAGCTTCACAAATCATTCGGCGTCACGCTGTTCGCCCTGGTGCTCATCCGACTCGTCTGGCGCCAGATCTCCCCGCCCCCGGCAATGCCCGCCGATATGCCGGCCTGGGAGCGGCAGTCCGCGAAGGCTGCCCATGCGGCACTGTATGTTCTGATGCTGGCGATTCCCTTGAGCGGCTGGGCACGCGTCTCCGCTTCGCCGCTATCGGTTCCGACCGAGATATTCGGGCTGTTCACGTTGCCGCATATCCCGTGGCTGGCCAGCCTGCCGACAGAGACAAAAGAGGCCTGGGAGCCGGTCTTTCAGGGCACGCACGAGACGCTCGCCTGGACGCTGGTCGGGCTCGTATTGCTCCATGCGGCGGCGGCCCTGCGCCACGCATTCATTTTGAAGGATGATGTCATGCAGAGAATGTTGCCGCGCCGCGCTCGCCGGGTCGCGACAGGTATCCTGCTTGCTGGTCTGCTCGTGCCCCTGGGTGCGAATGAAGGGCACGCGGCGGAGTGGACGATTCTGCCCGAAAAAAGTGAGATCGGCTTTTCGGGCACCGCCGCGGGGACGACCATCAAGGGCGTGTTCGAGGACTTCACGGGCTCCGTGACGTTTGATCCGGCCGCGCCCGAACAGACCGAAGCGACGATCATCATCCAGCTCGACAGCGTGAAGACGGGCAACAGCGACGTCGACGGAACCCTGCCCGGCTCCGACTGGTTCAACACGAGCGAATATCCGCAGGCGACATTCACGGCCGACGGCGCGGAGAAGGCTCCGGGAGAAAACGCCTATCTCCTCAACGGAACGCTGGAGCTGAAGGGCAACAGCGGCGATGTTGCCGTGCCATTTACCGTCAGCATCTCGCAGGATACGGCATCGGCCCAGGGTGAGGTGACGATCAACCGGCTGGAATATGGGGTCGGGCCTGAGGGCCCGATTTCGGGGATCACCGTGACAGAAGAGGTAACGGTCAGTTTGGACCTGCAGGCGGAGAAAGCTCAATGACCGCCTACGCCCCGACCCAAGGACCCTGCCATGAGCTTTGAGGGCAAGGTTGCGATCATCAGCGGTGCGGCGCGCGGCATCGGCCGGGCTTGCGCCAATCGCCTCGGGCACGTCGGCGCAAAAGTTGTGATCGCCGACGTCAATGAAAAGCTGGGCGAGGAGGTCGCCGACGGCCTCGGGGGCGGCGGGCACGATGCGCGGTTCATCCTCTGCAACGTCGCCGAGCGGCTCGACGTGCGCAACCTTATCGCGGAGACGCTGAACGCCTATGGCCGCATCGACATCCTCGTGAACAATGCCGCCGTCATGGACAGCGCTCCGTTTCTCGAGTTGCGCGAGGAGGAGTTGGACCGCGTTTTCGCCACCAACGTCAAGGGGGCGTTCCTGCTCGGCCAGGCCGTTGCCCGCCAGATGGTCACCCAGGTGCAGGCGGGCGAGCGTCCGGGCAGCATCATAAACATGAGCTCGGTGAACGATCATTTCGCCTTGCCCGACCATGTCGCCTACACGATGTCCAAGGGCGCGCTGTCGCAGCTCACCAAGGCGATGTCGCTGGCGCTCGCCCCGCATGGCATCCGCGTGAACGCCGTCGCGCCGGGCAGCATCATGACCGAGATGCTCAAGCCCACCGCCGGCGATCCGGAATCCGCGCGCAGGGTGCTGTCGCGCACGCCTTTGGGCCGCTTCGGCCACCCGGAAGAGATCGCGCAGATCGTGCAGTTTCTCGCCAGCGATGCGTCCAGCTACATCACTGGCGAGACCATTTATGCCGATGGCGGGCGCCGGCCGCTGAACTTCACGGTCGAGGTCAAGAACCCACCACGTCAGCGCTGAGCGGCGGGGCGATCCGGTCCTCGATCAGGGCGCGGGCAGCAAGGGCGTGTTCGCCCCAGGGGGCAACCTTCGAGGCAACGAGATTGGCCTCGGATTTCAGGATCACGCCGTCTTCCAGGATTTTCAGGTGATTGGCCTTCAGCGTCGCCCCGGTGGAGGTGATGTCGACGATCATCTCGGCGGTGCCGGCAGCGGGCGCGCCCTCGGTCGCGCCGAGGCTCTCCACGATGCGGTAACCGCTTACACCCCAGCTTGCGAAGAAGCGGCGCGTCAGCACCGGAAACTTGGTCGCCACACGGAGCCGCCGACCATGCACACGGTAGAACAGCGCGGCCATGTCCTCCAGATCGCCCATGCCCTGCACGTCGATCCAGCAGGCCGGCGCCGCGACCACAACATCCGCGCGGCCGAAGCCGAGCCCACGTACCAGTTCGA
Source organism: Dichotomicrobium thermohalophilum (assembly GCF_003550175.1). Lineage (NCBI taxonomy): Bacteria > Pseudomonadati > Pseudomonadota > Alphaproteobacteria > Hyphomicrobiales > Hyphomicrobiaceae > Dichotomicrobium > Dichotomicrobium thermohalophilum. The sequence continues at coordinate 1,805,910 of NZ_QXDF01000001.1, forward strand.
CCCGCTCGTCCCAGCGCGGAATCTCCTCGCGGACCAGATCCTCGCCCGTTATGCCGAGATGCGCGCGGCCCGAGCCGAGATAATGCGCGATCTCCGAGGCTGACAGAAACAGCACGGCGATGTCGTCGCGGCCTCCCACCGCACCGCGATAGCCGCGCTCATGCCCGACCCGGTGCAGCGGCAGCCCTGCCTCCGCGAAAATCTCCAGGCTGCGCTCCATCAGCCGGCCTTTCGACGGTACGGCGAGGATCAGCTTGTCGGCCGCCGCGGCCTCTTCGGCAATCGCAGTCATTCCAATGTCCCCTGCACGGCGGCAAGCAGGCGCTCGGTATGAATCGCCGAGCCGACGGCCGGCACGTTCTGGGCTGCGCCTATCTCGGCCAGCAGACCGTCATAGCGCCCGCCGCCCGCGATATGGCCGCCACGGCCCACGCCCGGAATCTCGATCTGGAAGACGAAGCCGCTATAATATTCGAAGTGGCGGCCGAAATCTGCGGAGAATACCGCCTGCCCCACATCGATGCCCGCCCGCTGCATCAGCTCGCAGCGTCGGCGGTAGGCATCGAGCGCGCCCTTCATCCGCAGTCCAGCCTGGGTCAGCAAATCCTCAATCCGCGCCAGCGCCGCCCGCGCCGGCCCCGACACGGCCAGGTACGCTTCGATGAGCCGGGCATGGTCGCGCGGCAGCGGCGCCTCGCGGAGATCCGCCGCGCGCTCCAGAAGCCGCTCCGTGATCTCGCCAAGCGTCCGCGTCCCGATCAGCGCGATGTCATGCTCGGCCAGGTAGTCGCCGACCATGTTCTCCGCCGCCTCGCGGTCCCTCGGGTCAAGCCGTCGCGCCAGCTCATCCTCCGGCCGCCGCGACGCCGCCCCACCCTCGCAGAGCTGCTGGAGGGTGGCGGGAAAAGCCTTTGGCCGCCAGAAGCTGTGGATGAGCCTCAGGCGCCAGCGTTCGGGCAGGCCCAGCGTGTCCAGCAGCGCGCTGAACAGGCCCAGATCACCGATATGCAGCCGGAAGTCTTCCAGGCCAGCACGTGTCACGCCGTCATGCACCAGCGCGAGCACCTCGACCTCGGCCTTCTCGCGGTCCCCAGCGCCGAAATACTCGATGCCGGCCTGGCGGAATTCGCGTGGCAAAAGCGCGTTATCCGCAGGCTGATGGCGGAAGGCCGGGCCGTTGTAGCAGTAGCGCGCGGGGATGTCGGCGCCGGGGTGCCGCTCCATGTAAAGCCGCGCGACCGGGATGGTCAGGTCCGGGCGCAGGCAAAGCTCGGTCCCGTCGGCGTCGGTGAAGAGATAGGTGCGGCTCCGGATCGCCTCACCCACGCGGTCGAGAAAGATCGAAGCCGGCTGAATGATGGCTGGGGCGACACGCTCATAGCCGGACGCCTGAAACAGCTCCACAAGCTGATTGGCCTGGCGCTCGAGCGCGTCGAAGGCGCGGGCGGTTTCGGCGACCATCAGCGATACCTCGCCAGCACGCTCTGGACCGCCTCGATCATCTCGTCTTCCGGCACGCTGAACTGCGCCGGGCGGCCTTCGCGCCAGCTCACATTGTCCTCGATCTGCTCCGAAAGTTTCGCGCCCTCGATCAGGTCCTTGATCTGAACTTCGCCGCGCGCGCGCTCATCCTCGCCCTGAATGACGACGCAGGGCGCGGCGCGCTTGTCGGCATATTTCATCTGCGCCTTCATGCCGGCAGTGCCGACATACATCTCCGTGCGGATGCCGGCAGCGCGGAGCGATTGGGTCATACGGGCGTAGTCGGCGGTGCGGTCGTGGTCCATGACCAGCACGACAACCGGGCCGTGTTTCGCACCCGTCTCGATCTTGCCCAGCGCCTTGAGCGCGGCGTAGAGGCGCGAAACGCCGATGGAAAAGCCGGTCGCAGGGACTTCCGCGCCTTTGAAGCGCGAGACAAGGCCGTCATAGCGCCCGCCGCCGCCCACCGAGCCGAAGCGCACGGGCCGGCCGTCCTCATCCTCAACCTGGAATGTCAGCTCCGCCTCGAAGACGAGCCCTGTATAGTATTCCAATCCGCGCACCACCGACGGATCGAAGCGAATGCGGTCGGTACCGAAACCACAGCCCGCGACGAGTTGACGGATCCGGTCGATCTTTTCGATGCCTTCCAGAAACTCCGGCGTGTCCAGTCCCGGCCATTCGCGCTCCATCAGCGAGACCTGGTGCTTGACGAGCACGTCCCCCTCCGCCGCTTCCGTCTCGGCGGGAATGTCGGTGGTCATGAAATCCAGCAACAAGTTTGCGGAACGCTCCGGCAACTCGGCCCCGGGCGTGAAATCGCCGCTTTCATCCTTGCGGCCCGATCCGAGAAGCTGGCGCACGCCCTCAATCCCAAGTCGGTCGTACTTGTCGATGGCGCGCAATACGGTCAGCCGCTTCTCAGGCGGGATGTCCGCCGCGTCCATGACGCCGTCGAGTACCTTGCGGCTGTTCACGCGGATCACGTAATCGCCGCGCTTGATGCCAAGCGCCTCCATGGCGTCGGCCGCGAGCATGCACATCTCCGCATCCGCCGCGACGTTGTCCGTCCCGACCGTATCGGCGTCGAACTGCATGAACTGGCGGAAGCGCCCCGGCCCCGGCTTCTCGTTGCGCCAGACCGGCCCGAGCTGATACCGCCGGAACGGCTTGGGCAGCGCGTCGTAATTCTGCGCGACATAGCGCGCCAGCGGCGCCGTCAGGTCATAGCGCAGGCTGAGCCACTGCTCGTCTTCATCCTGAAACGAGAACACGCCCTCGTTCGGCCGGTCCTGATCCGGCAGGAACTTGCCCAGCGCGTCTGTGTATTCAAAGGCCGGCGTGTCCAGCGGCTCGAAGCCATAGCGCTCGTAAACGGCGCGGATTTTCTCCGTCATTTCTGCGACGGCGCGCAGCTCCGCAGCCTCGACATCCCGCATACCCTTCGGCAGGCGGGCCTTCGGGCGCAGCGCCTTCTTGGTCTTTTTGCTCATCCCTGAAGAACGAAAATATGGCCTCTGTTGCGCTCCTTCTAGCCCATCAGTGCCCAGGCGGCAACACGCGCAGGCAGCAGAAACAAAAAGCGCCGTGGAAGGCAGCGGCCCTCCCGGCGCTCGGTCTGCGCTTTGCCTCTCAGCGCGATTTTACGGTCTGCGTGACATCCGCATTAAGCCGCCGAGTTCTGGCTCATTCGCAGGCGCTCCATCTGGTCCTTGATACGCAGCTTTTCGCGCTTGAGCGCCGCGACCTTCAAATCGTCATGAGCGGCGTGCGCCAGTTCGGCTGCGATCTGTTTCTCGAGCTCGCGATGCTTGCTCGCCAGACCTTCCAGATGCGCTTCCAGAGCCATACCAGCCTCCATGGTTGCATTGCGAAATATTTCGCGAAACGTGCTGAGTATGACAGATAAATGACACGGTGTCCAACGCATGCGCGTCCGGATGGCATTGAATGCAACTTCAGGTTGATAGAGCGTTGCGCCTTGTTTGAGCGTGCCCGATCAACGCAGTGAAGGGAGACAGCGGGGGGAACCGCTGCCTCCCCGGTCCTATCGAGAGGGATGCTCGATAGCCACCAATGAAAAATGCGCTTCGCGCGTTTCCGTCAAGCAACTCACAAGGGCATCGCCGCCGCGCCGGCTTGCCTTCACGCGCTTGAATGGCGATACTTGCGGCGTTCCGGCGGCGGCGTGAGCGAGAGTAACGATGCACGGCAGCAAGGAGGAGCCTGATCTGCGGCAGCGCCTGAGTGAGCTGCAGCGTGAACATCGCCAGCTCGATGCCCGGATTGCCGAGATGGAAAACGCCGCAGCCGTCAATCAGATCGAAATAACGCGGATGAAGAAGCGCAAGCTCTGGCTCAAGGATGAGATCGCACGGATCGAGGACCAGATTTTTCCCGACATCATTGCCTGAAGACGTGTTTGCGGAACCTGTGGAAACTTCGGCCGCGTCTTGCACGCCGGGCTACCGGTCCTATACTTCCGCCTTTTCAATCCGGTTTGGGCCAGTCAACCGCCGCACCGCGAACTGGACGAGGACGTGAGCCAAGCTATCGTCGGCATAATCATGGGCAGCCAGTCGGATTGGGCCACCATGCGCGCGGCCGCCAATCTGCTGGACCAGTTCGCTGTTCCCTATGAGACCCGCATCGTGTCGGCCCATCGCACGCCGAACCGGCTTTATGATTATGCCCAGTCCGCTCGTGATCGTGGGCTGAAGGTTATCATCGCGGGTGCCGGCGGCGCAGCCCATCTGCCGGGTATGACGGCGGCCATGACGCCTCTCCCTGTGCTCGGCGTGCCCGTGAAAAGCGCGGCGCTGTCCGGGCAGGACAGCCTGCTTTCGATCGTGCAGATGCCCGCAGGCGTTGCGGTGGGAACGCTGGCGATCGGTGAGGCCGGCGCGACCAATGCCGGCCTGCTCGCCGTGCAGATCCTGGCAGTGGAGGATGGGGAACTAGCCGCAAAGCTGGACGAATGGCGCGCCCAGCGCAGCGCCGATGTCGCGCAAACACCGACGGACGATGACTGAAGCGCTCCAACCCGGCAGTGTGATCGGCATTCTTGGCGGGGGCCAGCTTGGCAAGATGCTGGCGCAAGCCGCGGCGAAGCTGGGCTTCCGCGCGCATGTGTTCGCGCCGGACGACGACGCGCCAGCCGCGCATGTCGCCGCGCATTACGTCAAGGCGGCTTACGAAGATGCCGAGGCGCTGACCGCGTTCGCGCGCGGGGTGGACGTGCTTACCTACGAATTCGAGAGCATCCCGGCCGACAGCCTCGCGGTGGTCGAGGACATCGTGCCACTGCGCCCCAATCGCCGGGCGCTCGCCGCCACGCAGGACCGCCTTCATGAGCGGGAATTGCTGGCCGCGGTTTACGCGCCCGTGCCGGATTGGGCGCGTGTCGACGGCGAAGCGCAGATCGAGGCAGCGTTTGATGCGCTTGGCGGGCCGGCAGGGCCGCAGGGGCTGTTCCTGAAAACTCGCCGGCAGGGCTACGACGGCAAAGGCCAGTTCCGCATATACAGCCGCGACGACCTGAACGAAGCGCGGCGCTGGCTTGGGGGACGCCCCGCGATCCTCGAACAGGGCATCGCCTTCGATTTCGAGTTTTCGGTCATCGCGGTGCGTGGCTTCGACGGCCCATGCGTCTTCTATGATCCGCCGCGCAACCAGCACGCCGAAGGGCGGCTGGCAGTGAGCCGCGTTCCCGCAGGGCTGAGCGACGCGGAGATCAAAACCGCGCGCGGCATCGTCGAATCGCTTTTGAGCGAGCTGGGCTATTACGGCGTGCTTGCCGTCGAGTTCTTCGCGGACCGCAGCGAAGGCCGCGTGCTCGTCAACGAGATGGCCCCGCGTGTCCATAACACCGGCCACTGGACGATCGAAGCCTGCGCCATCAGCCAGTTCGAGAACCATATCCGCGCCATCGCCGGCTGGCCGCTCGGGGCGACCGCGCGCCATAGCGATGCAGAGATGGTCAACATCATCGGGCCTGACATTCACGAGTGGGCGGCGCTTGTCGGTTACAACCCGGACCGCTCGCTGCATATTTATGGCAAGGCCCACGCCGCACCCGGCCGCAAGATGGGCCATTACGTCGATCTGCTGCCGCGCTCGCAGGAAACCTGATACCTGCGCGTCGGCAGAATTTCAGATGCAACCGCTGTTGCAGATAGACGCGGGACCATCTGCTTGCTATATAAGAAATAGCGTGCCGACTTTCGTCGGCGCGACGAATTTGTGTTTTCTGTCGAGCGAAGGGAAAGGAGGACACGTGCAAGTACAAGTCCGTGACAACAATGTCGATCAGGCACTCCGTGCTCTCAAGAAGAAGATGCAGCGCGAAGGCATCTTCCGTGAAATGAAGCTTCGCAACGCTTATGAAAAGCCCTCGGTGCGCCGCGCCCGCGAGAAAGCCGAAGCCATCCGCCGGGCCCGCAAACTGGCGCGCAAGCGTGCCCAGCGTGAGGGTCTGCTGCCTTCCAAGCGCAAGGGCCGCTAAACACACGCGCCCGCACCCTGGCTTTGTTTTGAGCAGCAAAAATCTCGGCAAACCGCGATCCGCGCCCCAGTACGGTTTGCCCTGCGCGAACGTAATTCAGCCCAAATCGCGTTCTAATCAGGACCAGGATGGTGAGCGGGGCCTGAGGCCTCGCAGGACTGTTGGCAAGGCGGGGCTTCTGGCTACATGCACGCAGCCGAGGGCAGAATGAGACTGGGCATCGCCGGCACGCTTGCGGCGAGCTTGGTGCTCGCGGGGTGTCAGACCAGCAATGTCGCCTCTCAACTCTCGCCCCGCGACCGGCAGGCCTACCAAGATCAGCAGCGGAATATCGCCTCGCTGACCAGAGTCGTGGAGGAAAACCCGCGCGACCCGGAAGCACTGAACATCCGGGGCACAGCCTACGGCCAGGTCGGCGAATACGAAAAGGCGATCGCCGACTTCACCGCTGCGATCCGTCTTGAGCCGCGTTTCCATCAGGCCTATGCGAACCGGGCTCTCGTCTATGCCAAGATGGGCAAGCTGCGGGAGGCCCTGTCCGACTACGACCAGGCGATCTCCATAGAACCGGAATACGCCATCGCCTACAGCGGGCGTGCCCAGGTATTCCGCAAGGCGGAGAAGTATGAAGCGGCGCTTGCCGATTATAGCCGTGCGCTTGAACTCGCTGGCAGCGACCCGGCAATGCATTTCAACCGCGGGCTGGTCTATCAGAAGCTGGCGCAACACCAGAACGCGATCGCGGACTTTGACGAGGCCATCAGCTTCAAGCCGGACGAAATCGAGCCCTATTACGCGCGCGGCGTGAGCCAATTGGCGCTGTCGAATTACGCCGATGCCTACAAGGATCTGTACAAGGCCGCTGTTGCCCGAAAAGACTCGGTGAAGGCCTGGACGCTGGCTGGCAGGGCCGCCGAAGGCGCGGGGGACAAGAAGCGCGCCGCGTCCGCCTACCGACGCGCGCTGCGACTGAAGTCGGATTACAAACCGGCTTACGACGGCCTGCAGCGGGTGCGCTCCGAAGAAGCCTGAATCACAGCGCTTTAACGCCCCTGCTTTTAACCTGATTTGCCTGTGGGCTTCCGACGGCTCGCGCTTCCCTTGGCCGCCGACGCGCTGTCTGCGCTCGCCGTCTTGGTCGGCGGTGCGCTTTCCGTCGACTTCGCAGGCGCCTTGCGCGTGGTACGCTTGGGCGCGGCCGATGCGCTCTCGGCAAGCTGAATGCGGTCCTCGCCATCGGCGCTGATAATGACATGCCGATGCGGGTAAGGAATGGTGATCCGCGCCTCATCAAGCGCATACTTGATCGCCCGCGTCATGTCGAAGTGCACCGGCCAGAACTCATCGTTCCGCGTCCAGGCGCGGATCTGCAAGTTGACCGAGCTGTCGCCGTAGCTTGAGACCAGAACCTGCGGCGGGTCCGGCTCCTGCAGGATCCGCTCGTCCGCATTGACCATCTCCCTGAGGACTTCGCTGGCCCGGTCGATGTCATCGTCATAGGAAATCCCGGCATCCAGGACGAGCCGCCGATGCGGGTTGCGGCTGTAGTTGACGATGGTATCGGCCCAGATCTTCGAGTTGGGAACGGCGATGAACATCCCCTCGAAGTCCTTGAGCTTGGTCATGAAGAGGCCGATCTCCTCACACGCGCCGCTCTTGCCCGCCGCATCGATCCAGTCACCGACCTGAAACGGGCGCAGGATCAGCAGCATCAACCCCGCAGCGACATTTTGGAGCGTGCCCTGCAGCGCAAGTCCGATCGCCAGGCCCGCCGCACCAATCACAGCGATGAGGCTGGCCGTCTGCACGCCGAATTGCGCAAGCACCAGCACCGCCGTAAAGGCCAGGATAGTATAGCGCAGGGCCTGCCCCAGCACGGGGATCAGCGTGGCATCGAACTTCTTGGCCTCGCGCAGCCGGCTTTCCAGCGCGCGCGACGCCCAGCCGGCCACGATGTACCCGGCGATCAGGATGATGATCGCGGAGATCAAGCTGATCCCGAAGGCCGTACCCTGCTGGATCAACTCGCTGGCCAGCGCGGAGAGCTGGTTCGCATCGGTCAGCGTTTCCACGGCGCGCCCTTTCGTGCTGTCGATGTCGGTCGGCGGCGCCGGGTGAGCGCTAGAGCGCCTTGGCGATCTCTTCGGTCATCTTCTTGGCGTCGCCCAGCACCATCAACGTATTGTCGCGATAGAACAGCGGGTTGTCGATACCTGCATAGCCAGAGGCGAGCGAACGCTTGTTGAAAATGACCGTATTCGCCTTCCACACTTGCAATACCGGCATGCCGTAAATTGGCGATGAAGGATCGTCTTCGGCAGCCGGGTTGGTCACGTCGTTTGCGCCGATGACATAGACAACGTCAGCTTGCGAGAACTCGTTATTAATGTCCTCAAGCTCGAAAACCTCGTCATACGGTACATTCGCCTCGGCCAGCAGCACGTTCATGTGCCCAGGCATCCGGCCGGCGACCGGGTGAATGGCGTAGGCGACGTCGACCCCTTCTGCCTTGAGCGAGTCGGCCAGTTCGCGTAACGCGTGCTGCGCCTGAGCCACGGCCATGCCGTAGCCGGGCACGATAATGACTTTCGCCGCGTTCTTCATCAAGAAGGCCGCATCCTCGGCCGAGCCGCGCTTGATGGTCCGTTCCACGCCCTCCTCCGCCGCGGCCGCCGCCTCGCCCCCGAAGCCGCCCAGGATAACCGAGATGAAGGAGCGGTTCATGCCCTTGCACATGATGTAGGACAGGATCGCGCCGGAAGAACCGACAAGCGCGCCCGTGATGATCAGCGCGACATTGCTGAGCGTGAAGCCAATCCCCGCGGCCGCCCAGCCGGAATACGAGTTCAGCATCGACACCACCACGGGCATGTCCGCGCCGCCGATCGGAATGATGAGCAGCACGCCAATCGCGAAGGCGAGCAGCGTCAGGGCCCAGAACGCCAGATGCGACTCTGACACGGAAAACGCGATGATCAGCAGAACGATGATTGCGCCGATCGCGATATTGACCAGGTGCCGGGCCGGCAGAAGGATCGGCGCTCCGGACATGCGCCCATCAAGCTTGAGAAAGGCAATGACCGAGCCCGTGAAGGTGATGGCGCCGATCGCCGCGCCGATCGACATTTCGATCAGCGAGACGGTGAAGATGTTCCCCGGCGTGCCAATGCCGAAGGCTTCCGGCGCGTTCAGCGCGGCCGCCGCCACGAACACGGCCGCCAGACCAACGAGGCTGTGAAACGCCGCCACGAGCTGCGGCATCGCCGTCATCGGGATACGACTGGCGATATAGGCGCCGATGGCGCCCCCGACGCCAATCCCCAGAATGATCAGCAGGAATTTCGCGGCATCCGGAACCGCCACGGCCAGCGTCGTGAGCACGGCGATCGTCATGCCGGCCATGCCCATGTAATTGCCGCGCCGCGACGTCTCCGGGTGCGACAGCCCCCGCAGCGTCAGAATGAACAGAACGCCGGCGCCCAGATAGAGCAGCGCGACCAGATCAGCAGGCATGAGTGTTCCCCCCGCGCCGCGTTATTGCTTCTCTTTCTTCTTGTACATGCCCAGCATCCGCTGGGTGACGAGAAAGCCGCCGAAAATGTTGACCGACGCCATGACCAGCGCCAGGAAACCAAACACGGTTGCCCAGCCTGCGCCTTCGACCGCCGCCTCGACGCCGACGGACAGCAAGGCACCGACCACGATCACCGACGAGACCGCATTCGTCACCGACATGAGCGGCGTATGCAGCGCCGGCGTGACGCTCCAGACCACGTAGTAGCCAACGAAGATCGCCAGAACAAAGATAGCAAACAGATAGATGAACGGGTCGATCCCAGCACCCGCCCCGGCGGCCGCCTGCGCCGGCGTCGCCAAAAGCGCGAAGGCCGCGGCCAGGACCAGCGCGGCAGAAAGCCTCGGCATGATCTGCTTCATTCCTTCTCTCCCGTAAGGACCGGGTGGATCACTGCACCGTCCCGCGTCAGGGCCGTCCCCTGGATGATTTCGTCGTCCCAGTCGACCTTGATGGCGCCGGATTCGCTGTCGATCATCAGTTCGGTGAAAGCGTAGAGGTTGCGCGCGTACAGGCTGGAGGCATCGCCCGGCACCTTGCCCGGAATGTTCACGGGGCCCATGATGCGGATGCCCTCATGCACGATATCCTCGCCGGCCCGCGTCAGTTCGCAGTTGCCGCCGCGCTCGGCCGCCATATCGAGGATGATGGCGCCAGGCTTCATGGTCTTGACCATGTCCGCGGAAATCAGCCGAGGGGCCGGGCGGCCCGGGATCAGCGCCGTGGTGATGACGATGTCCTGCGACTTGATATGCTCGGCGATCAGTTCGTTCTGCTTGCGCTTGTATTCGTCGGACATTTCCTTGGCGTAGCCGCCGGCCGTCTCCGCCTCGCGGAATTCCTCGTCCTCCACGGCAATAAACTTCGCACCGAGCGACTTCACCTGCTCTTTCACCGCCGGGCGCACGTCCGTGGCGCTGACAACGCCGCCAAGACGGCGCGCCGTGGCGATCGCCTGCAGACCCGCGACGCCCGCGCCCATGACGAAGACCTTGGCCGGCGGCACGGTGCCGGCCGCCGTCATCATCATCGGCATGGCACGACCGAACGCAGCCGCAGCATCGACGACGGCCTTGTACCCGGCGAGGTTCGACTGCGAGGACAGCACGTCCATCGACTGCGCACGGGTCACGCGGGGCATCAGTTCCATGGCGAAGGCGAGCACGCCCTGCTGGGCAAGCGCGTCGATGGTACCGCGCGGGCCATAAGGTTCCAGCATCGCGGCCACTACCGCACCGTTTTTCATGGCCTTGATCTGCGCATCAGTCGGCGGCCCCACCTTGAGCACCAGATCAGCGCCCTCAAGCGCAGCCTCGGCTGAGTCGGCGAGCTCCGCACCGGCATTCTCGTACTCGTGGTCGGGGAAATATGAGCGGGCGCCTGCGCCCTTCTCAATGACGACCTGGCAGCCAAGCTTGACGTACTTTTTCGCCGTCTCGGGGCTCAACGCGACCCGGGGCTCCATCTCTTCTTCAGCCGGAACGGCGATCCTTACCATTCTTAGCTCCGATCATGCTGGTGCCAAACATGGGCGAAACAGCCACCGCCCGGCCAGGCGCGCGCGAGGCCAGAATGCCCGGGATGCCTTGGGCGTCCGGCGTGTCAAACCAGGAAAATCGCCATCAGGATGAGAATGACGGCGACGATCACCGTGCCCCACTGGGCCAGGGTTATGAAGAGTTTGTAGGTCCGCTCGTGTTCTTGATAGTCCATGTTATTGCCATGTTTTTCACGATCCGGGTTGTCCATATCAGCCCCTCGCCGCTGGCGAAACCCAAAAAATCGTTGCGACTATACCAAAGCCGCCCACCGGAGCAACCTTAACGCGCCGCTTTTTGAAAACATTTGCAGCAAATCAGTGGCATCCTGTCGCACCCGTCTTTGCACAGAAGAAGAGCCGCCCCGGGGAGCGGCTCTTCCCATTCGCCTTGACGGCGACGGCTGCGCCTCTCGGGGCGCAAGCGGCTTACATCATGCCGCCCATGCCGCCCATGCCGGCCATGTCTCCGGCACCAGCGCCGCCCTTTTCTTCCTTCGGCGCTTCGGCAACGCCAGCTTCCGTCGTGATCATCAGGCCGGCAACCGAGGCCGCGTCCTGAAGCGCGGTGCGCACGACCTTGGCCGGGTCGATCACGCCGGCTTCGACGAGGTCCACGTACTCATCGAGCTGGGCGTTGTAGCCCCAGGCCGGATCGTTCTTCTCCAGCACCTTGCCGACGACGATCGAGCCTTCCACGCCGGCGTTCTCGGCGATCTGCCGGATCGGCTCCTGCAGGGCGCGCCGTACAATCTTGATGCCGGCCTCTTGGTCGGCGTTATCGCCCTCGACCGTGATCGCATTGACCGCGCGCAGCAGCGCCACACCGCCACCGGCGACGATGCCTTCTTCGACCGCAGCGCGGGTTGCGTTCAGCGCGTCGTCCACGCGGTCCTTGCGCTCCTTCACTTCCATCTCGGAGGCGCCGCCGACGCGGATGACCGCAACACCGCCAGCCAGCTTGGCCAGACGCTCCTGCAGCTTCTCGCGGTCATAGTCCGAAGTCGTCTCCTCGATCTGCGCGCGGATCTGCTGGACGCGGGCGTCAATGTCGGCCTTGGCGCCGGCACCGTCGACGATCGTGGTGTCGTCCTTGGTGATGGAGACGCGCTTGGCCCGCCCGAGCATGTCGATGTTGACGTTCTCGAGCTTGATGCCGAGCTCCTCGGAGACGACCTGGCCGCCGGTCAGAACCGCGATGTCCTGAAGCATGGCCTTCCGGCGATCACCGAAGCCGGGCGCCTTCACCGCCGCGACCTTCAGGCCGCCGCGCAGCTTGTTGACCACCAGCGTGGCCAGCGCCTCACCCTCGACATCCTCGGCGATGATCAGAAGCGGCTTGCCCGACTGTACGACCGACTCCAGCACGGGCAGCATCGCCTGCAGGTTGGTCAGCTTCTTCTCGTGGATCAGGATGTACGGATCATCGAGTTCGCAGACCATCTTGTCGGAGTTCGTGATGAAGTACGGCGAGAGATAGCCGCGGTCGAACTCCATGCCCTCGACGACTTCCAGTTCGGTCTCCAGGCTCTTGGCCTCTTCCACGGTGATGACGCCGTCGTTGCCGACCTTCTCCATGGCCTCGGCGATCATGTCACCGATCTCCTTCTCCCCGTTCGCGGAGATCGTACCGATCTGAGCGACCTCGGAGCTGGAGGAGACGTCGCGGGCGTCATTGCGGATCGAGTCAATGACCTGCGTCACGGCCTTGTCGATACCGCGCTTGAGGTCCATCGGGTTCATGCCTGCAGCCACGGCCTTCAGGCCTTCGCGCATAATTGCCTGGGCGAGCACGGTCGCGGTCGTGGTGCCGTCACCGGCGGCATCGTTGGTCTTCGAGGCGACCTCGCGCACCATCTGCGCGCCCATGTTCTCGAACTTGTCCTCAAGCTCGATCTCCTTGGCGACCGTCACGCCGTCCTTCGTGGAGCGCGGGGCGCCGAAGGATTTTTCGATGATGACGTTGCGGCCTTTCGGACCAAGGGTGACCTTCACCGCGTTGGCCAGCTTGTCGACGCCGTGCATCATGCGCTCGCGGGCGTCGGTCGAAAAACGGATATCTTTAGCGGTCATGGTTGTATTCCTTACTTGTCACGTGTTGGCTCACGATCAGGTGGCTAACGGCTTCAGCCTTCGAGCACGCCCAGCAGATCGGACTCCTTCATGATGAGGACTTCTTCACCGTCGATCTTGACCTCGGTGCCGGACCACTTGCCAAACAGCACCTTGTCACCCACCTGAACGCCCATCGGGATGAGTTCATTGTCATCGCCGCGCGCGCCAGGGCCGACAGCGATCACTTCGCCCTGCTGGGGCTTTTCGGCTGCGGTATCGGGGATGATGATGCCGCCAGCGGTCTTTTGCTCCTCCTCGACGCGCTTGACGGCCACGCGATCATGGAGTGGACGAAATTTCATCTTTGTTCTCCGTGGTTTGTGCTCCTGAGTGCCGGGCACGGTGCGATCGCGTGCGTCCGGCCATGAGTCTTTCGGTGAGACTTTGTTAGCACTCTCTGATGGTGAGTGCTAATACGCCCATCGGAATATGTCCGTGCTCCCCGCTTGTCAATAGATATCCGCCGACTTTCCCCCTCGTATCGGGGCTGTCCCGGTGGAAATTCACTTGCCTTGCGCGGCCTGCCTGCCTAGCCTCGCCGCAAAGCGCCGGCCACGGCGCGATGCCAGCCACATTTCTCAGTCAAGGGAGGTTGAAAGATGGGCTTTCTGTCCGACTCGCTGGCGCGCGTGAAACCCTCGCCCACGATCGCCGTGACGCAGAAGGCGCGGGATCTGGCAGCCGCGGGCCATGACGTAATCGGGCTCGGCGCGGGCGAGCCGGACTTCGACACGCCCGACAACATCAAGCAGGCCGCCATCAAGGCCATCGAGCGCGGCGAGACGAAATACACCGCCGTTGACGGCATTCCCGAGCTGAAACAGGCCATCTGCGACAAGTTCAAGCGCGAGAATGATCTGACCTACCAGCCATCGCAGGTGCTGGTTGCGCCGGGTGGCAAGGCGGTCATCTATAACGCGCTGATGGCCACGCTCAATCCGGGCGACGAGGTCATCATTCCTGCGCCCTACTGGGTCTCTTATCCCGACATGGCCCTGCTCGCGGGCGGAACGCCGAAGATCGTGCCCACCACCCTGGAGGACCGGTTCAAGCTCACGCCGCAGGCATTGGAAGCCGCGATCACGCCCAGTACCAAGTGGCTCATCTTCAACTCGCCATCAAACCCGACAGGCGCCGGCTACACCTATGACGAACTGAAGGCGCTTACCGACGTCCTGCTGCGCCACAGTCATGTATGGGTGCTGACCGACGACATGTACGAGCACCTCGCCTATGACGACTTCAGGTTCGTCACCCCGGCCCAGGTCGAACCGCAGCTTCACGAGCGCACGCTGACGATGAACGGCGTGTCCAAGGCCTATGCGATGACCGGCTGGCGCATCGGCTATTGCGGGGGGCCGGAAGAGCTGATCGGCGCGATGCGCAAACTCCAGTCGCAGTCCACCTCGAACCCGGCCTCGATCAGCCAGTGGGCCGCGGTGGAGGCGCTGAACGGTCCGCAGGACTTCATCGCCGAACGCGCGCAGGTCTTCAAGGAGCGCCGCGACCTCGTCGTCTCGATGCTCAATCAGGCGCCCGACCTCGACTGCCCGACACCAGAAGGCGCGTTCTACGTCTATCCCTCCTGCGCCGGCTGCATGAACAAGACGACGCCCAAGGGCAAGACGCTGCACTCCGATGAGGATTTCGTCACGGCGCTCCTGGAGGACGAAGGCGTGGCCGTCGTTCACGGCGAGGCGTTCGGTCTGTCGCCCTTCTTCCGCATCTCATATGCGACCTCGACCGAGGCGTTAAAGGAAGCCTGCCAGCGCATCCAGCGCTTCTGCGCCAGCCTCTCCTGAGCAGCACGGCGGCCACGATTGCAATCCGGCGCAGCGGTTGGAGGCGATCCTGCTTGCCAGCCGCCGCTGTTTTCGTCTATCTGCATCGACGTCGGGTGTTAACGGGGGAGTAACACAGATGATGCTGTCGCCGCCGACCAAGCTGACCTTCCGCCTGTCGCTGCTGATTGCCATTCTGGCGCTGGTCGTGCAGTTCGTGCCGCAGGTGGCCACCTACGTCCCGGTGCCGGGCTTCTACATCGCGCTGGCCGCCTTCCTGCTGCTAGCGCTTGGCAATGTCCTCAGAGGCATTTGATCCCCCGGCAAGCTGAACCCACGCCTTGAGGGAGAGCGGGATGCGACTTTACCGGCCGCGGCTCAGCGTGTTTCTGATGTCCGTCACTCTGGCCGGTCTCGGCGTGGCGGGCGTGGTGCACTACATCCCGTTCGTCACCGACGTGTCCTTCTGGCTGCTGTTGGCCGGCTATATCGTCCTGATGATGGGTGTGCTTGCCGACGGGATTTGAGTCGCGGCCGATTCGCCGCACGGGGCCTCGGCCTGTGCATAAGCTGTGGGAATGCCGACCGGCCCGTGTGAACCCCCTGATTTTCGGGCTGGAATACGCCCCGACAACCTGAATTTGCACCCCATCTCCTGTTGCGTGTGCAACACAGAAACACAATCTCGCCCGGATTCTTCGTTCTTTAACAGGCGCTTAAGAGTTCACGGGAGAAACTTGCATCCGCCGCGGCCTGGAGCCATGTTTGAGCGTAGCAGCGGGAGTAAGACCTATGCGCAAAATTCCATTGACAATCCTTGCAGGCGCAGCCGGCCTCGTTCTCTGGTCTGGCGCTGCCTCTGCCTTCAGCGAAGTCGACAGCACGCCATCGGTGCCCGGAACGGCAGTGACCGAAGCACCGGCCGAACTCAAGGCCGCGCCCGGCACGCCGGTGCAGGATGAGCTTCCCGCGCTGCGCATGATTGACCCGACCTCGGCCAGCCCGTCGAATGCGGAGGGCACACCGGTCAATATCCCCGGCATCGGCTATATCGGAACGCTGCCGAAGTTCGACTTTGGCCTCGAATTGCTCTACGGCGCGCCGGAAGAGCCCAAATTCGACATGAAGGACGTCCCTACGACACCCGATGCCACAGGCGAGGCAAAGGAAGACGACGTGATCATCCGCGGCACGCTCAAGCACCGCTTCTAAGGCGTCAGCACATTAACGGGGAAAGATGCACGCACGCGGCGCGCGCGCAACTCCCACCTAACCGACGATCTCACTCTCGTCGAAGCACAGGGCAATTTCCTTCTGCGCGTTCTCCGGGCTGTCGGAACCATGCACGGAATTGCGCTCGATGTTCTCGCCGAATTCCGCACGGATCGTGCCCGGCCCCGCTTCGGCGGGATTGGTGGCGCCCATGATCTCCCGGTTTCTGGCCACGGCATCCTCGCCTTCGAGCACTTGCAATACGATAGGCCCCGAGGTCATGAAGGTGACGAGGTCGTTGTAGAACGGCCGGTCCTTGTGCACTTCGTAAAACTTCTCTGCCTGCTCCCGCGACCAGCGCACGCGCTTCTGCGCAACGACGCGCAGGCCGCCCTCTTCCAGCATCGCGATGATCTTGCCGGTGATGTTGCGTTCGGTTGCGTCGGGCTTGATAATCGAAAGCGTCCGCTCGGTGGCCATACTTTGAATCCCTCATATTTCCGAATGTGATCTCGGGGCTGCTTATATCCGCCGCGCCCGCGTTGGACAAGGCCGCCGGCGTCGCATCGAGCAAACAAAAGCCTTGCATTCGCCGGGCGCGTCTCAAACCTTCACAGCCATGTTGCACATCAATGATCTCACCTACCGCATTGAGGGCCGACCGCTGTTCGAGGGGGCGACCGCGGCGATCCCTAGTGGGCACAAGGTCGGCCTCGTCGGCCGCAACGGAGCTGGCAAATCCACGCTCCTGCGTCTGATCACCGGCGAGATCGCGCCGGATGAAGGCAGCATCTCGATCCCGAAGAATGCGCGCATCGGCCAGGTCGCCCAGGAAGCGCCCGGCGGCCCGGAGAACCTGCTGGATACCGTGCTCGCGGCAGACACCGAGCGCACGCGCCTGCTCGCCGAGGCCGAGACGGCGACCAACCCGGAGCGGATCAGCGAGATCCATCTGCGGCTCAACGACATCGACGCCCACGCCGCCCCGGCGCGCGCCGCGACCATCCTCGCCGGCCTCGGGTTCGACGAGACGGCGCAAGCGCAGCCCTGCTCTGCCTTTTCGGGCGGCTGGCGGATGCGCGTGGCGCTCGCCTCGGTGCTGTTCGCCGCGCCGGACCTGCTGCTGCTCGACGAGCCCACCAACTATCTCGACCTCGAAGGGGTGATGTGGCTGGAAAATTTCCTGCGCAGCTACCCCCACACGGTCATCGTCGTCAGCCACGACCGCGACATCCTGAACAGTTCGATGGATGCGATCCTGCACCTCGAAAACCGCAAGCTGACGCTCTATTCCGGCGGCTACGACAAGTTCGAGGAGACCCGGCGCGAACAGCAGCGGCTTCAGCTCAAGCTGAAGAAGAAGCAGGACGAGATGCGCCGGCACATGGAAGCCTTTGTCGAGCGCTTTCGCGCAAAGGCCACCAAGGCCCGGCAGGCCCAGAGCCGGCTCAAGGCGCTCGCAAAAATGCAGCCGATCGCCGCGGCGGTAGAGGAACAGGTCACGCCGTTCCGCTTCCCCTCCCCCGCGCGCCCGCTCGGCAACCCGCTGATCCGCATTGAGAACGCCGCTGTCGGCTACGACCCTGACAAGCCGGTGCTGCGCGAGTTGAACCTGCGGCTCGATGTCGACGACCGCATCGCGCTTTTGGGCGCCAATGGCAACGGCAAGAGCACGCTCGCCAAGCTGCTGGCGGGGCGGTTGGAGCCGACGGTGGGGCACCGACGCGCATCGAAGAAGCTGGAGACCGGCTTCTTCGCCCAGCATCAGATGGATGACCTCGACCCGGCGAAATCGCCCTACGACTACATTGCCACGCTGATGGACGACGCCACCGAGGCGCAAAAGCGCGCCAAGCTCGGCCAGCTCGGCTTCGGCGCGGACAAGGCGGACACGAAATGCGCGAACCTTTCCGGCGGGGAGAAGGCCCGGCTATTGATGGCACTCGCTGCGTTCGGCGCGCCCCACCTGCTGATCCTCGACGAGCCAACCAACCATCTGGACGTTGACAGCCGCGAGGCGCTGATCCAGGGGCTGAACGACTACGAAGGCGCGGTCATCCTCATCAGCCACGACCGGCACCTGATCGAGGCCTGCGCCGACCGGCTCTGGCTGGTGGCGGATGGCACGGCACAACCTTATGATGGCGACATCGCCAGCTATCGCGCGCAGGTCACCGGGCCACGCCCCACCGCCCCCGCGTCCGACCGCGCATCAGCAACCAACAGCCGCCGGAGCCGGGAGGAGGATCGCCGCGCCGCCGCCGCGCGCCGCGCCGAACTCGCCCCGCTGAAGAAAGCGATCAAACAGCACGAAGAGCGGATGGAGACGCTCCAGGCCAAGCTCGCCAAACTGGATGAAAAGCTGGCTGATCCCGCGCTCTACGACGAAACGCCGGACAAGGCGCGCGACTTTGCACGCTTGCGCGGGGAGCTGGCCAAGGAACTGGAACAGGCGGAGGAGGACTGGCTCGCCGCCTCGGAAGAATATGAGACTGCGGCCACGATGGATGCGGCTACATCGTCGGCTTGACGCTGAAACCCTCTGGCACCTCGCCGCCTTCCGCCAGGATGTGCACATCATCGACGATCGCTGCGCGCGGCCCGGAGCGGCATCGCTGGATCATCGCGTCGACATCCCGCTGCGCACCGGCGAACAGCGCTTCGACCGCGCCGTCCCGCATATTACGCACCCAGCCCGAGAGCCCGAGCTCAGCCGCCTGCCGGCGCGTCCAGGCGCGAAAGCCGACGCCCTGCACGTCGCCGGTGATCCGCACATGCACGGTCCGTTGTTCAGCCATCAGCGCCTCTTTTTCGTTAGCGGGGAAAGCGCACCGGCCGCCGCCGCCCGATGTATTGCCGGCCCGGCCCTTGCGCGCCAAGCGGGCGGCGCGGCAACCAGCTCTCCAAATACGCGATATAGCCGCTGGGCAGCCCGAATTGCCGCGCGCCGGGGATGACGGCGCTCAAAAGGTAATTCGGCCGCGCGACACCCGGCATGTGCCGACTGCCCGTATAGACGAACGCGCCGGCTTCACCCTCCTCCTGCGCAATGATGAGCCGGCGACGGAAATAGTTGCGCCAGCGGACACCTTCATAGACATCCAACGCCTGAATGTGGCCGGGGTTGCACCACCACAGCACACCGTAGACAGCCTGATCCGCGTCCGGCCAGATCGACGCCGCGCCGCGCTTGTTGATGAGAAAGCGCCAGCCGTCGAGCCGCGCCGGTCCGATCGCGCGCGCGCCCGGGCAGCGCGCAGCCATCACGCGCGGATGCATGTTGGAGCCATAGGCGAAATACAGAATCATGTCCGAATGGGCTGGAGCCTAGATTCCCAGCATCTGCTTCTTCTTGCGGTCGAACTCGTCTTGCGAGATCTCGCCTTCGTCGCGCTGCCGATGCAACTCGCGAAACGCGTCGCTGAAGCTCTCGACGCGCCCGCCCTGCCCGCCGGCCGACGGCGCGGCGTCGTCTTGGCTCACGCTCATATCGGCTGACCTACCTTCGACGCGCGGGTCAGGACCGAACCTGTTATCGCCCGCCTGACCAGGTACGGCGCCAAGATAGATGATTGGCCCGAAAGTGAGCACCAGCCCCAACAGGGTTAGCACCATCCCCTCCAGCCCACCACTTTGCGGCGCGGCATTCGAGATCGCGCTGCCCGCGGTCGACACGAGGTACAGCGGCACGATCCACCAGCCCGACACGCCCAGATCATGCAGCCGTTTGACAGAGGTCGCCAGCGAGATCCAGGTCGCCACGGCAAACGCGGCCACCATGATCATGACCGCCGGAATATTCGCACCGTCCGCTGGCGGCCCCCCGCCTGGCCCCGTGGGTGTCACCAAACCAGCGAAAAAGCCGCCCACCACCACGACGATAAGCTGAACGAGAAAGGCCATCCACCAGCGGCCACGGCCGATGCGCCCATGAAACGTAAAGAGCCAGTTGGCGGACGTCACCTCACCCTCGCTTTCCTGAAGCCGGCAACCAAGCCGCCAGTCTGACGGCAATCGGCCTGCTATTCAAACTCCATGATCACGTCGTCGACCGCGAGGCTGTCACCGGGCTGGACATTGACTTTCGCAACTACCGTGTCGCGCTCTGCCCGCAGGATGTTCTCCATCTTCATCGCCTCGACCGCGCAGAGCCGCTCGCCGGCCTTGACCTCCTGGCCTTCGGTCACATCGATTGACACGACCAGTCCGGGCATCGGGCACAACAGCATCTTGGAGGTGTCGGGCGCCTCCCGCACCGGCATCAGCGCGGCCAGTTCCGCCTCCCGCTCTGTGAAAACGTAGGACGGCAGCCGGATGCCGCGATATGTCAATTCATAACCATTGAGCAAGGGGCGAAGTTGCACCGCGACGGCGCTGCCGTCGATCTCGCCCTGCCAGACCGGATTGCCGGGCCACCAGTCTGACGTGACTTCGACCGTGCGCCGGACCACGCCGGCAGCATCCAGCACGTCGATCACGGCATGCCCATCCTCGTGCTTGCGCACCGCCAGCTTCTCGCTCACCCCACCAATATCGGCGACGCGCACCGGCGCGAACTGCACGTCGCGCCCGCTCATCTGCCCGGATATCTGGCGGCGGCGGCGGTTGCTCAGGTCGTCGATGAACACCGCGGCGATGGCCAGCGTCTCGCGCTCATCGGCATCCGGTTCACGCGGCGCGAAGCCGTCCGGGTACTCTTCGGCGATGAAGCCGGTCGAAAGATCGCCTGCGCGCCATTTCTCGTTCTGCATGATGGCGCTGAGGAACGGCACGTTATGCTCGATTCCGTCGATGAAGAAGTTGTCCAGCGCCCAGGCCATATGGTCGATCGCGGCAAGACGGTCGGGCCCGTGCGTGCACAGCTTGGCGATCATCGGATCGTAGAACATCGAGATTTCGCCGCCTTCCTCGACGCCCGTGTCAACGCGGATGGTGCGGCCCTGCCGCTCGCCCACCTCCGGTTCCCGGTAATGGACCAGCCGCCCGATAGAGGGCAGGAAATTGCGGTTCGGGTCTTCCGCATAGATGCGACTCTCGACAGCCCAGCCGTTCAGCCGGATCTCACCCTGTGTCAGAGGGAGTGGCTCGCCCGCGGCCACGCGGATCATCTGCTCCACGATGTCGATGCCGGTGACCAGCTCCGTCACCGGATGCTCGACCTGCAGGCGCGTATTCATCTCCAGGAAGTAGAAGTTCCGGTCCGGGTCGACGATGAACTCGACCGTGCCGGCGCTGACATAATCCACCGCGCGGGCCAGCGCCACGGCCTGTGCGCCCATCTTCTCGCGCGTGCCCGGGTCCAGGAAGGGGCTGGGCGCCTCCTCGACGACTTTTTGATTACGCCGCTGGATGGAACATTCGCGCTCGCCAAGATGAATGACGTTGCCGTGGCCGTCGGCCAGCACCTGAATCTCGATATGGCGGGGGCGCTCGACGAACTTCTCGATGAATACGCGGTCGTCGCCGAAGCTCGATTTCGCCTCCGACATGGACGAGACGAATCCTTCCGCTACCTCTTCGGCGCTGCGGCATACGCGCATCCCCTTGCCGCCGCCACCGGCGGAGGCCTTGATGATCACCGGAAAGCCGATATCGGCTGCGATGCGCCCGGCCTCGTCCGGGTCGTCGATCACTGCCATAACGCCCGGCACCGTATTCACGCCCGCCTCGGCGGCAAACTTCTTCGACTCGATCTTGTCGCCCATCACCTCGATGGCCTTGATGTTCGGGCCGATGAAGGTGATGCCTGCGTCCTGCAACGCGCGGGCAAAGGCGGGGTTCTCCGACAGGAAGCCGAAACCGGGATGGATTGCCTGCGCCCCGGTGTCCTTCGCCGCCTTAATGATCTTTTCGATGTCAAGATAGGATTCGGCGGCCGGCGCCGGGCCGAGATGCACTGCCTCATCTGCCATATCCACGTGCACGGCATCGTTATCCGCATCGGAATATACCGCGACCGTCTTGATCCCCATACGGCGCGCAGTCTTGATGACGCGGCAAGCGATCTCGCCGCGGTTGGCGATGAGGATTTTGTCGAACATGCAGGCGGTCTCCTGAAACAGGATCGGCTTCTTATCGGCGTGGTGTTTTTAGCCCGCGCCCCGCGCGCGGTAAACCATGTGTGCGAGAAACGTCAGTCAGCGGCTTCCTCTTTCGCCTCCTCCTCGCGCAGACTCATGATGTAGGCGGATATATCGGCCAGCTCGTCACGCGTGAACTGGATCGTCGGCATCGCGGGATGCGGCGACAGCACATAGGCCTCGATCTTCTCGCGGGTCATGCCGGAGCGATTCGCAACCGCGGGGAAGCCGGGCACGTCGGCCAGCACCGTGCCAGTGTCATCCGGGGCGACCTGATGGCAGTTGACGCACAGTTTCTGGGCAAGCCGCTCGCCATTGGCGACGTCGAGCTTTTCCAGCGGTTGCGCCGAAGCGGATGCGGCGGCGAACAGCATCAGGGCAACTGACAGGCACACGCTCAAGGCTGGCATTTATCACTCCCATCTGGCCGGTCTTTATTGGCCAGACGATAACGGGGTGAAGCGGTGTGCGCCAGCCCGCAATTCACCTCGGGCGCTAATCAGGCTTGCGATAGAGCGCGCGGAAATGGGGCGAGCCGCCGCCTTCGGCATCCAGATACTCGAAGCTCACCATTTCCAGCGTGCCGGCCAGCACGTCCAGTTCGTGGCGCTGCAGAGGCCATGGCGGTGTCTCGCCCTCCGGCGGACCGTCCGTCGCCTTGGTAATGACAAGGAGGTGGCCGCCGGGTTTCAAGAAGTCCGGCAACCGCGCGATTGCTGGCGCACGCATCGACTGGCGCAGCGCCTGCAGCGTGTACACCTCGCAAACAAGATCGAACGCATCGCGCCAGGCCGCCGGCGGGGGATCCATAAGGTTGTGTACGGCCCATTCGATATTCGGGTGCGGAAAGCGTTTTGCGGCCCATTCCACCGCCTCACCCGAGATGTCGAAGGCCGTAACGCGGAAACCGGCTTCAGCCAATGCGTTCGCGTTGTCCCCCAGCCCCGCGCCGACATCGAGCACGCACCCACGCGGCGCATCCCGAGGCAGTGCGGCCAGCCATTCGGCCAGCTCAGGGCGCACCTTCTGGTGGCCCCAGGGGACCATCGCGGGGTCACCATCAGCGCCGCGATAGACAGCGTCGAACCAGCCGAGCGGTCTCCCGGCGCTCTCGCACTCCGCGCGGAGCTGGTCGGCCACTGCCTTTCCATGCGCGCGCCGCGTCTCGAAATTCTCCGGCTGTTCGGCTTCGCTCACGCCTTCTTCTCCCACTTTCCGGTTTCGGTCTGCTGCCAGTAGGTCACATCATGGCCCGCCGCCTTCGCTGATTTCCAGCTTTGCCGGGCCGCGGCCACCGCGCTCTCGTCGCCGCCGTCAAACAGCAAAACCACGCGTGTATACTGGCTGGCATCGGGCAGCGCGGCCCCCTCGACGACGAAGCGCACCTGCGCGCTGTTCGGGTTCGTCGTGTCCGGCGTCAACACGATGGGATTCCGCGGCGCCTCCCGTTCGCTCGCCAGCCCGTGCGGGAGGAAAGAGTCCTCGCGATACGTCCATAGATGGCCGTCGAGCGCCTCGGCATACTCTTGCGAAGCCGTCTGCACGACCGCGCGCCAGCCCCGCTCCAAGGTCTTTTCAAGCAGCACAGGGAGCACGCGTTCCAGCGGTTGACGCTCCAGATGATAGAACAACACCTCCGCCATTTCAGTCTTCCTGATAGGGGTTCTTGCCCTTGCGAAGGAACAGGCGCACCGGCACGCCCCACAAATCGAACGCATCGCGCAAGCTGTTGATCAGGTAGCGCTCGTAGGACGCCGGCACGGCCTCCGGCCGGGAGCAGAAAACCACGAAGCGCGGCGGACGCGCGCCCGGCTGGGTGATATACCGCAACTTCAGGCGCCGCCCGCCCGGCGCGGGGGGCGGGTGTGCATCGACCACCTCGGAGAGCCAGCGGTTGAGCTTTCCAGTGCCGAAGCGTGCGTTCCAGAGCTCATACGCCTTGCCGACCTGAGCCATCAACTGGTTCAGCCCGCGCCCTGTCAGCGCGCTTATCGCCACCATCGGCACACCCTTGATCTGCGGCAGCAAGCGGTCGATCTCGGCCCGGAATTCCTGCCGCTTCGCGTCCTTGTCGCGAACGAGATCCCATTTGTTGATGGCGATAACCATCGCCCGGCCTTCATCGGCGGCTAACGCGGCGATGTGCAAGTCCTGCTTTTCCAGAGCGCGGTCCGCCTCCAGCAACACGATCACGACTTCGGCAAAACGGATCGCCCGCAACGCATCGCTGACCGAGAGCTTCTCGGCCTCCTCGTGAACGCGCGCGCGGCGGCGCAGCCCGGCGGTGTCGTAAAGTTTAAAGGCCTGGTCGCCCCAGGTCAGGTCGATGGCGATAGCGTCACGGGTGAGGCCCGGCTCGGGTCCGGTGATGGCACGTTCTTCGCCAGCGAGGCGGTTGAAGAGTGTCGACTTGCCGGCATTGGGCCGCCCGATGATCGCCACGCGTATGGGCCGCTCTTCCGCCTCTGCTGCCTCGGCCTCGGCTATGCCTGCTCTCAGCAGGGCCTCCGCCTCCGTCTCCAGGCGGTCATGGAGATCGCCAATGCCCTCCCCGTGCTCCGCCGAGATGGCGACCGGGTCGCCGAGACCAAGGCTGTAGGCTTCGTACACACCGGACTCGCCCGCGCTGCCCTCCGCTTTGTTGGCAACCAGGATCACCGGGTGCCCCGACTGTCGCGCAATATCAGCGAACATCTCATCGACGGGTGTCACGCCAACGCGCGCGTCGATGACGAACAGAACGATATCGGCTTCGGCGATGGCGCGCTCGCTCTGGACGCGCATGCGCTCTGCGATGCTCCCCGCTTCGGCATCCTCCAGCCCGGCGGTGTCGATTAGCGTGGCGGGCTGTCCGGCGACCTCAAAAGCACCCTCGCGGCGGTCGCGGGTCAGCCCCGGCATGGGCGCCACGAGCGCGAGCTTGCGCCCGGTCAGACGATTGAAAAGGGTCGATTTGCCGACATTGGGCCGGCCGACGATGGCGACTTTCAGGGTCATACGCGGCGACGGCGGGCACGTGCGCCAGGCACGCGACCTCGCTAATTCAGCGCGATCAGGTCGGCGCCGTCAGTCAGTACGTACATCTGACCGTCGGCGACCACTGGCGCGATATACACGCCCGTGTCCAGATCGCGCTTGGTGGCAACTTCGCCCGTGCGGGCGTTCACCCCGAGCATAAGCCCTTTCGAGGAAATCAGCCAGAGTTTGCCGCCGGCGAGAACGGGGCCATTCCAGTGCCGCGCGGGCGGTAGGTCAGACACCCAGGCAATCTCGCCACTATCGCGCTCCACGGCGACCAGCTTGCCCGAGCGATCCACGACGAAAACGGCGTCCCCCGCCACCCATGGCGTCTGGGAACCGCTGACATCCAGCGACCACCGACGCGAGCCGGACTCGATGTCGGTGGCGATGAGACGACCGGCGCCGCTGACCGCATAGACCGTGCCGCCAGCGATGGCCGGACGCGCGGTGTCGCCAACCTCCTGCGCGGCAAGGCCCGGACGCGTGCGCGTGAGCGATTCGGCCCATTTCGGCTGGCCCTTCTCGATATCGAAAGCCAGCAGCTCGCCCGAGGGGTACGGCACCACGACCGTGTCGCCAGAGACCGCAGGGCTGGCGTTGCTCAGGATCGTCGCCGCTTCGGGCAGGCCACGGGCGGTCCAGAGTTCGCTGCCGTCCTTGGTGGAGAGGCAGAAGAGCTGACTCTCGGCGTTGACCACGAAGATGCGCCCATCGACGGCCGTCGGTGACATGCGGAAGGGCAACTCGAAGCGCTTGCTCCACAACGGCTTGCCGGAGGAGGGATCGAGCGCGACGACCGTGCCGAACCCCGTGGCGGCGAACAGCTTGCCGTCGGCAAGCGCCAAGCCACCGCCGAAGCCGGCCTCTTCGTCCTCGTTTTCCGGGACGAGCGGACGTTCCCATAGCTCGCTTCCGCTGCTCCTGGAAAAGGCGCGGACCGTGCCCTCCGTATCAATCGTGAAAACGCGGTTGCCCACGACCACCGGTTTGGCGATAAGCTGGCCGTCAGAGCTGGAGCCAGCTCCGATATCGACCTGCCAGCGCGGGCTGAGCCCGCCGCCGAAGGCCAGATGCCCCGGCGCATTGCTCGCGATGCCTCCCGGCTGGCTCCAGGCTGCGTTCGTCTGCGGATCGGAGACGGATACGGGCCTGGCCGTCTCGACATTGGCGATCGAAGAGGTAGAGCCTGGCGATACGACCGAGATACGCTCACCCGGCAAGCGTTCCTCTTCCTCCTCGAAGATCGAGGTGACCGAATCCGCCACGCCGGAGACAGAGGTGCAGCCAGCAACCGGCAAGACGAAAGCAACCGTCGCGATGCGAAGTGCCCGGCCCGCCGCAGGCCATCGCCTGCCGTTCGCCTCTTTTTCGTTCGCGCCGCTTCTTCCCGTCACCTCGGCCATGGCCTGTCCTTCGCCGTTTGTCTCGTTCGCTTATAGGTGGTCCATACGCCAACCGACGCGGCACGCAAAACAGGTCTGACAGCTACTCGGCGGATGCTGATGCTGCGTCCGTGCTACCGGCGCTGGCCGGCGCATTGATGAGCGAAAGCATCATCTGCGCGCGCTGGCGCATGGGGCCGGGCGTGTCACTGTCGCTCAGAAGCTCCTGATAGAGCGTCCGGGCCTTCTCATTCTCATCCGCCTTGAAAGCGGATAGCGCAAGCAACTCCCGCGCGGAATGTCGCCAGGGGCTCGCGTCGTCACGCATGTCGCCGACACGCGCCTCGATCTCGGATGGGGCCGCGGTGTCGATCAGGAGAGTCGCGGCCTGGATGCGCGCGAAGCCGCGCAGCATGGAGTCATCCGTGCTTTCGGCCACGCTGTCGTAAGCCTGAACCGCCGCATCGGTCTCTCCCTTCGCCGCAGCGATCGCGGCAAGGCGCAGCTCAGAAAGGGCCGAATAGCTGCCCATGCCGTCCTCCGCCAGCGCGGAGAAGGTCTCCGCCGCCGCATCCGGCTGACCGTTCTGCTGGAGGGTGCTCGCCTCGACGAAGGCCGTGCCGTCTGAGGCCGCCCGCGAGCTTTGCCACCAGGTCCAGCCCTGATAGCCGCCCACGGCGAGCACGATCACCAGCGCCGTCGCGATGACATAAACACCGTATTTCCGCCATAGCTGCGCCAGTTGCTCCCGGCGCATGTCCTGCTCGACCTCGCGGAAGATATCACCTTCACTCATTCATTCGCCCGCTTCGCGCGCCTTGTTTCGCAGCGTGATTAATCCAGCCACCGAACCGATCCGGCAGCCTTACAAGCGGCGAAAATCAACGCTTTCCCCGCTTACGCTTAAATGTAGGTTCGCCGCCGATCACTCAAGCGTTAGTTGCCGGTCATTTTCGGCTTTTTCGTGACTGTCCCCGGTGCTTCCACACGCTCGTTGCGCATTCCATAAACGTGCTCCCGCCCCGGGAACCGGCGGCTGCGCACCTCCTCGGCATAGGTCTTCACCGCATCCGCGATGCCGTCGGCCAACTCCGCGTAACGCTTGACGAATTTCGGCACGCGCGGCGACAGCCCGAGCATGTCTTCCAGCACCAGTATCTGCCCATCGCAGTCTGCCGAGGCACCAATGCCAATTGTTGGGATATCGATCTGGCGCGTGATGCGCGCGGCGAGAAGCTCGGCGACGCCTTCGATCACCACCGCGAACGCACCCGCCTCTGCCACCGCCTGCGCATCCGACTCGATCTCGGCCCATTCGCTTTCATGGCGCCCCTGGGCGCGATAGCCGCCCAGCGTATTCACCGACTGCGGCGTCAGACCGATATGCGCCATGACCGGGATGCCGCGCTCGCTCAGGTAGCGAATCGTCTCGGCCATACGCTGGCCGCCCTCCAGCTTGATGGCGCCGCAGCCGGTTTCCTTCATCACCCGCGCTGCGTTACGGAAGGCGATTGCCGGGCTTTCCTCGTAACTGCCGAAGGGCATGTCCACCACGACCAGTGCGCGCTGTGAGCCGCGGACCACGGCCGCGCCATGCATGATCATGAGATCCAGCGGCACCGGCACCGTGCTCTCGTAGCCGTGCATGACCATGCCTAGCGAATCGCCAACCAGCATGAAATCGACGTGGGGGTCGATCAGCCGCGCGGTATGCGCATGATATGCGGTCAACGAAACAATGGGAGCCCCGCCCTTGCGCGTGCGGATTTCCGGTGCCGTGATCCGTGTTGCGGTATCGCTCATCTATCCGTCCTGCTTGTCAGGCGCGCGCAGCGCCGGGCCGCCTCTGCGTTAACCCGCGACCGCAACTGCTTGTCGCGCCGTAATCTTAGCCCGTGGTTAACGCTGTTAATCAAATTCGCTTCTCATTCGATTAAAAACGTCGTTTCCTCGCGACTGAGGGCAAAGTTATCAAACGCGAGAGGCCACACGAATGTTTGCCGAAATCGTCTTCGCCAGCCTGATGGCCGCCGGCGGGCCGGCCGCGTTGGCCCAAACGCCTGAACCGCAACCTGCCGTGATGCATTACACGGACGGCGAACAGGGTGCGCCGCGCCTGCAATTGGCGGCCGATCTCGGCTGCCCGCGTTATTACGACCGGCGGCGGGGGTATGACAAGCGTTGCTATCGCCGGCGCGCCGATCCTTACCGCGATGGCTACCGCGATCGCTATGGCCGTTATGACGACGAGCGCTATTACGATGAACGGCCCGGCCGCTACTCCGACCGCGACGACCCCTATTACGAGGATGCCCCGTATCGCGGTGACTGGAACGGTCCGCGCGACACGCTGAGGGATCGTTACGGGCGGCCCTATCCGGATGCCGAGCCGGGTTTCGACGAGGACGTGCCCCCTTATCGCCGCGGTGCCTATGAGCGGCCAGGGCCGCGCGATCGCTATTACGACGATCGCGACTTGGACGACGCACGGGAGCGCTGGCGGCGTGGCGAGACCTCCCGACCTTTCCGGGAAGGCCGCGCGTTCGATGCCTTCTACCAGCGCTCGAGCTACCGGGAGCCTCTTTATAAAAAAAAAGATACGGGGCCTATGACGGTTACCGCGAGCCATACGATTATTACCCCGCGCCGGAGCCGGAATGCGGCCTCCGCTGCTGGATCAACCGTTTAGCCGAGGACGACTATCCGCCTGCGGACGCCTATCTGGAGCCCCGCCGCGACATTGGAGCCGAACGCGATGCCATGCGGCGCTTCTGTAAACGCAATTCCTGGCGGGACCGCAGCGGCTGCTGGCACTGCCCCTCCGGCTGTTTCGCGCTGTACCGGCCTTGCCGGAACTGGCGGTGCAAATTCGAGTAGGGACGCCATGACCTGCTGCCGGTATGAACATTCAGCATGTGTTCACATTCCGGTGAATAGCCTTGACCGGCACTGGAATTCGCACTGTCGGCGAATTCAGCAAGGATAAGGAAAAATGGAGCGTCTCATGCGCAATACATTCCAAGCCTTCATGTTGCTGGCTGCCGGTCTGGCCGCGTTTGTCTTCATCTCGCCGCAGGCTGCGGCTGCCAGCGCGGGGACGTCGTCTACCCTGACGATGAAGCAGCTTCTTTCGGGCGAGACGACCAGCTCGCTCGTTGAGCAAGCGCAGGCCTGGCGCTGCCGCCGGCGTAACTTTGTGTGCCGTCAGCGCTGGGGCGTCGGTCGGGATTATCGGCGCTGCATGCGCCGTGGCGGTTGCGGCTGGTATGTGCGTCGCAGGTTCCATCGCGGTTACCGCCGTGGTCGCTGCCGCCGCGCTCACCGCGTTTGCCGTTATCGCTTCGGTTTCGGCCGCGACTATCGCCGCTGCATGGCCCGCCGCGGCTGCCGTTAGGAGAGCCTGACCCGTCGGGTCGGGTGACAGCGACCTGAAGGAGAGAGGAGACATGCGCGTACACTTCAACTTGGCTCTTGTGTTCTTGATCGGTTTGGCCGCCTGGAGCGGCATCCCCACTCAGGCAAAAGCCGCATCGGCTCATCTGGAACGCGCCGGACTGCAAGCGTCCGCGCATGTCTCATCATCGCTTCACCTGGCGCAATATATCGCCGGCGAACGCGCGGACCGCTGCTATGTCCGTCACCTGGAGTGCCGCTACCGCTCGGGATTCGGCCACCGCTATCGCCGCTGCATGGCGCGAGCGGGCTGTGGCTACCGGCGTCATTACGGCTATGGTCACCGCTACCGCAGCTGCCGCTACTGGCTGCGCCGCTGCCGGGAGAACTGGTACTATCCGGAAGATATCCGCGGCTGCCTGCGCTATCACGGCTGCCTTCACCATTACTACTACTGAAGCAAGCGAAAGCCGAGCAAGACAAAGGCCGCCTCTCGGGGCGGCCTTCTAGTTTGTCTATTCCCACTCGATCGTGCCAGGCGGCTTCGAGGTCACGTCATAGACAACGCGGTTGATGCCGCGCACTTCGTTGATGATCCGCGTCGCCGCCCGGCCCAGGAAGTCGTGGCTGAACGGGAAATAGTCTGCCGTCATCCCGTCAGTCGAGGTCACCGCGCGCAGCGCGCAGACATAGTCGTATGACCGGGCATCGCCCATGACGCCGACCGTGCGGACCGGCAGCAGCACGGCGAAAGCCTGCCAGATGTCGTCGTAGAGACCGGCCTTCTCGATCTCTTCGAGATAGATCCGATCGGCCTTGCGCAGAATTTCCAGCTTGTCCGGCGTGACGGCACCGGGAATACGTATCGCGAGCCCCGGACCGGGGAAAGGATGACGGCGCAGAAACCCGTCAGGCAGCCCAAGCTCGCGGCCGAGTTCGCGCACCTCATCCTTGAACAGTTCGCGCAGCGGCTCCAGCAGCTTCATGTTCATGCGCTCGGGCAGCCCGCCGACATTGTGGTGCGACTTGATCGTCACCGAGGGGCCGCCAGTAAATGATACGCTTTCGATGACATCCGGGTATAGCGTGCCCTGCGCCAGGAAATCCGCGCCGCCGATACGCTTCGCCTCGGCCTCGAACACGTCGATGAACAGCCCGCCGATGATCTTGCGCTTCTGCTCGGGGTCACTGACGCCTTCCAGCGCGGCCAGGAATTGGGGGGCGGCCTCGGCATGGACGAGCGGGATATTGTAGCTGTCGCGAAACAGGGTGACCACCTGCTCGGCCTCGCCCGCGCGCAACAGGCCGTGATCGACGAAGATGCAGGTGAGCTGCTCGCCGATCGCCTCATGGATCAGCACCGCCGTCACTGCCGAATCGACCCCACCGGACAGCCCGCAGACGACGCGCCCGTCGCCGACCTGCTCCCGGATGCGTTCGATCGCCGTATCGCGGAACCGCGCCATTGTCCAGCCGCCCTTGCAGCCGGCGATCTCGTGGGTGAAGTTGCGCAGCATCGCCGCGCCCTGCGGCGTGTGGACCACCTCGGGATGGAACTGCACGCCGTAAAGCTGACGGCTTTCATCCGCGATGGCAGCAAACGGCGCGCCGGGTGTGCTGGCGATGACCTCAAAGCCAGGCGGCAGGCTGTCGACCCGGTCGCCGTGGCTCATCCAGACTTGCAAGCTGCTGCCCGGATCGCCCAGCCCCTCGAAGAGCGGGGAGGGCTTACGGAGCATGATCTCCGCGCGGCCGAACTCCCGGTGATCGGAGCCGGATACCGCGCCGCCCATCTGCGCCACCATGGTCTGCTGGCCATAGCAGATGCCGAGCACCGGCACGCCGGCAGAGAAAACCGCTTCGGGGGCGCGCGGCGTGCCCGCCTCATGCGTGCTGGCTGGCCCACCGGAGAGAATGATCGCGCTCGGCTTCATCCGGGTCACAGCATCTTCGGCGTCGGTGAACGGCACGATCTCGGAATAGACGCCGGATTCGCGCACGCGCCGCGCAATGAGCTGCGTTACCTGGCTTCCGAAGTCGATGATAAGGACAGTTTCGGTCATACGTTTGAAGCTGATAAAGCGCGGTCAGTTAACGGGCTGGCTTGCCGCTGATAGAGCACTCCCTTACTCGCCGGTCAAGCTGGCGGGCTCCGCCCGAGCATCTAATCCGCAGCGGAAGCGTTGGCTGGCGCTGGTTCAGGAGTCGCCTCATCCACCGGTTCAGCGATCTCGGTTCCGGGCGCGGCGGCTTCCTCCGGGCCGGGCACGTTCCAGTACTGGGCACAGCTTTGCGGCGCAGGTTCCCCGCCGGCCCGTTGCCTGATCTCGCTACAGGCCCATTGCTGCAGTTCGGTCGGCATCAGCCCGTTGAGCCCGGCCCAGATTGGGTCGTCGCCTCTTTCGGTGGTGTAGGTCGCATACAGCCAGTAGCCAAACCCGACGAAAACAACAATCAGAACCAGGCCGAACAGCGTCTTGATAACACTCATGCGGCATTCCTTCGCCGGGGCCCTGACCCGCTCACGTGTCCGCACCCGGTAATTCTGAGATGAGGACGACCGGCCAGTTTGCAATGCGTCCTGCGGGCTTTAGGCGCTGCGTTGGAGGATGGCAATGAAAAACCCGTCCGTGCCATGGCTGGCCGGTGTCAGCAGCAGCGAATCCCCGTTCCCTGTGGCGGCGCTGCCGGGGAACGAGGCGCTCAGTGTTTCACGCCAGACCTGCGCGAGCGGCACCGGCGCAAAGTCCGAATACTCAGCCAGGAACCATGCGGCTTGCGCGTCGTTCTCGCTGGGCAGCACCGAACAGGTCACATAGACCAGCCACCCGCCAGGCTTCACCAGCGGCGCGGACTGCGCCAGTACAGCCCGCTGCTCGGCATGGCGCTTTTCCAGTGCCTGCGGCGACAGCCGCCATTTCGCATCCGGCCGCCGGCGCCACGCGCCAGAGCCGCTGCACGGGGCATCGACGAACACGATATCCATCCGCTCGCGAAGCTCTTCGAGCGCCGATTCGTTGCCCGCGGGAAGAACCTGAACATTCCGCGCGCCCGCGCGCTTCAGCCGTTCGAAGATCGGGCGCAGCCGCGTCTTGTCGGCGTCGTAGGCATAGATCTGCCCCGTATTCTCCATCTGTGCGGCCAGCGCCAGCGTCTTGCCGCCGGCCCCTGCGCAGACATCGGCAACCTGATGGCGCGGGCCGGCGCCGGCCAGGAGCGCGGCGATCTGAGAGCCTTCGTCCTGCACCTCGAACCAGCCCTTGCCATGCGCCGCATCCGCTTCGATCTTCGGGGCCTTGTGATGGCGCGCACGCACCGGCACGCGCACGCCGACCGGCGAGAACGGCGTTTCTTCCGGCGCGTATTCGCGCAGCGCCTTCATCACCTTCGCGCGGTCCGCTTTCAGCGTGTTCACGCGGACATCAACCGGGGCGCGTTCGGCCAGCGCCGCGCCTTGCGCGACGGCCTCCGCACCGAACGCCGCGCGGAATTCATCCGCCATCCACTCGGGATAGTTGCCGCGCACCCAGTCCGGGGCATCCGGGTCAAGAGCCGCTATCAGTCCGGCCCGCTCCGCCTCGCTCAGCGGCTCCGGCGCACGTCCGCCTGCGCACATCGCGTCGATCACCTCAGCCGCCTCGCCCCAGGCATGCGCCAGCACGCCCAGCGCGAGCGCCCTCGGCGTCTCTGCGCCCATCAGGAAGCTCAGAGAATTGCGCTTGCGCAGCGCATCAAAGACGATGTTGCCGATGGCCGCGCGGTCGCCAGATCCAGCGAAACGATGCGCCCGTCCCCAGTCGCTCAGCGCTTGTGCCGCAGGCCTGTGGCGATTCAGAATCTCGGCGAGCACCTCGATTGCCGCCTGCAAGCGGGCACCAGGCTGCATGGGCGAACCTTTCCGAGCAACTTGGCGCGCCGCGGGCGCCTAGTCGAGCCGACCGGGATAGTTCGGGCTTTCCCGGGTGATCGCCACGTCATGCGTGTGGCTCTCGCGCACGCCCGAGCCGCTCACACGCAGAAACTCGGTGTTGCGCTGGAATTCCTCGATCGTCGCGCAGCCGGTGTAGCCCATCGCCGCGCGCAGGCCGCCGACAAGCTGATGCAGCACGCTGGCAATCGGGCCCTTGTAGGGCACCTGCCCCTCGATGCCTTCGGGCACCAGCTTGAGGGTGTCCCCCACCTCCTGCTGGAAGTAGCGGTCCGCCGAGCCGCGCGCCATCGCGCCGACCGAGCCCATGCCCTGGTACGCCTTGTAGGATCGGCCCTGATACAGGTAGACCTCACCGGGGCTTTCATCCGTGCCCGCCAGCAGCGAGCCCACCATCACGCAGCTCGCGCCTGCCGCGATCGCCTTGGCCAAGTCGCCCGAAAAACGAATGCCGCCGTCCGCGATGACCGGCACACCCTGCTCTGCGGCCACCTCGACGGCCTCCATGATCGCCGTGAGCTGCGGCACGCCGACGCCCGCCACGACACGGGTCGTGCAGATGGAACCCGGCCCGATGCCGACCTTGATCGCGTCGGCACCTGCGTCAATCAGCGCCTTCGCGCCTTCTGCGGTGGCGATGTTGCCAGCGACCACCTGCACCCGGTTGGACAGGGCCTTAGCGCGCTGAACCGCTTCCAGCACCCGCTCGGAATGCCCGTGCGCGGTATCAACAACAATCATGTCCACGCCAGCGTCGACCAGCCGCCCACTACGCTCGTAACCGTTGTCCCCGACCGTCGTCGCCGCCGCGACACGCAGACGGCCCTGCTCATCCTTGGCGGCGTTGGGGTGCTGAACCGCCTTCTCGATGTCCTTGACGGTAATAAGCCCGACGCAGTGGAAGTCATCATCAACGACAAGGAGCTTCTCGATGCGATGCTGGTGCAGAAGCCGCTTCGCCTCTTCGGTGGAAACCCCGTCCTTGACCGTGACGAGGCCGTCCTTCGTCATCAGGTTCGCGACCGGCTGGTCCGTGTCCTCGGCGAAACGTACGTCCCGGTTGGTGAGGATGCCGACGAGCCGGCCCTCGCGAGAGCCGTTGACCGATGGCGTCACGACCGGGATGCCCGAGATCGCGTGCCGGCGCATGAGATCGAGCGCCTCCGAGAGCGGCGCATCGGGGTGGATGGTCACAGGGTTCACGACCATCCCGGATTCGTATTTCTTCACCTGGCGCACCTGATCGGCCTGCGCCTCCGGCGACATGTTCCGGTGAAGCACGCCGATGCCGCCCGCCGCAGCGATGGCGATCGCCAGCGGCGCCTCGGTCACCGTGTCCATCGCCGAAGAGATTACGGGGATGTTCAGCGGGATTTCCGGGGTCACGCGCGTCGAGACGTCCACCTGCGCGGGCAGGACATTCGAATGGCGCGGCTTGAGAAGAACATCATCAAACGTCAGTGCCAGCTTCATCGCTGCCAACTCCTTTCACGGACCGGCGCGGCCTCGCGGTGTCTGCATGCACCACGCCCCGGCGCTCGGATTCGAGCGTGACCGGGGCGTCCTTGTGAGGCACAAATTGGAGACGGCGTCAATGATCTCAAGCCGCCGCGTGCATTTACCGCCGCAAGAGCCGGCGGCCGCCGCTTTCCTGCTGCTGGGCCGACTGCGCCTGCTGCGTCTGTTGCGCTTGCTGCTGCGATTGCGCGGCCTGCTGAGTCTCCGACGTTTCGGCCGTGGTCGGCTGCTGCTGGTCAGACTTGCCGTCACCTGCAAAGGTGAACGCCTCCGGGTCCTCGGTCCACCTCAGGGTTCCATCATAGCGGGTTCCCATCTCTATGCCGATACCCTGATGATAGATGTCACCTTCGACATGGGCGGTCGAGTGCAGCATCACCCGCTTGCTGCGGATCGAGCCGGAGACGTTGCCGAACACGATCACCTCGTTGTTGGCGACGATCCCGCCGTCGATGCGGCCCTTTTCGCTGACGATGAGCGAGGCGCAATACATGTCGCCCTGAAGCTTGCCGTCCAGCTTCAGGTTCCCCTTGGACTTCACGTTCCCGATAATCGTCAGGTCTTCGCCGATAACAGACTCGCTCATTGTCCACCCTACTCCACGCTTACTTTTTGCCTAGCCTCGGCTCACCATACCCGGCCGTCAGCCCCCATACGCTTTTAGGCTTCTCTTAGCACTTTCATCGAAAAGTGCAAAGGCGTTCCCTAAGCCCGTTTTCCCCTCACGGCGATTTATCAGCCTCTGTGCCCCGAAAGCCCGTCGCCAGTACGTAGGTTTCGGGCGACTCGGCGCGGCTGGCCTTCGGCTTGACGTGCCGTACACTGGCAAAGGACCGCTTCAGCAGATCGAGCATGTCCCGCTCCGCTCCGCCCTGAAAGACCTTTGCGAGAAACGTGCCGTCAGGCGCAAGCACGCGCAGGGCGAAGTCGAGCGCGGCCTCGGCAAGCGCGACGGTTCGCAGGTGATCGGTCTGGCGGTGCCCGGTCGAGGACGGTGCCATGTCGGAGAGCACGACGTCGGCCTTCTGGCCTGCGAGCGCCGCATTGACTGCCTCAAGCCCGGTGTCCTCCAGGAAATCGCCCTGCAGCACCGTGACATCCGGCAGGGGATTCATCTCCAGAAGGTCGATGGCGATCACCTTGCCGCCCGGCATCACCCGCTGGGCCGCGACCTGCGACCAGCCGCCGGGCGCCGCGCCGAGGTCCACCACGACGGCGCCCGCCTTCAGAAGCTGATGCTTATCGTCGATCTCGATGAGCTTGTAGGCCGCGCGGGAGCGGTACCCCTCGCGCCTGGCAGCGGCGACGTAAGGGTCGTTGAGCTGTCGCTGGAGCCAGCGGGTCGAGGATGCTTTGCGGCCCCGGGCGGTCCTGACGCGCACGGTCATGTCGCGCCGGCCGCGGCCGGAGGCTCCGCGCTTGCCGGATTGCTTGCGTGCCATGATGAACTGTCCGATTTGCTGAAGGCGCTTGCGCGCCCGGAGTTACTTGCGGCGGAAGCGGCGCGTGCGCCGGCGCCAGAGATCGTGCACCCCATCCTCCGCCATCAGCGTGGCAAGGATGCCTTCCCGCAGGCCACGGTCCGCGACCCGCAGGCGGTCGCAGGTCCAGGCCCGCAGCAACGCCTCAAGGATGGCCGCGCCCGCAACGATGAGATCGGCCCGCTCGCGCCCGATGCAACCCTGCCGCACACGTTCTTCATGTTTCATCGCGGTCAGGCGCTCCGAAACCGCCCGGACCTGATCGGCGCTCAACCAGCAACCATCGACGCGCCGGCGGTCATAGTATTCCAGGCCGAGATGGATACCTGCAATGGTGGTCGCCGTGCCAGAAGTGCCGAGCAGATGCGTGTTGCCGCTGGCAATGCGGCCCGAGACGCCGTGCTCCAAGTCGAAATCCTGCAATGCACGATGCACCTCGCGGACCATTGCCTCGAAGGTGCGCTGATCCATCGGCTCGCCGGCGAACTGCTCGGCCAGCGTGACCACGCCAACCGGCAGGGAAGTCCAGGCTGCGACGCAGTCCTGCGCCCACAACCGGTCATGCGGACGGCGCTTCTGCTGGTCCTTCATGCAGCGCAGGTCCAGGAAGATCAGCTCGGAGGAGCCCCCGCCGATGTCAAACACCAGCGCGCCATCGCTCTGCCGGTCGATCAGCGAGGCGCAGCCGCTGACGGCGAGGCGCGCTTCTGTTTCCCGGTCGATGATTTCCAGCTCCAGGCCGGTCTCCTCACGCACCCGCCCGACGAACTCTTCCGCATTGCTGGCGACGCGGCAGGCTTCGGTGGCGATCAGGCGCGAGCGCTGCACCCCGCGGCGGATCATCTTCTCCGCACAGACCTTGAGGGCGTCAATGGTGCGCCTCATCGCCTGTTCCGACAGCGCGCCGCTCTGGGTGATCCCCTCGCCCAGCTTGATGACGCGGGAAAAGGCGTCAACGACGATGAAGCCGCGGCGCGACGGCCTCGCCACGAGCAGCCTGCAATTGTTGGTGCCGAGGTCGAGCGCCGCGTAGACATGTTCGTCGGGCGAAAATGCCCGGTTTCCGCGGCGACGATTGGAATGTTGAGTGCGGGCGCCCGACAATGAAGCCGTTGGCACGCTATCGGGGTGATAAGCGGGCTTGCGCTCCTGTGGCCCTTCACTCACAAAAACACGCCTCTTGTTTTTATCAGATGTCCGCATGTCGGACGCCGTGGCGCGCTGCGCTCGGGCGGGCCGGCTTCAAAAGCGCGTTCAGCCTCGCGCAATCGTGCGACGACCGACACGTCCGTCAATCACTTTACCCCTTTCGATGTAAAGGTAAAGCATTTGTGTCTTCGCCTAAAGTTGGGACAGGCCCGCACATAATCAAGCAGCCGGCGGAAGGCCGCCGGCTGCCGCTTTTCTCCACGCAGCGGCGGGCCTAGTTACACTGCTTTTCGGCTTCGACCTGCTTGATCAGCTCGACGTTCTGCCATTCGAGCTCGGACAGGATGTCCTGCGAATCGGAGGTGCAGTCGGAATTGTCGAAATACGCCTTGCCGCGCTCGCTGCGGAAGCAGTAGCCATTGCGGTCGAAGATCTCGTTCCGGGCGATCCACAGTTCGTCGCAGGTCATCTCGACGAGCTCTTCCTCGACCAGCGCACGCTCCGAGCTGTCGGATATCATGTCGGCCGGGCCCGTCTCCTCCTGCATGGCATCGGCATCCGGCTCGCCCATGTCCTGTTCATCCATCATGGTGCCGTCCATGCCGTCAGCCTCGGGCGAAGCCGGGTCGACCGGCTCTTCCATGTCCTGTTCATCCATCACAGCGTCGCCGGTGCCCTGCTCGTCCATCATCTCCATCTGGTCGCTGCCGCCGGGATCGGGCACGCCCTGCTCATCTGTGTCCTGCGCCATAGCCGATCCCCCAAACGCAAGAGCCATGACCAAGGCGCCAACATATCCAAAACGCAAAATTGTCATTATTCCCACCATCTGTTCTTCTGTGTTAAGCGCAAGCCGGCGGATCTGGTGAGTCAATCACCATGCGCAACGCAGTTTCAATTCCGTCCGGCCATTAACCTTTCGTCGCCATCGCGGACTGCAGCACAATCAAGGCAAGCTTGTGAAAATCAGGACGTTGGCATCGGGGCTTACCCATCTGCTGTTCATAGCGCTGATCGCGCTGGCGGCGGCGAAATCCGCGCAGGACTCGGGACGCCCCGAGGCAGAGCCCGGAGCACACCAGCCGGTGCGCGCGGCGGAAGCCAGACTGGCCGAGCAGACGGGAAACATGGTCGATGCCGGCCAGAGCAGGACCTTGCCGGCGTCCGCGGACGCCGAAGTCGAACGGGCAGCCGAGGCCCCGGCGGACGACGAAGCAGCGCAAACCGTCGCGCCGGAGGAACCCGCGCCGAGAGCGAAGCGGGAGCAGACAGAGCCCGCGGCCAAACCGCTTAGCCGCAACGAACGTCTTATGCGCCGGCTGGTGTCCGCTTATCCCGCCTTCCTCGCCGGCTACGAGGACAACGCCATCATCTGGCACGACGGCAC
Organism: Dichotomicrobium thermohalophilum; assembly: GCF_003550175.1. Lineage (NCBI taxonomy): Bacteria > Pseudomonadati > Pseudomonadota > Alphaproteobacteria > Hyphomicrobiales > Hyphomicrobiaceae > Dichotomicrobium > Dichotomicrobium thermohalophilum. The sequence goes on from NZ_QXDF01000001.1 coordinate 1,845,454, forward strand.
ACGGATGCCGTTCGACGACGGGCGGGAAAAGACCTTCAAGCAGCGCCTGACCGATCCGGACCTCGAAGACCAGTTCTACGCCGAATATCCGCGCGGCCTGCGCGGTGTGCCGCCGCTCGAAAATGTCGATCCGGGCCGCGTGCGCTACGAGCCGTTCTTCGAGAAGATGTACGGCAACTGCAAGGATGACCGGCGGGCGGTCAGCGCGCGGCTGAAGGAGGTTGTCTGGCTGCCGGAGAACTACGGCAAGACGCTGCGCGTGACCAAGGTGAACGGCGTTGCCGACGCGCTGCAGAAGGTTTCCAACAAGCTGGACAAGCTGCCACAGCGTTTCATGAAATACCTGCGCCCCAGTGCCGGCACCTATCATTGCCGCACCATCGCCGGGACCGAGCGTTTCAGCGTCCACGCCTTCGGCGCTGCCGTGGATATCAACGCGAAATACGGCGACTACTGGCGCTGGAGCGGCGCCGAGCCAGGCGAGACTCTGGTCTACCGTAATCGCATCCCCTGGGAAATCGTCGAGATCTTCGAGCAGCACGGCTTCATCTGGGGCGGGAAGTGGTATCATTACGACACGCTGCATTTCGAGTACCGGCCGGAATTGCTGAACGGCCCAGCGCCAGAGCCTGTGTCCGCGCCAGCGCCAGCGCCCCTCCCGGCGAAACGCCCGGTGCCGGAACAGCGCGCCGCGCGCTGATCTCCGGCAAGCGACGGCGACAAGATGTATGACCCCGCCGAACTCGCCCTGATCGCCGCGGCCTTTTTGATCGCCGGAACCGTGAAGGGTGTCGTCGGCATGGGGATGCCCTCGGTCAGCGTTGCCCTTCTGACCGCGACGCTAGGGCTGACCAACGGCCTCGCACTCATGGTCATCCCGACGTGTATAACGAATGTCTGGCAGACGGCCTACAGCCCCAACCTGCGCGCTGCACTGCGCCGGCACTGGCTGTTCCTGAGCACGGCAGTCGTGATGGTGATCCCTGGCGCGACGGCGCTGACCTTCGTCGATGTCGAGCTGCTGTCCGGGGTGCTGGGGGTGGTGCTGATCCTCTACGCCATAGCGAGCCTGGCGCATTTCCGGCTGGAGATACCGCCGAGGCACGAGACCTGGGCCGGCGCACTGTCAGGCGCCGCGACCGGCGCGATTACCGGCATGACCGGGTCGAGCATCGTGCCCGGCGTTATCTTCCTGCAGTCGCTCGGCCTGCCACGCGCTGAACTCGTGCCGGCCATGGGCATGCTGTTTGGCGCCTGCGCGATCATGCTCGCGCTCACGCTCGGCCAGATCGGCATCGTCACGCGGGAGACGCTGGTAATATCCACCGCCGCGCTCATCCCCGCCCTTATCGGGATGGAAATCGGCCAACGCCTCGCCAAGCGCCTGTCCGAGTCACTGTTTCGCCGCGTGCTGTTCTACGCGCTGATGCTGCTGGGGCTTTACATCATCCTGCGCGCCGTGCTGTGATTCGCGCTCCACGATGGATACCCGATTCTTCAAACGGGATATTGCTTAAAATCTCAGAAGGATAATGGGTCTGGCTTGCGCGAATATGTCATGCTAGCCTGCCTTCGTGCGATGATTAAGCACAAGTCTCGCGTCAGGATACGAGCCCGCTTCAGCGGCCTCTCCGGGAAACTCAGGGCGACGAAACAAGGAGGCTCCTTTGTATAAACAAATAATGGTTCCCGTAGATCTGACACATGTTGAACATTTGCAAAAAGCTTTGCAGACCGCGGCTGATCTCGCGAAGCATTACGGCAGTCCGGTCACTTACGTCGGCGTGACGCCGGAAACACCCAGCCCGGTCGCGCATAATCCATCCGAATATGCGCAAAAACTTGAAGCTTTCGCGCAGGACCAGGCCAGCAAGCATGGCCACGAGGCCTCCTCGAAAGCTTACACAAGCACCGACCCGGCCATCGACATCAACGATACGCTGCTCAAGGCGGTCCACGAGACGCGGGCAGATCTTGTCGTCATGCAATCGCATATTCCCAACGTGACCGACTACATCTGGCCGTCGCATGGCGGCTCGGTGGCATCACACTCTGATGTCTCGGTTTTCCTGGTCCGCTAGGAAATATTTCTCTGGCAAAGCTAAGAAAGCCTGAAAGAAAAAGCAGAACAGGGGAAGAGCATTGACTACTGACACTGACGTCGAAGCCGTCCCAAGTCCCGAAGGGCCGGCCGATATCATCGAGACCGATTATCAGATCGGTCAGGATAACATCACACCGAAAATCGGCCCTTTCGGCCTGGATATCCACAATCCGGTGTTCCTGGTTTCGGGCCTGGTGGTGATTGCCTTTGTGCTGCTCACCATCATCTTCCAGGACAGCGCTGGCCCCGCATTTGACGGAATGCGGAAGTTCCTGACTTCGAACCTCGACTGGTTCTTCCTGTCCGCGGGCAACATTTTCGTGCTCGTCTGCATCGCATGCATTGTCCTGCCGATCGGCAGCGTCCGCCTCGGCGGCCGCGATGCCACGCCAGACTACAGTTATCTCGGCTGGTTCTCCATGCTGTTCGCAGCGGGGATGGGCATCGGTCTGATGTTCTTCGGCGTCAGCGAGCCAATATCGCATTACAGCTCGTCCGTCGCCGAAGGCGCGGGAAGCCCGGATAGCTGGGCGCCGCTTGCCGGTGCTGCTGGCGATCCCGACGAGGCGAGACGGCTCGGCATGGCCGCGACGATCTTCCACTGGGGTCTGCACCCGTGGGCGGTCTATGCGATCGTGGCGCTCGGCTTGGCGCTGTTCTCCTTCAACAAGGGGCTGCCGCTTACCATCCGCTCGCTATTCTACCCGATCTTCGGCGAGCGAGTCTGGGGCTGGCCCGGCCACGTCATCGACATCCTGGCCGTTTTCGCCACGCTCTTCGGCCTTGCCACATCGCTGGGTCTGGGTGCGCAGCAGGCGAACGCCGGTCTGGATTTCGTCTTCGGGGTGCCAAACACGGTCGATGTCCAGGTCATCCTGATCATCGCCATCACGGCTGTGGCTCTGATCTCGGTGCTGCGGGGTCTTGACGGCGGCGTGAAGGTGCTGTCCGAGATCAACATGGTTGTGGCGGCCGCGCTGCTCCTCTTCGTGATGTTCGCCGGCGGCATCATGTCCGTGTTGAGCGGATTCGTGAGCAACCTTGTCGCTTACGGCGAGGAGTTGATCCCGCTGTCCAGTCCGGTTGGCCGCGATGACGATAACTTCCGTCAGGGCTGGACCTCGTTCTACTGGGCCTGGTGGATTTCCTGGTCACCGTTTGTTGGCATGTTCATCGCCCGCGTGAGCCGCGGCCGCACGGTGCGCGAGTTCATGATCGCCGTGCTGCTTGTCCCGACGATCGTGTCGGTCCTGTGGATGACTGCGTTCGGGGGAACCGCCATCTCCCTGATCGAAGAAGCCGGCATGACCCAGATCGCCGACGCGGCGCTCGAGCTCAAGCTGTTCGAGATGCTCAGCGGCCTGCCGCTGGCGGCGATCACCTCGTTTATCGGCGTGGTCCTGGTCATCGTATTCTTCGTGACCTCCTCGGACTCCGGTTCGCTGGTCATCGACACCATCACGGCCGGCGGCAAGGTCAACGCCCCGGTCTCCCAGCGTGTGTTCTGGTGCACCTTCGAGGGACTGGTGGCGATCGCCCTTCTGCTGGGCGGCGGCCTCGGCGCACTGCAGGCGGCCGCGGTTTCGACCGGCTTCCCCTTCGCGGTGATCCTGCTGCTGGCGTGCTACGCCCTGTTCAAGGGGCTGTATTCCGAGCCGCGAGGCAAGGCTGCCGCGGCGGCATAAGAAGCGAAGGCCCGCCGCCAATCCGCGGCGGGCCTCAGTTGGCCAATAGAAAAGGCGGCCTTTCGGGCCGCCTTTTGCGTGTTCAGACTTGATGCGGTGCCGGGCTCAGGCCGCGTGCGAAGCAATCGGCTCCGTCAGTAACGCATAAAGCGTGTCTCGATCGTTGGAGGCGCGCAGCTTCTGCGCCACGTTCGCCTTGCTCAGCAGCCGCGAAATCCGCGACAGCGCGTTCAGATGATCCGCGCCCGCGCGCTCCGGCGCCAGCAGCAGAAACACCAAATCCACCGGCTTCTCGTCAATCGCCTCGAATTCGACCGGCTTCTGCAGCCGCGCGAACAGGACCGTCACGCGCTCAAGCCCGGGCACCATGCCATGCGGAATCGCAATCCCGTTGCCCGTAGCGGTCGAGCCAAGGCGCTCACGCTGAAGCAGGGTGTCGAAGATGTCTCTCTGCGCCAGGCCCGTCATTGCCGCAGCTTTCTTCGACAGCTCCTGCAGCACCTGCTTCTTGCTGTTGGCCTTGAGAGCCGGAATGATGCCTTCGGACGAGATCAGATCGCTGAGATCCATGGTCATTCCCTTCGGTTGTCCCTCGACTTGGACCTGGCGCCGAACATGACGTGTACAAGGCGGGCCTGATGCATTCTGCGGCCGGCCCGACGGGCCGCGATGGCGCCCCGTGCGCATCTTTCGTCGCGCCACGCCGTCACCGCCGGCATGCGTGTTCCGGCTACGGCACAGCTCGTTCTATTCTAGCGCCGCTCCCACACTGCGTCACGTCTCGGGGCAGTCTTGACCCGGCGCGGTCGGCCTTGGCCGAGGTCCCTTTGGCGCGCATCGGGCTGAACGGAGCGCCGGTCCAGAGGCGCCCCAGTCGATGAATGCGCGGACGGTAGACAAGGCCCCCGCGGAAGTCAATTCTGCTGATCTCACACTTTGTTGCTGATGAGTTGGCGTGCAATATGTCGCAGGGGATAATTTTTCGTCCTAGCCCGACTGCATCAATTCGAGCTTCTTGGCGCGCCGGCGCTCGCGCGAGGACGGGATCCGCATGAGATCGCGGTATTTGGCCACCGTGCGCCGTGCGATGTCGATCCCTGAGGCCTTCAGCGCCTCGACGATCTGGTCATCCGAGAGAACCGAATCAGGTGTCTCAGCATCCACAAGTTGTTTGATACGATGGCGCACGGCCTCCGAGGAATGGGCGGAGGCACCGTCGGCCGCCGCGACGGCGGAGGTGAAGAAATAGCGGAACTCAAAGAGACCGCGCGGCGTCGCCATGTACTTATGCGCGCTGGCACGGCTGACGGTCGATTCGTGCATGTCGATCTCGGCGGCCACGTCCCGTAGCGTCATTGGCTGGAGATGCTCGGCGCCGTGGCGCAGAAAGCCGTCCTGCCGGCGCACGATCTCCTCGGCCACCTTCAGGATCGTTCGGGCGCGCTGATCCAGACTCCTGACCAGCCAGTTCGCCGCGTTCAGGCAATCTCCGAGGAAGGCTCGGTCATCATGGCTCGCCTGGGCCCGCACGGTGGCGAAATAGGCGCGGTCTACCAACAGGCGTGGCAGGGTTTGCCCGTTCAGTTCGACATGCCAGTTCCCGTCGGGCCGGGCGCGCACGACCACATCCGGCGTGATCTGCGCCACCGGCGCCCCGCCGAAGCACAGGCCCGGCTTTGGGTTCAGTCGCCGAATCTCGGCGATCATGTCCCGCACATCCTCGATATCAGCTTCGCACAGCCGCGCCAGCTTGGGGAGATCCTGCGCAGCGATCAGGTCGAGATGGCGCAGCAGCGTGGCGATCATCGGATCGAGCCGGCCCTGTTCGCGCAACTGGATTTCCAGGCATTCGGGCAAACCCCGCGCGCCCACCCCCGCCGGGTCGAAGGATTGCAGCAGGGTCAGCACGCGCTCCACGTCCTCCGGCGCGACATTCAGCCGCTCGGCCAATTGGCCGGTATCGCCACGGAGATAGCCGGCCTCGTCGATCATGTCGATCAGGTTGAGCCCGATCATCCGCTCCTTGGGGCTCGGCGCGGCAAGGCTTAGCTGTTCTTCCAGATGTGCGCGCAGGCTCGGCCCCTCGGGCGGCGCGAAATCGCCGGGCGGCGGCTCGCCGGATGCGCCCGCCTGGGGTGTCGAGAGGCTCGCCCCCCCTTCAGGAAACGGCGCCTGCTCCAGGCTGAAGTCCGCCTCGCTCACCGTGCTCTCGCCCGCTTCGGCCTCCTCCGCGCGCTGCAGAAGCGGGTTCTCCGCCAGTTCCCGATCGATGACAGAGGCCAGTTCGAGGTTGGAGAGTTGCAGCAGCTTGATCGACTGCTGCAACTGCGGCGTCATGACGAGCGATTGGCTGGGCTTCAGCTCCAATCTGAGCGCCATCGCAGGCTTACTCCTTGCACGCGATACGGAACGGTGGGCTAAAGCGAGAACTGGTCGCCGAGATACACGCGGCGGACTTCATCGTTCGCTATGATCTCGTCGGGCGTGCCCTCGATCAAGACCCGACCTTCGTAAATGATATAAGCCCGGTCAATCAGCTCCAAAGTCTCACGAACGTTGTGGTCGGTGATCAGTACGCCGATGCCACGATCCTTCAGGTGGTGAACGAGATTGCGAATGTCACCGATGGCGATCGGGTCGATCCCCGCAAAAGGCTCGTCGAGCAGCATGTAGGATGGCCGGCTCGCCAACGCCCGGGCGATCTCGACCCGGCGGCGCTCGCCACCGGAAAGCGCAATGGCCGGGGACTTGCGCAGCCGCGTGATCCGGAACTCCTCAAGCAGCGCGTCCAGTTGATGCTTGCGCTCCTTGCGGTTCGGCTCGACGATCTCCAGCACCGCGCGGATGTTCTCCTCGACCGTCAGGCCGCGAAAGATGGACGCCTCCTGCGGCAGATAGCCGATGCCCAGCCGCGCCCGGCGATACATCGGCAGGCGTGTGACGTCGTGTGCGTCGATGACGATGCGCCCGGTATCGGCCGGGATCAGCCCGGTGATCATGTAGAAGATCGTTGTCTTGCCCGCCCCGTTCGGCCCGAGCAGGCCAACCGCCTCACCGCGCTGGATGTGCAGGCTCGCGCCGCCGACGACCTGTCGGCTCTTGAAGCTTTTGGTGAGGTTCTCGGCCTCAAGCGTCCCTGTCGCCTCGTCCAACGCGCGGGGGTGCGGAACCGGCTGCACGGCCTGCTGCGGCGCGCGGCGGGAGCGTTGCGGCTGGGGCGCGGGCTGTCGGCGCCGTTCGGTAATGGCCATGGGCGGTCGTCGTTCGCGTCCCGGATCAAAACGGTTAGAAAAGCGTAAAGGAGCCTAACACAATCCGTCGTTGCAGTGGTCCGAAATTTGCTTGCCCCAGCGCCAGTCAGTCCTGTCGCGGCTGGAACAGCCCGCGGATACGCTGCTTGCCCGACTCGTTCTTGACCTCGAAACGGCTCTTGCCGCTTTTCAGGTCGATCACCAGCCGATCGCCGCGCAGCACGTTCTCGCCCTGAGAGAGCACGACGTTACCCCCGATGGTGACCACCTGTTCTTCCACATCGAAATTGGCCCATTCGCTCGTCGCGGTCTGGTCGTCCTTGGTGGTGACAAGAACCTTGCCCTTGGCCTCGATCCGCCGGATGCTGGCGTTCCTGCCGCCCGTGCTCGCCGTCGCGACGTCACCGCTTGGCTGGCCCGTGTAGTGAACGGCCAGTTCCTTCGCCTTCAGCGAGAAACCACCCTGACGTGCTACCACGTTGCCCTTGAACACGGCCTGCTTCTGCTTGTCATCGACTTCAAGCAGATCGGCCTCAATGTCGATCGGCTCGTCGGTGCTGGTTTGATAGGCTTGGAAGCTGCTGCCGATGCTCTGCGCCAGCGCGGGCGCCACGGCGACGCTTGCGAACAGGCCGAGTACGACGAAGGCCGCCGCCATCCAAACCTGCCGCAGGCGCGGCTGGCGAAGCGATGCTGTCTTCCGTTTCATTGTGTGTCCGTTTCCCTCCGTGGCTCCAGCCGGACCTTCACATCTCCCGAAAACACGACGCGCGCCTTGCCCGTGTTCAATCGGACGCCATCTGCCGTAATCCGGCTGCCGCGGAACTGCATCGAAACCGGCTCGTCCGAGACAATCAACTGATCAGCAAAATGAACGGTCGCCGAACGCAGCTTGACCGATAACCCGGCGCGCCCTTCGATCGAAACGCCGTCCTGAAAGGTAAGACGCTGGGCTTCGGTGTCGAACAGACCGCTCAGCGCCTGCAGGCGAGTGGTATCGCCATCCGGTGACACCAGCGAGCCCGTAATCGCATCCAGGAGGACTTTTTGCGGCGTATCCACATTCTGCATCGCCGTGTCCGCACGGATTTCGTAGCGGCCATAGTCGGGATGCATGCCCGAGAGCTTCGGATTGACCATTTTCAGGTTGCCCGACTCAACCGACACGCCCTCCAGTGATGCTGTCGCACCGTCGATCTCGATGGCCAGGCGCGTAGGGATGAAATACAGGCTGACCATCCCGAGCGCGGCCAGCGGCAACAGCACCTTGAGCGTCTTGACCGCGATGGAATGCCGCCGTGCCGCACGAAAGGCCCGAGCCCGCTCTTCGGTCGAGAGTTGGACGACAAAGCCGCGCGACTGGCCGGCGTGATCGGCATCAACTGACATGCGCCCCTCGATTGAGCCCGGTGGCAAACCGCCATCGCTCGGATCGCAGACAACGCGAGGAATATGTTGACAGTTGGACGACTAAACGCCTGCGCGCGGCCTCATGAATGGCTGAAAATGTCGCGGTCTGCCCACCCCATCAGGTCCAGCCGCGCCCGGGTTGGCAAGAAGTCGAAGCACGCCCGAGCGATCTCGGCGCGCCCCTCCCGTTCGAGAAGCGCGTCGAGCTTGTCCTTGAGCTGGTGGAGATAGAGCACATCGGAAGCCGCGTAGGCTTTCTGCTCATCGCTCAAGGAGTCCGCGCCCCAGTCAGAAATCTGCTGCTGCTTGGAGATTTCCACGCCGATGAGTTCGCGGCAGAGGTCCTTCAGCCCGTGGCGGTCGGTGTAGGTGCGGGTCAGGCGCGAGGCGATCTTTGTGCAATAGACCGGCGCGGCGAAAACGCCGAGGTAATGCCCCATCACCGCGATGTCGAAGCGCCCATAATGGAAGAGCTTGAGCACCCCCGGGTCGGCCAGCAGGCGGCAAAGATTGGGGGCCGCGTAGACGCCCGGCGCAAAACGGACCAAATGCGCGGTACCGTCGCCGGCGGAAAGCTGCGCGAGGCAGAGCCGGTCACGGCGCGGCTCAAGGCCCATGGTCTCGGTGTCGACGGCGACGCTTCTGCCGAGGTCAAGTCCATCGGGAAGGTCGCGCTCGTGAAAATAGATCGTCATAAGCGAGGTTGAGCGGCGTGGCCCGTGCGCAGGATCAGTAGTGGGGCCAACATGGTATCGACCCCTAAGTCCGCGCGAGCATGGGCGATCCGGCGCGCGAAATCAAGCAGGCACGCTGTTCGACCTCGCGCCCTCCACCGGAAAAACCACGCCCCACCTCAGATGGGATCGCCCGGCTCCTCCACCAGGAAGCGGCGCTCGGCCAGGTAAGGATGGATCTCGACGGCCCGACGGAGTACCTTCTGGCCCAGCTTCACCCGCCCCTGCCGCAACAGGATGATCGCCTTGCCGGAGAGCGCGCCGAAATGCTTCGGCTCCAGCTCCAGCACCTTGTCGATCATCGCCAGCGACCGGTCGAGTCGGCCCATCTCGAAAAGGACAATGGCCTTCTGGTTCCAGCCTTCCGCATAGTTGGGCAAACGCTTCGTCAGGTCGTCGGCGATTTCGAGCGCGCGATCCAGTTCCCGCCAGCGGCGGTAGCGGAAAATCTGCCGGATCTGCTCGCCGGCGCGCTCGTCAGGGCCTTCGGTCCACAAAGCCCAGATGCGATCATTGAGCCGCTGGGCTTCGGCCGGCGTCTGCGCGTGTTTGAGCTGACGGTACAGCCGCTCCAGCTTCTCACGGTCATAAACCGACTGGGTTTCGGCGGCCGGCTCAGCCAACACCTGCCACGAGACACCTCCGCCGGGCACCGCCAGGCAGAGGGCTACACCAATCGCGAACAGACACTTGTTCATGCCCGCAAGGATAACACAACGGGCCGGCTGCCGCGACCGTCAGGCCGCAGTGGCTTTTGCTGGCTGAAAGAAAAGCGTAGCGCGCGGCCGGGGCTCATGTTCCGGCCCCGCCACGCAATTGGTCAGTGGTATCAGGTCTGTGGCGTTTCCAGCTTCGGCGCGGTCGCAATCGGGTCTTCAGCGCGGCGCGACTTGCCCTCGAAGAAGGCGCCCTGCTCGATCGCCAGAGCCTTGTGGAAGACGTCGCCCTCGACATGCGAACTGGCCTGCATGGTCACGCGCACGCCGCGAATCGAGCCCATGACTCGGCCGCGGACAACGACATCCTCGGCAACGATCCCGCCGGTGATCTCCGCCTTTTCGCCGACTATCAGCGAGCCGCAATGCACGTCACCTTCGATCTGGCCATCGACCTGCACCTCGCCCTTCGAGATAACGTTGCCGGTAATCGCGAGATCCTCGCCGATGATCGACGGGGCCACACGGTCGCCCTTCTGTCCCTGGGCACGGGTCGGTGCCGGCGCGCCCTGCGGTCCGGCCATCGGCGCGTTCGGCGGAGCCGAGGGCGCCGGCGACGGGCTCGATGCAGCTTTGCTCGTGGTCTTCAGGATCGGCTTCTGTTCAGAGTTACTCATGGCGCTCTCTGCTTTCGTTACTCTTGAGACCTCGTCACTCGCACATAGCGTTATCGGGCAGACGCCCGCGAGACAGACCGGCGTCCCGACACCCCGCCAGAGCCCGCCACCCTTCTCGCTTCATGCGCCAGGGAACGGCGAGACAATCGTCATGCGCGGTTACGTGCCCCCAATGACCCGTGCCCCCGCCACGGTCGGCCCTTTGTCCGCCTCGTCGATAACGGGCGCACCTTAGCGAGAACCGCCGCGCCTGTCATGGGTTAACTTGGATCAACCGATGCAATTTTTTTACGATTTTTCGCAGGTGTTGCGAAACAATCTGACGTTGAGGGCGCGCCGGTTTTTCCCGTTTTCTTATAAAGACTTGACCGCTTCCAGCACGGCCTCGGCATGGCCGGGCACCTTCACCTTGCGCCAGGTCTTGGCAATCTTGCCGTCCTTGTCGATCAGGAAGGTCGAGCGCTCCACGCCCATGTACGTCTTGCCGTACATCTTCTTCTCGACCCAGACCCCATACGCCTGAATTGCCTGCTTCTCCTCATCCGAGGCGAGCGTCACGGTCAGATCGTGCTTGGCCTTGAACTTGTCGTGGGATTTCACCGGATCCGGCGAAACGCCGACGATCTCCGCTCCCGCCGCAGCAAACTCGTCGGCCAGAGCGCTGAAATTCACTGCCTCTTTCGTGCAGCCCGACGTGTCGTCCTTGGGATAGAAGTAGAGGACCACCGGCTTGCCCTTGAGTTCCTCGAGACTGACCGTTCCGCCGCCATCCCGAGGCAGTTCGAAACCGGGGGCAACATCACCTTCAGAGACCATCGCCATGCCTTCCTTTTGACGTTTTTTGCCCTTGAAACAAATTGACAACTTTCGTGATGAAAGCTGCCGGATTGTCAAAGCCTATTCGGCGCGCCGGCGCAAGCGTCGAGCGGCCGGCAGCGACAGTTTGTTCCCGCGCGCGGGCGTAGCGGGGTCAAGTCCGTCACCACCTTGGAAGCACGATGAACGACGAGCACAGGCAAGGGCGGTTCCGGCAGGCGATGAGCGTGTGCAAGGACTTGGCCGCCCCGGCCGGACGTCATCTTGCCCGCATCGACGCGAAAACCCGCGCACTTGTGCTGCGCGTGCCGGAGCCCGCGCGGATGCGCATCGGGAAGGCATGCAAACGTTGCGGTCGCCTGTCGCTGGAAGTCGTCACCGGCCTCATCGTGGTGGGCGCGGTCGCGCTGGCGCTGGTCTACGGCCGGCTCAGCCAGGGGCCGGTGTCGATGGCCTTTCTCGTCGAGCCGGTGGAAAAATCCGTCAACGGCCAGCTCCGGGGACCGAGCATCGACATCGGCGACGCGGTCATGCGGCTGTCGGAAGGCGGCGGGATTGAGTTTCGGCTCAAGACCGTGCGCCTCTATGACCAGAGCGGCGTGGTCGTGGCCGAAGCGCCCTTCGCTTCGGTTGGACTGAGCGCACGGGCGCTGCTGACGGGTCGGCTGGCGGCCGGCAGCGTCGACCTGATCGGCCCGCGCGTCCTCCTGCATGTGGACGAAAACAACGGCATTGCATTGACGGTCGATGCGCAGTCCGGCGTTGCCCCGCCGGCCCTGAAAGCACCGGCAACCGTGACAACCTCCTCCGGCGACGCTGCGGCAGAGAACAAGCGCACGATCGCGCTGGTCCCAGCCGTCAACCAGCTCTTCAATGATCTCGGCGCGGGCGAGGACAGCTCGTCGTATCTCAGCAGCTTTGGCATCCGTGATGCGGAATTTTTTGTTGCGCGGGCCGAGCGCGTCACGCGCTGGCAGGTGCGCGCTTTCGAGGTTGATCTGGAACGGCGCGACCGCCAGAGCGTGCTGACAGGCCGCGCCAGCGTCGGAACCAGCGCTCGGGCCTGGGACATGACCTTCGAAGTCGCCCGGCTCGACGGCTACGACAAGCTGTCGTTCGGCCTCAACGTGGAAAACCTTGTTCCCCGCGAGCTTGGAACCGAATTCGCCATGCTCTCCCCGCTGCGCAGCCTCGATGTGCCCGTAACCGCCAGCGTCAGCGCGGAAATGGCCGGCGACGGGCGGGTCACGGCTGCCGACGGCGAGTTCGTGCTCGGCGAGGGGCTGATCTATGCACCATGGAACGAGAAGGAGCCAGCGGCTATCGACAGCGGCACGCTTCGCTTCACCTACTCCGAGGAGGCCGGGCGCTTTCAGCTCCAGCCGTCGACATTGCGCTGGGGCCAGAGCCGCATGACGCTGGTGGGAGATATTGCCGCCACACCACGTTCCGAGAACGACTCCGCGCGCGACTGGACCTATCGTTTCAGGACCAGTCAGATCGCGCTTGCCGCCGAGCAGTTCGGCCTCCCGGCCATTCCCGTGGATGGTATCCTCGCAAACGGCCAGATCATCGACGGCGGGGACCGGATCACCCTTGAACGCTTCCGCGTCCAGGCCGCCGACGCCTTCATAGACCTGAGCGGTCAGATCACGGATGCACCCGGCTCGCCAGCGGTGCGGCTTGCCGGTGAAATCAGCGCGATGCCGGTGGCGTTCCTCAAGCTGATCTGGCCGAAGTTCGTCGCGCCAGGGGCGCGTGAATGGATCGGAGAATCGATCAGCGGCGGCCGCATCACCGGTGGCCAGGTCGATGTGGATATCCCCGGCGGTGTCCTGCACACTTTGGAAGGCGACGGCGACCTGCCCGCCGAAAGCGTCGATGTGCGCTTTGGCACCGATGACCTGGTCATCTCCTACATTGACGGAATGCCGGAAATCCGCACCGGACCGGGCACCGCCATGCTGCGTGGCCGGCGCTTCGTGTTCAACGTGCCGGACAGCGCGATCGCCCTGCCCGATCGGTCGCCCGTGGTCCTGGAGAACGCGCAATTCGTCATCGGTGACCTGCGACCCCGAGTTCCGGAGGCGGAGTTGAATTTCCGGGTGTCGGCCGAGGCCGGCGCAGCCTATCGGCTTCTGAACCATGAGCCGCTGAATTATGCCGGCGCGGTCGGCCTGGAACCCAAGGGCCTGAGCGGCCGGCTGGCCGGGGCTTTCAGCCTTGACATTCCGCTGCTGAAAGACCTGGACTTCGAAGACATGGGCATCCGCGGCCGCGCGACGCTCGAAGAGCCGAGGGCCTCCGGCTTCGCGGCCGATCTCGCGGTCAACGGTGGCAAGGTCGTATTCGACGTCAACGACAAAGCGCTGAACGCCAAGGGCGACGTCCTGGTCAACGGCGTTCCCGTGGATGTCGACTGGCACCGCATCTTCAGTGCCCCAGAGCGGCTGCAGCCGGGTCTGCGCCTGCGGGCGGCGCTCGACGAGCAGGATCGGACGGAACTGGGCCTCGACGTCAATCACGTGGTGCGCGGCACCGTGCCGCTGGCCCTCACGGTCAAGCAGGAGAACGGCAAACAACGTCTGCGTGTCGAAGCCGACCTGACGAATGCGGAACTTTTCTTCATCAACGTCGCCTCCCGCAAGCCGCCGGGCGAAAGCGCCCTGCTCACCTTCGACGTCGCCGAGGATGAAACCGGCCGAACCGTCCTCGAAAATGTCCGCATGGTCGGCGACGAGATCGCCATCTCGGGCACGGTCATGATCGGCGAGGACGGTCTGCCGCGCAGCTTCGACTTCCCGACCTTCTCGCCGAACCTGCTGACCCGCATGCAGGTTTCCGGCGTGCGCGATGAGCAGAACGTTTGGCGTGTCGAGGCCACCGGTGACAGCTATGACGGGCGCGAGTTCTTCCGCTCGCTCTTTTCGAAGGGCAAGCTCGCCGAGGACCAGCCAGAGCGTCCCTCGCGCGAGTGGGGTGTGGACATCACCGCCAAGATCAGCACGGTGATCGGCTATCACGACACGTCGATCACCAACCTGACGGCGCATGTCCGCAAGGATGCCGGCCGGCTGACCAAGCTCAGCGTGAATGGCCGCCTGGCTGGCGAAGCGCCGCTTGCCGTGCGCCTGCGTCAGGAGACGGGCGAGCCGCGGTACCTGCTCGCAGAGGCAACGGATGCCGGCGCCGCGTTCCGACTTGTGGGTCTTTACTCGCGGATGGCCGGGGGCGAGATGTCGCTGCGCGTGAACCTCGACGGTCTGGGCGAAGCCGACCGTATCGGCACGCTCTACGCCTGGAATTTCAAGGTGCTCGGCGACGAAGTTGTCGATCAGGTCCTGTTCGGCAGCGACAACGGCATCGGCGTGCCGACCAACCGGCAGGGGCGCACCGTCAAGCGCCGCACCCAGATCGATTTCAACACCATGCGGATCCCGTTCTCGGTCGGAAACGGCCAGTTCATCCTGCGCGATGCCATCATCAACGGTCCGCTCCTGGGCGCGACCATGCGCGGGCGGCTCGATCTCAAGCGCGATCAGATCAAGCTTTCGGGCACCTATGTCCCGATCTACGGGCTGAACGCGGCGATCAGCTCGGTCCCCATCATTGGCGATCTTCTCACCGGGCGGACCGGCGAGGGCATCTTCGGCATGACCTATGCCGTGCGCGGCGCCATGGATGACCCCGAGGTGCTGGTCAACCCGGTTTCGGCCGTTGCGCCCGGGTTCCTGCGCCAAATCTTCGAGTTCGACCAGACTCCGCCGCGCATTCTCTCTGATGAGGAGCAGCAGTCCTCGAACACCGCCGCACGCACCGGCGGCTCGCCCTCACTGACCCGCTGACGCGGCCTCGGTTGCCAGCTGGGGGCGATCTGGTATGCTCGGGCGAGACCATGAAAGATCGTGCTGGCCTGTGCGCATTCATTGGCCGCACGCCATCGCCCACCCGAGAAGCAGCGAGCGTTACCCCCTTACATGTGCGGCATTTGCGGAGAAGTCACTTTCGACGGCACCCCCGCCGATCTGTCCACCCTCGACAAGATGGCAACCTGCATGGCCCCCCGCGGCCCGGATGCCAGCGGCGCGGTGGCCCACAGCCATGCCGGGCTCGCGCATCGCCGCCTGAAGATCATCGACCTGAGCGAGCACGCGCGCCAGCCTATGGTCGATTCCCATCTCGGCCTGAGCATCGCCTTCAACGGCTGCATCTACAATTACGAGGAGCTTCGCGACGAGCTTATCGCGCTGGGCTATGCGTTCTTCTCCCACAGCGACACCGAGGTGATCCTCAAGGCCTTCGCTGCTTGGGGGCCGGACTGCGTGAAGCGGTTCAACGGCATGTTCGCCTTCGCGATTCACGAGCGTGACACCGGTCGACTGTTCCTCGGGCGCGACCGGCTGGGCATCAAGCCGCTTTATTTCTCCGAGGTCCGCGGCGGGCGTACGCTGCGCTTTGCCTCGACGCTGCCGGCCTTGCTCGCGCCTGGCGACGTCGACACCAGCATCGATCCGGTCGCGCTGCATCACTACATGACTTTCCACGCCGTGGTACCACCGCCCTTCACGATGGTACGCGGCATCCGCAAGCTGCCCCCTGCCACAATCGCAATCATCGAGCCGGACGGCACGCGCAACGACCATGTCTACTGGGCGCCGACCTTCCAGCGCGAGGCGCGCGATGCCGACATGCCGTCCTCGGCCTGGCGCGATCTGGTGCATGAGACGCTGCGTGCCGCCGTCAAGCGCCGGATGGTCGCCGATGTCCCGGTGGGTGTGCTGCTGTCGGGCGGCGTGGATTCCAGCCTGATCGTCGCGCTGCTGGCCGAGGCCGGCCAGACCGATCTCAAGACGTTCTCCATCGGCTTTGAGACGGTTGGCGGCGAGGAAGGCAATGAGTTCCGCTATTCCGACCTCGTGGCCGAACGTTACGGCACCGAACACTACAAGATCCAGGCGACCAGCGACCGGCTAATCCGCGCACTGCCCAAGGTCATTTCGGCAATGTCCGAGCCGATGGTCAGCCACGACAACGTCGGCTTCTTCCTGCTATCCGAGGAAGTGTCGCAACACGTGAAAGTCGTGCAGTCCGGCCAGGGCGCGGACGAGATCTTCGGCGGCTATCACTGGTATCAGGCGCTGACCAACAGCAACGACCCGGTGTCAGACTATGCCGCGGCCTTCTTCGACCGTGACCATGAGGATTACGAGCAGCTCATCACCCCGGACTTGGTCGATGGCGACTATAGCCGGGATTTCGTGTCCGCGCATTTCGACCTGCCAGGCGCAGACACGCCCGTCGACCGGGCGCTGCGCATCGACACGATGGTGATGCTCGCCGACGACCCGGTCAAGCGCGTCGACAACATGACCATGGCCTGGGGGCTGGAGGCGCGCGTGCCCTTCCTCGACCATAAGGTGGTGGAACTGGCTGCGCGAATTCCCCCGGATGAAAAGCTCAAGGACGGCGGCAAGGGCGTCCTCAAGGACGTCGCGCGTACGGTCCTCCCCAGCGAGGTCATTGATCGACCGAAGGGCTATTTCCCGGTCCCGGCGCTCAAATACATTCAGGGCCCGGTTTATGATATGGTCCAGGACCTGATGCATTCGCAAAAGGCCCGGGAAAGGGGCCTTTTCCAGCAGGATTACGTCGACAGGCTGCTCGAAAATCCGGCCGACCACATTACCTCTCTGGGAGGTTCGAAGACCTGGCAGGTTGCTCTGCTGGAGTGGTGGCTGCAGGAACACGGCATTTGAGATCACCGCGTTTGATTAACCCGTATCCGACAACCGAAAGGCAGGCACATGGGGGACCGTGACAAGCGCGTCAGCCCCGAGGACCTCGCCGAAATGGCCTCGCTGAAGCACTGGGGCGCGCGGCCGGAAGAGGCACAGGCCCAACTGACGACGCCGAACGCGATCGTCGACTGCGGGTGGGGCCGGCTCATATTCGGACAGACGTTTGCCGATCTGGACCAGCTCGCGAATTCGCTGCGCGAGGAAACCGAAGGCCAGCGGGACGTGGCATTCTACGTGCGCGACCCGCATGTCGTCCTGTCGAGCGCGCCGCAGGAGCTGTTTCTCGACCCCTCGCACACCTTCCGGCTCTACCTGGGCAACGTGAAGGACGAAGCGCCAGCGCCGCCCGGCTTTCGCATCCGGGAGGCCCGCCCTGACGATGCCGATGCGATCAATACGGTCTACCAGTCTCACGGCATGGTCACGCTGCACGACGGTTTTCTCGACGAGCTGGACGCGGACAACCCCGTCACGGTGCTGGTGGCTGACGACCCCACCACGGGCGAGGTGCTCGGCGTGGTGATGGGCGTCGATCACGTCGCGGCCTTCGGCGACCCGGACAACGGGTCAAGCCTTTGGGCGCTGGGCGTCGACATGCAGGCCCCCCACCCCGGCGTTGGGCGGATGCTTGTACAGGCCCTCGCGCATCACTTCCGCGAGGCCGGACGCAGCTTCATGGACCTCTCGGTCATGTACGACAACGAGGAGGCCATCCAGCTTTACCGCAAGCTCGGCTTCGAGCAGATCCCCGTCTACTGCATCAAGCGCAAGAACCCGATCAACGAGCGCCTGTTCATGGGCCCGGCGCCGGAAGAGCAGCTCAACATCTATGCGCGGATCATTGTCGATGAGGCCCGCCGGCGCGGCATTGCCGTTGACATCGAGGATGCCGCAGCCGGGCTCTTTCATCTCTCCTTCGGAGGACGCTCGATCGCCTGCCGCGAATCCTTGAGTGACATGACCAGCGCCGTCGCCATGAGCCGCTGCATGGACAAGTCGCTCACCCAGCGGCTTCTGCGCCGAGGCGGGCTGAAAGTGCCTGAGCAGATCCGCGTGGAAAGCGACGAGGAGGCGATGAACTTCCTGCGCCGGCACGGCCGCGTGGTGGTGAAGCCCGCCGAGGGCGAACAGGGCCGCGGCGTCTATGTCGACCTCACAACCCCCGACGACGTACTTGCCGCCGTGGCCGCCGCGCGCTCGCTGTGCGAGACCGTGCTGATGGAGCAGTTCATCACCGGTCAGGACCTGCGCATCATCGTCATCGACCGACAGGTGATCGCCGCGGCAATCCGTAGACCGGCCGCTATCATGGGCAACGGTGTACACACGATCGCCCAGCTCATCGAGAAGCAGTCGCGCCGGCGCGAAGCCGCCACGGGCGGGGAAAGCCGGATCCCGGTAGACGACGAAACCCGGCGTAGCGTTTCGGGCGCAGGCTATGACATGGATGCCGTGCTTCCTGAAGGCGAGGAACTGATCGTGCGCAAGACCGCAAACCTGCATACCGGCGGCACGATTCACGATGTCACACCCGAGTTGCATCCGGACCTCGCCGACGCCGCATTGACCGCATCGGACATTCTCGATATGCCCGTCGTCGGGCTGGACTTTATCGTGCCGTCGCCATCCGAGCCGACCTATTTCGTGATCGAGGCGAACGAGCGTCCCGGCCTCGCCAACCACGAGCCGCAGCCAACCGCCGAGAGCTTCATCGACTTCCTCTTCCCGCAGACCGTGACGAGAGACAGGGCCGTCCGCTCATGAGCCGCATCCGCGACCTGAAAATGGACACCGGCTATCTGCTGAGCACGCTGAAGACCCTGCTCAACATTCCGAGTCCGACAGGCATGACGGATCTTGCGGTGGGCTTCGTTTGCAGCGAGCTGACCAAGCTCGACATCCCCTACGAGCTGACGCGGCGCGGCGCGATCCGTGCGAACTTGCCGGGCGCCCGCACGTCGCCGGACCGCTCGGTCTCGACGCATCTCGACACGCTCGGCGCGATCGTGAAGCGCATCAAGCCCTCCGGCCGGCTGGAGATTTCCCCGGTCGGCCACTGGTCCGCGCGATTTGCCGAGGGCGCGCGCGTCACGGTCTTCATGGATGAGGCGCGCAAGCTGCGCGGGACCATTCTGCCGCTCAAGGCATCGGGGCACACCTACGGTGACGAGGTCGATGAACTGCCCATCTCATGGTCGAATGTCGAAGTGCGCCTGGACGAGCGCATCGAAAACGCGCAGGACACCATGGCGCTCGGCGTCAATGTCGGCGACATCATCGCGGTCGACTCGAACCCGCAATTCGAAGGCAACGGCTTTATCAATGCCCGTCATCTGGACGATAAGGCAGGCGTGGCGGCCGTCCTGACGGCGGCCAAGGCCATTCAGGAAGCCGGGCTGACCGTTCCCCTCGACTGCCATCTGCTTTTCACGATCTCGGAAGAAGTGGGTGTGGGTGCCTCGCACATCCTGCACGGCGATGTCGCGGAGATGGTCTCGGTCGACAACGGCACGATCGCGCCGGAGCAGAACACCTCCGAATATGGCGTGACGGTCGCCATGCAGGATTCGAGCGGGCCCTTCGACTGGCACCTCACGCGCAGCCTCCTGCATCTGTGCCAGCGCTTCAACATCGAGCACACGCGCGACGTGTTCAATCACTACCGAAGCGACGCGGCAGCTGCCATGGAGGCCGGCAACGACATGCGCGCCGCGCTCATCTGCTTCGCGCTCGATGCCTCGCACGGCTACGAGCGCACGCATGTCGACTCGCTGATCGCGTTGGCCCGCCTCGTCAGCGTTTATATGCAGAGCCCGCGCCTGTTCGAGCGCGACGAAGAGGCGCTCGGCCCCATGGGCGACCTACCTGCCAGCGAATACGAGCGCATCGACGAGGGACCGGAGGCGCGCGGCGTTGACACGTCCGGCGCAGCGCACGGTAAGATCCCGGCCCGCGAACCCGCCGAAATGGCCGAGGCGCACGCCAAGACCTATGCCACCACGGACGCGGCGCCGGCGACGGGCAAAGACGGTGGCCGGCTCGACTAGGCGCGTCAGTGCTCGTCCGCGCAAAGCGCATGATCCGAGAGCGCCTGGAGCACATAACAGTCCCGCACCCGCTTGGCCGTGCAGCCCTCGGCGATCCGCGCCAACTCGCGCTCTAGCCCCTGCAACTTGGCAATCCGCTCGCGCAATGCGGAAAGCTGCTGCCTGACCACGCGGTCGGCCTCCGCGCATGAGCGGTCAGGCGAGGCGCTCAGCGCGATCAGGTCGCGGATCGACTCCAATGGCAGCCCGAGTTCGCGGGCATGGCGGATAAAACGCAGGCGCTCGGCATGGCCTTTGGAATAGCGCCGCTGATTGCCCGCCGTGCGCGCCGGTGCGTCGATCAGGCCAATCTGCTCGTAATAGCGGATGGTGGGCACCTTCACGCCCGTCTCCTGCGCCAGCGCGCCGATCGAAAACATGGCCAACCCTCTTGAACCTCTAGTTACTAGAGAGATTAGGTTCGCAGTAGCCATTGCACAAGGAGCGACGTAATGGGCGCGTCGTGCTGCGGCGGCGGAGCGAATTTCGAAGGGCTGTCCCCGGACTACAAGCGCCGGCTGTGGGCCGTAATCGGCCTGAACGCGAGCATGTTCTTCGTGGAGATGGTGGCGGGCCATCTGGCTGGCTCCCGCGCCCTGCAGGCCGACGCGCTCGACTTCCTGGGCGACAGCCTCACCTATGGCATGTCAATGGCCGTTATCGGCGCGCCCTTGCGCGTGCGCGCTTCGGCTGCGCTCATCAAGGGACTGAGTCTTCTGGCGATGGGTCTCTGGGTGTTCGGCTCGACGATCTACACCGTGTTCGTGCTTGGCGTCCCACAGGCGCAAGTCATGGGGGCGATTGCCTTTCTCGCGCTGGCCGCGAACATGGCAAGCGTCCTGCTGCTGGTGAAATACAAGGACGGCGATGCGAATGTCCGCTCCGTCTGGCTGTGCTCGCGCAACGACGCGATCGGCAATGTGGCGGTGATGCTTGCTGCGCTGGGCGTCTGGGGCACGCAGACCGGCTGGCCGGACGTGATCGTCGCCGCGCTGATGGCCGGGCTGTTCACCTGGTCCGCCGTGCAGATCCTCACGCAGGGCTTGAGCGAGTGGCGCAGCACGATGGCCGCCTGATCCGACGCGATGGCCAGCGCCTCTAAATCGGCTCCAGGTCCTGCCCGGACTTGATCCGGGCATCTATGCCTGACGGCTTTATTGGATTGCCGGGCCTGACCCGGCAATGACGATAAGACCTGACTACACCTGGAAGAACAGGCTGATCAGGAAGCGGATCGACATCAGCGTAAGGAAGATGGCGAAGGCGACCTCCAGCTTGCGCCGCGACAGCCCATGCGCCACACGTACGCCGATCGGGGCGGCATATACGCTCACCGGCCCGATGATCGCAAAGCCCAGCAGGCTGACATACCCCAGCGAACCGGGCGGCAGCAGGCTTGCCTGATCCCAGCCGGCCCAGACGTAGCCGAGCGCACCGGGGATCGCGATGATCGGCCCGAGCCCCGCGCCCGTCGCCACAGCCTGATGAATCTTGCGGCCGTAGAGCGTCATGTAGGTGGTGAGTTGCACCCCACCGCCAATCCCCATCAGTGCGGAGACCGTGCCGATCAGCCAACCGACCGCGCGGTCCACTGCCTTGCCCGGCATTTCGGTACCCAGGTTCCAGCGCCCACGTCCGAAATAGAGGTTCAGCGCCATGAGCGAGGTCGTGAGGATATAGACGACCTTGAGCACCGCCGCCTGCACGAAGCTCGCCACGACGATCCCGGTCAGCACCCCGGCGAGCACCGGCGGGCCGACGCGGCGCAAGACGTCCATATCCACCGCGCCGCGCTTGTAATGCGACTGCACCGAGCGGATCGAGGTCGGGATGATGACGGCCAGAGAGGTCCCGACAGCCAGATGCATCCGCACCTCCAGCGGCACGTCGAGGATATTGAACACCTCATAGAGGATCGGCACGAGGATCCCACCCCCGCCGATACCGAACAGTCCCGCCAGAAACCCCATGAGCAGCCCGCCCGCCAGCAGCGCGGCAATAAGCCAGGCGAGTTCGCCCCAGGGCAAGCTGATCTCCATCGCGGAACTCCAAAGGGGCGCCGGCGGGTTTCCTGCCGGACGGAACGGGACAGAACGGCGGGGATGGCGGACGCCGGCATGAAGACGCCCCCCGGCGCTATAATTCAGACTCCGGGGGACGCGTACAAGGCTGATTTTGATCGGGTCAGCGCGAGGATTGGGCGAGGCACACGCGCCGCCCGGCCGCGGTGACCGTCATTCCGCCGCTGCAACCCGCCCCTCGGTCGCGCGCGCGAAATGCTTGCGATTGAGCGTGACGACCAGCCAGATCGTTACCGCCTGCAGGGCCAGCGCGACGAACGTGACAACCCAGAAAGCGATGCCGAACTTGTCGACAAGCCCGACGCCGACCAACCCCTTGTTGACGAAGAACTGCACCATCACCGCCAGCGCCACGCCGGGGCAGACCAGCGCATAAGCGCCAGGCGACCGCTCGCCGCCGGTGACGAAGCGGCCGAAGTAGTTGAAGCGACGCAGGACCACCAGCCCCCAGAGCGCGAAGGCGACTTGCAGCGCCAGCCACCAGGTCTGCTGCGAGAACAACTCGGCCGCTCCGCCTTCCGCGGCGAAATGCGCATGAAGGGCATGATCCTGACGCATCAGCGCGATGCCGATGACCGTCATGATCGGCACGATGATCCACAGCGACGGTGCACTCTGCGGGTTGGCTCCGTTTTCCATCATCGCGCGCAGGCCGAGCACCAGCTTCACAGCGGCCACGATAAGCGCCGCGACGATGAAGAAGCTCGATGCGATATAGGACACTCCGGCAATCCAGGCCTGCGTGCTCATCGCGGCCGGAGCCGCCAGCCCGACGCCAACCATCGACAGCGCGAAGGCAGGAATCAGCTGTCCGAAGCTGTTGTTGCGCGAGCAGTCGAAGCCGCCGGTCGCGAGGATGCGGCCCCAGAAATCGCGCATGATGGCCAGCGCCCACACGCCGACAGCGAGGAAGGCGACAAGCGCAAGCGGAAACAGATATTCGACGACGCTCCACAGCCCCGGCACAAACACCAGCCCAAGGATGAAGGCGACGTTCACGCTCATTGCCACGGTGAGCGGCGCGGCGAGAAGCTGGGTCTCATCATTGCTGTTGCGCAGCGCCGCGTAGGCCGCGGTGGTGCGGAACCGCAGCAATTCGCTGATGTTCCAGAGCAGTAGCCGCACATGCATGATGGCGAAGAAGGCGATCCCCAGCCATGCGACCGCGATCGCCACCTGCATGGGAAGGCTGCCCAACGTGAAAGCAGCCACGATGTCCCCGAAAATCGGCACCGGGCGTCCCGGGTGCGGCACCCAGTGCAGCAGCCACATGAAGAAGGTCACGGTCAGACCGCCAGCACCGAGCGCGGCCAGGAAATACAGCGGCGAATAGGATTCGCCCATGCGAACTTTTGTGTTCGGAAACATTGTCTCCCACTCCTCCCGCAAAGAGAATCGCGTTTGTGATAAGGCTACCGCAACAGAATTCGGCAATCTGTGACCCTGTCACCGTGACCGCAATTGCTCACTGGCTGATGGCGTGGGAGAGGGGCGCGCTCGGACCGCGAAGACTTTGGGCCTCGCGGGCCGCTTCGACGCAGGCGAGCGCGTCTTCCACGACTTCCGGGCCGGCGCCGTCGCGCACGGCATTCTCGCTCAGGTGCCGGCGGAAAGATCGCGCGCCGGGCAGACCCTGTACCAGGTTGAGCAGATGCTTGGTGATCGCCGAGAGTCGGGTGCCCCGCGCCAGTTCGCGCTCAATGTACGGTAACATTCGGCGCACGATCGCCAACCGATCGAGCGGCAAGGCCGTCATGCCGTAGAGCCGGCTGTCGACCTCGGCGAGGACGAATGGGTCCGCGCAGATCGCGCGTCCCAGCATGACGCCATCGACATGGGCAAGATGCGGCTCGGCCTCCGCCACATCCTTGATGCCGCCGTTGATGATGATGTTCAGGTCTGGCCGGGCCTGCTTGAGCCGATAGACCCGGTCATAGTCGAGCGGCGGCACATCGCGGTTCTGCTTCGGGCTGAGGCCATGCAGCCAGGCCTTGCGCGCATGGATGATGAAGGTCTCGCAGCCGCCCGCCGCGACCGTTTCGACGAAGTGGGCAAGCCCCGCCTCGCTGTCCTGATCGTCGATACCGATGCGGCACTTCACTGTGACAGGGATGTCCACCGCCGCGCGCATGGCCGCAACGCAGTCCCGCACCAGCTCCGGCTCGGCCATCAGGCACGCGCCGAAGCGCCCGCGCTTCACCCGGTCGGAGGGGCAGCCGATGTTCAGGTTGATCTCGTCGTAGCCCCAATCCGCGCCGATGCGCGCGCATTCGGCGAGTTCGTCCGGGTCGCTGCCGCCGAGCTGTAGCACGACAGGATGCTCCACCGGGTCGAATTCCAGCAGCCGCGCGCGCGGTCCATGAATGATCGCCCCTGTCGTCACCATTTCGGTGTAAAGGACCGCGCGCCGGCTGATCAGCCGCATCAGATAGCGGAAGTGCCGGTCCGTCCAGTCCATCATCGGCGCGACGGCGAATGTATGGTCGCAATTTTGGATCATAAAGCAGATCGGCTTTCTTGCTCGCGCGTGAGCGACAGCTCGACGCAAGGCTACGTCATCTATTGTTGCCGCTCACCGCAAGCACGGTTCCCTCCAAGCGCCGGCGGACTATTGATCATTGTGAATGATGCGGGAGCGGCGGCATACAAACTATGCTTGGATCTTACACCGGCCCTACGAAAAAATAGGGAGAGACCCTCAAATGCGACAAGCCCGCCTTCGCAGATATGTGGTGGTGCTGACCATGATGCTCGGCGTCTGGACCTTGCCCGCGCAGGCCGGCTGGGTCGCCTTATATGAAGGCGTAGAGGGAACCTCAGAGGCTTCACGCGGCGTTGGTATCATCGCGGTTCTGCCGCGCGAGACTGACGGATTCGTTGCGTTCGCTGGATCTGCGCGCAGCAAGACGCCGGCAGATGCCATTGAGGAACCCCGCAACCTCGCCTTTGCGCGCTGGGAGCTTGATGGGCAGGGCCAAATCCAGGGACAGAAAGGGTTTCTGGCCCCGCGCTCCGGCGCCATCCGCGCGGTACAGCCGACAGCGGACAAAGGCCACATCCTCGTGGGCGACTTTTTCAAGCCAGCCTCTCGGGAGCCGCGGCGCGGCCCGCCTTTCGTCGGCTCCGAAGAGGTAGCTGTATCCTGGATCGTCAAGCTGGACGCGGCGGGCAATGTAGAATGGGGCCGGCGATTCGATGACATCCGTCCCGATGGCACGCGCACGGGCCGTCACTACAGTCTGCAGTCGATCACCGAGGCGCCCGATGGCGGCTATATCGCGATTGGTGAGACACACCCACGCGTGACGGACATAGCGCCCGGCCAGGTCCCGGACATGGACATGTGGATTGTCCGTCTCGCCCCCGACGGCGATCTGCTCTGGCAAAGGCGTTATGGCGGCGACGAGATCGATGCCGGCATGGTGATAAGGCCGGTCCCGTCGGGCGGCTTCATCGCCGCCGGCATGACTTCGGGGCGCGGAGCATTCGCGACTGGCGGCGAACTCTGGCTTGTACGGGTTGATCAGGAGGGCCGTATCCGCTGGCAGAAATCCTATGGCGGGCCGATCGGGCCAGCGGCACGCGGCGTCGATGTGGGCTGGCAGCTCGAAACCCGAGGCTCCGACGGATATGTGCTCGCGGGTACGACACGGTCCTTTGGGCGTGGCGGCAGCGCGCGCGGCGACATCTGGGTCATGCGGCTGGGGCCAGGCGGTGACATTCGCTGGCAGTATTCCTACGGCGGCGACGGACTTGAGACGTCGCCAACCCTGCTTGTAGCTGGAGACAGCTTCCTGCTTTCAGGTTACAGCAATTCCTTCAGGCCGGAGTCTCCGGATGCTTGGCACGCATGGCTCCTGAACTTGGGAAGAGACGGCGCGATCCAGTGGCAAAAACGGCTTAGCCCCGAAGATCGCGGCATTATTAACCAGTTCATTGGAAACCTCGCGCAAGCGCAGCAAGGATACCTAGCCGCAGGCTTTACGACCGCATTTGGCGCAGATGATCACAGCAGCGCGGGGCTGCTGATCAAAATGGCACGGGACGGCACGATCGGACCGTTCCCTCCGAATTTACCGCTATCCCTGGAAACCACTGACGCCAAGCGCCGTGAAACCGCCGCGGTGCCCCGCACCATTGATCAGGGAACGCAGCCTGCTCAAGCGCGGATGACAAGCTGGCAGCCGGAGCGCACCGAAACCCGGGTCACAATGCGCTATCTTGTCGCGCCAAATGAACAGCCCGCTGAGGATCGTGAGCGCGAAGAGACCAGATATGATGGGATCCCTCCAGTGCCGCCAGTTGTCGCCCGTTATACCGCCTTCATCGGCCCTCACGACCTGCATGCGGCTGACGGTGCGCGCCTCGATACCTCCTGGGCAATCTTGCGGCAGGATCGCTTCAACAATCATGTGGCCGGATTCGTCGATCCGGAGGATGAAGCGAACGGCTTCTTCGACAGCGCAGCAAACCGAAAGCGCATGCGCCGCCTGATGCGAAACGGGGAAATCGCCGATGACCTTGCCAGCAAGATTGTTGAGGGGGGCGTCACCGTGCAGGTCACCGTCCATGCGGGCGGCGATCCGCACAGGGCGATGATCCTGGTTGAGGAAGTGGACGAAACGAACGGCGGGACCGGTTTCCCTCATGTGGCGCATCTCGATTGCCGTGCACATGCCTGCCTGTCTGAACGGCCGGGACAGGCCGTGCCTCCGCCGAGCGACAAGTGCTGGGGCTGGTACCGCAGCCACATCTACAATCTGCTGGCCAGCACAGGCGCGCAGCGCAAGGTGACTGAAATCGCCGGCTTTGTGAGTGGGGGCCCGTCCGAACGAAACGTCAAGGTTGCGGGCTTCACGCTGCAAGCCCTTCCAGCAGAGTGTCTCGGCGAGAAGGCGCGCAACACGCTAAAAACGGGTGGCGGCTGTGATATGTTGAGCGGTTTGCGCTGCTGGCAGCCGTTGCTCCGCTTTACAGCGCCGGTGGCTGCGGGGCCAAAAGAGCTTGTGCATTGGGCCGGAAGCCTCGACGGCGTCGCCGCCATAAGACTTGTCGCGCCGCAGGATCATTACGTCGACAATTCTGGGTTGTGGATCGAATATGCGACCGATAAAAGGTAGGCGGCGCAGGGCCAACTCGTGACGCCTCCGGAAAGCGTGGCAGCATTTTCCGACAGGCGACGTGTCATGCCTGAAGACCGGAGACACGACCGCAGTCCCTCAGACTAAGTCATAGCCAACCCCGACCAGATAGAGCCCGCAGGCCGGCGCGACCGGCCCGCACGCGCTGCGCTTTTGCGCCTCCAGCGCCGCCCGAAGGTCGTCGGCCGACCACTTGCCCTCCCCCACCAGCTTCAGGCTGCCAACCATCGAGCGCACCTGGTGGTGCAGAAAAGACCGCGCGCTGGCGTGGACCGTGATTCGCTCGCCCGCGCGGATAACGTCCAGCCGGTCGAGCGTCTTGACCGGCGAACGCGCCTGACACTGAACCGAGCGGAAGGTGGTGAAATCATGCTTGCCCGTCAGCACCTGCGCCGCGTCGTGCATCGCCTCGGCATCGAGCGGCACCGGCACGCGCCAGGCCCGCCCAGCATCCAGCGTCAGCGGCGCGCGGCGGTTGATGATGACGTACGCGTATTCCCGCCGCGTGGCGGAAAACCGCGCATCGAAGTCCGCCGCGACCGCCTCGCAAGTCAACACCGCGACCGGCGCCGGCTTCAGGTGATGATTGATCGCATCGCGGATCTGATCCGGGCGCATCTCCTTGGCGAGATCGAAATGCGCGACCTGAGCACGCGCATGAACGCCCGCATCGGTGCGTCCGGCCCCGCGCACTTCGACATCCTCGCCGCTGAACCGCCTGATCGCCTCGACCAGCGCTGCCTGTACCGAGGCGCCATTGGCCTGCATCTGCCAGCCGACGAAGGGGCCGCCGTCATACTCGACTGTGACCTTGTAGCGCGTCATGGCGGATCTTCCGTCCGGCCGGGAAAGCGGCGGCTTGCACGTCCTGCCCCGGCGAGGCTAGTTTTGCATTGCACAAGAAATATGCGGCGGGGCACCAATCGGGGCAACGGCGCAGGCTGCGACAAGGCACGCGACATGAACGAAACGCCGCCGGACATACCCGTCATCGACCATATCGCGCCGTTGGCCGCGGGCTATGCCGCTTGGTTCTGCGATGTCTGGGGCGTCATCCATAACGGCATAACCCCGCATGACAGCGCGGTTCAAGCCTGCGAGAGCTATCGCCAACAAGGCGGAACGGTCGTGCTCCTGTCCAACTCGCCGCGCCACAGCGGCGGTGTTGCAAAGCAGCTCGATCAGATCGGCGTGTCCCGCGCCAGCTATGACATTCTCGTCACCTCCGGCGATGTCGCGCGTGCGCAGATGGAGCGGCGCGGCGGCGACAAGGTCTTCCTGCTCGGCCCGGAGCGCGACCGGCCAATGCTGAACGGGCTGGATATCGAACTGACCGGTCCGGACGAGGCCGAGGTCGTGCTCTGCTCCGGCCTGTTCGACGACGAGACCGAAACGCCAGACGATTACAGCGAGCTTTTCGCCCGGCTCCGTTCGCGCGGCCTGCCGATGATCTGCGCGAATCCGGACCTGATGGTTGAGCGCGGCGACAGGCTGATCTACTGCGCCGGCGCGCTGGCCAAGGCCTATGGCGAAATGGGCGGAGAGGTGGTCTATACCGGAAAGCCGCACCCGCCCATCTACGACCTGGCGCGCGAGCGCCTGAGCGAGGTTGCCGGAGCGACGCCCGACAGCGCCATCCTCGCTATCGGCGACGGCGTGCGCACCGATATCGCGGGCGCGATCGCCGAAGGCCTCGACAGCGTCTTCGTCGCCAGCGGCCTGCATGTCGACATGGACGAGAGTGACGCGCTGGACAGCGCCGCCATCGCCGCGCTGTTCGCCGACACGCAGCAGAAACCTCTGGCCGCCATGAAGCGGCTTCGCTGGTGATACAGAAAGGCAATGACCATAGGTCTCGATCCGCACAATTTCGGGAGAAGGAGCAGCAAGCGTATGAAATGGCTACCTGAGCGGATGCGGCAGGCGCTCGGCGCCAAGACAAGGGAGGCACACCCGGCTGGAAGCGTCGAGGCACACATTGATGCCTGGGCTCCGCCGCCCGAACACTATTATCACTTCGAAGATCTCGCCGTCGGGATGGCCGAGGAATATTTCCACACGATCACGGATGACGATGTCGCGGCGTTCGCCGCGCTGACCGGGGACACCAACCCTGTTCATCACAACCAGGAATACGCTGCACGCACCCGCTTCAAGGCGCCAATCGTCCACGGGATGCTCACGGCCAGCTATATTTCGACCGTGCTGGGCACCAAGCTGCCGGGCGCCGGCGCAATTTACCTGTCGCAGACACTCAAGTTCCTGGCGCCCGTCTATCATGGGGACACGGTCGTTGCCCGCGCCGAGATCACGGATCTCATCGCGGAGAAAAGCCGCGCGGTGCTGCGGTGCACGTGTTCTGTCGAGGATCGGGTAGTGCTCGAAGGCGAAGCCGTGCTAATGGTCCCGCGGCGAGAGAGCAACCAGTGACGGGAGCCTGAACCGCGTGGAAATCGTGCGCGAATGGCGGGACCGGCCGGCGGAGACGCGTGGCGCCGTCCTGGCAATCGGGAATTTCGACGGCGTGCATCGTGGGCATCAGGCCCTGCTCAAGCGTGCCCAGCAGATTGCCGAGGACCGCGGCGCTAAGGCCGGGGCAATGGTGTTCGAGCCGCATCCACGCACCTTCTTCCAGCCGGACCGCCCTTTCTTCGAGCTGACGCCGATGCCGCGCAAGCTCCGGCTGATAGAGCTGTTCGGGCTGGATATCGCGGCGGTCGTGCGCTTCGACGCGGCGCTGGCCAGCCTGACGGCAGAAGAGTTCGTGCAGCAGGTACTGGTCAACGGGCTGCAAATCTCGCACGCGGTGGCCGGCTACAACTTTTTCTTCGGCAAGGGGCGCGGCGGCAACCCAACCGTGCTTCAGGAGCTGGGGACGCAGGCCGGCATTGGCGTTGACATCGTCGACGCTGTCGGGGGCGCGGGCGAAGTCTTCTCCTCCACGCGGGCGCGGGAATCGCTGGCCGAGGGCGACCCGCGCGGCGCCGCGGAG
This sequence comes from Dichotomicrobium thermohalophilum, assembly GCF_003550175.1. Taxonomy (NCBI): domain Bacteria; kingdom Pseudomonadati; phylum Pseudomonadota; class Alphaproteobacteria; order Hyphomicrobiales; family Hyphomicrobiaceae; genus Dichotomicrobium; species Dichotomicrobium thermohalophilum. The sequence continues at coordinate 1,875,885 of NZ_QXDF01000001.1, forward strand.
GTCCTCGGCTACTGGTGGCGCGTCGTCGGCGAGGTCACCGGCGGCGCGGGGCGGGGCCGGCACCTCGGTTTTCCGACGGCCAATATCACGCTCGCCGAAAGCCAGGTGCTACGCCATGGCATCTATGCCGTGCGCGTGCATGTCGACGGTGCGATCCGGCACGGGGCCGCCTATCTCGGTACCCGCCCGACTTTCGACGACGGGCCGGCGGTGCTGGAGACCTTCCTGCTGGACTACGACGGCGACCTCTACGGCAAGAAGCTGGAGGTCGAGTTCATCGCGTACATCCGCGACGATGCACGCTTCCCCGATGCGGACTCGCTCGTCGAGCAGATGCGCATCGACTGCGAGAAATCGGCGCAAATCCTTCGGGAAGTCGATGCAAACGACCCGATGCTGGCCTATCCGCTGGGCCGGGCCATCGCGGAGCACGGCTTCGGCGTCGCCTGAATCAGGCGCGCCGGGGCTGAAGCGCACGGTCTTCCACGCGGATGCGATAGGCCAACAGCGCCAGGTTCGCCGCCCCGAAGACAAGTGCCACCCACTCCAGCCCGAGGATCAGCGGCACCAGCGGAATTTCCAGTGCCACAACGACGTAATTTGGATGCCGCACGAAGCGGAACGGCCCGCCCGTTATCAGCGGCGCATCCGGCACGGTAACGATGCGGGTCGTCCAGTACGGGCCGAGCGTGGCAATCACCCAGATGCGCGCGGCCTGCAGCAGCACAAACGCCGCGAGCAGCACCCAAGGCACCGGCGGGGAGGGAGCCGTGAGCACGGCCAGCGTAATGAGCCAGGTCGCATGAAGCAGCACGAAGAGCGGATAGTGCTCCGCGCCGATCTCCTGCCCGCCGCGGGCCAGCAGCGCCTGCGTGTTCTTGCGGGCGTAGGCCAGTTCGGCCAGCCGCTGCACGACCAGCCAGGCAACCAGCATATAGGCCCAGCCAAAGGTCATGCCGCCTCGCCGTTCAGCGTAAGGAGCTGAAACGCGCCGGTGAAGCCCGGCCCGAGCGCCGTCATCAAGAGCTGGCCGCGCGCGCCGCGTCGGCGCAACTCGTCGAGCACGAACAGCACCGTAGGCGCCGACATGTTGCCATAGCCGCGCAGCACGTCGCGCTCCGCCTCCAGCCCGCCGCGCTCGATCCCGAAGACATCCTCAAGCGCGTCCAGCACCTTGACCCCGCCAGGATGGCAGCAGGGCCGGTCTATCGCCGCAGGGTCCAAGCCGACACGCTCCAGGAAGCTGTGCATGGCGTCATTGAACGCGCCAGCGACGATCTGCGGAATGTCGCGGTGGAAGATGACATCGAAACCCTGATCATCCACGTCCCAGCCCATGACATTCAGGGTGTTCTGCCACAGATGCTCGCCTCCTGCGCCCAGCGCCCCGAGCGGCGCCTCACCCCCGCCCTCGCTCGAAAGCACAGCAGCCGCCGCGCCGTCACCGAACAGCGCGGTCGCCACGAGGTTGCTTTTCGTGAGCCTGTCATAGCGAAAGGCAAGCGTGCAAAGCTCGACGACAATCAGCAGCACGCGCGCCCCCGGCTGAGCCACCGCCATCTGCGCCGCACGCGTCATGCCCGAGACACCGCCGGCACACCCCAGCCCGAACACCGGCAGCCGTTGTACATCCGGACGAAACGGCATGATGTTCATCAGCCGCGCCTCGATCGAGGGCGTAGCGATCCCCGTCGAGCTGACGAAGACAATCGCATCAATATCACCGGCCGCCAGTGAAGCATCGGCCAGCGCACGGTCCGCTGCATGCTGCGCCAGCCCGGTGGCATGCGTCTCGTAAGACCGCGTCTTGTCGGCAATGCCCGCCGGCGCGTTGAACCAGTCAAGCGGCTGGCAGGCATAGCGGGTGTCGATCTGCGCGTTTGTGTAGACGCTCTCCAGCGTCCCGAACAGGTTGGTGCGTCCGCCGAAGATGCGCCGCGCATTCTCGATTACCGTCCGCTGGTCGAGACACTGCGCTGGCACCGCCGTCGCCAACCCGAGAAGCTGCGCCGAAGGCGCATGTGGCTGGCGCGAAGCGATAGGCTCGCGCTGATGATCGGCAAGATAGTCGTACATGAACTTCGCCTCTGGCAGCTCTGCAGGAATACGGTGCGCAGGCGCCGCCGGACGTGTTCAACATTTTGTGAAATCCGTAAACTTGTTCCGATCCGGCGCAGGGACATTGACACTACGTGATGAAAGTGAGAACGTAACCGGAACATTTACGCGAACGGACACGCTCAGCATCGCGCCGGTGTGGAAAATGATGGCCGCCGGTAGCTGGCAGCGGCGACGGGCGGTTAGTCTCATGAGCGAGTGTGGCCGCGAAGGCGCGGCGCGAAAGGCATGAGAAAGGACAAGCGATGGCCGGTTCCGTCAATAAAGTCATTCTGGTCGGCAATCTCGGCGCCGACCCGGAAATCCGCCACACGCAGGACGGCCGTCCGGTTGCAAATCTGCGCGTTGCGACCTCGGAGAGTTGGCGCGACCGGAACACCGGCGAGCGCCGCGAAAAGACCGAGTGGCACAATGTCGTGATCTTCAGCGAGGGCCTTTGCAAGATCGCGGAGCAGTACTTGCGCAAGGGCTCGAAGATCTATCTCGAAGGCCAGCTCCAGACCCGGAAATGGCAGGACCGCGAGGGCAACGACCGCTACACGACCGAAGTCGTTCTCCAGGGGTTCAATGCGACGCTGACCATGCTTGACGGTCGCAACGGCGGCATGGGGGCCGGTCAGGGCATGGGCATGAATGAAGGCGGCCAGTCAGGTTATGACCGGGGTCCGTCTGGCGGATCGCGCGGCGGCGGACAGCCGGCCGAAAACTTCGATCAGGACCTCGACGACGAAATCCCGTTCTGATCGCTACCACTGCGTCTCGCGCGCTTCCAGGAAGGCGTCTTCTTCCAGCGTCGACATCCGTACGAGGGCAGCGTTGCGCTGCGGAAAGCGGCCGAAGCGGTCGATCACCTTCTTATGCTGACGCGCAAACTCCGTGTACTGCGCATTGCCAAGCGCGCTGATGAGGCCGAGCGCCCGCGCCTGATCCGCCGGGCTCTCGCTGTGCTCGAACGGCAGGTAGAGAAACAGCCGTTCGTCCACGTTTAACTCCGCATCGAATTCGTGCTGTATCGCCTCGTGAGCCAGCAGCCGCGCCTTGGCGTCGGTGGCGAAGGCCGCCGCCGTTCCCCGAAACATGTTACGCGGAAACTGGTCGAGAACCAGCACCGCCGCGAGAACGCCGCGCGGCGTCTCCCGCCACTCTTCGGGAACCTTGCGGCGCAATCTGTGATAGAGATCGAGAAAACGCGCAGTGATCTGCTTATCCAGCGTCTGGTCGCGCCACCACTGCTCGGGCGTCAGCTCCTCGAACCAGAAATTCAGCACATCCAATGCTTGCGGCGGCAAGGAAATCGCGGTCATGTAATCCTCTCACAGGCCAAGCGCCTGAAGTTGCGCGGCGACGACCCCGTCGATGTCAAAACGCGTCGCGGCGATCCGCCGGCTCTCCTTGGCATAGCGCGGGATCAGGTCAGGCCGGCGCAACAGGCTCTGAAGCACGCCGGCCAGCGCCCCAGCATCGCCCGGTGCGAAGCGCTGGCCATTCACGTCTGACTGCACTGCCTGCCATCTGGCAGGCACATCTGCGCTGATCAGCGGCCGGCCGATGGCAAGCGCATGACTGACCTCCGCCGGCAGGCAGGGCACCTCATCTGGGAACACGACCGCGTGCGCCCGAGCCAGCAAACGCTCCATGTCTCGGCGCGGCCCGAGATAGCGCACGATCCCGCGATGCGCCTTCATCAGCCGCAGCAACTCCGCGGACGGCTCCTCGCCCGGCGGCGAGGCGACGAGATAGATCGCGCAGCCGCGGCGCGCCTGCAGCGCCCATGCGGTTTCGCAATAAAGTCCGACACCGGTCTCGCTGCCCGGATAGGCGATGGCAAGGAAAACCATACCTTTTGTCAACGGTGAGAGCGGCACATGCGTGAACCGCGACAGGTCGACGCCCGGCCCGGCGACGAACACCGGCTGCAGCCCGGGCGGCATCAGGCTGCGGCCGTCAACGACCGGATCGCGCCCGAGCCCCGGTACGATCGCCGCGTCGCAGCGCGACAGCAGGGCCGTGCATTCCCGCTGCAGCCGCCGGTCGCCGCAATTCGGCGCCAGTGCCTGAGCGACTTCCGGAAACGCCGCCACGACGCGCTCGACCTCTGCCCGTGCGGCCGCTGCGATGCCCAATCGACCGGCCGGCCAGGCCAGCGCCATCAGCACGTCCGGCGCAAGGCTCGTAAGCGCGAGCGCCAGCTCGCGGATGTCATGCTTGTCGCGACCGCTTCCCGGCAGGCTTATGGGCTCGACACCCAGCGCCGACAGCGCCCGGAAGGCTTCGGCATCCTGTGGTGCGAAACAGAACAGTTCATGGCCGCGCGCTCGCGCTTCGCGGATCAGCCTTGCCTGCCCGGCGATTACCTCGCAAGCATTGTTGGCGACCAGCACCGCACGCTGGCGCGCCGGAATCGTCCTGACCGGTGCAATCGCATCCGACGGTTCGGTGGCTGCTATACGTGTCATCCAGCCTGCCCCATCTGCGAATCACGCGCGAGTCTAACAGATTTCGCTGCGACCTCGCGGCTACTCGCAGACGCCGCCGCTGCCGATGTCGAAATGGAAATGGTTGGCATGGGCTTCGTTTGCGCGGGGGCCGAGTACCGTGTCAAAGATCTGGCAAGCGCCGGTATGGATTTCACGCAGGAAGGCCGACCGCTCGTCATCGCCCGGCCAATGCGCCAGCACCGTGATGACCTGGCCATCCGCGGTCTGGAAGGCGGCGATGTCGAGCGCCTTGGCGCGCGCGTGCTGGCTGATGCGGGTGTCGGGCGAATTGTAGCGGCGACGGCAGCTATACGTGCCCATCAGCCGGATCTTTGCGACCGGCGAGCCGAGCCGGGCGCGCGCCGTCGGCTGCAACACGCGGTCCACCCACTCGCGAAAGCGCGCGGCCATACCGCAGGTGAGCGTTGCCGCCGGAACAAGCTGCAACCCAGCCTCGCCCGGCAGGGCACGCAGGCGCACAGGCGCGGGCGCACCGCAACGGCCCTTGCGAATCGGCTCCAGCGGCTCCAGGTCGTAGGCCCCGCGCGCGACCACCGCGATGCAGGCGCGTTGCGCCCCGACAATTTCCTCTGGCGACCATTGCGTTGGTCCATCGGTGATCGCGGGCTTGGCCCACGCCGCGGGCGGCTGCCGCTTCGCCGGCAGGTCTGGCATCCTCTCGGCCTTGGTCGTCCCGGCTGCGCACAGCCCGAGAAACAAGATCAACAACAGCCGGCTCACGAAATCGCCCTCCCCGATTTGGTCTGCCCATCCGATGTGATAAGCAAACCGCGGCGCGGCGGGAACCGTCGCGCGGCCCACCGACTTTGTTTCCAACAGCGATCATCAGGGATAAACGCTGCATGCCGTCATCCGCCGAAGACACCCCGACCCCGGACGTCATTTGCAGAGAGGATAACCGCGTCGGTCTTGTGCTCCTCAACCGGCCGAAGGCACTCAACGCGCTGTCGCTCGAGATGGTCCGGGCAATGGAGACCCATTTCCACAAATGGGCGAAGAATCCGCACATCTACGGCGTGATTCAGCGCGCCCACGATGACGGCCCCTTCTGCGCCGGCGGTGATGTGAAGGCGATCTACAAGATGCGCGACACTGACAAGGATGCTGGCATCCGCTTTTACCGGGACGAGTACCAGCACAACTGGACGCTGCAGCGCTTCATCAAGCCGACCGTCTCGCTTATCAACGGCGTGTGCATGGGTGGCGGCGTGGGCATCAGCGTGCATGGCACGCACCGCGTCGCGGCGGAGGGCTACAAGCTGGCGATGCCGGAGACAGCGATCGGCCTGTTCCCCGATATCGGCGCGAGCCACGTCCTGCCGCAGCTTCCCGGGCGGATCGGTCTTTACATGGGGCTGACCGGGGCAGTGATCGGTGCGGCGGACGGCTACCGTCTGGGACTGGCCACGCACTGCATCAGCGCGGACAAATTCGACCTCATCCAGGCGGCCGTGCGCGAAGCCGAACCGATCGACCCTGTGCTCGACGGCCTGCACGAGGACCCGGGCGAAGGCGAACTTACGCGCTTGCGCCCCGCCATCGACCGCTGCTTCGCGCCCGGAAGCGTCGAGGACATCATCGCCCGGCTGGAAAAGGAAACCGGCGAGACCGCGGACTGGGGGCGCGAGACCGCGGCGACGCTGCGCGCGCACTCGCCCACTTCGTTGAAGCTGACGCTGCGGCTCTACGAGGAAGGCGCCCGCCTGAACAGCCTGAAGGAGTCCCTCAAGCTGGAGTTCCGCTGCGCGGTGCGCTGCCTGCGCGGGCACGACCATTACGAGGGCGTGCGCGCGAAAATGGTCGACAAGGACAACAACCCGCAGTGGGACCCCGCACGTTTGGAAGATGTCAGCGACGCCACAATCGACGCCTATCTCGCGCCGCTGGACGACGTCCCCGAACTGGAGCTGGAAGACCACTGGACGCTGGTCGAATGACCGCCGCCGCCATCATTAAAATGCAACCGATATTCATGAAAAACCCATAAGCACCCGTATTAAGTGCATTTTAGCTAGTCTGCGTTAAACATGGCCTCGTTGTATGCGCAGTACACCGAACGAGGCAAAAGCGATGAACAACACGTTGAACGTCTCCCGTCACGAGCGTCCAGAGAGCGAAAACGCCCTCAAGCCGACGTATCTGGTCACGCTCAAGCTGATCGAACGACTTCAGCGCCTGTTGCTGGACGTGCTCAAGGATGAGCTGGACCGGATCGGCTGTAAGGAGGTCAACAGCGTTCAGGCTCTCCTGTTGTTCAACATTGGAGACATGGAGCTGACCGCCGGGGAAATCCGAAGCCGGGGCTTCTACATGGGGTCGAACGTGTCCTACAACCTGAAAAAGCTGCAGGAACTCGGTTGTATCGAGCATCAGCGCTCGGAAAGCGACCGGCGCGCCGTCCGCATCCGTCTGACCGAGCGCGGCAAGCAAATCAGCCGCATGGTGAACGAACTGGTCGACCGGCAGCTCAGCCTCATTGAGAAGGTCGGTGGTATCTCGCTCAGCGATCTCGAGAGCATGAACCGCACCCTCCATCGGCTGGAGCGGTTCTGGACCGACCAGATCCGTTATCGGCTGTAGCGTCGGTTCTGCCCCGGCAAGTTTTTCCGGGGACGGCTATCGCGCCAAGGTTGCGCGTTGCAATATGCCAACGCGCGCGTGACAAATTTCGGTCTCAAGGATTTGTCATTTGTGTCGCATCGAGGGCCGAAGTACTCTTCCGCGCATCAATATCCGCAAGCGGGTACGTAAGCGCGGAGATCGCCCAGGTTCTTGGACAATTGGCCAACCCGGCAGGCCGCCTCGGCGCAGGCCGTTCGGGGAATTGTCTTGGAGGGGGATTCAGGGTTCAGGTGAGGGCAATGGATCAGCGAGTTTTTAAGCGACCGTTCCGAATGGTCGTCACGGCATCCGCAATGCTGGTGGCGTCGAGCGTTGTTATGGGCTCCGGGCACCGCGCCGTTGCGTTGGAAAACTGGATGGAGTTCGACAATAACTCCAGCTCGTCATGGTCTCAGCCCTTTGACCGCTCGTTCGTGCGGCGCTGGGAGTCTCAGCCCCGCCGCGGCTATACCACGCTCTCAAAGAAGAATATCGCCCCGACGCGCGCAGCGATCGACCAATATGAGGAGATTGTCGCCAACGGCGGCTGGAAGCGGATTCCGGATGTCAAGCTGCGCGCGGGCATGAGCGATCCTGCGGTGGCGGTGCTGCGCCAGCGGCTGCGGATCAGCGGCGATCTGGAACAGCGCGGCGGCTTCCGCAACACGTTCGATTACTACGTCGAGAAGGCATTGAAGCGCGCCCAGAAACGGCACGGGCTGTCGCCCACGGGCGTCTTGGACAGCGCCACGCGGGCCGCCCTGAACGTCTCGGCGCGCGCGCGGCTGCGCCAGCTGAGGCTGAACCTCACGCGCCTGAACCGCTTGTCCCGCCAGACCAGCCGTGAGGGGCGCTATGTTTTCGTGAACATCCCGGCGGCACAGATCGAAGCGGTAGAAAATGGCGAGGTGGTCTCGCGGCATTCCGCCGTCGTCGGCAAGCCGAGCCGACAGACCCCTATCCTCAAGTCGCGCATCCATGAGTTGAACTTCAACAAGGAATGGATCCTGCCGCCGACGGTGATCCGCGAGGACCTGGTGCCCAAGGGCCGGTCCATGAGCCGGAACGGGCAGAACGTGCTGGAACGCTACGGCATCGACGCCTACGCGAGCTACGACGCCTATCGCCGCGGCGACAAGCTCGATCCGCGCCAGATCAACTGGTCGTCGTCGCAGCCGCTCAACTTGTTCTACGCCCAGGAGGCCGGGAACGATAACCCGCTCGGTTTCGTGAAGCTCAATTTCCATAACCGCCACGCCGTCTACCTGCACGACACACCGTCGCAGTCGCTGTTCGGGCGGAACAAGCGCGCGGAAAGCTCGGGTTGCGTGCGCGTGCAGGGCGTGGAGCAACTCGTCGCCTGGGTGCTGCGGGATACGCCTGGCTGGGGGATTTCACGCGTGCGACAGATGAAGCGCACGGGTGAGACGCTGGACGTCAAGGTGAAGAACCCGGTGCCGCTTTACATGAACTACGTCACGGCCTGGGCAACGCCAGACGGCGTGGTCCATTTCCGCCGTGACATCTACGGCCGGGACGGCGTGGGCGCGACGGCCTCGGCCTACTGACTGGCCGAACAGCGCGCAGATCGCGAGCGTCACAGCGCCTGGTCCCGACGGGGCGGGCGCTTTTCTTTTGCGCTAGAGCCCGCGCGCGACGTCGTGCCCGAAATTGATCAGCAACGCAACAAGCACCACCGAGATTACGATCACGAGGGCCATGAAGCGGCGAAAGGCCGGCAAGATCAGCATGACGAGCAAAAAGACGCCGGCAACGATGGCGATCGTCACCCACAGCGCCAGCTCGGTGTTCGTCTGGTAGTAAAGCGCGATGGTGTTGCGCAGGTCATCGAGAAACGCCATCACGGCCTCCCCAGCGCCGTTCGACTATTAGCGCGCCGCGACGCGCAAAGTGGTTATACCGCGAGACCCTGAATTCCCGAAAGTGTTTGGAGAATGGAGCTCAAAAGCGACCCGAATGGCGCTCCCTAGGGGAATCGAACCCCTGTTTCCGGCGTGAGAGGCCGGCGTCCTGGGCCACTAGACGAAGGGAGCATGCATTGCTTGGCAAAATGCCATTAACCGCACGCTCTTGCAAATGGCATTCGCCGCGCCCCAGTCAAGAGGAACGCATGCGCTATTGCGGCGACAGGCGCAGGCGGGTGACCGCATTCCCGCGGGCGGTGTCGACGATAACGATTTCCTCGGTCCCCGGCCCCTTGAGATGCAGGATCACGCGCCCGCCGTCAGCCATGATGCGCGCGACTTCGGCGCCGACTGGAATCTGTACGGTCACCTCGCCACCGTCCGAATCCCTCTGAACGGTGCGCTCGCGCACGGCCTCACGCGCCTCACGCTGCTCACCGATCTTTGTCGCCTGGTAGTATAGGCCGGCGATCAGCAACGCAAACCCGAGGACCAGAAGGACCGTCATCACGATCACGACAATCTTCAGCGTGCGGACCTGGCGCGGATTGAAAACGCTGCCGGGAAGCGGTTCCTGATCGGACATTGCTGGCCTTGCGCGAAAAGGTGTTGTTTGCGACGCGGTTTGCGCCAAAAGATGAGCGGAGACACGATCGAAATTCCACGCCACCGGACCGGCGCACGACCCGCATGCACCATTTGACATTTACCGCGCAAGATCAAGACCGCGGCAACCGCCTGGACCGATTTCTGGCCGATGCGGCGGCGGAGCTGAGCCGCGCACGCATCCAGGCGCTCATCAAGGACGGGCAAGTCACGGTCAACGGCGCAGCCATAACCTCGCCGAAACACCGTATACAACCCGGCGACGCGGTCGATCTGAAGATGCCGGAGCCGGAGCCTGCGCAGCCGGAGCCCGAGGACATCCCGCTCGACATCGTTTATGAAGACGACGACATCATCGTCATCGACAAGCCCGCGGGCATGGTCGTGCACCCGGCCGCCGGAAACTGGACGGGCACGCTGGTCAACGCCCTGCTTGCTCATTGCGGCGACAGCCTTTCCGGTATTGGCGGAGTGCGCCGGCCCGGCATCGTCCACCGGCTCGACAAGGATACCAGCGGCCTGATGGTCGTCGCCAAGAACGACCGCGCCCATCGCCGGCTGAAGGCACAGTTCACTGACCGTGGCCGCGCTGGCAAGCTGCTGCGGGAATATCAGGCGCTTGTCTGGGGCGCGCCTCTGCCGGCGCTTGGCACGATAGACGCGCCGATCGCGCGCCACGCGACCAACAGGTTCAAGTATGCGGTGGCCCCGGCGCGCGGCCGCGATGCGATCACCCATTACCGGACGCTGACCAAGTATTCGGCGCCGGACGTGGAGGGTGAAGACAAGACGGTCGCGGCGCTCGTGGCCTGCCGGCTGGAGACCGGGCGCACCCACCAGATCCGTGTCCACATGGCGCATATCGGCCACCCGGTCATTGGGGACCCGCTTTACGCAACCGGTTTCAGCAACCGCGTTGCCGCCTTGCCCGAAAACGCCCGATCTGCAATACTTTCTCTTCATGGACAAGCGCTTCACGCTGCCAAGCTTGGCATCGAACAGCCAGCAACAGGCGCGTACTTATCCTTCACCTCCGATTTGCCACAGGATATGCGCGATGTTATTGCGGCGCTGAGCGCAGAGAGTTGAAATCGGCCGGGAGGCAGGCGGCGAAATCAGACGGGCGGCCTTAGCCAGGCCGCTTTTGTTTCGTCTGATATCGCGTGAGACCAGGGGCGCGCCGGCGGGGTGAAACCAGCGCGCTTTCTTGCACTCCGGCGGCAGAATCGCTGATCCAAACCTGATGCTGTTGCGTACAAGCTGCAGTAATGAAACAGGAACACAGTATGAACAACCTCCCAACGGTTTCCGGCAGCGGCGGTCTCAGTCGTTATCTCGATGAGATCCGCAAGTTTCCGATGCTGGAACCGGAAGAAGAATACATGCTCGCCAAGCGTTGGAAGGAGCATGAGGACACAGAAGCCGCGCATAAACTCGTGACATCGCATTTGCGACTTGTCGCGCGTATTGCCATGGGCTATCGCGGCTACGGCCTGCCGATCGGCGAGGTCGTGTCGGAGGGCAATGTCGGCCTGATGCAGGCCGTCAAGCGCTTCGACCCGGATCGCGGCTTCCGGCTGGCGACCTATGCGATGTGGTGGATCCGCGCCTCGATCCAGGAATACATCCTGCGCTCCTGGTCGCTGGTGAAGATGGGCACCACGGCGAGCCAGAAAAAGCTGTTCTTCAATCTGCGCAAGATGAAGGGACAGCTGGAAGCCTATGACGAGGGCGATCTGCGGCCCGAGCATGTCCGCCAGATTTCGGACCAGTTGTCGGTCTCGGAAGAGGACGTGATCTCGATGAACCGCCGACTGGCCGGTGACAGCTCGCTGAACGCGCCGTTGCGTGCGGACGCCGAAAGCGGCGAATGGCAGGACTGGCTCGTTGACGAGGAAGAGGTCGGTCAGGAGGCCGAACTCGCCGACCGCGAAGAGCTGGAGCAGCGCCGCAGCTATCTCCAGGAGGCACTGGAGACGCTTAACGAGCGCGAGCGCCGGATTTTCACAGCCCGGCGTCTCTCGGACAGTCCGCTGACCCTCGAAGAGCTGTCGCACGAGTTTGGCGTCAGCCGAGAACGCATCCGCCAGATCGAGGTGCGTGCGTTCGAGAAGGTCCAGAAGGCCGTCCAGAAATCCGCTCAGATGGCGGAGGCTCCGGCCGAATAAGGATAGCCCTTGTGCGCAAGCGGTTTCTGATCGTCCACAACCCCAACGCGGGTTCGGGCCGGCGCAGGCTCATGCGTGGCGTTTTGGGCGCGCTTGAGCACGCTGGCGCCGAGGTGGCGGTCCAAAAGGCGCTTTCTGAAGACAGCGGACGCGCCATTGCGAGCGAGGCGGCCCGCACAGGCCATTATGATGCAATAGTTGCCGCCGGCGGGGACGGCACGATCCGCAGTGTCGCCGCCGGCTTGCGCGGCTCCGAGATTCCCGTTGGTATCCTGCCGCTTGGCACGGGCAACGTCATGGCCAATGAGATCGGGTTGCCGCGCCAACCCGACGCCATCGCCCGTTACCTCCTCGACGGTGTTGCCGTGCCGGTGGCAGGAGCTGTCGCCGACGACACCCCCTTCTTCCTGATGGCCGGTGCCGGGCTCGATGCCGAGGCGGTGGCCGGGCTCAACAATCGTCTGAAGCGCTGGATCGGCAAGCTCGCCTATGTCTGGCCGGTGGTGCGCGGAATTCTCCGACCGGCTCCAACCATCCAGGCCGTGCTCGACGGCAAGCCGCACCACGCGCGCTGGGTGGTGCTGTGCAAGGCGGGCAGCTATGCTGGCGGTTTCCGGCTCTCGCCGGACAGCCATCTGTTCATGCCAGGTCTCACGGCTGTTTTGTGCACCGCGCGCGATCCTTTCAGCCTGACCCTCAACATTCTGATGATCGGCGCCGGACAGGCAAAGCACGCACCGCATCTGCATTTCGTGCGTTGTCGTCGGGCGCATCTCGGCGCAGACCGGCGCGTCGCCGTTCAGATTGACGGGGAGAGTCACGGCGAACTGCCGGTGTCGATCAGCGAGGACCACACAACAGTTCATCTGCTTGCCCCGGCCGAAACCGCGGCGGCGTTCGCGCACCAGCGTGCGCGCGCGGCCGCGTGAGCCGCGGGCATTTTTCCCCACGGTATCCACAGCCCGCGAATCGCGTTAGTCTCCCAATCATGACGAAAGCGTGGCGTAGTGCGCCCGGTGGCGTGTTATGGATGCGCTTTCAACTCCATCGGGTTTCCGGCGCAGGCAACCGGCGTCGGGAAAACAGGTCGGCGGCGCCTTGTCCGGGGGGCGATGCTCCCAGGCATCCGGCCCGGCAAGCGGGCACCGACCTTAGAGGGGGCGGAATGCTTTTAGCGTTCCGCAGATGTGCCGTAACGGTGCGGGAGAGAACCTGTTCTCGTGCGGCCACGCACAGATGGAGAGACCGATGCGAAACAATCTGCTGAAAACACTGGACGGGCGTGTTTCAGAGCATCTCGAGGATCATGTCATTCGGCGTCGGCTGGACTCTCTCCACGATATCGACCTCATCCGGAAGGCGAAATATCTTCACCCCCCGAGTTGAGGCAATTGATGGTAAAGCGTTTTCCCAATCCAAGCGATTGCGGTATCAGCGGAACCGGCCCTCTTGGGCCGGTTTCTTCATGCCCCCTCACAATTGCATGCCTTTCACATCGGCAGCGGAATGGCTATCTTAGCGGCAATGTGCGCAATCAAGGGGTTACCCATGAGCCAGTCTCATCCCGATCAGCGATCCGCCGCCGTCAAGCCCTGCGACCCGGTCTGGAGCGATGTTCGCGCCCAGGCGGACGCTATCGTCGCCGAAGAGCCGGCGCTGGCTGGGTTCATTTCCACGACGATCCTGAACCAGCCGAGCCTCGAAGAGGCCGTTCTCTTCCGGCTCTCGCAGCGACTTGACCAAGCGGACCTGCCAGGCGGGCTGATCAGGCAGACCTTCAGCCGGGTCCTGGAAAGCCATCCCGAGCTGGGCGAGATGTTCCGTGCAGACTTGGCGGCGGTGGTCGACCGCGACCCGGCCTGCCAGCGGGCGATCGAGCCGATCCTTTATTTCAAGGGCTTCCACGCGCTGCAGACCTATCGCTTCGCTCATGCGTTATGGAAGGCCGGCCGGCGTGATTTTGCCCTGTATCTGCAAAGCCAGTCCTCGCGCGTTTTCGGGACGGACATTCACCCGAACGCGCAGATCGGCCGCGGTATCATGCTCGACCATGCCACGGGGCTGGTCGTCGGCGAGACGGCAGTAGTCGGGGATCAGACTTCGATCCTGCATTCGGTCACACTCGGTGGCAGCGGCAAGGAGTCCGGTGACCGCCATCCGAAAATCGGCTGCGGCGTCATGATCGGCGCAGGTGCGAAGATTCTGGGCAACATCTCGGTGGGCGATTGCGTGCGGATCGCGGCCGGCAGCGTCGTTCTGCGCGATGTTGAGCCGCGCGTCACTGTCGCCGGCGTCCCGGCCAAGGTGGTCGGTCTCGCTGGCTGCCCCGAACCGGCCCGCGCGATGAACCAGCTGTTCGGCTCGATCGGTTCCGAAACCGAGACCGCGGCAGAGGAATAAGCTGGCGCGCCGCTTGACCTTGTCCAGTGGCCTCTGTAGCGATGAAGGGGCTTCGGACGGCGCGCCTCGTGCGGGCGACAACCCAAAACTGACAGGGACACTGATATGAAGGGCGAAGAAATCACGCGCCTGCAAAGCTATTTGCAGCGGAAATTCGAGTTGCCCGAACTGGAGGTGCGTCAGCGGCAGAAGCAGGAAGACTCCGCGGAGGTCTATATTAGCGGAGAGTTCATCGGCGTGGTCTACCGCGACGATGACGATGAGGACCTGTCCTACCAGTTCCAGATGGCCATTCTCGAAATGGACCTCGACTAGGCCCGCGGGCGTGGGCCTCGATGCCTTTTGCGAATGTCATGCCCGCGATTGCGACGGGAGTTCACCCTGGCTCAGACTTGCCGAAGGAACTTCGGCAACGGAGCGCGAGGCAAACACCAAAACAGAGCACGGCTCAAAGCCCCAGAAGCTGTTCAGCCCGGCTGGGCCGCGCCCCGGGGATGTAGGCGTCGAATGCTGCCCAGAACTGATCGCGCAGACCGTTCCGCTCCTGAAGGACTTCGTGGCGCGCGCCAGGGATCAGTACATGCGCGCCCATGCGCAGCCGGCTGGTAAAGCCTTCGATGGCGCGTAGCGAGACGATCGGGTCGTTGCCGGAAGCAACGATCAACGCCGGTACCTTGACAGAGCGCGGGAACGGGTCGCTGTTCAGAAGCGACATGGATTGCCAGGCGGCGTGATACCAGCCAATCGTGGGCGAGCCGAGCGCCAGTTCCGGCGCGGTGCGGAGGACTTCCTGCGTGCGCGCATAGCGCTGCGCATCACTTGTCAGCGGGTTGCCCTCAAAAGGCCGTTCGTCCAGCGCAATGCCGTTGCCGCCCGGCACATGCATTGTGCCCATCCCGCACAGCGTCAGCACTTCCGCGACCCGTGGCGGCCTGGGAACGCGTGTGTGGTTCGGCTCGAGCGCAATGAGCGGTGCGGTCAGGATGATCCGGTCGAACCAGCACATGCGTGAGCGGGTCGCACGCAGCAGGATGTTCGCGCCCATCGAATGCGCCAGCGCGTAATAAGGTGCCGGACAGTCGGGCAGCACAATCTCGGCCATGAACTGTTCGAGGTCGGCATCATACTGCGCAAAATCGTCGACATGGCCCTTCCGTGGATTGGCTAGCGGGCGGCTCGACCCGCCCTGCCCGCGGTGGTCCATGATCGCGACGGCGAAGCCACGCCGGCGCAGGTCCGAAATGACCTCGAAATACTTTTCGATGAACTCGGCCCGGCCCATCAGAATGCAGACGGTACCGAGCTTGTTCAGACCGGTCGGTCCCCACCAGGCGAAGCGAATGCGCGCACCGTCGCTCGCCAGAAAATGCCCCGCCGTGCCCCCGCCCGGCACCGGATTGCGCGGCGTGGAGACAAGGATCTCCTGCGACACCCGGTCGGTGCTTGGCATTGGCTCGGCAACTGTCAGCATTTTGGCTCCCCGCGTCGAAGGCCCCGGCGCGTCAGCGCGCCCAGAGGCGATGGCCGCCGTCCCCATCCAGAGGCCGGGCTCTCAGCACGCGGCCCGAACACCTTTCTATCCGCAGTTGGTAAACAGTGCCATTCGGACGGCGCGCGCGAACAGCGAAATTGTCGCCCACCCGGCGCAGGCCGTGAAAATCCCACCAGCCCTGGCGCTGCAAACGGCGGCGGACCTGGCGCGGCCTGCGGCATTCGCCGCCAGCGCCTGAGCCCGGCGTCATCAAGCCCCGAAATGCGTCAAGAGGACGCCGCTGTCGCCGGCGGCGCTCGTTGACGGGGCGGACATGCTGGGGAGCCGGAACGTGCAGCCTTGGCCCCTGTTGTCCGACTTTATAGGCCGCGCCGACGGCCGGCGCAGCTCCGTAACCGGTTGATAGCGCCTGCGCCTTTCCCGGGCTCGCAGGCGCGACGAACAGCGCGAGGGTCAAAAGCGCCGGACCGCACAGCGCGCGCAGCCGCCCTTTGCCCCATGAAAACTCCCTCGTCATGCATCGAGTCTGCCAGATGTAAAGTGAACGCCCGAGCAACCACCCTGTCAGCCGCCGTTCATGAAAACACGAGGTCTTGACGCCCGGCGCCCGTGACTTACCTCTCAGGTGCATACGCCTTGAACGGGTATGCCTGTTGGACTGGCCGAAAGGCAGTGAAAACGCATGTCGCTCACAAGGAGGATATGTCATGAGGCGTTTTGATCTGACCCCCCTGTACAAGTCGACCGTCGGTTTCGACCATGTTGCGTCCATACTGGAGCAGCTGGCCTCCGCAGACACGGATAACGGCTATCCGCCCTATAACATAGAGCGCGTGGACGAGAATAACTACCGCATCACGATGGCGGTGGCCGGGTTCTCGGAAGACGACCTCGACATCGAGGTCCGCGAAGGCATGCTCCGCGTGGCCGGGACCAAGCCGGAGAAGGAGCAGGAGGACTCCGACACGGTATTCCTGCATCGCGGTATCGCCTCGCGCAATTTCGAGCGCCGGTTCCGGCTGGCCGAGTATGTCGAGGTCAGCTCTGCGAAGCTGGAGAACGGCCTGCTCCACATCGACCTGCGGCGCGAACTGCCTGATGCGATGAAACCGCGCAAGATCGAGATTGCGACCGGCAACGGTCAGTCGCACAAGACGATCGAGGCGCAGCCGGATCAGGTCAACTGACGCGCGCCGCAGTGCCCGGCACGCGCATGGGGCGGGGGCCTTCGCGGTCTCCGCCTTTTATATTGCCCGGCCCGAAGCCGGGCGGACAAAAAAGCGCCGGTCCTGCTCGACCGGCGCGACTTCAGATCGCAACTTCGCCGTCGCTTAGCGGGTGTCCGCACCTTCAGCCACACCCGCCTCCGCAGCCGGCTGGATTTCTACGGATTCGCCGCAGCCACAGGCACTCGTCTGGTTCGGATTGTTGAACACGAAACCGGATGACAATTTGCCCTCCTCATAGTCCATTTCTGTGCCCAGCAGAAACAGAACCGCCTGCGGTTCGATCAGGAGCTTCACTCCCTTCTCCTCGATCACCTCGTCCATCGGGCCGATCTCGGTGGCGTAGTCCATCGTGTATTCCATTCCGGCGCAGCCACCCTTCTTCAGCCCGACGCGCACGCCGGCCACAGGCTTGTCGCTGGCTTCGATGATCTCCGACAGGCGCTTGGCTGCCGCGTCCGTGAGGGTCATCACTTTGAGAGGTGTCGCGCTTGCCATCGGTTACTGTCCATTCGCTTGGTCATGTTTCACCGTCAAGTATGGGATAACATGACGGCATTGCCAACCCGTGCCCGATCACGAGTGGAGCCGGACCCGGTTAAACCATGCCCAGCATCATCTGCGCCTCTTCAGACATGCGCGTCATGTCCCAGGGCGGGTCGAAGGTCAGTTCGACCTTGGCGCCGCTGACGCCGGGCACCGCGCTCACCGCATTCTCCACCCAGACCGGCATCTCGCCCGCCACGGGGCAGCCGGGCGCGGTCAGCGTCATCAGCACCTTGACCATCCGGTCATCCTCGATCTCGACCCGGTAGATCAGGCCCAGCTCGTAAATATCCACCGGGATTTCCGGGTCATAGACGGTCTTGAGCGCCGCGATGATGTCCGCACTCATCCGCTCCAGTTCGTCCTTTGGGATCGCGGATTCCGGCTCGCCCGCGCCTTCGGCTGCCGGCGCATCACCCTCGCTCGCCTGCTTGGCTTCCATCTCCGCGGCTTCGGTTGTCCAATCGTTCATGTCATCGCTCCCTTACGCGAAAAACTTCTGCGCGCGCGTGATCGCCTCGGCCAGCGCGTCGACCTCTTCCATCGTGTTGTAGACCGCGAAGGACGCGCGGCAGGTCGCGTTGACGCCGAAGCGCGCCATCAGCGGCTCGGCGCAATGGTGCCCGGCGCGCACCGCCACGCCCGAACGGTCCATGATGGTCGCCATGTCGTGGGCGTGCGCATCCTTCATTTCGAATGACAGAATGGCACCCTTGCCCGGCGCTTCGCCGATGATGCGCAGCGAATTGATGCCCCTGAGGCGTTCGTGAGCGTAGGCGCAGAGCCGGTTCTCATGCTCGGCGATCCGCTCGCGGCCCAGCGCCATCATGTATTCCAGCGCAGCGCCCAGCCCGATCACCTGTGCGATCGGCGGCGTGCCCGCCTCGAACTTGTAGGGCGGCGCGCCATAAGTGACCTGATCCGTCGACACCGACTCGATCATCTCGCCGCCGCCCATGAAGGGGGGCATCGTCTCCAGATGCTCGCGCTTGCCGTAAAGCACGCCGACGCCGGATGGTCCATACACTTTGTGTCCGGTGAACACGTAGAAATCACAGCCGATATCCTGCACATCCACGGGCATATGTACTGCCCCCTGGCTGCCATCCACCAGCACCGGGATGCCGCGTTCATGCGCGATGCGCGTGACCTCCTTCACCGGGACGACGGTGCCGAGCACATTCGACATATGCGTAATCGCGACCATCTTGGTGCGCGGGCTCAGTGCCTTCTCGAACTCTTCCAGGCTGAACGAGCCATCATCTCCGACCGGCACCCAGGTGAGCTTTGCGCCCCTGCGCTCGCGGTGATAATGCCACGGCACGATGTTCGAGTGGTGCTCCATGATGGTGAGCACGATCTCGTCACCCTGCCCGATGCGCATCCCGCCGAAGGACTGCGCAACGAGATTAAGCGCCGCGGTGGCGTTGCTGGTGAAAATAATCTCGTTGCTCGACGGCGCATTCAGGAACTTCGCCGCGATGCCCCGGGCGTTCTCATAAGCGTCAGTCGCGGCATTGCTCAGATAGTGCAAGCCGCGATGGACGTTGGCGTATTCCTGCGAGTAGACGTGCTGCAACTTGTCCAGCACCGCTTTCGGCTTTTGCGCCGAGGCGGCGTTGTCCAGGTAAACCAGCGGCTTGCCATAGACCTCCCGCGCGAGGATCGGGAAATCCTCCCTGATCTTCGCCGGATCGATCGGCCCGGCCGCCTCCGGTGTCGCCTCGTCTTTCGGCAGGGTATTCGCCTGGTCCATCACGGCTTTCCTAACTTCTAGGCGCTCGCATCCACGGAGCCGCGCAGCCAGTCCGCGGTCCGGGCAGTGAGCGCCTCCTTCAGCGCCTCGTTCTCGATGCCGTCGAACACTTCGTCGACGAAGGCGGCGATCAGCAGCGCCCGGGCTTCGGCTTGCGGAATGCCGCGCGCCAGCAGATAGAACATCGCTTCCTCATCGAGGTGGCCCGACGTCGAGCCGTGCCCGCAGACCACGTCGTCCGCGTAAATCTCCAGCTCGGGCTTGGAGTCAAACTCCGCCTCATCCGAGAGGAGCAGCGCGTTGGCCATCTGCTTGCCGTCGGTCTTCTGCGCCCCGGGATGCACATGCACCTTCGCCTGAAACACCGAGCGCGCCTTGTCGTCCAATACGGATTTCACAAGTTCGCGGCTCATGCATTCCGGTACGGCGTGCTCGATCACCATCGTGGTATCGAAGTGCTGCGCATCACGACCAAGGCACACGCCATTGACGGCGGCCGAAGCGCCCTCCCCGGCATAACGCAGGAACACCTGGTTGCGCGTCAGCTCGCCCCCCACGTTGACATGCGTGGCGCGGTAATTCGCACCGGCTTCCAGCCGCAGATTCCAGCTCGCCAAGTGGGTCGAGGCCTTGTTTTCGTCCTGCACCTTCAGATGCTCGATCTGCGCGCCTTCATTAGCCAGCAGTTCGGTCATCGTGAAGGTGTGGAACGCCGTGTCGTTCAAGCTCGCATAATGCTCGACGATCGTGGCCTCGGCGCCCTTTTCCACGCGGATAAGGTTGCGCGTCGCGATACGGCCCGGCTGATCGCCCGTGGTGACATTCACCAGATGGATCGGCTTGGCCGCCGCGCCGTTCGCCGGGGCCGTGATGCGGATCACCGCGCCGTCGGTCATGAAGGCCGTGGCGAGGTTTGCAACCGTTTCAGGGTCCTTAGGGTTCACCTGGCCGAACATCTCGTCGAACCAGTCCGGACGGCTTTCCAGCGCCTCTGACAGGGTCATCACCTGCACGTTCGGCGCGTCGATCGCCTGCATGGGCTGGTGATAGCCATTCACGAACACGACCACATGCGCATCGAGTGCGTCGAAGTGCCCGCGGGCGCGCACAAGTTCGGCCTCGCTGATGCCGTCGGTCCTCGGGGCCGGCGCAAAAGCCTCGCGCATCCGCGCGCGCAGGTCGGTGTATTTCCACTCTTCCACGCGCCGGTGCGGCAGGCCGCTGCGGGCGAACGCCCCGATGGCCTGCTCGCGCAGTTGACGAACCCGCGCGTCGCTCTCCTGCGCGATACGCTGCTCGAAGGAACGCAGGAGGTCGGCCTCGGCCGGCGAATGATCTTCTGTCACGCGCACTGGCGTTTCGATATTCATCGCTGGCTCCATTTACGCGGCCTGTTCCCCGTAAGCGGCATAGCCGGACTTCTCCAGCTCCAGCGCCAGTTCCTTGTCGCCCGAGCGCGCGATCTTGCCGTTGATGAGCACATGGACATGATCCGGCACGATGTAGTCGAGCAGGCGCTGATAGTGGGTGATGAGCAGGATCGCCCGGTCCGGGTCGCGCAGCTTGTTCACACCGTCGGCCACGATACGCACCGCGTCGATGTCCAGGCCGGAGTCGGTCTCGTCCAGCACGCACAGGCCCGGCTCCAGCAACGACATCTGAAGAATCTCAAACCGCTTCTTCTCGCCGCCGGAGAAGCCCGAGTTCACCGGGCGCTTGAGCATGTCCATCGAGATGCCGAGATCGCTCGCCTTCTCGCGCACCAGCTTCATGAAATCCGGTGTGCTCATCTCGGCTTCGTCGTTCGCCTTGCGGTGAGCGTTGACCGCCGTTCGCAGGAAGGTCATCGAGCCGACGCCGGGGATTTCAAGCGGATACTGGAACGCAAGGAACACGCCAGCGCGGGCGCGCTCATCCGGCTCCATTTCCAGCAGGTCCTCACCGTTCCAGAGGATCTGGCCTTCGGTAACCTCGTAGTCCTCCTTGCCGGCCAGCACATACGCCAGCGTGGACTTGCCCGAGCCATTCGGGCCCATGATCGCGTGCACCTGCCCCTTCGGCACGGTGAGGTCGAGGCCGCGGATGATCTCCGCGTCTTCCTCGGCGATCTTCACGTGCACGTTCTTGATCTCAAGCATTATCGTCGTTCTTCCTTGTTTCCCGTCTCGTCGATGCTCTGCCAATCCCGGGCGCGGCCTCGGGCAGATGGATGCCCGGAACGCATCCGGGCATCCCGCACAGGCTGATTAACCGACCGAGCCTTCCAGGCTGATGCCGATCAGGCGCTGCGTCTCGGCCATGAACTCCATCGGAAGTTGCTGGATCACGTCGCGCACGAAGCCGTTGACGATCAGCGCCACCGCCTCTTCCTCTGACAGACCGCGCTGCATGGCGTAGAACAGCTGGTCATCAGAGATCTTCGAGGTCGTCGCCTCGTGCTCGAACTGCGCCGTCGGGTTCTTGGCCTCGATGTAGGGCACCGTGTGCGCGCCGCAGGTATCGCCGATCAGAAGGCTGTCACACTGAGTGAAGTTGCGCGCTTGCTTCGCCTTCCGGTGCGCCGAGACCAGACCGCGATAGGTGTTGTCCGAGCGGCCCGCGGCGATGCCCTTGGAGACGATCCGGCTGGAGGTGTTCTTGCCCAGATGGATCATCTTCGTGCCCGAGTCGATCTGCTGGCGACCGTTCGAGATCGCTATCGAGTAAAACTCGCCGCGGGAGTTGTCGCCACGGAGGATGCAGCTCGGATACTTCCAGGTGATCGCCGAGCCGGTCTCGACCTGCGTCCACGAAATCTTCGAGTTCTTGCCACGGCAGTCGCCGCGCTTGGTCACGAAGTTGTAGACGCCGCCCTTGCCTTCGGCATCGCCCGGATACCAGTTCTGCACGGTCGAGTACTTGATCTCCGCGTCATCCAGCGCGATCAGCTCGACCACAGCCGCATGAAGCTGGTTCTCGTCACGCATGGGCGCGGTGCAGCCCTCCAGGTAGCTCACATACGCACCCTTGTCGGCGATGATGAGCGTGCGCTCGAACTGGCCGGTGTCCTTCTCGTTGATGCGGAAGTAGGTGGACAGCTCCATCGGGCAGCGCACGCCTTCCGGCACATAGACGAAGGACCCATCCGAGAAGACCGCCGAGTTGAGCGCGGCGAAGTAGTTGTCCGACTTCGGCACGACCGAACCGAGATACTTCTGGACGAGGTCCGGATAGTCGCGCAGCGCTTCGGAGATCGAGCAGAAGATCACGCCGGCCTTCGCCAGCTCTTCCTTGAAGGTCGTGACGACCGAGACGCTGTCGAACACCGCGTCAATCGCAACATTGCTGGACTGATAACCGGTGTCTTCCTCCAGATGACTCGGCTCATCCTGCTTGCGCACGCCGGCGAGAATTTCCTGCTCCTTGAGCGGGATGCCCAGCTTTTCATAGGTGCGCAACAGTTCCGGGTCGACTTCGTCGAGGCTCTTCGGCCCCTCCATCGACTTCGGCGCGGCATAGTAGTAGATGTCCTGGAAGTCGATCGGCGGATATTCCACCTTCGCCCAGGTCGGCTCCTTCATCGTCAGCCAGCGCTGATAGGCATCCAGCCGCCACTCGAGCATCCATTCCGGCTCGTTCTTCTTTTCGGAGATGAACCGGATGATGTCTTCGTTCAGGCCCTTCGGCGCCTTCACGGACTCGATGTCGGTCGTGAAGCCATACTTGTACTTGTCGACGTCGATGTCCTTAACGCGTTCGATAGTGTCGAGGTCCGCCACGTCACTACTCCTGTCAGTTGCCGTTGTCCGTTATGAACCTGCTGTTGCTCGGTTCCCAAGTCATTTTGGGCGGCTTCAGGCGGCCGCCGATTCATGTTTTCGCCGTTCGTAGATCGCCTGCCAGGCGCTCAGAAACCGCTCGACCTCCGCATCCGTCGAGGACCACCCCAGGCTGATACGGATGGCGCCGGAAGCGGTTTCGTTGTCCAGCCCCATCGCATCGAGCACATGGCTGCGCTCCACCTTGCCGGAGGAGCAGGCCGAGCCGGCGCTCACTGCGATGCCTTCGAGATCCATGGCGATGACCAGCGTCTCGCCGTGCAGGCCGGGCACCGCCACGCAGGTGGTGTTCGGCAGGCGCGACGCGTTCTCCGCCGCAATCCAGGCGTCGGCCGCGATGCGCTTCAGTTCCCTCTCCAGCCGGTCGCGCAGCGGCTGTACCGCACCGATGCCGTCACCGGTCTGAAGGTCGCGTTGCACTGCTTCAGCCGCCGCGCCGAACCCGGCGATCGCCGGGAAATTCTCTGTGCCTGCGCGGCGTCCGCGCTCCTGCCCGCCGCCATGCATCACAGGCACGGGGTTGTGCAGCTCGTCGCGGACAATGATCAACGCGCCCGCCCCCTTTGGTCCACCGAACTTGTGCGCCGAGACGCTGACCAGATCCGCGCCGAGCGCGCTCACATCCATCGGCACGCGGCCCACTGACTGAACGGCGTCACAATGTAAAATCCCGCCCGCCGCGCGCACGATTTCACCCAGTTCGGCAGTTGGCTGGATAGCGCCGGTCTCGTTGTTCGCGCTCATGACCGAAACCATGAACGGCGCACCGTCCCCTCGGCTGATCAGCTCTTTCGCAGCGTCCAGATCGACCACGCCATCGGCCGTCACGGGCAGGCGCGTGATCTGCTGCGCATCGAATCCACCGCCTTGATATGCCGATGGATGCTCGATTGCGGAGGTGAACAGCCGCGCCTTCTCCGGCGCATAGCCCGGCAGCTTGCTGAGCCACTCCGGGGCGAGCGCCAGGACATTCGACTCGGTGCCACCGCTGGTGAAAACGACCTGCGCGGTATCCGCACCGCATAGCCGCGCCACCTGCTCGCGCGCATCCTCGATCGCCGCCCGCGCCGCGCGTCCTTCGGCATGAACCGACGAAGCGTTACCGACGAGGTCGAACGCACGCATCATCGCTTCGCGCGCTTCAGGGCGCAGCGGAGAAGAGGCGTTGTGATCGAAGTAGCACCGAGCCCGGATCATTCAGCCGTCACCCCTTCGAGCTTTGCGCAGGCATCCACCGACGGCGAGAACACGCTGTCCTTGAGGACAAGATCGCCGTCGAGCACGTCGCGCAGCGTCACGGTCTGGAGAAACAGCAAGATGTGATCGCCGAGCGCCCGCCAGAGATCATGCGTCAGACATCTGCCCTTGTTGCCGATGCAGGCGATCTCGCTGCCGCTGATGCAACGCGTCATCTTGATCGGCTCATCGACCGCATTCATGATCTCCGAGACAAAAATCTCTTCCGGCCGACGCGAGAGCCGATATCCGCCACCCGGCCCGCGCGCCGATGTCACAAGCCCGGCGCGGCGCAGCTTGGTGAACAACTGCTCCAGATAAGCCAATGAAATCTGCTGCTTTTCGGCAATCGAGGCCAGGCGGATCGGACTATCCGACGATCGCGATGCCAGATCGACCATCGCCATTACGGCGTAACGCCCTTTCGTGCTGAGCTGCATGGCCTAAAAACTCCCGTTGAAACGCAGCGCCCCGTAATTTCATAGAAAGGACAGCCGGTTCGCTGCGACATAACAATTCAAATTCCTAACGTCCTCATGCTACACACGCAGCGCGCGCTCAGACACGGTACAGGAAATCGGAGTGTTTTGAAACGTTCTAAACCGACAGATAAATTATCTGAGTGGTGTAGTCAAGTATCTTGGCGCGCGGGCACGCCCCAGCAAGATGCGCGGCCGTTAGCGGAGAAAATGTCGCAGTGCCGCGTACTTGCGCCGCCGGATGCACTCTGCTCCCGACAAGAAACCGCTTGGACAAGAACGGTCTCTCATGCCTGAAGTCATCATCAACGGTCCCGCCGGGCGTCTCGAAGGCCGCTACCACCATGAGCCGGCTGCCGATTCGCCGATCGCGCTGATCCTGCACCCGCACCCGCAGTTCGGCGGGACGATGAATAACCCCATCGTGTATCACCTGTATTACGCCTTCGCCCGGCGTGGCTTTTCAGTGCTGCGCATCAACTTCCGCGGCGTGGGGCGCAGTCAGGGTTTGTTCGACAACGGCCCCGGCGAGCTGTCAGACGCCGCGACGGCGCTTGACTGGCTCCAGGTCTACAATCCGGATGCACGGTCCTGTTGGATCGCAGGCGTGTCGTTCGGCGCGTGGATCTCCATGCAACTCCTGATGCGCCGGCCAGAGATCGCCGGCTTCATCTCTGTCGCACCGCCGGCCAATCTTTACGACTTCAGCTTCCTGGCGCCCTGCCCGTCCTCCGGGCTGATCGTGAATGGCGACATGGACCGCGTGGCGCCTCCGGAAGCGGTGCGCAGCCTCGTGAACAAGCTGAAAAGCCAAAAGGGCATCTCGATCACGCACGAGGTCGTCCACGGTGCCAACCACTTCTTTGAGGACAAGCTCGACGAGCTGATGGATGAGGTGATCGGGCCGTATCTGGACGAGGCGACCGGACAGGCCGCCAGCGCCTAAGTCGACCATGGCGACAACCGAGGAAGCCCGTCCGGCGATCCGCTTCGCCCCCAGCCCGAACGGCCGGCTGCATCTGGGCCACGCCTATTCGGCGCTGCTCGCACATGACACGGCGCGAGCGATTGGCGCGCGCTTTCTGCTGCGCATCGACGACATCGACACCGCGCGCTGCACGCCGGAATTCGAACAGGCGATCTATGACGACCTGGCCTGGCTGGGACTGTCGTGGGAAACGCCCGTGCGGCGGCAGTCCGAGCATTTCTCGACGTATCGGCAGGCCGCAGAAGAGTTGGGCGCGCGCGGCTTGCTCTATCCGTGCTTCGCCACCCGCAAGGAGATCGCCGAGACGGTCGCCCGGGTCGCCAAACCCGCTTTCGACCCGGACGGCGCGCCGCTCTACCCCGGCCTCTACCGCAATGCCAATCCAGAAAAGGTCGCGCAGCTCATGGCCGAGGGCCGCCCCTATGCGCTGCGGCTGGACATGGCGCGGGCGCGCGATGCGGTGGGCCCTGCGGCGCTTACCTATCGCGTCTTTGATCTTCACGGCGGCGCGCGCGAATGCCTTGCAAGGCCGGAGCGGTGGGGCGACGCGGTCATCGTGCGCAAGGATACGCCGACGAGCTATCACCTCGCGAACGTGATCGACGACGCGCTGCAAGGCATCACACACGTCATCCGCGGGACCGACCTGGAAGCGGCGACGGACCTGCACGTCCTGCTCCAGCGCCTGCTCGGCCTGCCGACGCCCGCCTATCACCATCACCGGCTGATCCTGGACGAGAGCGGGCGGAAGCTGTCGAAAAGCGCGGGCGACCTGAGCCTTGCAGCGTTGCGCGAGCACGGCGCTACGCCGGAGCAAATTCGCTGTATGGTGGGGCTGGCTAGCTGATCTGCCGCCCGTCGAGCGCGGCGATGAGCCGGTCGAGCGTCTCCAGCGTGGAGGTATCGGCCCGGCCATGCACCCCCTCCGGCCGAAACCGCCGCTGAAAGGCAGCGACGACGGACGCCGT
Source organism: Dichotomicrobium thermohalophilum (assembly GCF_003550175.1). Taxonomy (NCBI): domain Bacteria; kingdom Pseudomonadati; phylum Pseudomonadota; class Alphaproteobacteria; order Hyphomicrobiales; family Hyphomicrobiaceae; genus Dichotomicrobium; species Dichotomicrobium thermohalophilum. The sequence goes on from NZ_QXDF01000001.1 coordinate 1,902,710, forward strand.
GTGCTCATCGAAGCGTGCGCCGGGTGTCACGCCATAACCCACCCGGGCCAGCTTGGCCTTTAACACCTCGACATCCGCCGACTCCGCGCCCGCCCCGATACCGGTGTCATCGCCGAGGGGCACGGGCGGCACCCACACGCAGACCCCCTCCCGCGCCAACGACTGCCAGTCAAAGTGCTCGCCCGGATCGACCTTCCGTCCCGGCGCCACGTCGGAATGCCCCAGCACCCGCTCCGGCGGCACCGACCAGCGCGCGGCGATGTCGCGGCACAGTGCCACGACCGCCTCCATTTGCGCGCGCGGATAAGGCGGCAACCCGTCCGGTGCTTCATGTCCGTGATTATGGATTTCGATGCCGATCGAGACGCTGTTGATGTCGCGCTCGCCCGCCCAATAGGACGCACCGGCGTGCCAGGCCCGGTGCCACTCCGACACCATCTGAACGATCGTGCCGTCCTCTTCGACCAGGTAGTGCGTCGAGACCTTGGCCTCGGGGTTCGCCAGCCAGCGCGCGGCTGCTTCCGCGGTCCCCATGCCGGTATAGTGGAGGAGGATCATGTCCGGCCGCTTCCCGCCGCGCCGCGCGCCATAATTCGGCGACGGCATCACCCGGCTTGCCAGCGGGGTCTCAGGTTCGCGCAGCGGCCCGCCAAGGCCCGGCCACAGCCAGCGATAGACGCCGCCCGCCAGCGCCGCGCTCCCGGCCAAAAGGGCAATCTTCCGCAACACCCCTCTGCGCTCCACCGCCCTAGAGTCCGCGTTCCTTCGCGATTTCGTCATAGGCCTGGTTGATTGCCGCGATCTTGTTGTTGGCGATCTCAACGAACTCCTCCGGGACGCCGCGGGCCATCAGCCGGTCCGGGTGGTTTTCGCGCACCAGCTTGCGGTAGTGCTTTTTCAGTTCCTCATCACTGATCGACGGATCAACCTCCAGCACGTCATACGGGCTGCGCTCCTTGGCGTGAACGTGACGCGCGCGGATATAGGCGAACTCGGTGTCCGAAAACCCGAAGATGCGCGCCACCGAGGCGAGATAGTCCTCCTCGCTCGGGTGGATCACCTCGTCAGCCTTGGCGATGTGAAACAGCCCGTCCAGCACGGCCTTGAGCGTCTCGCGGTCGTCCTGGAACAGCCGGGCAAGTTGTTTCGCGTAAGACTCGTAGCCCGCCACATCCTTCTTGGCGAGGTTGAACAGCCGCGCGACATTCTTCAACTCGCTGTCCGGGACCTTGAAGACATCCTTGAAGGCGGAGACCTCGTCCTTGGTCACCACGCCGTCGGCCTTGGCCATCTTTGCACCCAGCGCGATGACGCCCATTGAGAACGCTACCTCGCGCTCTTGCAGGTCGGCAGCTTCGTCATTCTCGCGGTCGATCGCGTAGTGGCCGGCCAGCCCGCCCAACAGCGCGCCCAGCGGCCCGCCGATGGCAAGCCCGGTGGCCGCGCCCGCAATTTTGCCCCAGATCGACACCGGTCAAGCTCCAGTGCGCACGGCACAAGCAGCGCCGCACCCTTACCTTTACGTTAACGTCAGGCGCTGCTAGCTTCGGATCAGCGTGCGGCGCCCGCAAACACTCACTCCGGACTAGACACCAAGCCGGAGCGCAACGCAACGCCGCGCGGCGTCAATGTCATGCAAGCGCAATAAAAACGCAGGGAGGAAAATGTCATGCGCGCCTTGCTTCCGCTCAGCCTCGGCCTGTTCGCGGTGTCCTTCGCAGCCGCGCCCGCCCGCGCCGCCGATGCCTTCGGCGTCTGGCGCCACCCGGATAATGGCTCACTTGTGCGCACCTATGAATGCGGTGGCGGCCTGTGCGCCAAGGTGATCAAGGTGCGGGACCCTTCGCGCAAAGACGTGCACAATCCGAACCCTGATCTGCGCTCGCGCTCGATCGAGGGCATCGTCATCATGAACGGCGCGCGCAAAACCGATGCGAACACCTGGGAAGGGCAGCTCTATAACACGCGCGACGGCAAGACCTATTCCGGCGTGATCACGCTGAAGAGCCCGCAGAAGCTGGAGCTTGAAGGCTGCGTTCTTGGCGGGCTGTTCTGCAAGGGCGTGACCTGGACGCGTGTGCGATAAGAGCGTTCTCGCCAAACCTGCCATGGCTGGGTGTGACGCGGCTACGCTGCGTCCTCCCGAGGCGCATCGGCCTCACCTTCCGGCGCCTGCCAGGACGGCGTGTCCTCCAGCATCCCGAGGGCGTGGAGATAAGTGGTCAGCACCGCCTCTTCCTCCTGACGCTCATGCGCTTCCTTCTTGCGCATCTGCACGATCTTGCGCAGCGCCTTGGTGTCGAAACCGTGGCCCTTGGCCTCGGCATAAACCTCGCGGATGTCGGCGGCCAGCGCGGCCTTTTCCTCCTCCAGCCGCTCGATACGCTCGATGATGGCGCGCAACTGCTGGCGGGTGCTTTCGTGAAGTTCGCTCATGCGACGGCCTGTTGTCTGGTTGGAGATGGGTAAGGGCGGCTGGCGAGCGATTCGCCCGCTCTACCTTTACATCAGGCTAGGCCGCCGCCCCTGCCGTCTCAAGCGCCCGCCGCGCGTTATCCAGAATTGCGCGCAGCCTGTGGATGGGCCTCAGTGGCTGTCGCCGTGGGCCTCCTGAAAACGGGCCTGCTGCTCCGCCGTCGCCTCGGTCTGGTACTTCGCCTTCCACTCGTCATAAGGCATCCCGTAGACGAGTTCGCGCGATTCTTCTTTGGAGAGGTCGAAGCCGCGCTCCTCCGCGGCCTCGCGATACCAGTTCGACAGGCAGTTCCGGCAGAAACCCGCCAGGTTCATCATGTCGATGTTCTGCACGTCGGTGCGCTCGCGCAGATGGCTCACCAGCCGGCGGAACACCGCGGCCTCGATTTCGGTAGCTGTCTTCGGGTCGATTTCCCGCATCAACTCCTCCTCGCGTGGGGACCTGACATGAGGCAATAATGCCCCCTCATCCGCAAAGGAGCCATAATAGTGTATGCGGTGCAAGCCGGAGCCTCGTCGCGTCTCCAGGATACCACGGATGATTCGCGCCAAACGCTCGGCCCAGGCCTGCTGGCCGGCTGCATCGCGGATCAGGTCCTGGCGGATTTCGATGAGCGCGTGAGGCAGCCCGCGGCGCGTGCCATGCTCATACATGCTGTCGCCCTTGAGCCGGCCGGTGTAAGGCTCGTTCTCACCGGCGACGATGCCTGGTTCGGCGTGCAGCGCGTCGACCAGCGGCTTGGCGAAGCGCGGATCCTTGTCCCAGAGCACCGTGGCGTGCCAGGGCCGCGGGTGGCCGCGCCAGGCTTCGGTGAAGCTGTGGATCGAAAAGATCGCGGGCGGCTTCCCCGCCGAGATGCCGGCGTCCAAGGCAGCGTCGATGGCGGCGTGATAGGGGCGGTGAAAATTGTTGATCCGGTAGTCGATCTCGCGCTGGTCGATTCGCGCATTCCCCGGCACCACTGCGCCGTCGGAAATGCGCATGATCAGCGTCGGATCATCGACCGCACGGTTCGGGTCGATGAAAAGGCGCGAAAACTTCGAGAGCACCGCCGGTACGCCCAGCAGGTTCGCCAGCCGCCGCGTTACCCCGGCCGCGCCAATGTCATAGGCGATGTGACGTTCCAGTTGTTCCGGCGGCAGGCCCAGCGTGCCATAGCCGGGCGGAAAAGCATTGGTTGCGTGATCGCAGGTGAGGACCAGCCCCGCGTCTGGCGCGCCGGCTATGAATTCGAAGGCGTTGGCGGGGGACGACTCGTCCGCTATCTGGATCTCCATCTTCTTCAGCATTGTTGGACTTGGTTTGATTGCAGCGCCGCGCGCGGCGCTGGATTATCGTTTTTGGGTAGGGTCCCTACCGTACAGAACTTTTTTCACAAGCAAACCCTTGTGCTTTAGATGTTTGCTGATAATCACAGGCGCAATGGCTGAACATCCACATCGCACCGATTTGATCGCTCTTTTCGAAACCGCCGTCGCGCGCGCGCAACCTGGGCGGTGTTTGCCGGGTCTGTTTCCAGACTGGCCGGGCGGGCGGATCATTGTCATTGCCTGCGGAAAAGCCGGCGCGGCGATGGCACGCGTGGCGGAAGAGCACTATGCGGACGCGGTCGCGGAGGGCCGCTATCAGGCGCTGGCGGTGACACGGCACGGTTACGGCGTGCCGCTTGAGCACACGCGGCTGATCGAGGCGGGACATCCGGTGCCGGATGACGGCAGCCTGCGCGGCGCCGAGGCAGCTCTGGAAGCGGCCGGCGCAGCCGGCGCGGATGACCTTGTGCTGGTACTCCTTTCAGGCGGGGCATCTGCGCTGTGCGCTGCACCGGTTGCCGGGCTGACGCTGGACGACAAGCGCGCGCTGACACAGGCGCTGCTGCGTTCCGGCGCGACGATCAGCCAGATCAACTGCGTGCGCAAACATCTCTCGGGCTTCAAGGGCGGACGCCTCGCCGCTGCAGCGGCACCTTCGCGCGTCATGACGCTGGCCATCTCCGATGTGCCGGGGGATGCGCCAGATGCGATCGGATCCGGCCCCACCGTGCCCGACCCGACCACGCTTGCTGATGCCCGCAAAGTGCTCGGCGAATTCGACATTACGCCCGGCTCGGCCGTCGCAGCGGCGCTCAACGACCCGGCAAACGAAACACCCAAGCCAGGCGATGACGCCTTTGCAAACGCCGAATACAGGCTTGCTGCCACCGCGGCGCAATCGCTGGACGCGGCGGCCGAGGAGGCGCGGGCGCGCGGCTATCGCCCCGTCATCCTCGGCGACGCGCTTGAGGGCGAGGCGCGCGATCTGGCGAAAGCCCATGCGGCGCAGGCGCTTGAGCTGCAACGCGGAGGTGAGCGCATTGCGCTGCTTTCCGGCGGCGAGGCGACGGTCACCATTCGCGGCGACGGTCAAGGTGGCCCCAATCAGGAATACGCACTGGCCCTGGCGATTGCCTTGGACGGCGCGCCGGGCATCCACGCACTCGCTGCGGACACCGATGGCTCGGATGGCGGCACGGGCGCAGCAGACGACCCGGCCGGCGCCATTACCGACTCCACAACGCTCGCGCGTGCCGCCGAGGCCAATCTCGATCCAGCCACATTCCTTCAAAATAACGACTCACAAGGGTTTTTTCGCGCGTTGGGCGACCTTCTCATCACGGGCCCGACGCAGACCAACGTTAACGATTTCCGCACGATTCTGGTCGAGCCGCCGGGGGAATAATGCAAGTCTGTCCCGGCCGTTCGGCCGTGCCCATGCGAACCGAGAGGAGTCCATGACGGAGCGCGCATCCGATCGCACAAACTGTTGCAAGACCGTTTTCGCCGCCGCTTTGGCGCTGGGGCTATCGGCCTTCGCGCCATCGGCTCAAGCCGATCTCAAGCTTTGCAACATGACCAGCAGCCGTATCGGCGTGGCCATCGGCTACAAGGACACCGACGGCTGGGTGAGCGAAGGCTGGTGGAATGTCGCGGCGCAAGACTGTGAGATCCTGCTCAAGGGGGACCTGATCGCCCGTTTCTATTATGTCCACGCTGTCGATTACGACCGCGGCGGGGAATGGAGCGGCGAAGCCTTCATGTGTACGGACGACAAGGCGTTCACCATCCGCGGCGTCCAGGATTGCGAAGAGCGCGGTTACGCGCGCACCGGCTTCTTCGAGGTGGACACCAAGGAAGAGGCGGACTGGACCATCCGCATGACCGACGCGGAATAAGGGGCACGGGCGATGGCAGCGCGGCGGGTCAAGATCGTGGCAACGCTCGGGCCCGCATCCTTCAGCCCGGAAACCATCGGCCGGCTGATCGCCGCCGGCACCGACACCTTCCGCATCAATATGAGCCACACGTCGCATGACGCGGCGACCGCGGCCGTGCAAGCCATCCGGGCAGCAGAGGCGCGCGCCGAGAGGCCCATCGGCATCCTGGTCGACCTGCAGGGGCCGAAGCTGCGCATTGGCGACTTCGCCGACGGGGCTGTGGATGTTGAGCACGGCGCCACGTTCCGCTTCGATAAATCCCGGGCGCCGGGGACCGCGGAGCGCGTCCACCTACCCCATCCCGAGATCTTTACCAGCGTCGCGCCGGGCGACCGGCTCCTGCTGGATGACGGCAAGCTACGCCTCGACGTCACCCAGATCAGCGCCGACGCGATCACGGCGCAGGTGGTCATCGGTGGTTCGCTGTCCGGGCGCAAGGGCATCAGCCTGCCCGACACGGAACTTCCCGTCGGGGCCCTCACAGCAAAGGACCGCGCCGATCTCGATTTCATGCTGGAGCAGGACGTGGACTGGCTGGCGCTCTCCTTCGTTCAGCGCGAGGACGACATCGCCGAGGCCGCCAAGCTCGCCCGGGGCCGCGCTGCCATCATGGCCAAGATCGAGAAGCCGGCTGCCGTGCACCGTATCGACCGAATCCTGGAGCGCGCCGACGCGCTCATGGTCGCGCGCGGCGATCTGGGCGTGGAGATGCCGCTGCAGCAGGTGCCGGGTCTTCAGAAATCCCTCACCCGCGCGGCGCGCCGGGCCGGCAAGCCGATCGTCATCGCCACCCAGATGCTGGAGTCCATGATCGATGCGCCCGCGCCCACCCGCGCCGAGGTTTCCGACGTCGCGACCGCCGTCTTCGAGGGTGCCGATGCGGTGATGCTCTCGGCAGAGTCGGCTGTCGGCAAGTACCCGGTCGAGGCGGTGGAGGCCATGGCCGATATCGCCGCAGAGGTGGAGCGCGACCCGCTTTACGACAGCATCATCCATGCCCCTGAGCTTGGCCCCGACGAGAACGCTCCGGGTGCGATCAGCGCGGCCGCCTGCTCCATCGCCAAGTCGCTGAACCTCGCGCTCATCATTTGCTACACTGCCACCGGCGCGACCGCACTGCGCGCCGTCCGGCACCGACCGTCCACCCCGGTGCTCGCGCTTACACCCGTACCCGAAACCGCGCGGCGGCTTGCGCTCGCCTGGGGGCTGCGATGCGTGCTCACGGATGATCCGAGCGATCTCGACGACATGGTCGAACGTGCCTGCGGCATTGCCCGTGAGTGGGGCTTCGCGGAACCGGGCCAGCGGGTAATTATCGCCGCGGGCGTTCCGCTGGGGACACCTGGCGCGACCAACATGCTGCGGGTCGCGTTTATCGAGCCAGCCTCGCGCAGCCGGCCCTGAGCGCGGTCACTTCACGCCGGAGACGCAGCAATCATCGGAAACCGGCTGCGGCACCGAATGCTTCAGCCAGCACCGCGCGTCAGGCCCCTGAATGCCCGGTTTGACATACGTATAGGCCGCTCAGCGGCGCTCCTGTTCGCATTGCCGTGCGCACAAGCCCGGCTGATCACTTGCCAACGTGAAGTTGCGGTAGTCCGAGCCCGGGCGGTCAATGCCCGGTTCCCAGCTGACGCTGTTGTCCTGCCCGCCGCCGGTCCGGCCCTTTGTGCTCACCGTTACAAATTCACGCTCGGTCTCCCAGTTGGGACGGAAAATCTTAGGTATCGTGACGGCGATGCCAATCTCGTAGCGCTCACCCCGCCGGAGGTGGCCCTTCGGGACCCTGTGCGTGAAGGGAAGCATGTTCGAGGAATAGCCACGGCTTGCGCCGCGATCGTTTTCCCGGCTGTATATGACCTGCTTCGTATCGGTATCGATGAAGTAAATCTCGATAACCTTCCAATTCGGATTGCAGTTGCGCCCGGTCGGCTCAAACTTGATCGTCGGCGTCAACGAAATGGTCGATCCACCCGACGGGCTCACGATTTTCGGCGGACAGGTCGGCTCGGCCGCCGAGGCCGGCAGCATCGAGGCGAGCGCGAGGGCCACTCCGCTGATCGCTGAGACAGTGAGGTTTCTCCCTTTGCGCATATCCTCCCCTCCTTTCCGCTTTTCCCATTTGGTCTGCGGCATCCGCGTGACCGCGCTCTTCGCGGCCACGGTCATGAGTAAACGCGCCGCCCAAGCAGAACGCCCGGCTCTCGCCTGGCCCGGCGGACAAAAACCCGCCCAAGACGCCCCGGTTGAAGCCGCCTAACAAACACAGAAATGCGCCACAACAGCACAATACTCTTGCAGCATTAGACCAACTCTGGAACGCGCGCACGCGCGGGAAAGTTACGGCTGGCCGATTAAATCGTGTGGAACTCTTGACGCGAGCGGCGGCAGGGCTGCTGTCGCCGCGCGCGCCCTGCCGCCCCGTGGCATTTTTCAGCAATTCAACACTTGATGTCTTGCGCCATGCGCCCGCGAAGAGCCTGACTTGGCGCGACGTTCGGAAATCGGCTCAGCCGCCCGACTCGATCGCCGGTTTCGCGCGGAAATAATCCCGCTTCCGCCCTTGCCATCTCCGCATGTGCTTGCGACCATATTTGATCCAGCGAGTACCCGATAAATAAACAGCGGAGGAAGAAATGGCGGATACCGGCGCGCATGACACCCACGGCCCCCGTTGCGTGGCTCTGGTCGGTCCGTACGCCAGCGGCAAGACGACGCTGCTGGAAGCCCTGATGGCGCGCACCGGCGCGATCAGCCGACAGGGCAGCATCGGCGAAGGCAACACACTCGGCGATCACGATCCCTCCGCTCGCGCGCATCAGATGAGCGTGGAAATGAATGTCGGGCAGACCGAGTTTATCGGCGACCAGTTCACATTCCTGGACTGTCCCGGCTCGGTCGAGTTCCATTATGAGAGCGTGCCGGCCATCGCCGCCTGCGATGCCGCTGTCGTCGTCTGCGAGGCCGATCCGCGCAAGGTGCCGGCGCTGCAACTGACTTTGCGTGATCTGGAGGAACAGGGCATCCCGCACTTCCTGTTCCTCAACAAGATCGACAAGGCGGACATGCGCATCCGGGACATCCTGCCGATGCTGCAGCCGGCCAGTCAGCGCCCGCTGGTGCTGCGCCACATTCCGATCTGGGAGAAAGGCATCGTCACAGGCTTTATCGACCTGGCGCTGGAGCGCGCCTTCGTTTACCGCGAGCACGCCCCGAGCGAGGTGATCGAGATGCCCTCGGAGGCCGGCGACCGCGAGGCCGAAGCGCGCTTTTCGATGCTCGAACAGCTCGCCGATTACGACGATCAGCTCATGGAACAGCTGCTGGAGGATATAGAGCCGCCGCGCGACCAGGTCTTCGACGATCTCGCGAAGGAGCTGCGCGAAGGGGCGATCTGCCCGGTGCTCATCGGCTCGGCGGAGCGCGGCAACGGCATCTTCCGGCTGCTGAAGGCGCTACGGCACGAGGTCCCGCAGGTGGATCAGGCCGCCGAGCGGCTTGGCGTGGCGGCCTGGCCGAGCGCGCTCGGGATCGTGAAAACGGTGCATACCCCCCACGGCGGCAAGCTCTCCGTGACGCGCGTGCTGCGCGGCGAGGTGGCCGAGGGCTCGACCGTCTATGCGCCCGAAGGCGAGGACCGGTGCGCCGGCGTCTTGACCATGAAAGGCTCTCAGGCCTCGAAGCGTGGAGCCGCCGGTCTTGGCGAGACGGTCGCGCTCGCACGCCTCGATAACGCCAAGACCGGCGATATGGCCTCCACCGCGAAGGACGAGCCGCGCAAGCATTTCGTCGCACTGGGCACCGCGCCGGTCTACGGCGTCGCCATCAACGCCTCTGAGCGCAAGGACGAGGTCCGGCTCACCACCGCGCTCGCCAAGATCTGCGACGAAGACCCCTCACTCGTCTTCATCAATAACACCGAAACAGGCGGCATGGAGCTTTGGGGCTTCGGCGAGATGCATCTGCGCCTGGCGCTGGAGCGGCTGGAGAGCAAATACGGCATCCGCGCCGAAACCCGGCCGCGCAAGATCCCCTACAAGGAGAGCATCAAGAAGAGCACCGAGGTGCGTGGCCGCCACAAGAAGCAAAGCGGCGGCCACGGCCAATACGGTGACGTCGTGCTGGAGATCAAGCCGCTTCCGCGCGGCAGTGGCTTCGAATTTTCCGAAAAGATCACCGGAGGGGCGGTGCCAAAGCAATACATCCCCGCCGTTGAAGCCGGTATCCGGGACTTCCTCGGCGAAGGCCCGCTCGGCTTTCCGGTCGTGGACATCGCCGTGACGCTCAAGGACGGCTCCTATCACAGCGTGGATTCATCGGAACAGGCGTTCCGCGCGGCGGGCCGCATGGCGATGGCCGAAGGAATGCCGAAGTGCGAGCCGGTCCTGTTGGAGCCCTTCAGCCATGTCGAAATCGCCGCCCCCAGCGAAGCGACACCGAAGATCAACCAGATCATCTCGGCGCGGCGTGGCCATATTCAGGGCTTCGACACGCGGCAGGGCTGGCCTGGCTGGGACGTGGTCTGGGGCGAGATGCCCGAGGCGGAAACGCGCGACCTGATCCTGGAGCTGCGCTCGGCGACCGCGGGCGTCGGCACCTTCACGGCGCGCTTCGATCACATGCAGGAGCTGAACGGCAAGCTGGCCGAAAAGATCATCGCAGGCGAATCAGCAGCCGCCTGATGCGGGCAACAGAGCCGCAGACCGGCGCGAAGCGCCGCAACATCGCAAAAGCGTGAAGAGCCGTGTGATCCTTTCGCCCGCCTCATTCCCTATAATGAGGGCAGCAACGACGCGGGAGAGTTTTGATGCGGATCATTCGCAAGAAGGGTTGGGAACTGCCGGAACGGCTCGTTACGGATGAAACGGTGTTCCTGAACCGCCGCCGCTTCATGCAGGGCGCGGGCGCAGTGGCCGGCGCCGGGCTGGTCGGCGGCGGCCTCGGGGCGGGCCTGTCGGACATGGCGATGGCGGCGCAAGACCCAAGCGCGGGGCTTTATCCGGTCCCGCGCAACCCTGAATACAAGGTCAGCCGGCCCATTACGCCTGAAGAGACCGCGACCACTTATAACAATTTCTACGAGTTCGGCTCGCACAAACGGATCTCGTCAGCAGCACAGGCGCTTCCCATCAGGCCATGGGAAATCGCAATTCAGGGCGAGGTCGAAAAGCCCTTTAAAATCGGTATCGATGAACTGCTGAAGAAGATGCCGCTGGAAGAGCGGGTCTATCGCCTGCGCTGCGTCGAGGCCTGGTCGATGGTGATTCCTTGGAGCGGATTCCCCATGAAGGCGCTGCTCGACCTCGCCAAGCCGCTCGGCAAGGCGAAGTACGTGAAAATGCAGACCTTCATGAACGCAGATGTCGCCCGTGGTCAGCGCCAGCACTGGTATCCCTGGCCCTATACAGAAGGGCTGACGATCAAGGAGGCCGCACACGATCTGACCTTCATGGTGACGGGCATGTACGGCAAGCCGGTGCCGCGGCAAAACGGCGCGCCGCTGCGTCTGGCCGTGCCGTGGAAGTACGGTTTCAAGTCGGTCAAATCGATCGTGCTGTTCGAGTTCACCGATCAGCGCCCCACAACGTTCTGGGAGGAGATCGCACCGTCCGAATACGGCTTCTGGGCGAACGTGAACCCCGATGTGCCGCATCCTCGCTGGAGCCAGGAGACCGAAGAGGTGATCGGCACGGACAAGCGCATCCCGACGCAGATCTACAATGGTTACGGGGACTACGTTGCCGACCTCTATAAGGGGATGGAGGGCGAGCGCCTCTTCATGTAGGCCTGCCGATAATTCTTGATCGAATTAGTCAGGTTCTCCTATTCTGACGAACGTGCATCAGCGCAAAGATCAGGAGGCAAGGTTGGGTAAAAAGGGCGACAAACTCCCCTCTCCCTGCATCGACATATGCAAGGACAAGCGCGGCGTGTGCGTCGGCTGTGGCCGGACGAAAAAGCAGAAGAAGGCCTGGAAGGACGCAGACACGCACGCCGATCGAGAAGCCCTGATCCTGGAATGCGCCGAAGCGGCGAAGTCTCTGGGCATTTACGAGTTCTGGGCCGGCGAGTACCGCCGCAAATGCCGCAAGAAGGGGCGCGAGTGCCCGCTCGACCAGCTTGAGATGGAGACCGGGGCGCAGGGCTGAAGCGCAAAGCCGCTGCGCCGCATCTTTTATCCCTGCAGAACCGTGAGCGGCGCGATCAGCGCCGCTGCCACCAGCCGCGCCGGCGCGGGCGCTGTGGCTTGCGTTCCGGTTCGGCCTCGGCCGTGACGGTTTCTGTCTCGGCCTCAGCGGTCGTCGTTCCGCCCTCTGCTGCGTCTGTCTCGGCTCTTTCTTCGGCCGTGGGCCGTTCCTGCTGGGCCGTCATGTCGACAACGTCGGCGGGCTGCCGCTCCGCCGGCTGGGCTTCGGCCTCGGCGTGCTCCGCCGGCGCTTTTTCGATCTCCGCCACGTCGACAGCGCCTTCAGCCCGGGGATGGACGACCACTTCGGCCCGCTCAGGCGCAGCGCTTTCCTCTACACGCCCGGTCGCCTCAGCGGCTGCGCTTTCCTCCGCGGGCTCGGGCTTCTCGGCAACGGCTTCCGCCGCGGCGCTCTCTTCCCCCGGCGCGCTCTCGCCGACCGCCTCGCTCACGCCTGTTTCCGTGCCGCTCTCGCGCCGAGCGCGCTGACGACGGCCACCGCGCCGACCGCGCCGGCGGGACTTGCGCGCACGCTGGGCGTCGTCGCTAGTTTCCCCTTCTGCACGGGCCTCCTCTTCAGCGCCGCCCGCTTCCTCGGCAGTTTGTGCTTCCGCGCTGGCCACGGCCTCTTCGGCCTCCTTGCGTCCATTGCGGCTGCGCCGGCGCTTGCGCCGCGAGCGTTTGCGTGACTCCTCTTCGCTCTCGCCTTTCGCCTCCGCAGGCGCTTCGAAGCCCCAATCCATCTGGACGACGACGTTGCTCTCGGTCTCGGTGCCGGGCTCCTGCGCCATCCGCTCGATGGTGAAGCTGCTGCCCTGCATCCGCTCGTCGGTCACAACCCCGAGACGCACGCCAAAGCGCCGCTCGATGTCGTTCAGGTATTCGCGCTTGTTGTTGAGGATATAAAGCGCAACTTCACCGGACGTGACGGCGGTGAGGTCCATCACCTTGTTGGAGCGCAGGTAGTCCTCCAGCGCGCGCAGCACCGAGAGCGCCACCGATTCGACCGAGCGGATGATGCCCGTGCCCTGACAGTGCGGGCAGAGGCTGGTCGAGCCTTCCAGCACGCCCGTGCGGATGCGCTGGCGCGACATCTCCAGCAGACCAAAGGCGCTGATCCGACCGATCTGGATGCGCGCCCGGTCGTGACGCAGCGACTCCTTCAGTTTGCGCTCGACGGCACGGTTGTTGCGCCGCTCTTCCATGTCGATGAAGTCGATAACGATCAGCCCCGCCAGGTCGCGCAGGCGCAACTGCCGCGAGATTTCCTCGGCCGCTTCCATGTTGGTGCGTAGAGCGGTGTCCTCGATCGAGTGTTGCTTCGTGGCCTTGCCCGAATTCACGTCGATGGCCACCAGCGCCTCGGTCTGGTTGATCACGATGTAGCCGCCCGACTTGAGCGTGACATAGGGGCTGTACATGGCGTCGAGCTGGCGCTCGACATTGTTCTTGATGAAGATCGGCTCCGGCTCGCGATAGGGCTTCACGTTCTTCGCATGGCTCGGCATGATCATGCGCATGAAGTCCTTGGCCTCGCGGTAGGCCGTCTCGCCCGCCACCTGAACTTCGTCGATCTCCTTGCTGTAGAGATCGCGAATCGACCGCTTGATGAGGTTGCCTTCCTCGTAGACCAGCGCCGGGGCGGTGGACTGCAGCGTGAGGTCGCGCACATTCTCCCAGAGCCGGAGCAGATATTCGAAGTCGCGTTTGATCTCCGCCTTGGTGCGGCTGGCGCCGGCCGTGCGGATGATCAGGCCCATGCCCTCGGGCACGTCCAGTTCGTCCACGATCTGGCGCAGGCGCTTGCGGTCGGCGGGCGATGCAATCTTGCGCGATATGCCGCCGCCCGAAGCGGTGTTCGGCATCAGGACGGTATAGCGTCCGGCGAGTGACAGATAGGTCGTCAGGGCCGCGCCCTTGTTGCCACGCTCTTCCTTCACGACCTGTACGAGCAGGATCTGGCGCCGGCGGATCACCTCCTGAATCTTGTAATTGCGCCGGCGTTTGCGGGGGCGACGCTGCGGCACCTCCTCTAGCGCGTCGCCGGAGCCGACGGCCTCGACATCCTCGCCTTCCTTCACCGGACGCCGGTCACCGTTGGCGTCCTCATCGGGCGCGGTCTCCGCCTCGCGCAATGCCTCGGCGTCCAGCGTCTCATCCGGGCCGCTATCTTCTTCTTCGAGCGCGTCCTGGGTCAGCGCCTCCAGCCGCTCGGTCAGACGCTGCTTCTTCGCGGCGTGAACCTCCGGCGGGATTTCATCGGCAGCTTCCTCCGCCCGGGAGACCGCGGCGGCCAGTTCCTCGGAGATTTCCGGCGGCAAAACACCGTCGAGCGCCATCTCCCCGGCCTCTTCCCGCGCGCCGGGCTCGCTGTCCGCCTCTGCCTGCTCGCTGTCGCCGTTTTCGGCGACGGCGTCGTCGCCGCCGCTGTTGGCGGACGCGCGCGAAAGCTGGGCCTCTTCCTCAAGCAGCGCCCGGCGATCAGCGACCGGGATCTGATAATAGTCCGGGTGAATTTCGTTAAAGGCAAGGAAGCCGTGGCGGTTCCCGCCATAGTCCACGAAGGCGGCCTGAAGAGATGACTCAACCCGCGTTATCTTCGCCAAGTAGATGTTGCCACGCAGTTGCTTGCGCGAAGCTGATTCAAAGTCGAATTCCTCGACACGGTCGCCGCGCAGAACGACAACCCGGGTCTCTTCCGGGTGCGCGGCGTCGATGAGCATCTTGTTTCCCATTGTAATCTGTCTCCGGCGCGCGCAATGCCTCACCGCGCCGAGCCGTCTCGATCAGAGCCGGTTCGCGCTGACACGGGGAGCGCGCACTTGATCCAAGCGTCGGAACCCGCTCGGCGACCGGACTCACTCTGCAGCTGAACACAACAGGCCCAGCGCCCGCGTCTCGGGCGGACCTGTCAGCAGCTCTCGTTCCGGTCATGATCGGGTAAAGCATTGCGACGCGATTCGTGTGTTGCCTCTCCAGCCTTTGCTCATGCTGCGCAGCGGGCGCCCGTTCGATGAGCCCATCCTCGCAGCGGCGTCAAAGACCAACCCTTGCGTTTCCTGCGCCAAAAACTTCGGCGCGAAACATGTTCGGGCGGAAATCGTCCGACCCGTTTTCCGCCGCCAACCGCGATGGATCAGTGGCGGGAATTCTCATTCACCTGTCGAGGGCACCGGACATCCTCCGCCGGTCCCTCGGCGAAACCCTTGCGATGTTTCAGGCCGCAGCTTCGTGCCGCTTGGTGGCATCAGCCGCGTGCCGCACTGCCTTGGGCGCCTGTGAACGACGCGCCGCTTTGCGAGTGCCCGCCGCGAATGGCGATGTCCGATCGATCCCGACGAGAAGCGCCACTCACATCCTGCGACTCAGCAAGGAAATGGTAACATGGCGCCAGCCGTGCCGAAATCTTGACCGCGGGCATTCCCGGGCGTTGTTCAGCCCTTTTCTTCTTAAACGTGTAAGCTGCTTCCAGCAAGCGACTCGTAACGGCACCGCCTTAATCGCGTTAAAAACGAAAGATAGCGTTAACCAACAATGGGGGCGCCGAAACGCTTGAGATTCATTTGCGTCCGTGGCCTCTTGTGCCGGCGGCGTTTCCCTTGTGGCGTTGACCGGAACGATCCGGCAGCGTCAGGTCTACAGATCATGCGAGGGCGACTCATGAGGCGGTTCGGCCTGAGAGCAGCAAACATCGCACCAATCCGGGCTTTGCAGCAGCTTTCCGGCACCTGTCTTGCGGCACTGGTGCTGTTCAGTTGCCTTGCCGCCGGGGCGCTTGCCGACCCGGTCGCCAAGGATGCCCGCGTGGGCGGCGACCTGCGCAAGACGCGCTTCGTGGCCGACCTGTCCAAGCCGGTGGATTTCCGCGTTTTCACGCTGGCCAATCCGTACCGCGTGGTCGTCGATCTGCCGGAAGTCAACTTCCAGATGCCGCCAAAGCTCGGCACCGAGGGCCGCGGCCTCATCAGCGCGTTTCGCTACGGCCTGTTCAGTCCAGGCAAATCCCGAATTGTCATAGATGTGGTGAAGCCCGTCGCGGTTGAGAAGGCTTTTGTTCAAGAGGCCGCCAACGGGAACCCGGCGCGGCTGGTCATCGACCTCGCCGCCATCACCTCAAAGGAATTCGCCAAGCGGACCGGCGAAATGACCATCGTCGGCGAGCCGCCCCAGCAACGCCAGCAGCGCAGTCAACCCGATCCGTTTGACAAGACCGAACGCGACCAGCGCAAAGCAAAACCCGTCGTCGTCCTCGACCCCGGTCATGGCGGCGTCGACCCCGGGGCGATCGGCAAGGGCGGAACGATGGAAAAAGAGGTGGTGCTCGCCTTTGCCCGCACTTTCAAAAAGAAACTCGATGCCATCGGCAAGTTCGACGTGTTCCTGACCCGCGAAGATGACATCTTCATTCCGCTGGCCGAGCGCGTGGACATCGCGCATCACCATAATGCCGACCTGTTCATCTCGATCCATGCAGACGCGCTGGCCGACCGCTACGCCAAACTCGTGCGCGGCGCGACAATCTACACGTTGTCCGAAGAAGCCTCCGACGAACAGGCGCGGCTCCTGGCGGCGAAGGAAAACAGCGCCGACCTCATCGCCGGCATGCAGCTTGACGAGGCCCAGGACGAGGTCAGCATGATCCTGCTCGACCTGATGCGGCGGGAGACCAAGAACTATTCAATCGCCTTCGGCCGCACAATGTTGACAAAATTGAAGGGCCATATGGTTCTCAACAAGAAGCCGATGCGATCCGCGGATTTCCGCGTCTTGCGCGCGCCCGACATCCCCTCGGTGCTGCTTGAATTGGGCTACTTGACCAATCCGAAGGATGAAAAACTGCTGAAATCAGCCGAATGGCGCGGACAAGTTGCCGAGCGGATGGCGCGCGCGGTCGAAGCGTTCTTCAGCCAGCGTGAGGTACGCCTACCCTATTAGCCAGCGCGGATGGGCAAAAATCTGCGCCGCACATGGCGAATGGAGGCCGAAACGATTAGAAGGGTGAGTCGGGCACGGCAGCGATTCGACCTCCTCTGGCGCCCCTGCGCGCCCGGATCGCCGCCATGGAAGAGATCAGCAGTCGAGAGGATGTCGCGCAACGATGCCTTTTAACCTGAGCGTTCAGCCGCCGCGGCGGCCCAAGCGACGCAAGAGCATCATGCTGCGTCTGTTCGGCTTCATGTTCACCGCCGGGGTCATCGTCTTCCTGGCCGCCTCCGCCATCGCGGCATACATCCTCTGGCAGTTCTCCCAGGATCTGCCCGACTACGAGGCGCTCGCCAATTATGAGCCGAAAGTGATGACCCGGCTGCACGCCAATGACGGCCGGCTGATCGCCGAGTACGCGCGCGAGGAGCGGCTCTATGTGCCAGTCGAGACCGTCCCGGATGTGGCCATCCACGCCTTTCTCTCGGCCGAGGACAAGAATTTCTTCGAGCATGGCGGCATCGACATCCCGGCGATCATGCGTGCGGTCGTCACGAACATCCGGAACTACATGAACAACCGCCGCCTCGTCGGCGCTTCGACGATCACGCAGCAGGTCGCCAAGAACTTCCTGCTCAGCAACGAGCGCAGCCTGGAGCGGAAGATCAAGGAGGCGATGCTCGCCATCCGTATGGAGCGCGCCTTCGACAAGGGCAAGATCCTCGAACTCTACCTCAACGAGATCTATTTCGGCATGGGCTCCTACGGCATCGCTGCCGCCTCTCTCAACTATTTCGGCAAGGAGTTGCACGAGCTTCAGGTTCACGAGGCGGCCTATCTCGCCGCCTTGCCGAAAGCGCCGAACAACTATCACCCGTTTCGTGACACGGAGCGCGCGATCGCGCGGCGTAACTGGGTGATCGACCAGATGCGCGAGAACGGCTACATCAGCGCCGAGCAGGCCGAGGCGGCGAAGGCACGCGGGTTGGAGGTGAACCCAAGGCCATTCCGCGGAAACGTCTTCGCCGGCGAGTATTTCGCCGAAGAGGTGCGGCGCACGCTGGTGGCGCGCTACGGCGAGGAAGGCCTGTACGGCGGCGGCCTGTCGGTGCGCACCACCCTCGACCCGGAACTGCAGGTCCTGGCGCGCAAGGCCCTGCGCGAGGGGCTCGTCGCCTATGATCGCCGGCACGGTTATCGCGGACCTGTCGACACCATGGACCCATCCGGCGACTGGGGCAGGAAGCTGGCCGAGAAGGATGTGCTCGGCGATATCGAGCCCTGGCGGATGGCCGTCGTGCTTGAGGTCACGGACGACCAGGCCGTGGCAGGCCTGCGCCCACGCCGTACCAAGACGGGCGAACTGGAAGAAAAGCGCCGCACGGTGACCGTCCCGTTCTCGGAGATCGAATGGGCGCGTGAGCAGGTCATGAGGAACCAGGTCCCCACGCGCGGGCCAAAGGTCAGCTCGGCCAAGGACGTCCTGAGCGTTGGCGATGTTGTTTACCTGGCGCCCCCAAGAGTTACTGGGGAAAGTGCAGACGCAGAGGAGAACCTCGCCGAGGTCAAGGAAATCGCCGGCTTTCGCGTCCGCCCCGGGGCCGAGGATGGCTGGCGGCTGATGCAGGTGCCGGAGGTCGGCGGCGCGCTCACGGTCATGGACCCGCACACCGGGCGCGTGCTCGCCCATGTGGGCGGCTTCAGCTTTGACAAGAGCCAGTTCGACCGCGGCATCCAGGCGCTGCGTCAGCCCGGCTCGGCCTTCAAGCCGTTCGTCTATGCCGCCGCGCTCGACAATGGTTACACGCCCTCCAGCATCGTGCTGGATGCTCCCATTGCGATCGAGCAGCCGGGTGAACAGGGGCTGTGGCGACCGAAGAACTATGGCGACAAGTTTTATGGTCCGTCGACGCTACGGCTCGGCGTCGAGAAGTCGCGCAATCTCATGACCGTGCGGCTGGCGCAGGATGTCGGCATGCCGATCATTCGCGAATACGCGCGGCGTTTTGGCATCTATGACGACCTGATGCCGGTGCTGTCGATGGCGCTGGGCGCGGGCGAGACCAGCCTCATGCGCATGGTTGCCGGATACAGCATGCTTGTGAATGGCGGCAACAAGATCACGCCGACCATGATCGACCGCATCCAGAACCGCTATGGCGAGACGATCTGGCGTCATGACCAGCGCGACTGCATCGGCTGTCAGGCGGAAGCCTGGCTGGGACAGCAGGAGCCCGAACTGATTGACAACCGCGAGCGCGTGATCGACGCCATGACTGCTTATCAGATGGTCTCGATCCTTGAAGGCGTTGTGAAGCGCGGGACGGGGTACCGCGCCAAGAAGATCGGCAAGCCGGTGGCCGGTAAGACGGGCACGACCAACGACGAAAAGGACGCCTGGTTCATCGGCTTCACGCCCGACCTCGCGGCTGGCGTCTTCGTCGGCTTCGATACGCCCCGCCCGATGGGGCGCGGCGAGACAGGCGGTGGCGTCGCCTCGCCCATCTTCACCGACTTCATGCAGATGGCTCTGAAGGACAAGCCGGCAGTGCCGTTCCGCGCGCCGGAGGGCATCAAGCTGATCCGCGTGAACGCCAAGACGGGTCTGCGTGCGCAGCCGGACGACGAGAATGTCATCATGGAGGCGTTCAAGCCGGGCAACGAGCCGCCGGACCCCTTCTCCTATGTCGGCTATCCGAGTGCCTTCGCGCCGGGTGCCGAGGGCGAAGGTGCACGTCCTGAGGCTGGCGGGCTGTACTGACAAACCCGGCAGCGCGCCCTACATTCAATGGCAAAGGCGGCACGCCCGCCGCTGGAACATTCACTGATTGCGGGAGGTTTGCATGCGTGCGGAAGCGCAAGCCGTTGTCGACGATATCCGCGAGTCGCTCGCCCTGATACGGAGGCATCTTTGACTGGGATGCTGCCCAGGAACGCCTGAACGAGCTGAACGCGGAGGTCGAGAACCCCGAGTTGTGGAACGACGCCGAGCGCGCGCAGAAGATCATGCGCGAGCGCCAGACCCTTGAGTCCGCGCTCAACACTTACGCCTCACTCGAACAGCGCCTCAGGGACAATATCGAACTGATAGAGATGGCCGAGGCCGAAGGCGAGGACGAGGTCATCTCCGATGCGCAAGCCGCGCTGGAAACCCTGCGCCAGGACGTGCAGAAGCAGGAGGTCGAGGCCCTGCTCTCCGGCGAGGCCGACGCCAATGACTGCTACGTCGAAATCCATTCCGGGGCCGGCGGCACGGAAAGCCAGGACTGGGCGCAGATGCTGATGCGCATGTACATGCGCTGGGCCGAAAGCCGCGGCTACAAGGTGGAAGTGGTCGAATATCAAGACGGCGAGGAAGCCGGCATCAAGTCCGCGACGCTGCAGGTCCAGGGTCACAACGCCTATGGCTGGTTGAAAACCGAGTCCGGCGTCCACCGGCTGGTCCGCATTTCACCGTTCGATTCGAATGCGCGCCGGCACACCAGCTTTGCATCGGTATGGACCTACCCCGTGATCGATGACAACATCGAGATCGAGGTCAACGAGAGCGACTGCCGTATCGACACCTATCGCGCCAGCGGCGCCGGAGGCCAGCACGTCAACACGACGGACAGCGCGGTGCGCATCACCCACCAGCCGACCGGCATTGTCGTCCAGTGCCAGAACGAACGCTCGCAGCACAAGAACCGCGCTGCCGCCTGGGCGATGTTGCGCTCGCGGCTCTACGAGATGGAGTTGCAAAAGCGGGAGGAAGCCGCCCATGCCGAATCCGCGTCGAAAACCGATATCGGCTGGGGGCACCAGATCCGCTCCTACGTGCTGCAACCCTATCAGCTCGTGAAGGATTTGCGCACGGGGCTGGAGAATACCAATCCGTCAGCGGTGCTGGATGGCGAGATCACACCTTTCATCGAGGCGGCGCTCGCACAGCGCGTGAAGGGCGGCGCGGAAGCCGAGACCGCGGAGGCGGAATAACGCGCTGCCCTAGCGTGCGGCAAGGCGACGGCGAAAATCGCCGATATGCGCGACGAGAGCTACCGTGAGGAAAAGCGCGATCCACGGCCACCCTGCCCCCGTCAGAGCGGCGCGCAGCGCGAGCAGCAGGCAAGCGCCAGCGCCCAGATTCCAGGCGATGTCCGCGAGGGGAAACGAACGGCCCTGCGCGCGCCGATACGCCCACAGCCCCAGCGCTTCAAGCGCCATGAGCGCCAGCGCGATATCCACGACCCGCCCGGAGGCGAACAGCGCTTCGACCGCGCCCATCGCTCAGAATGGCCCGTTCAGCTGGACGATCTGGTAGTTCACCACACCGGCGAACGCGACCCAGAGCAGATACGGTACGATCAGCGCGCCCGCGAGCTTCGAAAACCGGCCGAGGTAGACAAGCAACGCGAGCACCGACAACCATAGGAAGACCACCTCGATCAGCGCCCAGTCCGGCCGCTGCAGCCGGAAAAACAGCACCGTCCAGAGCACGTTCAGCGTGCCGTTCAGCGCGAACAGGCCGATGATCCATTCCCGACTCACGCCATCAGCCGCGCGCCACGCCGTCACGCCCGCCAGCGCGGCAAGCGCGAAGATGATCGTCCACGCGGGGCCGAAGGCCCAGTCAGGCGGCTGGAAGGAAGGCTTCTCAAGGCTCTGATACCACGGCCCGATGTCGGTCATTGTACTGCCGAGCACAGCCACGACCACGGCCGCCGCCCCCGCCGCCAGCACCTGCGTCCACAGCGCGGACATCCGCGTCGCACGATCCGTCATGGATTCACGATCCGCAACAGGTGCGCCATGTCCTTGAAGAAGATGCGCACATGCGCAATCGGGTTCGCCCGCACCAGCTTCTTGTTCATGTAGGCCTGCCAGGTCAGGCGCTGCACGTCGCGATCCGCGCAGATGTTGACGAAGCGCTCCCGCCGTCCGTCATCGCGGTACCAGAAGTGCTGCATGATGCCGAGAATCCGAAACACCATGCCGTGCTCCTTCATGAAGCGTTTGCGCGCCTGGCGCAGGACCCTGGCATCGCCCGTGCGCACGAATACGCCGGCCGTCTCCGCCGCGCGGCGGCCGCAGGTCATGGCGTAGAAAATGCCCTCCCCTGACGCGGGTGCGACCACGCCCGCCGCATCGCCGACCAGCAACACGTCCTGGCCATTATCCCACCGTTTCAGGGGCTGGAGCGGGATTGGCGCGCCTTCGCAGCGGATCGTTTCGACGCCTTCCAGCCCCGACTTCTGGCGCAGCGAAGCCGTGGCCCCGCGCAAGGAAAAGCCCTTCTGCGCGCTGCCCACGCCGACGCTTGTGCATTTGCCATGGGGGAAAATCCAGCCGTAGAAGTCCGGCGAAACCTCACCCTGGTAATAGACGTCGCAGCGGCTGCCATCGAAGTTCTCGCCGTTCGCGGGCGAGCGGACGATCTCGTGATAGGCAAAGACACACTTATTGTTTTCGCCGCCCGTAACTTCCTGCTTGGCGACCGCCGAGCGCGCACCGTCCGCGCCGATGACCAGCCGGGCGCGCACCGTCTCCCGCGCGTCGTTCAGCGCCCCCTTTGGCGCGAAATGCACCGTGGCGTAGCCGTCGCCCTCCCGCGTGATCTGCTTGAAGCTGCCAGTAAAGCGCGTGGCACCGTTGCGCGCGGCGCGGTCGCGCAGCCACTCGTCGAACTCCTCGCGGTCAACCATGCCGACGAAGCCGCCGATGTCCATGTCCACCGCCTTCTTTGACGGCGCCACCATGCGCGCGGTCGTCGCACGCGCGACCATCAGATGCTCGGGAATGGCGAAATCGCGCAGCAGCTTGGGCGGGATCGCCCCGCCACACGGTTTGATGCGCCCGCCCCGGTCGATCAGAGCCACGCTGTACCCATCACGGGCCAGATCATTGGCCGCCGTCGCGCCCGCCGGACCGCCACCAACCACAACAACGTCGAAAGTCTGACACTCTGACATGGGTTTCACCTTCCGCTTGCGTCTGCGAGGTAGCCTTCCCCTGCGGCGAAGGCATGCAGGGGCGGGCCGGAGGGTTCGCTGTCGCGGTTGCTCCGGGCCGCCCAGGCGACCCGCAGGGAGAGTACCGCGGCGATCAGGAAGAGGACGCCTTCAACCGTGAAGACCGTGGCGTACGCCGTGATGGAGGTGTCGAAGATGCTGCGCGCCAGATCGACAGCGGCCGTGCCAAGGAAGCCGCCCAGGCCGAAGGCGATCGCCTGCGCCGCGCCCCACAGGCCCATGCGCACGCCCTCGCGCTTTTCGCGCCCGGAACTGGCATGCGCCATCATCGCGCTGATCGCCGCAACGGCGAAGATGCCGTTGGCCAGGCCAAGCGCGAAGACGTTGCTCCACAGCGGCCAAGACGCGCCGACGAACGCGCCGACCGACAGGCCGATGAGCGCCGCGGCCGACGCGATGCAGCCGGCAACCGTCCACTGGCGCATGCTGGCAGCATCGCGGTGGCCAATGAGCGTCGCGCCCACGCCGATGAGCAGCATCCCTACGAGCACGCCCGCGTGCTGGACGCCCGAAAGCTGGGTCGATTGCCCCGGCGTGAAGTCGAAGACGAGGCCCGCGAACGGTTCCAGGATCAGGTCCTGCGCGCTGTAAGCCAGCATGGATACGAAGACGAAGACGGTGAAGCGCCGCGCGGTCGGTTCGCCCCAGACCTCCTTGAGGGCCTGCATGAAGGGCGGTTTCGATTCGGATTGTCCGGTTTCGGTTGGCTCTGACGCGGACGGTGCCCGCTCCACGCCCCAGACAGCGAGGATGGTGAGGAAGAAAGCCGTCGCGCACACGCCCGCCGCCACGGCGACCAGGCGCTCATGCGAATAGGGATCGAGGAAGCTGCCGGCGATCCCCGCCGTTACGACAAAACCGGCGATCATCATGATCCAGACCAGCGAGGCGGCCGCCGGCCGACGACCCGACGCGGTTCGCGTCGCCAGCAGGACGAGCAGCGAAGTACCGGCCGCGCCGACGCCCACGCCGATCGCGGTGAAAGCGATGACGGAACAGACAATCCCGAGCGTCGGCGAGACAGCCATCAGCGCGGTCGATGCAGCGGCCCCCAATCCTCCGAGGGCGAGAATGGCCATCCCGCCAATGATCCAGGGCGTACGCCGCCCGCCAGCATCCGAACCGTAGCCCCAGCGCGGGCGCAGCAGCTGAATGGCGTAATGCAACGCGACGAGGGCGCCGGGCAGCATGGCCGCGAACTGAAGCTCCACCACCATGACGCGGTTGAGCGTTGATGTCGTCAGCACCACGATCGCTCCGAGCGCGGTCTGCACGAGACCCAGCCGAACGATCTCGAACCAACTCAGCGGTTTCGCGGTCATGCTTGCTCCATCAGGACGGCGCCCACGGCGAAGGCGCTGATCAACATGCCGAGTACGTAAAGCGTCGTTCCCGTCGCGTTGTACCACGGGGCATTCTTGCGCGGGTCGCGCAGCAGGCGGCGCATCAGGAAGAACTGGACAATGAGTAGCGCGGTGACGCCTGCGGCGTGATAAGGCGTGCCCCAGGCGAACAGCAGGCCAATGACGACGACCTGCGGCAGAGCCATGACCACGCAGGCGAGCTTTGCCGCGCGGTCTGCGCCAAGCTGGACGGGGAGCGAGCGCACGCCCATCTCGCGGTCGCCTTCTATAGCCTTGAAATCGTTCAGGGTCATGATCCCGTGCGCCCCGAAGCTGTAGAGCCCGGCAAGCATGACGATCTTCCAGTCCGGCAGCACCGCTGTCAGCACCGCCGCGCCGGTGAACCAGGCAAGGCCTTCATAAGAAAGCGCCACGGCAGCGTTGCCCCACCAGCCGTTCTGCTTCAGACGAAGCGGCGGCATGCTGTAGGCCCAGGCGAGGCTCAAGCCGGCAACGGCGGCCGCGAATACCCAAGGGCCGAGCGCAGCGGCGACAGCAAGCGAAATCAACGTGCCGGCAATAGCGATGTACAGCCCCCACATGCCGGGGATGCGGCCCGACGGGATCGGTCGGTCCGGCTCGTTGATGGCGTCGACATGCCGGTCGAACCAGTCATTGACCGCCTGGCTGGTGCCACAGACAAGCGGCCCCGCAAGTACGACGCCAGCCGCAATCACCGGCAGGCTCGCCCAATCCGCAGCGCCGGACGAAACGACGCCACAGCCGAACGCCCACATCGGCGCGAACCATGTGATGGGCTTCAACAGCTCCAGAACCGCCGCAGGCGCGGGGCGCTGAGCCGGCCTTGGAGCCACCTTGCTGTTCACGGAACCGGACATATCAGTAAAGTACACTTGACGCTGATGGGCGTCAATAAGACTTTACACATCCGTCAGCGGCGTGTCGCGCCAGCTTGACTCTCAGCCGTTATCCGGCACGGAGTCGCTGTCGAGCAGGCCGTAGCGATGGAGCTTGGCGTAGAGGCTCTGACGGCTCAGGCCGAGAAGTTCGGCGGCCGAGGCGCGATTGTCATTGGTCAGTTCAAGCGCCGCCTCGATACACAGCTTCTCGATCATGTCCGTGGACTCGCGTACCAGATCGCGCAGCGGCACGCGTCCCACCAGCTTGGTCAGCTTCTCCACGGAGCGGGCCATCGGATGTTCCGGCGCTTCCATTCCCGCCGGCCGGCCGCTGACGTTGCGGATGACAAAACCGAGACATGGCGTCTCGCCGCTCAGCACCGCAACAGCAGAAACTTCTACCTCCGTCGTGGAGCCGTACTGCCCGCGCACAATCGTCTCGAACAGCCGGATGGTGCCGTTCTCGATCAGGTTGTGAACCAGCGCATTGAACTCAACGCCCGGGCGTCCGAGCCAGCGATCCAGCGACTCGCCGCGGATCTGTTCCGGGACAGCCAGTTGCGCCAATTCAAGGAACGCCGTGTTGGCCGTAAGAATCTTGCCGTCCGTCGTGGTTACGACAAAGCCTTCCGGCGCGTTCTCTACGACGCTGAGCAGGTTGGTCGCCTCCTTGCCCAACGTGGCGGGGCCTTCCGCGCCTTCCGCCGGACTGAGACGCGCCAGGAACAGGGTCGCCCTATCCTGCCGGAAGACCGAGGCGCTGAGTGTGAACTCTGCACCGCTTTCGGCGCTGCGGACCTTGATGCTGTCCGCGTGTCCGGAGCTTCCCAGCGCAGCGAACAGCGACTGAATCTCCTTGCGGCTGCGGCTGTCGAACAGCTGCGGGAAGCCTGCTCCCACAATGCGGTCGATGTCACGTTCCAGCAGTCGCGCGGAGGCTGGATTGGCCTCTGTGACCTTAGCGTTGGCGGCGTTGATGATGAGCACGGGCTCGGAACTCATCTGGAACAGCAGGCGATAGCGCGTCTCCGTGTGGCGCAAGCGCGCGTATTCCTGCTCCATCGTCTGCTGTGCGTGGATCAGCCGCTGTTGCAAATTTGACATCATCCGCATGTCGCGGCCGATCGCAACGATATGCCCCTGATCCCCGAGAGGAATCGCTGCGTAGCGTATCGGGAAACTGCTGCCTTCCGGCGTGGGATGATTCACCTGACGCCAGCGGGGCTGCTCATCCTCAGCCGCTGCGGCCAGCATTTCTCGG
Source organism: Dichotomicrobium thermohalophilum (assembly GCF_003550175.1). NCBI lineage: Bacteria > Pseudomonadati > Pseudomonadota > Alphaproteobacteria > Hyphomicrobiales > Hyphomicrobiaceae > Dichotomicrobium > Dichotomicrobium thermohalophilum. Next base: position 1,929,078 of record NZ_QXDF01000001.1, read on the forward strand.
ATTTTCGGCTTGCTCTCCGTCGTGACGGTTTCCTGCCAGGGCTTGCCAACCCAGTTGTCCGGCGGCGCCACGGAGAGGTCTTCATCGCTGAGGGCAAGATCGCGCACGATGCCGTCGCTGTCGATTATAATAGCTATGTCGGCAGCGGCAGCGATTACGTTCGCGGCGGCAGCCGCGTTCAGGTCCCCGATGGTCTCCTCAGGCGCTCTGAAGCGCATCACACCATCGTGGACAGCAGTGCTTTTCGTCATAATGCCCTGCCCAACAGCTCCAATGCTCATTCTCAACCACCGCTCTGCTTGCGGTGGACCAGAGCGCGCGCCTGCACGACCGCGTCAGGCCCGTTCACGGCTGTTGCGTCGGCGCCCACGCTCTGGATCAGGTCCGGGTGTTCAAGAAAGAACGGTCCGCCAACCATAACGCCGATCGACCCGTTGCGCGACTGGCGGCGGATATCGCCGATGCAATTCGATAGGTTTTGGTATAACGCCTCGTGGCTCAAGGACAAGCCCACAAGCGCATACCAGTTGTCCTGCACCATCTTTACAAGGTCTTCGGCCGATTGCGCGGGATGGTGTTCAACGCGCCACCCTCCACTGCGCATGAATTCCTCGACCATGCTGATGCCGAAGGTGTGCTGCTCACCGGGGGCGGGCATGACAAGCGCCTGGCGCAGCGGCGCGTTCACCTCGCCGTCGACCGTGGCTGCCGGGCTATACTTGCGCAAAAGCTGCTGCAGCATACTCAGCCCGATCGTCACCTGCGTAAAGTCGCAATAATCCTTGTCCCAGTATTCCCCGAGCATCCGGGCCGTCGGAGCCATCAACTCGAGAAAAATCTGGTCGAGCGCGGCGCCTTCCGCGCGACGCGCCTCTATGTAGGCGGCCGCCAATGCAAAATCGTTCTGGAGAACGAGTTGCGTGAAGTCCTCGACATTGCCCGACTTGAGTTGCGGCTCGCCCTTCAGGGGGGCCAGCCCCCATTCCGGCGATATCCGGTGGGCCAACATCAACCGGGGAATGACCTCGGACTCGATTGTGCGGCTTAACTGTTCAGACACTTCGTTTTCGCTCGCTGGTCGCCGCGCGGTAATCGGCGTGCGGCTGTCGTTGTCATCTCCCGCATCGATCTCGTAGTCGGCGTCTCCCCCTAGGTCTTGTTGGTCCGGGGCGGCGTCGGCTTGCGGTATCCTCGTGACTGGCATGTGACGCTTCCTCCCTTTTCGATGCTTCCGGCGCTTCACACCGGAGACATCGCGGCCGCTCGTGGTTACGAAAGACCGCATTGTCAAGGTACATCGACGCCCCTGCCATTGGGAAGAGTTGTCTCAAATTTTCGTCTTAAATAGCGCCTCCCCAATCCTGTATCACATAAGAATATTTGCATCTCTATTTAAAGCTCTCCGACGAACGCCAGCCCTCGTCAGTGCTTCTCACGGTGCAGATCGATTAAGACACAACTCGGCTCGAATGTAAAGCACGCTTTACGTCAAGAATGGTTGACTCATGCGCTCGACCCGCCTTACAGTGAGAGTGTCAACCGAACTTCACATAAGGTCAAGCGATGCGGGAGCATCAGCGTCAGTCGCCGAGAAAGCCGCTTTACACGCCGCAAGAGCGTGAGCGCCGCGACTCCTCTCCCTGGACGCTGGTCCAGGGGGTCCTCGCCCCCTTTCAATTCCTTGTCTTCCTGGTGAGCCTCGCCTTCGTCATCCGCTACATCATCACGGGCGAAGGCTTTGCGCTGGCGACCTGGTCGATCGTGATCAAGACGCTCGTGCTTTACACGATCATGGTGACCGGCGCGATCTGGGAGAAGGAGGTCTTTGGGCGCTACCTCTTCGCCCCCGCCTTCTTCTGGGAAGACGTTTTTTCCATGCTCGTACTGGCGCTGCACACGGCCTACCTGGCCGCGGTCTTTCTTGGCTGGGGCACGCCGCTCGAGCAGATGATTCTCGCCCTTGCGGCCTATGCGGCCTACGTCGTCAACGCCGCGCAGTTCGTTTTGAAGCTGCGTGCCGCCCGCCGCGATGAGGAAGCCGCCAAGCGTCTGGCCGCCGAACCCCCGCTCAGCCCGGTCGGAGGTGCGCAATGAGCCATGCCGTCATCGCCGATGTCCCCGCGCCGAAAGAGGGGTGCAGCGAGCGCCCGGTCATCCGCGAACGCGGCCAGCGCGAAGTCTTCTGCGGTCTGACCGGTATCATCTGGCTCCATCGCAAGATACAGGACGCCTTCTTCCTGATCGTCGGCTCGCGCACCTGCGCCCATCTCATGCAGTCGGCCGCCGGCGTGATGATCTTCGCCGAACCGCGCTTTGCCACGGCGATCATCGACGAGCGCGATCTCGCCGGCATGGCCGATGTGAACGACGAGCTGGACCGCAATGTCGCCCGCTTGCTGGAGCGCCGCCCGGACATCAACCTGCTCTTCCTGGTCGGCTCCTGCCCCTCGGAAGTCATCAAGCTCGACCTGTCCAAGGCGGCGGAGCGCCTCTCGAAGAACTACGCACCGGATGTGCGCATCCTGAATTACTCGGGCAGCGGCATCGAGACGACCTTCACCCAGGGCGAGGACGGCTGCCTCGCCTCGATGGTGCCGGAACTGCCGACTCTGCCCGAAGGCTCGGACCAGTCACTGATGATCGTCGGCTGTCTGGCCGATGTGGTGGAGGATCAGTTCACCCGCATTTTCGAGCGGATGGGCCTGCCGACGCCGGTTTATCTGCCGATGCGGGATTCGAACGAAATGCCCCCGGTCGGTCCGGACACCCGTTATCTGCTCGCGCAGCCCTATCTGATGGACACGGCCCGCGCGCTGGAAGATCGCGGCGCGAAGCGCATCCCCGCACCCTTCCCGCTCGGCGTGGAGGGCACGACCGGCTGGCTGAAGGCCGCGGCCAATCAGTGGGGCATCGACCAGCAGACGTTTGATGAAGTCACGGCTTCGGGACGGGCCCGCGCTGAACGCGCCCTGGAGTGCTACCGCGAGCAACTTGCCGGAAAACGCATCTTCTTCTTCCCCGATTCCCAGCTCGAAGTGCCGCTCGCGCGGTTCCTGTCAAGGGAAATGGGCATGGAGCTGATCGAGGTCGGCACGCCCTACCTGCATCAGCAGCACCTTGCCGACGAACTCTCGATGCTGCCGGAAGACGTGCAGCTCAGCGAGGGACAGGATGTGGAAAAGCAGCTCGACCGCTGCCATGCGGCCACGCCTGACCTGACTGTCTGCGGCCTCGGCCTGGCCAACCCGCTGGAGGCGGAGGGGCTAGCAACGAAGTGGTCCATCGAACTGCTGTTCACGCCGACGCAGGGCTTCGACCAGGCCGGCGACCTCGCCGAGTTGTTCGCCCGCCCGCTCGTGCGCCGCGCAAAGCTGAAGGTGTAGACCGGAATGCAACTGACCGTGTGGACATACGAAGGCCCGCCGCATGTCGGCGCCATGCGGATCGCCACCGCGCTGAAGGACGTGCATTACGTCCTCCATGCCCCGCAGGGCGATACCTACGCTGACTTGTTGTTCACGATGATCGAGCGGCGCGACCATCGCCCGCCGGTGACCTATACGACTTTTCAGGCGCGCGACCTCGGCAAGGACACCGCCGAGATTTTCCGCGACGCCATGCTCGCCTCATATGAACGGTTCAAGCCGAACGCGATGTTGGTCGGCGCGTCCTGCACGGCGGAGCTTATCCAGGACGACCCGGCCGGGCTCGCCGCTGCCTCCGGCATCCCGGTGCCGATCGTGCCGCTCGAGCTGCCGTCCTACCAGAAGAAAGAGAACTGGGGCGCGGCGGAGACCTTCTATCAGTTGGTCCGTAAGCTGGTCCGCCCGGCCGAGGAGGCCGCGCCGCGCGAGGAAGGCGTACGGCCGCGTTGCAACCTGCTGGGGCCGACAGCACTTGGCTTCCGGCACCGCGACGATGTGCGCGAGATTACCTACCTGCTCGACAAGCTCGGCATCGACGTGAATGTCTGCGCGCCGCTGAACGCGACGGCGGAAGACATCGCCCGGCTTGGCGAGGCGGACTTCAACGTGGTCATGTATCCCGAGATCGCGGACACGACCGCCCGCTGGCTGGAGCGCAACTTCAAGCAGCCGCGCACGACGATCGTGCCGATCGGCGTGGGCGCCACGCGCGACTTCATCCACGAAGTGGCGGAACTGGCAGGCATTGATCCGGCCGCCGCGCTTAAAGAACTAGAGTGCCGCCTGCCATGGTACTCGCGCTCGATCGACTCGAACTACCTGACGGGCAAGCGCGTCTTCATCTTCGCCGACGCCACCCACGCCCTCGCCGCCGCGCGCATCGCCTCGGAAGAACTCGGTTACGAAGTCGTGGGGCTTGGCACCTACAGCCGGGAATTCGCGCGCGATGTCCGCGCCAAGGCGAAGGACCTCGGCATCGAGGCGCTCATCACCGACGACTACCTCGAAGTCGAGCAGCAGGTGCAAGACCTGCAGCCCGAGCTTGTGCTGGGCACGCAAATGGAGCGGCACATCGCCAAGCGCCTCGGCATCGCCTGCGCCGTGATCTCCGCCCCGGTTCACGTACAGGACTATCCCGCGCGCACCTCCCCGCAGATGGGCTTTGAAGGCGCGAACGTCATCTTCGACGACTGGGTCCATCCGCTGATGATGGGCCTGGAAGAGCACCTGCTCGGGATGTTCCGCGAGGACTTCGAGTTCAACGACGACGCTGTTCCCTCGCACCTGGCCATGCATGGCGAAACCGGCCCGCGCGTTCAGGCGCAGCCCGAAAAGCCAGACGCTGCGGCGGCTGACGACAAGGCCCCCATCATCTGGGAGCCGGATGCCGAGAAAGAGCTTCGAAAGATTCCGTTCTTCGTTCGCGGCAAGGCCAAGCGAAATGCCGAAGCCTTCGCTGCGGAAAAAGGTCTGTCACAGATAACCGTCGAGACACTTTACGATGCAAAAGCACATTTCGGCCGCTGAGATCGCACCCGTCAATGTGGTGATCGTGACGCTGGACAAGCATCTGGCGCCCGCGGCCGAGCGCGCCCGCGAAGACCTGCGCCGTGACATCCCTGGCATCAATCTGAGCCTGCACGCTGCCTCGGACTGGGCCGAAAACGAAGAGGCACTGGAAGCCTGCCGCGCCGACATCGCCAAGGGTCACATCATCATCGTGACGATGATGTTCCTCGATGAGCACATCCAGCCGATCCTGCCGGCCCTCGAAGCGCGCCGCGACAGCTGCGATGCGATGGTCGCCTGCATGTCCGCTGGCGAAGTCATGCGCCTGACGCGCATGGGCAAATTCACCATGGGTGGCGAGCCGTCCGGCGCGGTCAAGCTTCTGAAGCGCCTGCGCGGCTCCAGCGACAAGAAGAAGAGTTCCGGCGCGGGCCAGATGGCCATGCTCCGCCGCCTGCCGCGCATCCTGAAATTTATCCCCGGCACGGCACAGGACGTGCGGGCCTATTTCCTGACGATGCAGTACTGGCTGGCCTGCTCGGACGACAACCTCGCCAACATGGTCCGCCAGCTCATCGACCGCTATGCCGACGGCGCGCGGCTGGCGCTGCGCGGGACGATCAATGTCCAACCGCCGGTCGTCTATCCGGAGACGGGCGTCTATCACCCCAGGATGGTCGGCCGCGTGGCCGAGCGCGCCGAAGAACTGCCGGAAAGCAAGGGCGAGCGCGGCACGATCGGCGTGCTCCTGATGCGCTCCTACATCCTGTCGCGCGACACTGGACATTATGACGGCGTCATCCATTCGCTTGAGGCGCGCGGCTTCCGCGTCATTCCGGCCTTCGCCAGCGGCCTGGACTCGCGCCCGGCGATCGAGCGCTTCTTCATGAAAAACGGCAAGCCGGTCGTCGATGCCGTCGTATCCCTGACCGGCTTTTCGCTCGTCGGCGGCCCGGCTTACAACGATGCCGACGCCGCGCAGGACATGCTCGAAAAACTCGACGTGCCCTACACCGCCGCGCACGCGATGGAGTTCCAGACACTGCAGCAGTGGGGCGGCTCGGACCGCGGGCTGATGCCCGTCGAGACCACGATGATGGTCGCCATCCCGGAACTGGACGGCGCGACCTCGCCGCTTGTCTATGGCGGGCGCGCCGATACATCCGGCATGGCTTGTGAGGGCTGCGAGCGCCACTGCCGCTTCGAGAGCCGGGACGGCGTCAACGCCATGCAGGTCTGCATCGCCCGGGCCGAGCAGCTCGCCTCGCGCGTGGAGCGGATGGTGCGGCTGCGCAAGACACCGCGGCACGAGCGCAAGCTGGCGATCGTGCTGTTCAACTTCCCACCGAATGGCGGCGCGACCGGCACGGCAGCCTATCTTTCGGTCTTCGAGTCGCTGCACAACACGCTGCGGGCGCTGAAGGCCGCCGGCTATGACGTCGAGATCCCGGAGACGGTCGATGCCCTGCGTGAAGAAATCATCCACGGCAACGCAGCCGAATATGGCGCGGATGCCAACGTCCATGCCCGCATCCCTGTCGACGATCATGTTCAGCGCGAACGCTGGCTGGCCGACATCGAGGAACAGTGGGGCCCCGCGCCGGGCCGCCAGCAGACGGACGGGCGCACGCTCCACGTCCTCGGCAAGCAGTTCGGCAACATTCTGATCGGCGTGCAGCCCGCTTTCGGCTACGAGGGCGACCCGATGCGCCTTCTGTTCGAGAAGGGCTTCGCGCCGACCCACGCCTTCTCGGCCTTCTACCGCTATCTGCGCGAGGACTTCGACGCCAACGCGGTGCTGCATTTCGGCACACACGGCGCGCTGGAGTTCATGCCGGGCAAACAGTCGGGCCTGAGCAACATGTGCTGGCCGGACCGGCTGATTGGTGATCTGCCGAATATCTATCTTTATGCCGCCAACAACCCGTCCGAAGGCACGATCGCCAAGCGGCGGTCCGCGGCCACGCTGGTCAGCTACCTGACGCCGCCCGTTACGCATGCGGGCCTGTATCGCGGGCTGCTGGACCTGAAAAGCTCAATCGAGCGGTGGCGTGCGCTGCCTCCAGAAGAGGCGGAGGAGCGCGAGCAGCTTGCTATCCTCATCCAGTCGCAGGCCGCCGAACTGGAGATGGCCGAGGCTCAGCCGGTTTGGGAAGGGGATGCGTCAGACCACATCCGCAAGCTGTCGCAAGACGTCGCGGAGCTTGAGGAGACGCTGATCCCGAACGGCCTGCACGTCGTCGGCGAGGCCATGAGCGGGGAGGATCGGGCCGACCTGCTGCGTTCGATCGCCGAGGCCTCACACGGTGCGAGCCTGAGCAATGAACTCGCCCACGCGCTGGCCGCTGGCGATACACCAGAGCACGCGCTCGCGACCGCCGGCCTCGAAGCGAGCGAGGAACACTTGTCGTTGGCCCGCGAACTGGCCACCACCAACAAGCTGCTGATGCAGGACAGCGAAATCCCGGCCCTCATCCACGCGCTTGATGGCGGCTTCGTCCCGCCCGTGCCGGGCGGTGACCTTCTGCGCTCGCCGGACATTCTGCCAACTGGGCGCAACCTGCACGGCTTCGACCCGTTCCGCCTGCCAAGCGCCTTCGCCGTTCAAGATGGCGCGGCCCAGGCGCAGCGGCTGCTCGAACGCTACAGGCAGGACGGCTACGCCCTGCCGCGGACCGTGGCGATGGTGTTGTGGGGCACCGACAACCTCAAATCCGAGGGGAGCCAGATCTCGCAGGCGCTCGCGCTGATCGGCGCGCGGCCGCGCTTCGATAGCTATGGCCGGCTGGCTGGCGCGGAGCTGATCCCGCTGGAAGAGCTTGGCCGCCCGCGGATCGACGTGGTGGTGACGCTGTCCGGCATATTCCGCGATCTGCTGCCGCTGCAAACGCGCCTGCTGGCCGAAGCCGCGCTCCTCGCCGCGCAGGCGGACGAGCCGGTCGAGCAGAACTTCATCCGCAAGCACGCCCTCGCCTATGCCGAGGCTCATGACTGCGACCTGGAGACGGCGGCGTTGCGCGTGTTCTCGAATGCCGATGGCGCGTACGGTTCCAACGTCAATCAGCTTCTCGACAGCGGGGCGTGGGAGGAAGAAACCGAGCTGGCCGAAACCTATCAGAGCCGGAAATGCTTCGCCTATGGCTGCTCGGGCAAGCCGGTCCGCCAGAAAGAGCTTCTGCAGAGCGTCCTGTCGAATGTCGAGCTGGCCTATCAGAACCTGGAATCGGTCGAGCTGGGCGTGACCACGATCGACCACTACTTCGACACGCTCGGCGGCATCGGCAAGGCAGTCGAGCGCGCCCGCGGCGAGGCGGCGCAGGTCTATATCGGCGACCAGACACGCGGCGAAGGCACCGTGCGCACGCTCAACGAGCAGGTCTCACTGGAGACCCGCACCCGCGCACTCAACCCGAAATGGTATGAGGGCATGCTGCGCCACGGCTACGAGGGCGTGCGCCAGATCGAGGCGCACATCACAAACACGGTCGGCTGGTCCGCGACCACCGGACAGGTGCCTGAGTGGGTCTATCAGCAGCTCACCGAGACCTACGTCCTCGATGAAAACATGCGCCGGCGGCTGGCGGAGCTGAACCCGAAAGCCTCGGCCAAGATGGCCAACCGGCTCATCGAAGCCCACGAACGCCAATACTGGTCACCCGACGAGGCAACGCTGGAAGCCCTGAGCCAGGCAAGCGCCGAGCTTGAGGATCAGGTGGAAGGCATCACCGAAGACGTGGCCGCATAAACACCCCAAGGAGACCGGCATGACAGTACTTCTCGACACCCGCCCCGCCGATCGCCGCCAGGATGGCGAGGGGAGCGTTCAGGTCAAGATGGACCCGTCCGTGCAGATCGACACCGCCAAGGTTTTCTCGGTTTACGGAAAAGGCGGCATCGGCAAGAGCACGACCTCCTCCAACCTGTCGGCGGCCTTCGCGGCGCTGGGCAAGCGCGTTCTGCAGATCGGCTGCGATCCGAAGCACGACTCGACCTTTACGCTCACCAAGCGCCTTGTGCCAACGGTGATCGACATCCTGGAGTCGGTCGACTTCCACTCCGAGGAGTTGCGACCGGAAGACTACGTCTATGAGGGCTATAACGGCGTGATGTGCGTGGAAGCCGGCGGTCCGCCGGCGGGCACGGGCTGCGGCGGTTACGTCGTCGGCCAGACGGTCAAGCTCCTGAAGGAGCATCACCTGCTTGAGGACACGGACGTCGTCATCTTCGACGTGCTCGGCGACGTGGTCTGCGGCGGCTTTGCCTCTCCCTTGCAGCACGCTGACCGCGCGCTGATCGTCAGCGCCAACGATTTCGACTCGATCTTCGCCATGAACCGGATCGTGGCGGCGATCGGCGCGAAGTCGAAGAACTACAACGTGCGCGTCGCCGGCGTCGTCGCGAACCGGAGCAAGGACACCGACGAGATCGACCGCTTCAACGATGCCACCGGCCTGCGCCGCCTCGCCCACTTCCCCGATCTCGACGACATCCGCAAGAGCCGGCTGAAGAAATCCGTGCTGTTCGAGATGGATTCCACGCCGGAACTGGAAGCGGTGAAGGAGGAGTACATGCGGCTGGCGGCAACGCTGTGGAACGGCGTTGAACCTTGCGACGCCAAGCCGATGAAGGACCGGGCCATCTTCGACTTCCTGGGATTCGAATAATGCCGACCTCGACCTACTTCGCGCGGCGCGGCCGCCTCAGTGAATATTTCGACAAGACAGCCGTCGAGGCGTGGGCGCGGCTGACGACCGATGCGCCCGTGAGCCGGATCCGCGCCACCGTCCGCGCCGGGCGTGACCGAATGCGCCAAACGCTTTTGGACTGGCTGCCCCCCGATCTTCACGGTCTGCGGGTGCTGGATGCCGGTTGCGGCACCGGGGCGCTGTCGGTCGCGGCGGCGGAGCGCGGCGCGGAGGTGGTTGCGGTCGATCTGTCCGCTTCACTTATCGAACTTGCCCGCGAGCGCTCGCCTGAGAGTTTCCCGCGCGGCGGGCGGATCGATTTTCAGGTTGGCGACTTCATTGATCCGGCGCTCGGCCTGTTCGACTACGCGGTCGCGATGGATTCGCTTATCCACTATCACGGCAAGGACATCTCCCGCGCCCTCGCCCAGCTCGCCGGGCGCACCGAGCGCGGAATCCTCATGACCTTCGCCCCGCGGACACCGGCCCTCGCGACGATGCACGCAGTAGGCAAGGTGTTCCCGCGTTCGGACCGGGCGCCTGCCATCGAGCCGATTAGCCACGGCAAGCTCACCCGCTTGCTCGCCACCGAGCCCGATCTGGCGGACTGGCAGTTGGGGCGCACCTCCCGCATCGCCAGCGGTTTCTACACCTCTCAGGCGCTGGAGTTGACCCGGCAATGAAGCGGCTGAACCAGACATTCGTCCAGCAGTGGCGCGAGCTCAGTCCGCAGTTCCTCCCGTTTGCGGACGCGGCCACGCCCGACCTGCCCCTGGGGCGGCTGCTGCGGCTGTCTCTGTTTCAGGTTTCCGTCGGCATGGCCATCGTGCTGCTGACCGGCACGCTGAACCGCGTCATGATCGTCGAGTTGGGCGTGCCGGCCTGGCTGGTGGCGCTGATGGTCGCGATCCCGCTCGTATTCGCGCCGCTGCGCGCCTTCATCGGCTACAAGTCGGACACGCATCGCTCGTTCCTCGGCTGGCGCCGGGTGCCATACATCTGGTTCGGCAGCCTGATGCAGTTCGGCGGGCTGGCAATCATGCCCTTCGCGCTGCTGATCCTGTCGGGCGACACGACCGGGCCGCTGTGGATCGGGCACGCTTCCGCCGCGCTGGCCTTCCTGCTGGTCGGCGCGGGCCTGCACACCACGCAGACCGCCGGGCTGGCGCTGGCAACCGATCTGGCGACAGAGGAGACGCGTCCGCGCGTGGTTGCCCTGCTCTATGTCATGCTGCTGGTCGGCATGTTCGCCAGCGCCGTGGTCTTCGGCCTGCTCTTGTCCGACTTCACCCAGCTCAAGCTGATACAGGCGGTGCAAGGCGCGGCCGTGGTCACGATGGTGCTGAACCTCATTGCGCTATGGAAGCAGGAAAGCCGCGACCCGGCGAAGACCGCGCATGACCGGCCGCGCCCGACCTTCAGCGAGACCTGGCGCAGCTTCACCCAAGGCGGACGTTCCGGACGGGTATTCCTCGGGGTGGGGCTGGGCACGGCGGCTTTCGCGATGCAGGACGTGCTGCTGGAGCCCTATGGCGGCGAGGTGCTGGGCCTGTCGGTGGCGGCAACGACGGCGCTGACCGCTATCCTCGCTGGTGGGATGCTGGCCGGTCTCGCCTATGCGGCGCGCGCGCTCGGCCGTGGTTCCGATCCCTTCCGGCTGGCCGGGATGAGCGCGGTTGTGGGAATCGCCGCCTTCTCGGCCGTGATTTTCGCCGGGCCACTCGAATCCGCCACCTTGTTCCGCGTCGGCTCTGCGCTGATCGGCTTCGGCGGCGGGCTGTTCGCGGTCAGCACGCTGATCGCCGTAATGGACATGGCCGAAGGCGACAATGGCGGGCTGGCGCTAGGCATCTGGGGCGCGGTGCAGGCGACAGCTGGCGGCGGCGCGATCGCGCTCGGCGGGCTGCTGCGAGACGGCGTCTCGGCGTTGGCCACGAGCCAGGCCCTCGGGCCGGGTCTGGCAAGCAGTTATATCGGCTACAGCTTCGTCTATCACCTCGAAATTCTATTCCTTTTCGCGACGCTGGCCGTGATCGGGCCGCTCGTGCGGCGGACCGGCGTGCGCGCAAGGAGTCGCAAGTCGCAATTCGGTCTCGCTGAGTTTCCCGGCTAGCGAGCTTACTACGGAGGCAGTGCCATGGACGTCATTGGAGATATAACAAGTCACATCGATGTGGCCCAGGTTGTGCTCTATGCATTCTGGATCTTCTTCGCGGGGTTGATCTTCTACCTGCGCCGCGAGGACCGCAGGGAAGGTTACCCCCTTGAATCAGAGGTCACGGGGGAAACCGACACTCGCGTGGGCGGCATCTGGGTGCCTGAGCCAAAGGTGTTTCTGCTGCCTCATGGCGGCACCGCGATGGCCCCGAGCGACCGCCGCGATCCGGAACCCAAGAACATGGAGCCGGTGGAGCCCTGGTCCGGCGCGCCGTTCCAGCCAACCGGCAACCCGATGCTCGACGGCGTCGGCCCGGCCTCCTACGCGCACCGCGCGGATGTGCCTGAGCGCATGGAGGACGGCTCCGCGACGATCGTGCCCCTGCGCGTCGCCACGGACTTCACCATCGCCGAGGAAGACCCCGATCCGCGCGGCATGGAAGTCGTCGGTGCGGATCGCAAGGTCGCGGGCACCGTGAAGGATGTCTGGGTCGACCGTGCCGAGCAGATTATCCGCTATCTGGAGATCGAGGTGCCGGCCCGGCAAGCCGCGCAGCCTGCCGCCGGCGAGGACGAACAGTCGGGGGCCCCATCAACCATCACGGTGCTTGCACCGATGACGATGTCCGAGATCAAGGGCGGCAGCTTCAAGCCGCATTTCGTGAAGATCAACGCCTTGACCGCCGAGCAGTTCGCGGATGTCCCGAAGACCCAACATCCGGACCAGGTGACGCTGCTCGAAGAGGACAAGATCGTTGGATATTACGGCGGCGGCACCCTTTATGCCATGCCGCGGCGTTTGGAGCCGATGCTATGAGCAAGTACCAGAACAACCGTGTCCGTGGCCTGCCCGGCGAACTGCCGGAGGGCGAGCGGGTTCTCTGGCAGGGATCACCGGATTGGCGCGAGTTTGCCGTGCGGGTCTTCCACACGCGCTTCGTCGCCGGGTACTTCGGCCTCCTCTTCGCGTGGACCGTCTTCGCCTCCTTCTGGGAGGGCGGGACTCTCGCCTCGGGACTCTCCTCGGGCGTGTGGTCGCTTGTCGGCGGCGCGCTGGCGCTCGCCGTTCTCTATGGCCTTGCCTGGCTGTTCGCCCGCACGACGATCTACACGCTGACGAACAAGCGGATCGCCATGCACTACGGTGTGGCCCTGCCCATGACGATCAACATTCCGCTTCGCTGTGTGGATTCAGCGGGACTACGGGTCTATCCGCGCGGCACGGGCGACATTCCCTTCGCGCTGAAGGGACCCGACCGGTTCGCTTATCTGCATCTTTGGCCGAATGCGCGGCCATGGCGCTACGCCAAGGCCGAGCCAATGATGCGCGCGATCCCGGACGTGGAAGACGGCGCGCAGATCATTGCCCGCGCCCTGGTCGCGGCGCAGCAGGCCGAGGAGGCAAAGGAAACCGCGCCGGCGCTCAAGCAGGTGCGCACCGGCGCCAAGGCGCGCAAGACACGCAAACCGCAGCCCGCAGCGGCCCAACCGCTTCCGGCTGCTGAATAGGCATCAACCGCGAACCGAGGTCTGTAAGTCCGATGAGCGAGAATTCGAACCATACAGGCGTCCCGCTGGCAGCTCTGATCGGTATCTTGCTCTTGATCGGCTTTGCCGTGGGAGCTGTGTTCACCGGGCAGGTGGCCGATGTCGGCCGTGTCAGCATGCCGCCCAGCGCGGAAGTCGACCGGGTGAGCCTGCGCTTCGTCGACCGCCGGGACGGCGCAGTCGAGGTCTACAAGGCGGCAACGGACGAGAGGATCGCGGTTGTCGAGCCGGGAACGGGCGGCTTTATCCGGGGCGTGCTGCGCGGACTTGTGCGCGAGCGGAAGCTGAGCGGCGAAGTGACGCGCACGCCGTTCATGTTGCGGCGCTGGGCCGACGGGCGGTTGACGCTGGAAGATCCTCAGACCGGAAGAGTCATTGATTTAGGGGCATTTGGCGTGACAAACGCGGGGGCGTTTGCAAAATTAATGGTGTCTTCACAGTCCATGCAGTGATGGGTGTCAAGATGACCACACATGCGCCGCAAGCGCCCCTGCCCCAGACAGGCTGGCTGAGACGCAAGAGGTTCGAATTGCCCTGTACCGTACGGGTCGACCACAAGTTCGAAAGCCTTCACGCGGAGGTGGATTTCGGCCAGGTCGTCGATATCCACCCGGGCGACGAGGTGATTGTTCACGGTGCGCCGATCTTCGTGCCCTACGGCGAAACGCATGAAGAAGAGCGCCGCGCCACAGTGGTGCGCGCCACATGGCCGGAGCGGCTCTGGACCCGCCTGACAGGTGATTTCGAGTTCATGGAACTCTGCGAATTCAGCTTCTCGGAAGAGAGGAGACTATAAAGATGTCTGTTGCCGAGGAAACGCCCTACGTCCCGAACGAGACGACGCAGACGGCGCAGCAGAGCACGGTGCTCAGCCCGCGCTTCTACACCACGGACTTCGACAAGCTCGACGCGACGGATGTCAGCAATGTTCGCGGGGAGTGGGACGAACTGATCGCAGAGATGCGCTCCGACCCGAACAAGAACCACTTCGTGCGCGGCGAGGAATGGGACAAGATTGACCTCGACGCTCTGCCCGAAGACCTGCGCAAGGAGTTTGTCGACTTTCTCGTGAGCTCGCTGACGGCCGAATTCTCTGGCTGCGTGCTTTATGCCGAGATGAAGAAACGCGGGACCAACAAGGATGTGTGCGAGCTGTTCAAGTACATGAGCCGCGACGAGGCCCGGCACGCCGGCTTCATCAACGACGCGCTCAAGGACTTCAATATCGGCGTTGATCTCGGCTTCCTGACAAAGTCGAAGAAATACACGTTCTTCCAGCCGAAGTTCATCTTCTACGCGACTTACCTGTCCGAGAAGATCGGGTATGCGCGCTACATCACCATCTACCGCCACCTGGAACGCAATCCTGACAAGCGCTTCCACCCGATCTTCAAGTGGTTCGAGAAATGGTGCAACGACGAGTTCCGCCACGGCGAGGCATTCGCGCTGCTGATGCGGGCCAACCCCCACGTGCTGCAGGGACTCAACAAGTTCTGGGTGAAGTTCTTTATCCTGGCCGTCTACGCGACGATGTATGTCCGGGACCACGCCCGTCCAGCGTTCCACCGCGCGCTCGATGTCGACCCGACCGAGTACGACTATCAGGTTTTCCGCATCACCTCGGAAATCTCCAAGCAGGTCTTCCCGATGACGGTCGACATCGACAGTCCCGCCTTCCGGGCATCGATGGAACGTCTGCGCAAGATTTCCGACGGCATGTCGGCGGCAAAAGAGCGCGGCGGCATCCTCGGTCGATTGAAATGGCTTACCTATAGTGGTGCTGCGGCGCTTGCCTTTGCCCGGCTCTACCTGATTCCGGCCAAAAGCAATGAACTGCCGGCGCAAAGCCGCCTGGTGCCAAGCTGGTAAGGCCTGCGCGCGATGTTGGAATACGGTCTGGCGATCCTCTACGCTCTGTTCATCTGGTGGTTCAGCACCGGCCTCATCCTGTATCTGGACGGGCTGCCGCGCCGAACCTTCAGCTGGAGCATGGTCGTCATGACCGTAATTGCGCTGGCTGCCCTTTACGGTCTATGGGTAAGTGGGACGGACAATTCGATGGGAGGAGCCTACCTCTCGTTCACCTGCGGACTATTAGTCTGGGCGTGGCACGAGCTGAGCTTCCTGACCGGGTACTTGACTGGGCCGCGCCGTACACCCTGCCCCAAGGTGGACAGCTTCTGGGCCCGCTTCCGCTATGCCAGCGAGACGGTGATCCATCACGAGATCGCAATCGCTGCGACAGCGGGGCTTATGGCGATGCTCACCTGGGGCGCGAGCAACCAGATCGGCCTGTGGACATTTGTCATATTGTGGCTCATGCGGCTCAGCGCAAAACTCAACATCTTCCTGGGTGTCGCGAACTTGGCTGAGGAATTTTTGCCGCCGCATCTGCGCTATCTGGAGACCTATTTTCGTCGCCGACCGCTCAACCTGCTGTTTCCGGTCTCGGTGACAGTGTCCACGATCGTGACTGTCCTGATCCTTGAGCGGGGGCTGGCCGAGGGCGTGCCGGCCTGGGAAGCAGTAGGCGCCGTGTTCCTGGGAACGCTGCTCGCGTTGGCGGTGCTGGAGCACTGGTTCCTCGTTCTGCCTATCCAGGCGACGGCGCTTTGGCAGTGGGCGCTCGACGCGCAGCGCACCCGCCGGCGCAAGAATGCCTCCGTGGCGCCTGGCGAGGTCGAAGGGGATGATCTGTTTCAAGTCTTGCCGGTCTCGGCCGGCACAACAAAGCCGGCCAAAGGCATTGAGGAAGCGGCCGGCATTTCCTGGGGCACGCACAGCCCGCTGACGCGGATGCAGTCGTGGGATGTGCCCAACAACAAACCACAAGTGTTTCCTGGGCGTGGGTCTGCGCCGGGCTCGCTGGACTGAAGTGGAGGAGAGCAATGGATTATAACGGGTTTTTCCGCGACCGGCTGGAGGATCTCCGCAAGGAGGGGAATTACCGTATCTTTGCAGAGCTGGAACGCCGGGCGGGGAACTTCCCGCGCGCCAAACAGTATCGCGAGGACGGCGAGGCCGAGGTCACCGTTTGGTGCTCCAACGATTATCTGGGCATGGGCCAGCACCCGGTCGTGCTTCAGGCGATGCACGAGGCGCTGGACCACTGCGGCGCAGGCGCGGGCGGCACGCGCAACATCTCGGGCACAAACCACTACCACGTGTTGCTGGAGCGCGAACTCGCCGACCTCCACGGCAAGGAAGCCGCCCTTCTGTTCACCTCCGGTTATGTATCGAACTGGGCCTCCCTGAGCACGCTTGCCGCGCGCATCCCTGGCTGCGTCGTCTTCTCCGACGAAGGCAACCACGCCTCCATGATCGAAGGCATCCGCCATTCGCGCGCGGAAAAGCGCATCTGGAAGCACAACGACCCGGAAGACCTCGACCGTCAGCTTAGCGAGTACCCGAAAGAGACGCCGAAGCTCGTCGCTTTTGAGTCGGTCTATTCGATGGACGGCGACATCGCTCCGATCGCCGAGATCTGTGATGTCGCCGACAAGCACGGCGCCATGACCTATCTCGACGAAGTGCACGCGGTCGGCCTCTACGGACCGCGCGGTGGCGGGATCGCCGAGCGCGAAGGACTGATGGACAGGCTGACGGTCATCGAGGGCACACTGGGCAAGGCGTTCGGCGTGGTCGGCGGTTACATTACCGGCACAAGGGAGCTTTGCGACTTCGTGCGCAGCTTCGCCTCCGGCTTCATCTTCACCACCGCCCTGCCCCCGGCCGTGGCCGCCGGCGCGATTGCCAGCATCCGGCATCTCAAGCAAAGCTCCATCGAGCGCGAACGACACCAACGCGTGGTCGCCAAGGTCCGCCGCAAGCTGGACGCCATCGGCATCCCGTACCTGCCGAACCCGAGCCACATCGTGCCGGTGATGGTGAAAGACCCGGTCAAGTGCCGCTGGATCAGCGACTGGCTGATGGATCATCACGGCATCTATGTCCAGCCGATCAACTACCCGACCGTACCGAAGGGGACCGAACGGCTGCGCATCACGCCCTCGCCGATCCATACGGATGCCGACATCGACAAGCTGGTATCCGCGCTCAACGAATTGTGGTCGGAATGCGCGCTGGCGCGGGCCGTGGCCTAGCTGTCACCAAAGACTGCTGGCGCGGCCGCGTGACGTGCCAGCAATCAGTCAACGTGCGAGGGAGAGTGGCTGCTTAATGGCTGCGCCTTATCCGTTCTCAGCGATCGTCGGCCAGGACGAGATGAAGCTGGCGCTGATGATCGCGGCGATCGACCCGTCCATTGGCGGCGTTCTGGCCTTCGGCGAGCGGGGCACGGGCAAGTCTACGGCCGTTCGGGCGCTGGCCGCGCTGCTGCCCCCGATCGAGGCGATCGAGGGCTGCCCCTATCACTGCGATCCGGCAAAACCCTGCGGCCTTAGCGAAGCCTGCGCCGCGGCTGCGGAGAGAGGCGCGACGCCGTCCGTCCACACCATCTCTGTTCCGGTGGTCGATCTGCCCTTGGGCGCCACTGAAGACAGGATCGTCGGTGCGCTCGACCTAGAACGCGCCCTCACCCGCGGAGAGAAAGCCTTCGAGCCGGGCCTTCTCGCGTATGCCAACCGCGGCTTTCTGTATATCGACGAGGCGAACCTGCTGGAGGACCACCTGGTCGACTTGCTGCTCGACGTGGCCGCCACCGGACAGAACATCGTCGAGCGCGAAGGCCTGAGCATCCGTCACCCGGCGCGCTTCGTTCTGGTGGGCAGCGGCAACCCGGAGGAAGGCGAGTTGCGCCCGCAGCTTCTCGACCGCTTCGGGCTGTTTGTGGAAGTGGCCGCGCCGCGGGATCTGGACGAGCGCGTGCAGGTGATCCGCCGACGCGACGCGTTCGAACGCGACCCATCCGCCTTCCACGAGGCGTGGCAGGCTGAGGAGGATGGCCTGCGCGCATCGATCGCCGGGGCAAAGGAGAGCCTGAACGAGGTCGACGTGCCGGATGAGGTCGTTGCGCGAGCCGCGGAGCTGTGCGTAAGCCTTGGCACCGATGGGTTGCGCGGGGAGTTGACGCTCATCCGCGCAGCGCGCGCGCTTGCCGCGCTGGAGGGCGCCCCGGCGGCGACGCAGGACCACTTGCGCCGCGTTGCCCCGGCCGCACTGCGCCACCGTCTGCGGCGCGATCCGCTCGATGAAGCCGGCTCGGGCGTGCGCGTCGACCGTGCCATCGGTGAAATTTTCGGCGGGGAAACGGGCCGGGACGCGGCCCGTACAGCGGCACAGTGAGCGGCCAGGACGGCCCCGGCCTCGAGCATGGCGCGCACTGGCGCGGCGACATGCTCGTGGCGGATTCGCTTCCCTTCGAGGCCGATACCGGCCCGACCGCTTGGCAGAACGCCCTGTTGGCCGCCGCGCTGTTCGCGGTCGATCCTGTCGGCCTCGGCGGCATCACGATCCATGCCCATGCCGGCCCGGTCCGCGATCAATGGCAAGCCTATCTCGACTCGCTCTGGCCCGCCGATACACCGCGCCGCCTTGCCCCCCCGAATATCGCCGATGACCGTCTTATCGGCGGTCTCGATATCGCCGCGACGCTGCGCGCGGGCCACCCTGTGGCCGATAGGGGTCTGCTGGCGGAGGCGGACGGCGGGTTCGTTCTTCTGGCAATGGCCGAGCGGGTGCCACTCTCCACGGCCGCGCGGATCACGGCCGCGATGGACCGCGGCGCTGTGGTGCTGCAGCGCGACGGTCTGGCGATCACCATGCCGACGCGCTTCGGCGTGGTCGCGCTCGATGAAAGCATCGGCGAGGACGAAAGCCCACCCAGCGGGCTGACCGACCGGCTCGCCTTCGCGGTGGACCTGCACGGCGTGTCCTGGGGCGAGGCATCGCAGGACGCCGGCGCGCCCGATGCCGACAAGATCGCCGCGGCCCGCGCGCGGTTGGCCGGCGTTTCTGTGGCAGACGAGATCATCAGGCGGCTCAGCGCCGTCTCGCTGGAACTCGGGATTCCCTCGGCGCGCGCGCCCTTCTTCGCGGTCCGCGCCGCCTGCGCCGCGGCCGCGTTGGACGGCCGCGACGAAGTGAAGGAGGCGGACGCGGTTCTGGCGTCGCGACTGGTGCTCGCGCACCGCGCACAGCAGATTCCTGCCCCGCCGCAAAACGAGGAGAGCCAGGAACCACCGCCCGAGCCGCCGGAGCCGCCAGAGGGACAGGGCGAGACCGAACAGAAAGAAGCCGAAGCGCCTTCACCCGAGGACATCCTGCTCGCCGCGGCGAAAGCCGCGATCCCCGACGGCCTGCTCGACAGCCTGCGCGCGCCAAACATCCGTGCCGGTGGCGCGGCCGGCCACGCGGGGGCCCTCGCCAATGCGAAGGAACGCGGGCGGCCCATAGGCGTCCGCGCTCAGGCGCCCCGCGCAGGCGCACGGCTTAACGTTATCGAAACGCTGCGCGCCGCCGCGCCCTGGCAACGCCTGCGCCAGTCCACCTCGTCTGCGCCGGAGCGCCGCGTCATTATCCGCCCCGAGGATTTCCGGGTCACGCGCTTCAAGCAGCGCAGCGAGACCATGACGATCTTCGTTGTCGACGCTTCCGGCTCCACGGCCCTCACCCGCCTCGCCGAGGCCAAGGGAGCGGTCGAGCTGCTACTCGCCGATTGCTATGTCCGGCGGGACCAGGTGGCGCTCATCGGCTTTCGCGGCCGCGCAGCGGAACTTCTGCTGCCGCCCACGCGTTCCCTGACGCGCGCGAAGCGCAGCCTCGCCGGTTTGCCGGGCGGGGGCGGCACACCGCTTGCATCCGGCTTGAGCGAGGGGCTAAAACTGGCTGGGAGCGCCAAGCGCAAGGGGCAGACGCCGATCCTGGTCCTGTTGACCGATGGCCGTGCAAATGTCGCACTGGACGGGAGCGGCGGGCGCCAGCGCGCACAGGACGATGCACAGTCGCTCGCACGGATGATCCGCGCCGAGGGCTTGTTGGGTATCGTCATAGACACATCGCCGCGCGCGCAGAAGCCGGCACAGCAATTGGCGGATGCCCTGGGCGCGCGTTATGTACCGCTGCCATTCGCCAATGCGGCGTCCGTGTCGCAAGCTGTTCGCGCCGTCTCGGCTTGACGGGATCGCGCGGCCCAACCGAATTGGAGCGCGTGTGTCGTATCTGACGTTT
The DNA here is from genome assembly GCF_003550175.1 of Dichotomicrobium thermohalophilum. Classification (NCBI taxonomy): domain Bacteria; kingdom Pseudomonadati; phylum Pseudomonadota; class Alphaproteobacteria; order Hyphomicrobiales; family Hyphomicrobiaceae; genus Dichotomicrobium; species Dichotomicrobium thermohalophilum. The sequence goes on from NZ_QXDF01000001.1 coordinate 1,949,530, forward strand.
GCCGTATTCTTCGTGATCGTGCTGGTCGCAGCCTCCTCCGGCGCGATTTTCAAGCCGGGCGAGTGGTATCGCCGGTTGCGCAAGCCGAGCTGGACGCCGCCGGACTGGGCGTTCCCGGTGGTCTGGTCGGTGCTGTATTTCATGATCGCGGTGGCCGGCTATCTGGTCTGGATGGCCGATCCGACCTCGCCGGCAATGGCCTTCTGGGCAATTCAGCTCGTTCTCAACGCGGCCTGGTCGTGGCTGTTCTTCGGCCGTCGCGACATGGTGACAGCCCTTGCCGACGTCAGCGGGATGTGGCTTGCCATTCTCGGCTTCATCATCACCGCCTGGCCGCTCTCGCCGATTGCCTCGCTGCTGTTCGTGCCGTATCTGGTCTGGGTGAGCCTCGCGAGCCTGCTCAACTTCACCGTCTGGCGGCTTAACGCGTGAGCCGACGGGCACCAGGATGCGGCGGGCGCGATGAGCGACGGGCTGGACTGGAAGAAAGATGGCGCAGACTGGCCGAACCGAAACTGCAGCGGTTTCGTCGAGGCCGGCGGACTGACCTGGCACGTGCAGCGCATGGGCCAAGGTCCGGTCATCCTGCTGATCCACGGCACGGGCGCATCCACGCATTCCTGGCGCGACCTGGCGCCCCGCCTAGCCCAACGTTTCACCGTCATCGCGCCCGACCTGCCAGGCCATGCCTTCACTGACCGGCCGGCGTCCCGGGAACTCTCGCTGACCAACATGGGGCACCTTGTGTGCAAGCTGGTCGAGGCGCTGGACGTGGAGCCTGCCCTTGTCGTCGGGCATTCGGCGGGCGCGGCCATTGCGCTGCGCATGGTGCTCGACAACTGCATCACCCCGGCGGCGATCGTCAGCCTCAACGGCGCGCTGTTTCCGTTTTCCGGTGTGGCGCGGCATGTGTTTCCGCCGGTCGCGCGGCTAATGCTGCTCAATCCGTTCACCCCCCGTATCTTCACCGCGCAGGCGAAAAGCCCACAGCGCGTCGAGCGGCTCATCGAGAATACCGGCTCCAGGATCGACGACCGGGGGCTTTCGCTTTACAAGCGGCTGTTCCGCGAGCCGGGACACGTGCTGGGCGCGCTCGGCATGATGGCGAACTGGGACCTGAAGCCGTTGCAGGACGCGATGGACAAGATAACCACGCCGGTTGTGCTGGTCGCCACCGAAGACGACCGGGCGATTCCGCCCTCCAACTCGATGCGCGCGCGCGATAAACTGCCGAACGCCAGGGTCGTTTATCTGCGCGGTCTGGGCCATCTGGCGCATGAGGAGGCGCCAGAGCAAATCGGGGAAATCATTGACGAGGCGGCACGCGAGAATGGCGTGCTCTAGGCGAACAGCGCCGTCCGGATCAGCGTTTCGTAAACGAATCCTTGGGCCGCGACATAAATAATCTAGTAGGGAATCGCTCTTTATTTTACAAAACGAATCATGCAGCAGCGACCGATATTGCACGGCAAACAGTTCCCGTCGGATCATCCGCATCGTCAGGCGCTGAACGATGAGGTCCATGCCCGTCCGCCCGAAGAGCTGGTGGCGCCGACGCGGTTGTCCTTTCTCGCCCTGGCGGTTGACGCCGAGCAGCGCAAGCAGAACTTCGATCTGATGTGCGAGCTTGCACAGTCCGCCGGCGTGCCGCCACCCGAGGCCGGTGCGAACCATTACAGCGCGGATCTGGGCGGCTTCCGCCTGAAGTCGGAGCAGCACACCGAGTTCATGCGGTTCATGTTCACCGTGCCCGGCGAGGAAAGCGGGCCCTTTGCCGAGCCGGCGATCCGCGAGGTGCCCCAGGAGTGGCTCTCCCGGCTTGCGGGCGACGTTCTGGTGGCGACCCATGTCATCTTCCTGCCCGGCGGCGATGCACCGCGCGATTATGAGCGAATCTCGGAGGAAATGTTCGATGGCAACCCGCTGGTGGGATCCGCCGTGGGCGGGGGCGTGGGCCGAGCCTACACGGATTTTCGCATCCGTCCCGATGGCTTCAGCCGGCTGTTTTTGGAGGATCACGGGCTGACGCGCCGGCAGGCCGGGCGCACAGTGCAACGCATCTTGGAAATCGACACCTACCGGATGCTGGCCCTGCTGACCTTCCCGCTGGCCAAGCAACTGGCCCCCGAGCTTGGGGAGGCTGAGCAGCGGTTGGCCGAGATAACGACCGCACTGGTGTCGGCCACGCGGACAAACGAGCCGGAACTGCTCGACCGGCTGACCAAACTGCAAGCCGAGATCACCAGCCGCCGCGCCGACAACGACTATCGCTTTACCGCGGCCTCGGCCTATTACACGCTCGTGCAAAGCCGCATCCGCGAACTGCGCGAACAGCGCATCCCCGGCCTTCAGACCTTCGAGGAATTCGTCGGACGCCGGCTGGCACCCGCGATCAACACCTGTCAGACAGTCGCTGAGCGGCAGGCATCCTTGTCCGACAAGGTCGCCCAAGCCACGCAGCTGCTATCGACGCGCGTGGATATCGAGCGGCAGACCCAGAACCAGTCACTGCTGGAGTCGATGGACAAGCGCGCCAAGATGCAGCTCATGCTCCAGCAGACGGTCGAAGGGCTGTCGGTGGCCGCCATCAGCTATTACCTCGTCAGCCTGGTCGGCTACGCGGCGGAAGGCATCGTGAAGGGCACAGGCGTGCCGGCCAACCCCGATGTCATCATGGCGATCAGCATTCCAATCGTCGTCTTCGGCGTCTGGCAAGTGGTGCGTCGCGCCCGCAAGGCGATCGGCAAGTCGCACCGCATCGAGCACATGTAGAGCGGGGGCGGCGTGGTCGATCTTGTCATGGAATACGAATGGGCGATCGTGCTTCTGGGCGTGATCGCCTACGGCTTCTGGGAGCTTTACGCGCTCCGCCGGGACAAGCGCCGTCGCGGCGATTCCGACAGCGAGGCGTGACTCACCAGAATTGGCGGGGCATCCGGTACGGCAGCATCGACTGGACGATCGGTGAGCGGAAGCGATCGAGATGCAATGACTCGTGCATGGCCGTGACCGGCCGTCCGAGCAGTTTCGATGACACCAGTGAGCGCGCGTAAAATGGCGAATCCTCCAGTGTCTTGATAACCCGCGCCGTGCCATCCTCCGACTGGGTACTGCGCGGCATCGTCCAGCCCGTGCGCGGCAGACGCACGGACGGGGGCACGTCGATCTCCCGGACCTCGCCCTTATCATCGAACACCAGCGCCAGCGAGCGGCGGCCTCCGTCGCGCATCGTGACGTCGTAGAGCACCGCCGTCTCCGCACCCATGCTCGCGCGCGACCAGTCCCAATAACGAAAGCCAGCCTCCAACGGTTCGGTGCCGGTATTCATGTCGAGATAAGCCGCGCCCGACCAACCCAGGTCCGGCTTTTCAAGCGCCACCTCGATTCGCGAAACCGGCGAAAGCGGTGACCAGGCATGCCGCTCGTTGTCATCCAGCAGGAAGCTCTTGCCGCTCAGGGGGCTGGGATGAAGCGTGACGGTGCCCCTGATCCTGCCGGGGAACGGCACTGTTGGCTCATCGATATGAACGCGCAGGCGCGTGCCATCCCACGCCAGCGCACTGCGGCGCAGGACGAATTCGTTCTCGCTCCGGCTGATGTGGTCCCTTCGCCGCTCGGTCATTGCCCAGCGGTGGCCGCTCTTGCCGTAAAGCGCGACGTTCAGCGCGCAGTGGTTCAGCGGATCGCGCCGGCCGGCCCAGGCGTAATAGGGGGAGAACACGCTGCCGACAAAGGCGATGATGGTGATACCGTGCTGACCATCATCGCTCAGCGCGTCGAGGTACCACCAGGCGTAACCGCCCGGTAAGACCGGCCGGTCGAAGCGGAGTCCGACAGAATACAGTCCGCGGCCATCTGGCCGGACATCGCCACCATCGGCACGCCAGGCCCAGGGTGCACGCTGCCCCCCGCCAGATACAGGCCGGGTATCTTCGTCCGGCAGCCGGGCCGATTGAAGGATGCCCGCCATCCGTGCGAGGCGGCGCCATAGATCGCGCCGCCCGTCCCGGGAAACCGCTTCTCGAAATGCGCCGGTGTCGAGACGGCGATCGCCTCGGGCTCGCTGCGAACGCTCAGCCCGCAGCGCGCCAGCAGGGAAAATGTCCGCTCCTTGCACTGGTCTATTTCCTCTTCGCTCATGGTGTGTCGGTCGCCGGTGGGCGGCGCGTTGATGATGCAGAGCATGCGCTCGCTGCCATCGCCATTGATGCTGGCGCTATCGTCGCGATCCTGCGCGCAAACATACGTTGTCGGCTCGGTGGGAACGCGCGCGCGCTGAAAGATGTCGCGGAACTCGGCCTCATAGTTGCGGCAGAAGAAGACGTTGTGCCGGACCAGCGGGAAGCCGTCGGTCCGGGCGAGCATCGACAAGGTCACCGCGGAGAGCGAGCGTTGCCGGATCGGCACGCGCGGCGCGGCGGCCGAGGCCTCGCGCCCGAGGATGCCGTGGCCGAGCGCGCCGCTGTCGGCATTGACCAGCACACTGCCCGCGCGCAGCCGCTCACCGGACTTCAGCGCGACACCGGATGCGCGGCCCTTTTCGACGACGATCTCGCGGACCTCCTCGCCGAAGCGGAACACCGCGCCGTGCCGCTCGGCCGCCGTTTGCAGCGCCTCGGCCAGCCGCTTCATGCCGCCCTCGATCATCCACACCCCGTCCAGTTCCACATGCGCGATGAGCATCAGCGTCGCCGGCGCCTGAAACGGCGACGAGCCGCAATACGTGGCATAGCGCCCGAAAAGCTGACGTAGCCGCTCGTCGTGGAAGTATTTCCCAAGCGCCTTCCACAGCGAAACATACGGGTTGAGTCGCAGCAGATCGCTCGTGTTGCGCCAGCCGATCCGCCCGATCATGCCGGGAAAGCTGGGCTGTGGCTGCTGGATGAAGGAATGCTCCAATGTGCGATAGATGCGCGTCGCCTCGGCGCAGAAGGCCTGATAGCGCCGCGCTTCGGCTTTGCCGGCGAACTGGCCGATCGCCTCCACCGAGCGCCGGTGATCGGCGAACAGGTCAAGTTGCTCCCGCTCGCTCCAGGCGTGACGGGCGAGGATGTTGGCCGGCGTGGTCGTCACGTAAGCGTCCAGATCCTCGCCAGCGGCGGCGAAAATCTCTTCGAAGACCCGGCGCAGCGTGAAAACCGTCGGGCCGGAGTCGATACGGGCGTTGCCGACCGCCGCCTCCGCCAACTTCCCGCCGGGCTCCTGCGCCCGTTCCACGACCGTCACAGGCCGGCCCTTCGCGGCCAGGAGCAATGCGGCCGACAGGCCGCCGATCCCGGCCCCCACGATGACGATCTCGTCCGCGCTCACGCTGACACGCCTCCCTGCTTTGAGTCAGGCTTTTGTCAATTTAACATGACATAATCAGGTGACAATCTGAAATGACAGTCGTATGCTGATCTTACGGCGCGCGCCGACGCGCCCGACCGGACAAGCGCATGGCAGACACGACCCATCAAGCTGACCAAGGTCCTGCGGCGGGCCCGGGCGAAACCCTGCGAACGCGCTCGCTCGGCGAGCGGCTGCGGCGCTGGCGGAATCGGCTCGTGCGCAGCGCCGCATTTCAGCGCTGGGCGGCCGCCTTCCCGTTGACCAGCCCCGTCGCACGCAAACGCGCCGCCCGCCTGTTCGACCTGTGCGCGGGCTTTGTCTATTCGCAGATTCTCGCCGCCTGCGTGCGGCTCAAGCTGCTGGAGCTTCTGGATGAGGCGCCCCGATCGGTGGCGGAGGTTGCGCAGGCATGTGCCCTGCCGGAGGACGGCGCGCGGCGGCTGCTGGCGGGTATGGCAGCGCTTGGCCTGGCCGACACCCGGCATGACGGCCGCTACGCGCTGTCGATGGACGGCGCTGCGCTGCTGGGTAATCCGGGCGCCATTGCCATGATCGGCCATCACACGCACTTCTATGACGACCTGCGCGATCCCGTTGCTCTGTTGCGGGGCGAGACAGAAGACACGGCGCTCTCGCGCTTCTGGGGTTACGCGCGCGGCGAAGCGCCCGCCGATCTCAGCGCGGCGGAAACCGCTGAATACACGTCACTCATGTCCGCGTCCCAGTCCCTGATCGCCGAGGACATTCTCGATGGCTACGACCTGTCGCGGCACCGGCATCTGATGGATGTCGGCGGGGGCGACGGCGCATTCATAATGGCGGTCGCCGGCCGTCATCCAGATTTGACGCTCACGCTCTTCGACCTGCCCGCCGTCGCGGATCACGCGTCGCAGCGCATGGCCCGCGCCGGGCTATCCAAGCGCGTGAGCATCGCCAGCGGCGACTTTTTCGCCGACGCGCTGCCGACGGACGCAGACATCATCTCGCTGGTGCGCGTCCTGCTCGATCACGATGACGCCAGCGCGCTGAGAATTCTGCGCCAGGCGCACGCCGCCCTGCCGCCCGGTGGCACGCTGCTGGTAGCCGAAACGCTCTCCGGCGTGCGTGGCGCAGAGACGATCAGCGACGCTTATTTCGGCTTCTACCTGATGGCGATGGGCAAGGGCCGACCGCGCAGTGTCGGCGAGATGCAAAAGCTCCTCACGCAGGCCGGTTTCCGCGACATCCGCCTGAAGCGCACCCGTCGCCCGCTGTTGACACAGCTCATCACCGCGCACCGCTGAACCTGCCGAAAGCTGTAAAACAAACTTGACAACCTGCATGGTCAATTTAAACTGACACTCAGAGCAGATTGGATGCTAGCCGGAAGAGCCCGGGGATGACCGCCCAACTTGACACCACAGCCGTCGTTCTGGAGCGGCCTGAAAAGGTCAAGCTTGACCGCCTGACGCTGCCACCGGTGGGCGAGGACGAGATCGTCGTCGACATTGCCTGGAGCGGCATCAGCACGGGCACGGAGAAGCTGCTATGGAGCGGGCGCATGCCGCACTTCCCCGGCATGGGCTATCCCCTTGTGCCGGGCTACGAATCTGTCGGCCACGTGCGGGAAGCCGGGCCGAATTCCGGCCGCCAGCCGGGTGAAATGGTGTTTGTGCCGGGCGCGCGCTGCTACGGCGAAGTGCGCGGGCTTTTCGGCGGCGCCGCCTCGCGGGTCGTTGTGCCGGGCAATCGCGTCGCGCCCATTCCCGAGACGCTTGGCGAACAAGGCATCCTTCTGGCGCTGGCTGCAACGGCGTACCACGCGCTGGTGATGCGTGCCGGGGAGGAGCGTACGCTCATCGTCGGCCACGGCGTGCTCGGCCGCCTGCTGGTGCGGCTGTCAACAGAGCTTGACACAGGCCCTCCCGTCGTCTGGGAAACCAATGCCGACCGCGCCACCGGCGCGACCGGCTACGAGGTCGTTCACCCCGACAGCGACGACCGCAAGGACTATGCGACCATCTTCGACGTCAGTGGCGATCCGAACCTGCTCGATACCCTGATCGCCCGCCTGACACCCCGCGGCGAAGTCATCCTGGCCGGTTTCTACAGCGAGCGGCTGTCCTTCGCCTTCCCGCCGGCCTTCATGCGCGAAGCCACGATCAAGATCGCGGCCGAGTGGAAGCCGGATGATCTTACGGCGGTTTGCGGGCTCATAGAGGCCGGACGCCTGAACCTCGACGGCCTGATCTCCCACCGCGAAACCGCGGCGCGGGCCGACGAGGCCTACCAGACCGCCTTCAACGACCCCGCCTGTTTGAAAATGATCCTGGATTGGAGAGCGTGACCATGAGTGCTGCCAACGGCGCGAAGCAATCTTCCACCGTCATTGACAACATTCGCGACCAGCTCCGCGACGAGGCGTCGGTCGAGCCCGATCCGGTGCCCGCGGGCGAGCCGACGAAGGAAACGCAGATCATCGCCATCTACGGAAAGGGCGGGATCGGCAAGAGCTTCACGCTCTCCAACCTGTCCTACATGATGGCGCAGCAGGGCAAGCGAGTCCTGCTGATCGGCTGCGACCCGAAATCCGATACGACATCGCTCCTGTTCGGCGGCCGAAGCTGCCCAACAATCATCGAGACTTCGACCAACAAGAAAGCCTCCGGCGAGGACGTCTCGGTCAGCGATGTCTGCTTCAAGCGCGATGGCGTCTTCGCCATGGAACTGGGTGGCCCGGAAGTCGGACGCGGCTGCGGCGGACGCGGCATCATCCACGGCTTCGAGACCCTGGAGAAGCTGGGCTTCCACGACTGGGATTTCGACTACGTTCTGCTCGACTTCCTGGGCGACGTGGTCTGCGGCGGGTTCGGCCTGCCGATCGCGCGCGACATGTGCCAGAAGGTGATCGTCGTCGGCGCGAACGACCTGCAGTCGCTCTATGTCGCCAACAACGTTTGCTCGGCGGTGGAATATTTCCGCAAGCTGGGCGGCAATGTCGGCGTCGCCGGCATGGTGGTCAACAAGGACGACGGCACGGGCGAGGCCCAGGCCTTCGCCGAAGCGGTGGGCATTCCGCTGCTCTCCGCCATCCCCGCCCATGACGAGATCCGCCGCAAAAGCGCGAACTACGAGATCATCGGCGAACCGGGAAGCCCTTGGGCGTCGCTGTTCGAGACGCTGGCGACGAACGTGGCCGACGCCCCGCCGGTCCACCCTGTACCGCTGACGCACGACCAGCTCCTTGGCTTGTTCAAGAGCAAGGATGTCGGCGGCGACTTCCAGCTTCAGCCGGCCACCTTCGAGGAGATGTGCGGCAAGAACTACGTCGAGAAAGCCTCGCTCGAAGTGGTCTACGACGCTGTGTAAGGGAGCGCCGCAATGACAGAGAAATCGGCACACGACGACAGCACCCGCCACGGCGAAGTCATCTATGACGCTACCGCCGATGTGCAGGTCGAAACCGGATCAGCGATCGAAGGCCGCGACGCGGGGCCGGAAGCGACCGAGGTCAAGGATTCGGGCGACGGCATCGGCTGCCACGCTGGCGCGGAGGAGATGCGCAAGGCCGCCGAGATGGCTGGCAAGAGCGAAACGCTCGAACGATACGCCGAGGACTATCCAACCGGTCCGCACGACAAGCCGCAGAGCATGTGCCCCGCCTTCGGCTCCCTGCGCGTGGGCCTGCGGATGCGGCGCACTGCCACCGTGCTGAGCGGCTCGGCCTGCTGCGTCTACGGCCTGACCTTCACTTCGCACTTCTACGGCGCGCGGCGCACGGTCGGCTACGTGCCGTTCAACTCGGAAACCCTCGTCACCGGCAAACTGTTTGAAGACATCCGCGACGCCGTCCACGAGCTGGCGGATCCCGAGCAGTACGACGCCGTGATCGTCACGAACCTGTGCGTGCCGACCGCCTCCGGTGTGCCGCTCCAGCTTCTGCCCAAGGAAATCAACGGCGTGCGGATCGTCGGCATCGACGTGCCGGGCTTCGGCGTGCCGACCCATGCCGAGGCGAAGGACGTGCTCGCCGGCGCAATGCTCAATTACGCCCGCAACGAGGCCGAGCAAGGCCCGGTGCAGGCGCCGAGCAACCTGGAGACGGAACGGCCGACCGTCACGCTGATCGGCGAGATGTTCCCGGCCGACCCGATCGGCATCGACCAGCTTCTGCAACCGCTCGGGCTGGCGGCCGGCCCGGTCGTGCCCACGCGCGAATGGCGCGAGCTTTATGCGGCGCTGGACTGCGCCGTCGCGGCGGCGATCCACCCGTTCTACACCGCCAGCGTGCGTGAGTTCGACAAGGCGGGCCGTCCCATCGTCGGCTCCGCGCCGGTTGGTTATGACGGCACGGCGGATTGGCTGAGAGCCATTGGCGAAGCGGCCGGCGCTTCCGCCGAGCAGATCGCCGCGGCGCAGAACGCCGCCCTGCCCGGCATCCGCGAAGCCCTCGACAACACCCCGATCAAGGGCCGCATCACGATGTCGGGCTACGAAGGCTCGGAATTGCTGGTCGCCCGGCTGCTGATCGAAAGCGGCGCGGATGTCCGCTATGTCGGCTCCGCCTGCCCGCGGACGCAGTGGTCGGACCCGGACCGCGAATGGCTCGAAGCGCGCGGCGTGCGCGTGCAGTTCCGCGCCTCGCTGGAGCAGGACGTGGCGGCGATGGAAGAGTTCGAACCCGACCTCGCCATCGGCACGACGCCAGTCGTCCAGAAAGCGAAAGAACGCGCCACCCCGGGCCTCTACTTCACCAACCTGATCTCGGCGCGCCCGCTGATGGGCCAGGCCGGGTGCGGGTCACTGGCGACCCTCGTCAACACGGCGATGGGCCAGAAGCAGCGGTTCGACGGAATGAAGGCGTTCTTTGAAGGCGTCGGCGAGGGCTACAGCTCCGGCGTGTGGGAAGACACGCCGCAAGACCGCCCTGACTTCAAGAAGAAATACGCCCGCAAGCTCGCCAAGGAACTCAAGGATCAGGAGGCGGTGGGATGCTGATCCTCGATCACGACCGAGCCGGGGGCTACTGGGGCTCAGTCTACGTCTTCACGGCGATCAAGGGGCTACAGGTCGTCATCGACGGGCCCGTGGGCTGCGAGAACCTGCCGGTGACCTCGGTGCTGCACTACACCGACGCCCTGCCCCCGCACGAGCTTCCGATCGTCGTCACCGGCCTGGCCGAGGAAGAGCTGGGCCGCGAAGGCACCGAAGGCGCGATGAAGCGGGCCTGGGACACGCTCGACAAGGACCTGCCGTCAGTCGTCGTGACCGGCTCGATCGCGGAGATGATCGGCGGCGGCGTGACCCCGGAAGGCACCAGCATCAAGCGCTTCCTGCCGCGCACCATTGACGAGGATCAGTGGGAGAGCGCCGACCGCGCCATGAAGTGGCTGTGGACCGAGTTCGGCCCGAAGAAGATGCCCAAGCGCAAGCCGCGCAAGGAGGGCGAGAAGCCGAGGGTCAACATCATCGGCCCGATCTACGGCACCTTCAACATGCCCTCCGATCTGGCTGAAATCCGCCGGCTGGTGGAGGGCATCGGAGCGGAAGTGAATATGGTGTTCCCGCTCGGCAGCCATCTGGCGGATATCGCCAACCTGGCGCAGGCGGACGTGAACATCTGCATGTACCGCGAGTTCGGCCGCCAGCTTTGCGAGACGCTGGAGCGACCCTTCCTGCAGGCGCCGATCGGGCTGGAGTCGACCACGCTGTTCCTGCGCAAGCTGGGCGAGCTTCTGGAGATCGACCCGGAGCCGTTCATCGAGCGCGAAAAGCACACCACGATCAAGCCGCTGTGGGATCTGTGGCGTTCGGTGACGCAGGACTTCTTCGGGACCGCAAGCTTCGGCATCATCGCGAACGAAACCTATGCGCGCGGGGTGCGCAACTTCCTCGAGAACGACATGGGCCTGCCCTGTCACTTCTCCTATGCGCGCAGCGCGGGCCGCAAGCCTGACAACGAGGCCGTTCGCCGCTCGGTCCAGAACGACACGCCGCTGATCGTCTTCGGCAGCTACAACGAGCGCATGTATCTCGCCGAAATCGGGGCGAAGGCGATGTATATTCCTGCCTCGTTCCCCGGCGCGATCATTCGCAGGCATACCGGCACGCCGTTCATGGGCTACGCCGGCGCGACCTATCTCGTGCAGGAAGTCTGCAACGCCCTGTTCGACGCACTGTTCCACATCCTGCCGCTGGGTACCGACCTCGACAAGGCGGAGGCGACACCATCGCGGTTGTCGCGGAACGAAACCCGGCCGTGGGACGAGGACGCCCAACAGCTTCTGGACGAATACCTCGCGCGCGAACCCGTCCTCATCCGCATTTCAGCAGCCAAGCGGCTCCGCGACCAGGCCGACAGGGACGCCCAGCTCTCAGGCGAACAGCGGGTCACGGCCGAACGCGTCGCCAAGGCGCTCGAAAAAGTCAAAGGGGGGCAGGCGGCATGACATCCAACGCCCAGTCACCATGCCCTCTTCACCAGCTTTTCGCCCCTGCGTTCGCGCATCCGGCGTGGTCCGGCCACGCGGCGCGGCTAGGCGAAAAGAAACGGACCGTTGCATCCGCCACGCCGGTGGAATCGGTCCCGGCCTGCTCGACTGCGAGCGTTTCAGGTTATCGCTCGAATAACCGGCAAAGGGAGACTTGAGAAAATGGCCAACGCGATCAAACACGACAGTTCAAAACTGACTCTCAGGCGGCAAGAGGCTCGAGAGTCCCGGCTGTTGTACTGGCTGTGCTTCGCCGTCTTCCTTGTCATCGTTGTGTTTGCCCGGCTGCTACCTGGCAGGCACCGCGAGAGCGGGAACGGGCTGGCGGGCGTCCGCCGCTCCGTGTTTGCCGAGGCGCGCGCCTCAGCAGGGACGCTGATCCCGTTCGCATTCATGAAGTAGGCCGGTCCCGTGACCACCCCTCGGCGGCGCGGCGGTCCTTTCATCGTCGTCCAACAAGAAGAGAGAGACGCACATGGCTGATAGAGACAAGTCCTTGTCAGGACTAAGCGAAGACGAGGCGAAGGAGTTTCACAGTATCTTCGTGATCAGCTTCATTGCCTTTACCGTCATCGCGCTGATTGCGCACTTATTGGTGTGGAATTGGCGTCCTTGGGGTTGGGCGCATATCGAACAAGCTGGCGCTCATATGAATGATGCCACGCTTGCCGTCGCGCAAGCTGCGCAATTCCTGGTCTAAGGAGGACTATCATGTGGCGCATTTGGCTTATCTTCGATCCGCGCCGGACCCTTGTGGCCCTGTTTACGTTCCTATTCGTGCTGGCGCTACTGATTCATTTCATTCTGCTCAGCACGGAACGTTACAACTGGCTGCAACCCAAGCCGGCGGCTCAGACGAGCGCGGTGGAAATCACGCTTCCTGAGCATCTGGCGTAGCGGTCAGGTCTGCCCGGCCCGAAACACGGCCCGCCGAACACCCCTTCGGTCCGGTCGCTCAAGGCCGGGCAGACGGCTTTGATGGCGCTAACCATCTGGCGTCAGGCGTCTTCCCGAACGTTCCTGACCTGAGGATCGGAAAATGGCATTACTGAATTTTGAGCGCAAATATCGCGTACGCGGAGGGACGCTCCTGGGGGGAGACTTGTTCGACTTTTGGGTCGGTCCCTTCTATGTCGGCTTCTTCGGCGTCCTGACGATATTCTTCTCGGCGTTGGGAACACTGCTCATCCTGTATGGCGCATCACTCGGCCCAACCTGGAATATCTGGAAAATCAATATCGCTCCGCCCGACATCAGCTACGGCCTTGGCTTCGCACCGCTGGCCGAAGGCGGGCTTTGGCAGCTCATCACGATCTGCGCGATCGGCGCATTCGTGTCGTGGGCCCTGCGTCAGGCCGAGATCGCCCGCAAGCTGGGCATGGGCTACCACGTCCCCTTTGCGTTCGGCGTGGCGATTTTCGCCTATGTAACGCTGGTGGTCTTCCGCCCGCTGCTGCTCGGCGCATGGGGGCACGGCTTTCCCTACGGAATCTTCAGCCACCTCGACTGGGTATCGAACGTCGGCTACCAGTACCTCCACTTCCATTACAACCCGGCGCACATGCTGGCGGTGACGTTCTTCTTCACCACCGTGCTGGCGCTGTCTCTGCATGGCGGTCTGGTGCTCTCGGCGACGAATCCCGGCAAGGGCGAAACGGTCAAGACCCCGACTCACGAGGACACGTTCTTCAGGGATTTCATCGGCTATTCGATCGGCACTCTCGGCATCCACCGGCTGGGCCTGTTCCTGGCGCTGAACGCCGGCTTCTGGAGCGCTGTCTGCATCATCATCAGCGGTCCGCTTTGGACGCGCGGCTGGCCCGAGTGGTGGAACTGGTGGCTCAACCTGCCGATCTGGGCCTGAGGGGGTAGGAGACAGTTATGGCGGAATATCAGAATATATTTACCCAGGTTCAGGTCAGGGGGCCGGCCGAATACGGCGTCCCTCTGCCTGAAGAGGATGAGCCGCGCACAGGCCAACCCTTCTTCCAGTACCTGATCGGCAAGATCGGCAATGCCCAGATCGGCCCGATCTACCTGGGCTGGCTCGGGGTTTCGTCGCTGATCTGCGGTTTCATCGCGATCGAGATCATCGGCCTGAACATGTGGGCCTCGGTGAACTGGGACCCGGTCGAGTTCGTCCGGCAGCTTCCCTGGCTGGCACTTGAACCTCCGGGCCCCGAATACGGACTACAGGTCTTGCCGCCACTCAACGAGGGCGGTTGGTGGCTGATTGCCGGCTTTTTCCTCACGGCCTCGATCCTGCTGTGGTGGGTGCGCACCTATCGCCGGGCGCGTCAACTCGGTCTGGGCACCCATGTGGCCTGGGCCTTTGCCGCGGCAATCTGGCTCTATCTGGTGCTGGGCTTCATCCGCCCCATCATGATGGGAAGCTGGAGCGAGGCAGTCCCCTTCGGGATCTTCCCGCACCTCGACTGGACGGCGGCCTTCTCGATCCGGTACGGCAACCTCTTCTACAACCCGTTCCACGCGCTTTCGATCGTCTTCCTGTATGGCTCGACGCTCCTGTTCGCCATGCACGGCGCGACAATCCTCGCGGTCAGTCGTTATGGGGGCGAGCGCGAGATCGAGCAGATCACAGATCGCGGGACGGCAGGCGAGCGTGCCGCATTGTTCTGGCGCTGGACGATGGGATTCAATGCCACGATGGAATCCATTCACCGCTGGGCGTGGTGGTTCGCGGTCCTGACCCCGATCACTGGCGGAATTGGCATCCTGTTGACCGGCACGGTGGTCGACAACTGGTACTTGTGGGCGGTTAAGCACGACTTCGCGCCGGAGTATCCGCAAGTCATGCCGCCGGTCACCGACCCGGCCGCGCAATAGGAGGCGTCGCTCATGAAACTCGGAATCTCCGTAGGTCTGGTCATTGTCGTGATGTTGACGATCGCGATGATCTTCTCACCCGACTGGGACAGGCCACCGATCGACGTCGAACAGGTAGGCTACCGCGGGACCGCCATGGAGCACCTGACGAACCCCCGTCGCGCGGAGGCCAGGCAGGACATCAATCGGGTGCCCCCAGAGCCCTATCCGCTGGAGTCGACGGAAGGCGACCGCGCCGGCGACTTCTACGAGAACGTCCAGGTCCTCGGTGACACGAGCGTGGACCAGTTCAACCGGCTGATGGCAGCAATCACCGAGTGGGTCGCCCCTGCGGACGAAGGCTGTAACTACTGCCATGCGGAAGGCGAGCCGCTGTCGTCCGACTCACTCTATACTAAGGTCGTTTCGCGGCGCATGCTGCAGATGACCCAGCACATCAATGCCAACTGGACGCAGCATGTGGCTGATACCGGGGTGACCTGCTGGACGTGCCACCGCGGCCAGCCGGTTCCGCAGAACATCTGGTTCAAGGATCCACAAGAGAAAGGGATGCAGGCCTTCGTGCAGGCGCGGACCGGACAGAACCGGCCGCAAGAAACCGTTGGCCTTTCGTCCCTGCCCTACGAGTTCCAGGAGCAGCTTGCGACGGAAGATCCTCAAATCCGGGTCATCGCGAACCGTCCGCTCCCAACTGCTGCTGGCGGCGCGTCGATCCAGCAGACCGAGTCCACCTACGGTCTGATGATCCACATGTCCGAGTCGCTCGGGGTGAACTGCACCTACTGTCACAACTCTCGCGCGGTGGGCGAGTGGAGCCAGAGCACGCCGGTGCGCGTGAATGCCTGGCATGGATTGCAAATGGTGCAGAACCTCAATATAGAGTATCTGGTTCCGCTTCGCGACACCTATCCTGAGAACCGGCTTGGCCCGCTTGGCGACGCACCGAAGGCCAACTGCGCGACCTGCCACTATGGTGTGAACAAGCCGCTTTACGGCGCACAGATGGCAAAGGATTATCCATCGCTGACGCCGGCGAGCCAATAAGGACAGAAGGTGCGAGGCTGATGCCTCGCACCTGACGTCAACGAAACTTCTGGCGTCCGCCAAGGCGGGCGCTTTTTTCTTCCGGGGCAGTCGGCGAATGCAAGACGGGGCCCTATCAGGCGGGTTCTAACGCCTCCCCATCCGCCGTCAGATCCAACACCTGGACGGGCGCATGAACGGCTGGACGCTTTTCCTGGCGGGCAGCGCGATGCAATGCAGATGACCACGCAGTTGATGGCGTGAGCCGGTCGTTTGAGAACTTGGCTCGTCAGGACTCGCAATGTGCACGGCGGGTTGGTCCGGTAGGATCGGGGCGCACGCTAAGAACGTGCTGAGCGATCGCGCCGGTTTCCTTCCTCCGATCCGGAACATTCCCGCAGAAACAGCAACGGCCCGATAAGCGCCGTAGCCTCGAACTCGTTTGCCCATGCGGGCGCCTGATCGTGCGGGTGCACACGGCTGGCCCCGTTGGTGGGATCGGGGAGCAGTCCGTCGAAAACGAGCGAAACGCAGGCAAGCGCTTGCTGGAATGCCATCTCGTCGTGCTGCGGATCGGCCTGGCCGTTGCCTTGTACCTCAGCAGGCCGAGGCGCGTCATCCGCCCCGACATCTGCAAGGAGCGATCGGCTGAGTTCGCGGGCCTCCGCGGGGTCCAGGATGATCTCGTCGTCAGCAGCATGCTTGGCGCGTTCAACGTTGTTGCGAAGCGTCCAGGCAAGAGCAATCAGTTCTGACTGGCCGTGGGTGTGACTACATTTCAGGATGGCTTCCGCGAACATCTCGCGAATAACCGACTCTAGGCTTGCAAGCATGTTGGCCCCCCGGTGCCGCGTTCGTGGCCCTTCTCTAGCCTTCTCGATACTATTGGTTACCTCTCGTTATAAAATCCACATGCCACTGCGACAATGATCGAATCACGAATTTCGTTCAATTTTTATGTACCGGCGATGGTATACAATCTGTAGCCGCGGGCGACTTGGCGCCCGGTGCCGGATCCCGGCAAGCTTAGGGTGGGATGGGGTAGCAGTTTCAAAATTTGTGATAGGCCGCCGGCGCGGCTCCGCACCATACGTTACTCGTCGCTGTTCAGGCCGGCTATACGGCGAAATTTTTTGATATTTATCAATAAAGACCTTATCTCTCGTTGATACATTGGGGGTCGCCCGCTATGTCTTGTCAAGCGCGGGGCGACGGTTCTCCGAAACGCTGCGCGATTTGCAGTTTTCACCCCACCCGTAAAAGGCTCGTTGGGCACGTCTACGGGCAGACGTCGCGCTCAAACCTAGCCCGGAACCATCCGCGAAGGGCCAGCAGGGGAATGACCGCTGGCCCAAGGAGGTTGGCCGCACGCTCAACCCGAGTTGTCGGTTTCGCGCCTGACCGTTGGCTTCCGCTGAGCCTGCTCGCCTTCTTCGCCACCGGTACCATCACGCATGAGCATGGCGACGACGCCCGCGACCGACGCCACGGCGCCGAAAATCTGGTCCCACTCGTTCTCGCTGAGGCCGAAAAGGCCGATGCCCGCCAGGAACGCGGCCACACCGGCGTATGTGGACGGCTCCCGCAGTCGGTCGATCAGGAAAATCATCAAGGGCTTCTCCATGTCGTCAATCCGCTTGTCTGGGGGGAATTGCGTTGACGTCGGCCTGCGCTTGTCCGCTTCGAAAATGAGTGCCTGGGATGCGCTGTGCGCCGCCATGAGCCGGCGCGACCAGCCGAGCCCAAAGGTTCGGAAAAGCCGGCTCAGCCGGCCATACGCATGCATCCGCCGCGCCATGAACGCATTAAGCAGCGCCATTGAGTCGGCCGCCTGCGCGGCACGCAGCGTCACCGGCCCGATGATCCCATCCACGCTGACCTTCAGGGCACTCTGCAGAAGCCGTGCCGCCCGGCCGGTGCCCTGATTGACACCGCCATCGAACAGGGCAAGGTCGATGCCCGCCGGCATCTCGTCGCAACGCAGGGGGTCCCAATAAAATCGGCGATAGATCTCGCGCGCGGTTTCCACCTCCAGCGCGCGCACCTCCGCCTTGGACACCGGACGCCCCTTGAAACGCGCCAGCGTCGCCCGTGTGATGCCGAGATTGGTTGCGCCGCCGGGGTCGTCGGGGTGATCCACATAGCCGCCCTCGAAGTCGAGGACATGACGCAGCGCCGTTTCGAAGTTCTCTTTCAAAGCGTGGCTCTCGAAATGAAAAAGCCGCCCATCAGGCGGCACAGGCACGAATTTGGCGTCGATTACGCGTCAGGGTCGCGGTCGCGCTGACGATCACGCAGGAAGGCCCACAACCGGGCCGAGGCCAGCGCCAGGCCGAGCACCAGCGAGAGCGTGGTCAGCAGCTCGTTCAACTTGGCCAGCCATGGTGCCCAAGCTGGCGCCGATATCAGACCGCCGGCAATCAGCGTATCCTGCGCCTGGTGCGTGAGGTCGACTTTCTGAGACATGCATCTCCGTTGTATCGTTCATTACAACAAATCAGGCGACGGCTGTGCCGTCCTTGATGCGCTTCCATCCACCGCCATCGGAATAGGCGACTTGCGCGCCGTCCGCGTCATCCCAGACCCAGATCAAGCGACCCGCCGGCGAGACCGGCGGCAGGCTCGACTTGGAATAGGCCTTGAGACCAAGCGGCTGTTCCATCGCCATCTCGCCATCGGCGTTGCCGATCTTGAACGAGGTGAAAAAGCTGGTCCCGTCCGAGACCTTGAAGCTGAGATCGTTGTCCCCGATCAGCCCGAACTCGCCATAGGTCGTGAAGCCCTGCTGAAGCTGGAACGAGACCGTGTCACCGACGGCGGACTTGTTGCCCTTGAAGTTGAAGTTGTCCACCTCGGCATTGAACAGCGCCGCTGGCGCCGTGACCGAGAGACGGTTCGTGGTATCGGCGGTCGCGTTCACACCGACCAGCCCGCCAGAGGCCGGGTTGAGACTCGCCACATTGCCCGCGTCGATCCACTGCGAGCCATCCCAGACGACGAGCACGTCCTCGTCCGCAACCCAGCAAAGCCAGCCTTCACGGGGTGCGAGGAAGGCCCACGCGCCGTCCTGCCAGGCGGCAATGTTGAGGTCCTTGCCCGACCAGTCCCCGGTTGCCCCGGACGCGGGAATGTAACGGTCGCCGTCGCTCGGGCTGGCTGGCGGGCTGGTCAGATCCCGGTCCAGGACCGAGAGTTGGACCGCGGCGTCGAGCACGCGCAGTCCATCGTTGTGCGTGACGTGCTTCTGCGCCTGCGCCGCCTCGATATAGGGAAGCACAAGATTTGGTGAGTTCGGCATAACGGCCCCCTAAACCGTGTTGCCGTTAAGTTCTCACCTGTTCGCTTTTCGTTGTCGAGGCCGGAACCGTGCCGTTGAGCACATCGGCGGCGTCATCCATAACCTTTTGAACCGTGATGCGCCCGCCGTCCGACAACGCCGCCTCGGCTCGAGCAAGAGACGGGTCTATCCGCGCGGCGCATTGCAGGACCGCAAGGGTCCGCGCCAGATGGTGGCGCAAGAGCGCGGCCCAGAGCAGGGCCTTCACCTCGCGCTTGCGCTGCTCGCCGTGCTGGCGCTCATACTGCCGCACGGTCGTGAGAAGGCCGGTTCTCGAGGCGTTGTCCTGCCCCCCGGACATCTCCCGATAGCACGCCGCGTCCTCGGCAATATCGCTCGGGACATACCACGGGTCCCCCGGATCGGCCCCGTCGCCGTCGCCGTGCTTCTCCGGGTCATAGGGGACCTGCTCGAGCAGACCGCAGGCCACCGCGATCTCCTGGAAATCGGCACCATCAAGCTCGAGGCTGTCGCGGAAATGCTCGTGCATCCGCAGCCAGAACGACAGGAACGGCCAGAGGAGCCGCTGGACCTCGCCAAGCTCGATCCTTGCGCCGACATCGGGGCCTTCGGCCTTGCCATCGGAACCCCCCAGCGCCGCGCGCAGACGCCGGTTCTCCGCCTGAGCGTCCCGGAGTTGCTGGCGAAGGGTCTCATTCGCCGCCTTGACCATATCCATGTCGCGCAACACCTTCGCCATCCCCTCGGGAATGTCGTCCTGTGCCGGCCCGCCTTTGCGCTGCCCGCTGCTGCCCTGATTTGGCGGATTGCTGGGCGGGCTGTCCGGCCCGCCTTCGGGTTGATGCCCCTTGCCCATCCAAGGCAACGGCCCGCGTGAATAACCATCCCCCATGTTGTGCCTCCTGCTTTCGTGTGGAGCGGACAGCGGGGATTGAACCCGCGACCTACGGCTTGGAAGGCCGTCGCTCTCCCACTGAGCTATGTCCGCTTATTACGGAAATTCTCCGTAATCTAGACCGTCGCCGCGCGCCCGACGCCGCGCCCGACGATCTCGCTGATCTGATAGACCACCACGTCCACGCTCGACTGGGCGGCCCCGAAATCCGCCGCCTGATCCGCCGCGCTGTAAACCACGCTGCTGGTGGTGGCGGTCAGCGTGCGCACCACGTTGCCCCCGTCGAGAACGTCGATCTCGTAACTTTCCGACGGTTCATTCAGCGGCACAACAGACGGTTCCCACGCATCCCCATTCACGCGCGCCCGGCGTATCCAGGAGATGGTCAGGTTGCCGGCCCCGTCGCGCTCGCCCTTGACATGCACCGGCGAGAACGGCTTGAGACCGCGCCCGGTGAAGGCGTGCTGGACCGTGGTATAGGCGAAGTTGTCGAGCGCCACCGGGCTTGGCCCATAGCGCCAGTAATACGGCAGGCCGATCTCGTCCTGGCTCATCTCCACTTGGACCTGCCCGCCGTCGAGCAGCACCACGCGCGCGCCCGCCGGGACCGGATCGGCCATCGCGTCCTCGGTGCCATACTGGCCCCGGAGCAGATAGGTGAGGTCATACACCCCTTGCGAGACAAGCTGGACATCGCGGAACTGCAACACTTCCCAGTTGCCGCTTGCCCCTTCCACCGCAAGGGTGTTGGCCCCGTCGAACAGCGCAAGCTCCGTCACGCTCTCGAGCGTCACATCCGGCGAGAACAGCTTCACCCGCAGGATGTTGCCCCGGTCAAACCGCGAGGTCGGGCCGGAGTAAAGATCGGTCTGGGTCTCGCCAACGGTTGAAGGCGTGGCAACCCGGCTATTCAGGGTGAAGCCCGTCGTCGCCGGCGAGCGGTAGAAGTCCACCCCGCCGAACGGGCTGGAGAACGCCGCCACATAGCCCGCGTGCGGCACCTCGTTCCCGGTGATGAGCGGCAGGTCCATAAACGCCACCTGCGGCGGGCCATACACGATGCCGACTTGCGGCGCGCTGGAGGCATCCGGCGCGTCCAGTTCCTCGTAAATGCCCGCCTCATAGGTCAGCGCCTCGACTTGCAGGCTTTCCGCCTGCGTCACCCGCGTGATCCGCGCGGGCAGGTTGCGCGCGCCGGTGCCCACCGTGATGACATCCCCCGGCTCGGCGGCCATCATGGACGGCGGCAGCGAAAAGGACAGCCGCTCGCGCGCGGCCCACTGTTCCCGGAGCAGCTTCTCCGCTGCGGCGTACATCACCGACTGGCGCGCGGCAGCCGGCAGCGAGACCGAGGACACCCGGTCCGAGGCCCCGGTCAGTTTCAGGGTCTCGACGCTGGCGCTCTCGTAATCCCCTTCCGCGTCGAAGTAGCTGATCCGCGCCCTTCCGGGAAGCTCGGTCTCCTGCGCCCGTGTAACGCTCACACGCGGGGCTGTACGGGAGGTTTCCACCACGCCGTCCTGATCCACCGCGCCAAGGCTTTTCGCCTGACCACGGGCGCGCAACTGGATTGTGCCGCCGCTTTCGACTGTATCGAGAAAGAACGTGGTCTCGAGCGGTTGCAAGGCATCGCGCGGCGACATGTTGCGCTCGATCACATAGCCCGAGAGGTCGCCGGACACCGTGGGAATGGTGGCCCCGGTGAAGCCGTAGTCCTCGAGCACCTTGCGGATGGCCTGAGACACCGGCGCATCGGAGGCCCGGCCCGTGATCCAGTGCCCGAACTTCCAGTTTTCACTATCCGACCACTCGACAAGGTAGGCCCCGAGGCCGAGATCGAACGGCCCTTCCATGTCAAAACTGCCCCCATACGGGAACGCCGGATAGGGGCGCGCATCCCAGGTGTAGATGAACACCTTGTTGAGATCGACCATGCGCCCGGAATACTGGCTCGATTGCGGGTTGTTCGCCTCGTCGAAATCCGGGTCGTTCGGGTCCCACCAGGACAGGAACGCCGTGAGGTGCCGGCGCTGTATCAGGTCGTCCCGTGTGCCGTTCGAGTAATAGGGAAGCTGGCTCTCGCTCGACTTCGGGTCGTAGAAGACGTTCGGCTGGTTCGACCCCTTGTCCACGGCGGGACAGCCCAGCTCCATCATCCAGAATGGCTTGCTCTCCGGGACCCAGGCGGTCGGGGTGCTGTTTTCCACCGCGCCTGGCCGGTCATAGTGCTGGTTTTGCCACCACGACTTGATGTCCTTGTACCGATAGACCCACGGCTTGTTGTAGGTGCTATCGGTAATGTCGGTGCGGTTCTGGGCGTCCCGGTCCGCCTTCGAGGCATAAAACCAGTCATAGCCCTCGCCACCGGCGATATTGCCCCGGAGATAATCGAGGTCATAGATCGAGGGCGTGCCGGCCAGATAGTCCAGATGGCTCTCGCCGTCGCGCCAGTCGGACAGCGGCCAGTAATTGTCCACCCCGATCGCGTCGATATTCGGCGAGGACCACAAGGGGTCCAGGTGGAAGAACACCTCGCCTGACGGCCCGCCGAAACGCGAGGTCTGGTAGGCCGCAACCTCGGTCCAGTCGGCGGCATAGGTGACCTTGGTGTTGGGGAGGACCTGTTTCACATCCGCGGCAAGCTGCACCAGCGCGTCCACGAACGGGAAGGCGTTGTTCTGGTCCCGAACCCATGTGAGATAAGGCTGCTCGGTCCCGATCACGAACGCCTCCACCGGCGTGCCGGAGATAGTCTCCGCCGCCTTGGCAAGATGGGCATAATGCAGGATGAACCGGCGATACGACCACTCCGCCGGCCCGGAGTAGAGCACTTCACCGTTCGAGATCGAGAAGTCCGAGACCTGACAGGTGCCAACGAAGCTCTCGATCTGCGTGCGCGCGGTCGCGGTCTGGTCAACACTGCCGGTCGCGCCTGGCGCCGGGTCGCAAGTGATCCGCCCGCGCCAGGGATAGACCGGCTGGTCGCTCGCGCCGGTGTAAGGGTCTGTCAGCCCGTTGTTCGCGGGCACGTCCATGAGCAGGAACGGGGTGATGACGGGTTTCAGGCCCCGGTCCTGCAAATCCACCAGCGCGTCCCGCACGGTGCGATCCGCAGGCGTCCCGCCATAGGCGACCGATCCGTCAGGCTTGCTGCTCACGACCGGAACGTCGTTCCGGTCCAGCCCTTGCACGCGCCACGAGAACGGTTTGGTGTCCTTGTCGTCGTTGTCCACCTTCGGGCGGATGTCGCAGCGATCCGCGCGCAGATCGTCCCCGAACCACGACACGAACAGGCTCACCGCATCCACGTTCGAGATCGTGTCCTGGAGGTTGTCGAGCGAGACGGCCCAGTCGGTGCCGGGCTGGCGGGTGTTATTGTTGGTGTTGCCCCAGAAGCCGGCGCCGAGATCGCGCAGAACGGTCACGTTCGGCTCATAGACGAACTCGCTGGCTGCCGGGATCATGCACACCGCGTGGATGTCTTTCTCCAGGTCATCGACGGGCCGGAACACCTCGACATTCAGTTGCGGGATGCGGTTGCCGAAATCAGCAAGCGGCATCCGCTCGAACACGATGTAGGCAAGCCCGCGATAGGCCGGCGCGTTGCCCGCGCCTTCCTTGGCCTCGATCAAGCTGTCCGGGGTCTGGGTCTCGGTCCCCTTGTAGACACGATAGGTGAATTGGGAGAGGTCAATCTCGTCGCCATCGGCCCAGACCCGCCCGATATGGCTGATCTCGCCCTCGCACAGCCCGACGGCGAAGTTGGCGAAATACTTGTAGACCTTGCCGCCGCCGCCGCTGTCCGAGGAGCCGAGGCCCTTGCCAAGCACGGAAGGGCCGCTAGCCCCGCCGCTTTCTTCGACCACCTCTTCCAGGTTCGTGGCCCAGATCACTTGCGTGCCGATGCGGGCGCGGCCATACACGCGCGGGATCGCCGCGCCCTCGGTGGAGGCGGTGACCTGTAGATCGTCCAGCCGCGAGGCTTCAACCGCCTGGGCCTGCCCGCTCGCGCCGAACAAGGCGTTGTCGATAAATGCGCCGGCGACCGTACCCACGGCGCGCCCGATGGCCGCGCCGCCGATGGTTGCGCCGAGAACGGAAACCCCAGCCGGCAGCGCCGCAGCCCCCACCGCCGCGCCGGCTGCGCCCAAGACTAATGTGGCCATTACGGTTCGTGTCCTGATTCTTTGCTGATTCGGCAGACATCCGTCCGCCGGTTACGCGGCTAAGCCGCGGGGCGCAGTCGCGCCCTCAGCCGCGCCTTTGGCGCGTCTGGGGTGCAAAACGCGGTCGTGGGAACCTCCGCTACAGCGCGGCTTGCCGCGCTGAGCCCGCAGCCGCGGGCCGGGCCGTTGGCCCGCAACCGAGCCACGGATGTGGCTCGGACAGCTAAAAACTAATTCATACTCCCGCCGTCATTCTCCGGGTCGCCCGGATCGGGCGTGCGAACGACAAAGTTGTTCCCCGGAATGTGCGGGAAGCCGCGAAAGTTTGCCACGTTCGAGAACTTGTCCCGGCAGGTTGTGAACTGCTTATCGCAGCCCGCGCGGATCGTGAAGCTGTCCCCGATGGCAATGCCGCCCGCCGGTGTCTGCCACAGCCCGATCGTGACCGTCCCGCCGGTGTTGGTGTGGAGCTTCACCTCCATCTTCTGGCCGGCATTGTTGCCGCTATCCCATGTCAGGAAGCCGCGCGTGAACCAGCCCCCATCGAAGCTGTCCAGCCCCGAGGCGGTGAAGCGCGCGCCGGTCAGTGTGCTCGCCACCGTGCCCGCGCCTTTATAGGTCGCGCTGTCGAGATCAACCCCGCAGCGCGCATCGCCCAGATCGGCGTCACATTGGCGCTGGTAGACCCGCCCCTGCGTCTGGTTCAGCAGATGCGCCAGCCCACGGATTTCCGCCACGAAGGCCCCGTCCTGGATCGAGACCTCGCCCAGATTGCCCTTGCGCACCAGCACGCGCTCGGACACATCGGCCCAGTTGACGCGCCAGACCTCCACCACCGCGTTGTCATAAAGCCCCTTGGCGAGATCGGCCTCGTTCAGGTGCCCCGATTGCAGCGCGCCCTCGGCCTCGAGGTTGTCCACGGACAGCCCCACCGAGGAGGCGATTTCGCTTGCCGTGAACCCGCTATCGGCTTCAAAGGTGGTGCCGTCGAAGCTGAGGTCCCGGTCATGGTCGGTGAAGCCCAGCTGGACACCATCCGTCCGGGTCAGGCGCCAGCACCAGCAAAGGGTCGTCGCGCCGGTGTCCAGATGGCTTTGCAGGCCGTCGGGAATATCTCTCATCTCACGCCCATGCGAAATACCGATAAACGTCACCCGACCTGTTCGCCTGCCCGGTGTCCACGGTGAACCCGTCCGCATCCATCGTGAAGCTGGCATCGCGCCCTGGGTCGTCCAGTCGGATCGCCTCGTCCGGGAACATGTTCTCGTGGATGATGAACACACCATCCCCATCCACCGCGCGGATGAGCACAAGCGACGGCGTGAAGCCAAGCCCCGTGATCGCGTTGCCTGATCCGCCCGAGCCTGTATAGGTGCCCGTGTGGAAGCTGCCCGAGACGTTCTCGCTGCCGAACAGGTAAAGCGGCGCGCTGCCCGAGGACGGGTTCCAGAGCGCATCATTGCCGAGCGTCACGTCGCTGGCCGATCGCGCCTGTAGAGCTTCCGTTTCCGCGCCCTTGGCCGAACCGAAGCTGCTGGCCGCTTCGCCGCCTTCCGTCCAGGGATAAAGCCATTCCCCTGTGCGCTCGCCATCTTGTTTGATGACCGCCCAGATCGGCGATGTGCTCAGATTATGCGGCACGACCTGACCGCTGGTGCCGTCATTGGCCTTGTCGATGACCTCGAACTGGTCGCCCATCTTGAAGCAGACCGCGGCCATGAAATAGCCGCTGGTGTTCACACGGTCCGACGAGCCGAGCGTGAAGCCGTCCGCATCGAAGGAGGTCACGGCATCGGCATCGTCAATCGTGAACTCCAGCCAAAGGCTGTCGTTCTCGCTCGGCGTCCAGAGCCGGCCCGTGCCAAGCGCCACGCGATCCGCGATGTAGGTTATCTCGCTGACGGCGTCGCGCTTGTAGAACAGGATGAAATCGGGCTGGAAGCCGACACCCGTGATCGACTGGGCCGCGCCCGAGCCGGAATAGTTGACGACGGCAAACTGCATCGGGTTGCCGGCGGCCTGCGCGGTGATGTCGCCGGCCAGGTCCGCCGTCGCGTTCATGGTGGCGGACAGGTCGAACGCGGCCACCTGGTCGATGTCGCCGGCCAGCGTGCCGGATGCCGAAAGCGTGGATGCGAGCGCATGATCCTGCTGCAGATCGACGCCCGCCCCTGCGCCGGCATCGAGCGCCGCGACGAGGGAATGCGATTGCAGCAGATCGGGGGCAAGGTCCGCCGCAGCCGCGATATCGGCGCTCAAATTGGATATCGCCGTGACGAGCGGGCCGCCGGCGAAATCGCCCGCGCCGCTCATCAGCGCGGCGAGCTGATGCTCCTGCAGCGCGTCCGGCGTGAGAGCGGCAGCGACCGCTAGGTCAATGCCGAGCAGCTTTGACAGGTTTTCCGGCGCGGCCGGATAGGTGATCACGCGGCGCGGCTCGCCGTATGTGACCGTCAGCCGCCCCATGCCGTCACCCCGTCGCGAATGTTCACCGTCCCGCGCGCGGCCGTGAGCGCGAGCCCGTCGATCTCGATCAGCAGGTCGAAGCGATACAGCCCGGGCGCCACCGCGGCCATTGCCTCGCGATCGACCTCAAGCTCAAATTCGCCGGCCGCCGCGTCGGTAACGGTCAGGCCGTCGCCGATCGCAAGCGACAGCGCGTCATTGCCGCCGCGGTCGCGGACATCCATGCGGATCTTCGCGCCGGTCAGACTCAGATTGCCCCCGCTGGCGTCGATCGCCTTGAAAGGCTGGCGCCAGTCGGCGTTCGTCGCCGCTTCCAGGTTCAGGGTCGTCATGCCCACCTTTACGCGATAGCGATTTTCAGGTCACCAGCAGGGATTTTGACCGGATTGCCGGCCGTGATGGTTTGCGTCCCGCCGGTCAGCACGTCAGACGCGAGCAGAGTGCCCCCGGAGGCGCTGTCATAGATCGCGATATGCGAAACGGTCGCGCCATTCTCGGCGTTACCGAAGTCGATATCCGCCGTGGACGCGCTCTCGCCGGTGGTCGTCGTGCCCGCGGCTTCCATGCTCGAGGTGATCGCCACGCGCCCCGCCGAGCGGATCGTCGTCGTGACTTCGGTTCCCGCGGCCTGCGGGTCGCCGTCGAACAGCGCCACATAGCGGCTGCCCGCCGCCGGAAGCGGATCAGACTTGCCGATCACCCAATCAACAAGCTGGTTCAAGATTCCATCTGCGATATCAGGCATGTGTGTCTCCTGTTTTGTTGCTGTCCGCCGGACATCCGTCCGGCGGTTACGGCCCCCGGGCCGGCGCGCGGTCGCGCGCTCAGCGCGCGCGCTGTAGGGGAGGTTCCCACGCAAGCGATGAGCACCCCCAGACCCGCCGAAGGCGGGGCTGAGCGGCCGACTGGCCGCCGCGGCTTAGCCGCGTAACCGGGCCGCGGATGCGGCCCGGACGCTAAAAACGAAACACCGCAACAATCTTGCGGCGCCACCAATGCGACAGGTTGATCTCGGCGACGCCGACGCCTTCTTGCGCGTGGATCATGCGCGTCGGCTCGCCCGCCGTCGTCTCGCTCACAATCCCGGCGTGTTTCGCGATCGCGCCGGGCTTTATGCGAAAAATCAGCACGTCGCCTGGCAGGATCGCATCGCCATCGTGCAGCTCGCGCAGGTGCCGCCGCGCCGCCGCCAGCAGCGTCTCTTCGCTACGCATTTCGCCCCAATCGCGCGAATAGGCCGGTGGCGTTTCGGGTTCGCGGCCCATGACTTCGGCGTAGACGCCGCGGATCAGGCCGAGGCAGTCGCAGCCCGCCCCCTTCACCGCGGCCTGATGATGGTAAGGGGTGCCGAGCCAGCCGCGCGCGGCCGCGACGACTCGTTGGCCGACAGTGCGGGTCACAGCCGCACCTCCACGATCGGAATGTTCGGGATGTGGCCGTGCGAGAAATGTTCGAGGCTCACCGCCAGCCTGTCCGTGTCGAAGCGGACCGGAACATCAAACACGAACCCCGCAGTGATTCGTGCGCCATTCACGGGCGGGCTGGCGAAGGTGACGACGCCCGCTGCATGGTCGACCGAGAAGTCCGCGCCTTCCACCTGGTCGATTCCGTCCACAGCGGCCAAGACGGTCCCGGCCACTGGCTTCGTGACGGTGCGGCTCCAAGGCGCGAAGGACGAGCCGTACGTCTTGCGCAGCTGGAAAGTATCGGTGTGGCCGTCGCCGTTGCCAATCTCCTGGTCCGTCGCAGAAGGCGTTTGTAGCGGCGGGCAGGACTTGTAATCCGCCCAATCCTTCCAGCGGAAGGCGTGCAGACGCCCGCGCCGCTCCTCGAAAAACGCGATGACCGCATACAGATCATCGACACTGCGGATGCCATACCCGGCGTCGTAACGCCGGCGGCTATCGGCCCAGCGCTGATTGCGCTCCTCGTGTCCAGAGCCAAGCGTCACGATTTCCGTGCGCCGCTCAGGCCCGCCCGAGGCGCCGCGCGAGATATCAGGGGGAAAGCGAACGTCGTGAAAGGCCATTTTTACCTCCCCAGCGCATCCGCGCGGCGAAATTCGTGCTAAGCGCGGTACCAAATCTTCGGGTGACGGCACATATCCGTGCGCCGTGTTTGCGTGCTTGCTGCCCTTCGCGCTGAAGGGCGTCCAGTTGAACCGCCATCAGAAATTTCTCTGTCCGCGGCTCACCGCCCGCGCGATCTGCGCGCTAAGTTCTCCCTGGTTTTGCCGGAAGCCATCAATGTCGGGGGTGGAGATGTTGATGGTGATGTTGGGCGATGGGGACGCCCCTTCCGCGCGAATACCAAGCCGGCCGTCGCGCCCGCGCGCCAGCGGCAGGATCGCCTCCGGCCCGGCCTCGCCGGCGACGCCCGTCCGACCGCCGCGTAGTGGAAAGGCAACCGGCGCGCTGATGACGCCGCCATCCGCGAACGGCACCGGCATCGCCTGTTGCAGGATACTGCCCCGACCGAACGGCACGATATTGCTCGCCAGCCCCGAGAACGCGCTGGCAAAGGCGCCTTCAATCGGTGCGAAGGCAGAACGGAACGCCATGCGCGAGAGGTCCAGGGCGAGGTTCTGCAGCACGTCGCGCAGCCCCGCGCCGTCCAGCGCAACGCGCTCGAACGACCGGCCCAGCCGGCCCGCGAAGCGCTCGCCCAGCGTCTCCAGTTCCTTCAATTTCGCGCGCGCATCCTCCGTGCGCGCCGAAACCTCGACAGCCAGATTGGCAACCGTTTCAGTCATCTGATCCTCTGTCCGGGAAGCGCGCCATCAGCGCGGCAAGGCTGTCGCGGCTCATCGGTGTCGTGGGCGCGCCGCCGGTCAGGCCGGAAATTGCGCGCGCCAGCTCAATCGGCGTCATCGACCAGAATTCGCCCGGCGACAGCCGCAAGACGCCCAGCCCGATCGCCATCGCCTCCGCCCATGGGAACGGGCGCGGCTTATCGCTCATCGGCCGTGCCGAAGGTCGCGTTGAGGAGCCGGGCGACGATATCCACATAGCCGCTCGCCCCGCCAGGAACGGGCAGCGCCGCGACCTCGTCATCGCTGATCTCGTTGCCGGCCCCGCGCAGGCCCGCCCCGATGATCCGGAGCGCGTCGCCCGCGCTGATCCGCCCCGTCTGGAAGCGCTCGGCCAGCGCCAGCATGTCCGTCTCGCCGAAGGCATGCTCCAGCTCGGCCAGCGCGCCCAGCGTCAGGCAAAGCGTGTAGGGCCGGCCGCCGAGCACGGCTTCGATCTCGCCGCGATGGGGATTGACCATGGCTTACACCGCCGTGAAGTTGAGTTGCCCCGCCGATTCCAGCGACAGCTCGAAGGTCATCTCGCCGTCGTGCTGGCCGGCATATTCAAGCGTCGTCACCTGAAACGGCCCTTCAACCGTGCCGAAGTCGGGCACGATCACCTGCCAGTTGGCCTGCGTGCCGCCGAAGAAATAGCCGCGCACGATCTCGTCCGACTGCGCGTCCTTGAAGACGCCATTGCCGGAAATCCGTGCGCTCTTCACACCCGCCCCGGCCAGCAGCTCGCGCCACTGTCCGGCGGATTCGGTGTTGGTGATGTCGACGGTTGCGGCGTTAAAGGCCAGCGTGCGGGCGCGCAAGCCCGCGACGGTCTGGAAATTGCCGGCACCGTCGCTGTCCACCTTCAAGAGAAGATCCTTGCCCTTCTGGGCACTCATCGGTCGCTCCTCCTTTGCTGGATCAAGTCGGTTCGGTCACGGCGCGGAAGCGCGCTACGCCGTGATAGGTTTCGCCGTCCTCGTCGCGGCGCACCTCGAAGGATTGGCAGCGCAGGTTGACGAGCTGCGCGCCCTTGAGACTGAGTGCGGCGTCGTGCAGAACCGCGCGCACCGCGTCGATAACCTCGAAGGCTTCGCGCTTGCCCGCGTAGCGCGACCAGACATGCACATCGAGGCGGTGCTCAAGCCCTGTCTCGGTGCCCGTGCTCCAGTCGCTGACCGCGGCGGTGCCGAGCGTGATAAACGGGAAGTCGGCGCTTTGGGGCACGTCGTCATGGATGCGCGACCCGCCGAGAAGTCCGATCACGCTCGCGTCGTTGCTCAGCGCCGCGTAAACCGCGCGCTGCAAGGCCCATGCGCTCATGACTGGCTCCCTGAGCTGCGGCTGCGGACCATTCGGCCCAAGGCTTGCCGAACCCTTGCAAGGATGGGCGGGCGGGCACGCTCCAACGCAGGTTGAAGCCAGGGCCGCTGCGCGCGGCGAAGCGCGCCAAACTCGCGGAACCACGCAATCGGCGCCTTGGACACAACGCGATATGACAGCGGCCGCCCGCGTTCGACCTGAAGCGAACGCGTCAGCGCGCCCCCCTCGTCATCGCCCTGGAGGGCCTCGCGCGCCTCATCGCGCACCTGCTCAGCGCCGGCGCGTAGCGCGCGGTCCAGCCCCTCGGTCTGGTCCAGCCGCCTTGAAAGCCCGCACAACCCGTTTCCCTGCGATCGGGCCGTCAACCTCACAGATCGCGCTCCTCGCATTGGCATTTCAGGAAGCGGCGGCGACCGTCCTCATCCAGCACCGCCCGGACATGGAAGCACCGTTCGCCGAGACGGAAGCGCATCGCCGGCGTAACGTCGTCGCGATAGCGGATGGTGACCTCGACCCGACGTTCGCCCGCGACACGGTCCGCAAGCACTGCCTCCTTGCCCGAGCGCGACATGACCGCCGCCCACAGCTCGGCGACCGGCTCCCATGTCTCGGCCGCGCCGCCACTGTCATCAGCCGCGCGCACTGGCCGCTCAAGCGCGACCCGGTGGCGCAACGCCCCGATCGGTGTAGTCACAGCCGTACCGCCCTGTACGGCGCAAGCAAGTCGGCGACGCCATGGGGCAGCGCATCCGGCTCCTCCAGCACGACCGGCTCGCGCTGCTCATACCAGTGCGCAACAAGCATCAGGAGCGCCTGACGGATCGGCTGCGGCACCGTTTCCGGCGTATCGCCATAACCGGCCGTCACCGCGATCTCGATGCCGTTAACCGGCCGGCCGGGCATCGGCCAGACCGCGCCGGCATGGCGCACCAGCCGCGGACGCAGCGACGACAGGTCGACGAGATAGCTGCTTTCGGGGACGGCCTGCGCGACGTCATCAGCGCCGTACACAGTCACGGAATCAACGCTTTGCAGCGGCCCAAGCGGGATCTCGACGCGCCCATCCTCCGGCCAGCGGTCGAGGAGCAGCTTCCAGCTCTGCGTCACCATCGCAATGTCCAGCGCGCCCTCGATATGCAGCCGCGCCGCGAGGATAAGGCTGGCGACGACCGGGTCTTCGACCGCGCTGTCGATGCGCAGGTATTGCTTCGCTTCGGACACGCTCACCGGCTCGCGCGCCGGCGCGGAGGTCAGCACAAGCGGCATGGTTCACCCCGTTTTGCTTGATGCGAAGAATGGGCCGCGGCGGGGAGGAAGCGCCGCGGCCCGCCCCCGGCTCGCCTTAAGACGTGCCGAACTTCAGCAGCTTGATCGCGCCGAAATCCTGCACCCCGCCGCCGACGCGTTTGGTGGTGTAGAACAGCACGTAGGGCTTAGAGGAGAACGGATCGCGCAGCACGCGGATGCCGATGCGGTCCACCACCAGATAGCCGCGCTGGAAGTCGCCGAAGGCGATAGCCGTGGCATTCGAGCCGATGCTGGGCATATCCTCGGTCTCGACGATCGGGAAGCCGAGCAGCATCGGCCGCGCGCCGGCCTCTGTCGCCGGCTGCCAGATATAGTTGCCGTCGCCGTCCTTGATCTTGCGCACTTCCGCCTGCGTGGAGCGGTTCATCACCCAGGAGGCGTTGCCGCGATAGCCGGCCTTGAGGGTATAGATCAGGTCGAACAGCGCATGTTCCGGGTCGGTGCTGGCGAAATCGCCGTCGACGCCCGTAGCAATGTAGCCGATACTGCCCCAGCTCCAGGAACCGTCGGCGACCTGCGTGTAGTCGAGAAAGCCCTTCGGCTTGTCGGTCCCGTTGCCGCTGACGAAGGCCGTGTTCTCCTGCGCGGCAAAGGCGATGCGGACCTCGTCGGCGATCCATGCCTCGATGTCGACGGCGGAGTCGTCGAGCAGCGTCTGGGTCGCCGCGGGCATGGCATAGAGTTCCATCGTCGGGAAATCGAGCTCTTCCAGCACCGGCGTGTTCGTCTCGCTGCGCGCCCCGGTCTCTGCGACCCAGCCCGCTGCCGCGCCGGTGCGGGCGAAGGGCTTCTTGTAGGTCGCGCTCGACACCTGGCGGTTACCGGCGATCGCGCGGATCGGGGACACCTCGGTCAGCGCGCGCATGATCGTGCTCTCGACCTCGGTCGGCACGGTATAGCCGCCGTCAGCGCCGGAGCCGGCGGATAGCGCCTTCTGCTCCAGCGCGCGCAGGCTGGCCGTCTCGCCGGCGCGAACATAGCTTGCGAAGGCGGCCTTGTGCTCGCTCACCAGGTGGTCCGCAGCGGCGCTCCCTTCCCTGGGCGGGCGGGCCGCCTTCAGAGCAAGCTGGTCGACCGTGCGCTTGTGCTCGTCGAGCGCGCGGTTGATACGCTCAAGCTTGTCGGTCGTCACGACATCGGCGGCCATGCGCTGCTCGATCTCCTGCAGGCGCTGGTCATTGCTCTCCTTGAACGCCTCGAAGGCGCGCATGAATTCGTCAAAGGCCTGCGCCATCTCGACGGCGGACACCTGCGGCTCCGCCTTGGTTTCGTAGTCGGGACTGTATGTCTCGCTCATGCTCTCCTCATTTGCGTGGGCTGACAGGATGAGTGCCGGGACGCCTGCCGCAGGCCCGACGACATCGTCTGCAGTCGCCTGGCGACGCCGGCTAACGCCGTTGCGCCGGCCTGCTCGATGCGGCTGACCTTGGCGCCCGGCAGCATCGGGAACGTCACAACCGAGATTTCCCAGAGGTCGATCTCGTGAAGCCGGCGGGTGCGCAGGCGTGGATCGCGGTCGGCGCGCACGGTGCGAAAGCCGATCGACAGCCCGTCCAGCGCGCCCGCCCGTAGCATCGCCGCGACTTCGCGTGCGCGCATGACCCCGCCGATCAGCCGCCCGCGCACATAAAGTCCGCGCTTGTCTTCGCGGATCTCGTCCCAGACCCCGATCGGCTGGGCCGGGTCGTGCTGGAACAGGAACCGGACCTCGCAGGGGCCACGCCGGCGCAGGCTTGCGGCGAACGCGCCGGGCATGACGACGTCACCGCCATAATCGGGCACGCCGAACAGGCTGGCGTAACCCTCCACGCGCCCGTCGGTTTCGCTCACGCGCACAGACGCACGCTCGCGCCGGTGCCGCGGCTCCGCCCGCTTGATAGCCAGGTTTTTCATGGGTTCAGCCCGCGTCCGCCAGCGTATCGCCGTCTTCGACCGGGCCGTAGCCGATCGCGGCGCGCTTCTCGTTCACGGTGAGGAAGGAGGCGTTCTCGACGCGCTCCCACAGCGCCGCGCGCTCGGTGGACAGCGCCTCGACACGATCGAGCGCAGGTCGCAGCACCAGCGCCTCGCCATAGGCCGGGGCAAGCCAGCCGCCAAGCGCCTGCAGCGTGCGGTTCACCATCGGCAGCACGGTCTGACGCCAGAAGCTTCGGTTGGCCTCCTGGAAGTTCGAATAGGTGTTGTCGCCGGGGATGCCGAGCAGCATGGGCGGCACGCCTAAAGCCAGCGCGATCTCGCGCGCAGCCAGGTTCTTCGCGCTGATGAAGTCCATGTCGCGCGGGCTCATCGACATTGTCTTCCAGTCCAGCCCGCCTTCCAGCAGCATTGGCCGGCCCGCATTGCGCGCCCCCGCATAGGTCGCCTCGAGCTCGGTCTTGAGCCGCTCATACTGTTCTTCGCTCAGGTGGCCGTCCCCGCCCGAATAGACCAGCGCCCCTGAAGGCTGCGCGGCATTATCCAGAAGCGCCTTGTTCCAGCCTGAGGCGGCGTTATGGATGTCGATCGCCATTGCGGCGGCCTCCAGCGGGCTCATGCCGTAATGGTCGTTGATTGGGTGATACTGTCGCATGTGCAGGATCGGGCGGATGCCGTCGACCTCCTGCTCGAAGCGCAGCGTCTGCCCGTCGGCGTGATACTCATAAGCACGAGGCCAGCCATCTTCGCCCGGTACGATGCGCATCCGGTCAGCGCGCAGTACATGCAGCTCCCGCGGCTGCCCGTCGAGCGTCACGCCTTCCATATAGGCGTTTCCAGAGATCAGAAGCGAGCCATACCACGCCTCGAACAGGTCGGGCGCGCACTCCGCGGCGTTCGGTCGTGCCAGCAGGTCGAGCAGCGGGTGGCTTTCCAACTCATCCGCGCCGTCGAACAGGCGTATCGGCACCGACGCGGCGGCCTCGGCAATCATCCGCACCGAGCGATAAACCACGGGGTTCTTCATGAACCCCTCGCGGGCCATCGCGCCGATATTGCGCGGGGACCAGACCGGCTGGGCGTGCCCCTGTAGCGCGAGAAACGGTCCCGTCAGGCTGCCCCGGCGCTCTGGCGGCGCTGCGCCGTCCAGCCATCGCTGAAGCGCATCCTTTATTAGACTCATCACACCTCTCGATGTCTTGGTTCCAGGATTGGGCGCATGCACAGGGGCTTGGCTCTCCGTCATGCCCGTGCTTGCCCGTCCCCGGACAGCGATCCGGGGAACACGGGCATCCAGTGCTTTGAGCGTTTCGCGCCGCTGCCTGGGTTGCCGGGTCAAGCCCGGCAACGACGAAACCTGAGCCAATGCGATCTTGCGCAAACAAAATTAGAAGC
Source organism: Dichotomicrobium thermohalophilum (assembly GCF_003550175.1). Lineage (NCBI taxonomy): Bacteria > Pseudomonadati > Pseudomonadota > Alphaproteobacteria > Hyphomicrobiales > Hyphomicrobiaceae > Dichotomicrobium > Dichotomicrobium thermohalophilum. The sequence continues at coordinate 1,984,754 of NZ_QXDF01000001.1, forward strand.
TGCGCAGGCGCGGCGGCTTGGATGTGTCGAGCATCAGATCGCTCAAGGCCCAGACCAGCGCGTCGACACGGTCCGGGCTGCCGTGCTCCAACCCGTCGGGGCCGAAAACGCACATCTCGTCCTCCAGCGCCGGAAAGACGCCGGCGTGGGACACCAGCCCGCGCTCGTAAAGCGCCGCGACCGGCTCGGCCCGGGCGTATTTGCCCCGTCCGGCGCGCACCTTGCGGATCGCCGCGTGCGGCGCGACCTGCGCGAGAACGTCGGCCACCAGCTCGCCGCCCTGGTTGACTTCCGCGACGATGCAATCCGCCTCAAGACTGTCGTAGAGCCGCGCCGCTGCGCCCGCCCAGACCGTGGGCCGCGCGCCCTGAATCGTTGCGTCTGCCAGCACATACGCCCGGCCATCCGCGCCACGCCCCGCCGCGATGATCCCGCAGGCATCCGCGCCCTGCCCGCTCGTCACCGGCGGATCGACCGCCACTACGACCCGCGAAAGAGGGGGCGGCGATGTTACCCGCGCCCCCTCAATCGCGTCCCGCTGCCAGAGGCTGTCCGAGCGATCCTCGATGACCTCGCCATCAAGTTCCTGGCGGCCAAGCCGCGTGCCCCGATAGCGGTCGATGATCGCCTCAAGGAAAGCCGGCGCGAGATTTGCGGCATTTGCCGATGTGGCCGCGCGTGTGACCGCCGTTTTCGGGTCGGCCAGCAGCCGCTTGAGCAGCGGGATCGGGCGCGGCGTCGTGGTCACCACCTGGCGCGGGCGCTCGCCCAGGCGCAGGCCGAATTGCAGCATGTCCCAGGCGTTCTCCGCGCGGGGCCACTTGGCCAGCTCGTCGCACCAGGCGGCGTCGAACTGTGGACCGCGCAGGCTGTCCGGGTCGCTGGCCGAGAATAGCCGGGCGCGCGCGCCGTTGGGCCACTCAACTTCATGCCTGGCCTTGTGAAACCGAGGGCGCTCATCCGGCGCATGAATGCGCATCAGGCCCGATACGCCTTCGACCATCACCGCGCGCGCATCATCCAGCGTGTCGGCCACAAGTGCGATGCGTCCTGCCGGTCGCTGGGCAAACGGCGCACGCCCCAGCGCAACGCCCCGCACCCACTCGGCCCCGGCGCGGGTCTTGCCGCTGCCGCGCCCGCCCAGCAGAAGCCAGGTCGTCCACGGCCCGCCACCTCGCGCCGCTGGAGGCGGAAGCTGATCGTCCCGTGCCCAGATCTGCCAATCATGCAGGAGGAAGCGAATTTCGCGGGCGCTGAGCGACCCGATAAAGGTGTCAGTCAGCGTGCTCGTGGCGCAGCCGGTCAAGGCGTCGCGCAAGGTCTTCGCGCAAGGCTCGCGCATCGCCGTTCAGATCGCTGCCACCGGTTGACGCCCCGCCGGCTTTTTCGTCGAGCGCGCTGAGCCGCTCAAAAAGCCGCACCATCGTATTGAGCGTACGTGTGTCCCGTTCATGATCCGCTGCTGTTTGCGCGCCCTCGTTCAATCGCGATTCGAACTCGCTCATCTTCTGCTCCAGCGCCTGATAGAGGCGGGCGACCAGCGCCTGGCGCGCGGCGCGCGGGCCGCGCCGGCGATAGCGCCCGCCGCCAGAGCCGCCCGCGCGACCACTTCGCAGCGGCCAGCTTTGTTCCCGCGCCCGTACATAAAGTGCCTTTCGGGTGATTCCGTATTTCGCGCAAATCTCGGCCACCGTGAGCTCGCCTGCGGCGTAATCCGCGGCGATAGCGGCCCACTTCGAGGAAGCGTCCTCGTTCATTCACGACCGTTCTGAAGTGGAAACAAAGGGCGGGAGCGGTAAGTTAGCGGCACGACCAGTTACAGGCCTGCCGCCTCGCCCCTGAACCGCGCCCGTCAGGCGCAACTCTCGCGATGTATCATGAAGCTATCAAAACAGCGGCACGCTGTCAATTGCAAAAACACGTCTCCCGTAATTTTTTTGCGCCAGCCGCGATTCAGCGGCGCTTCCGTGCCCGCCGCTTCACCACGCGGCGCGCCGCCGCTCGTCCCTCCCGCGGCCTCATCGCATAGTCCTCGTAGTTGCGGCCGGCCGCCTTCGTCTCGCTCATCGCGATGTGGCGCACAGAGATGCCGGCCTGATGCACGGTCTCGGGATCGCCCGAGCGCAGCGGATGCCACCAGTAAAGCCGCTTTCCTTCAGCGCGCAGGCGATAGGCGCATGTGTCAGGCAGCCAGTCCAGGTCCCGCGCGGTCTGCGGCGTCAACCGCACACAATCCGGCACCTGTTCATGACGATTTGCATAGTCGGAGCAGCGGCAGGCTCCGATATCGAGCAACCTGCAGGCAAGCCGCGTATCGATGCGCGCGCCCGTTTCTTCGTCCTCCACCTTCACGAGGCAGCAGCGACCGCAGCCGTCGCACAGCGACTCCCACTCTTCTTCGGTCAACTCTTCCAGCGCCTTCGTCTCCCAGAACGGGGCAGAGCCGGAAGATGAGGGTGGCGCATCCACCATTGCTTATCCTTCTGGGCGGGCCATTGACCGGGGATGTCGGCAGATCGGCCTTTTGTTTACCACTTCCTTCACAGTATAAAGCGTATAGGTCACTCGCAAACAGCAACCGGACCGCAAGCCCGTGCGCGACTGGATTTTCAAGCCGAACCGCCGCCACCGCCTGGTCGACTGGTGGGCGCTCGATGCCTGGGTGGATTCCAGCATCTACGCGCTGTGGGTCCGCTTGAAGGAGGTCTGGGCGGCCTACTCCAATTTCTTCGGCCGTTTTCACGTCTCCGGGATGCGCAAGGTCGCGGCCGAGTTCGCATCTGAAGGCGCGACGCTGTTCGTGCTCGGTCTCGCCGTGCTGCTGTCTTTCGCCATTCCCGCGATCGACGCGACGAACAAGGCCGGTTGGCGCACGGCTTCGCAATACAGCGTCACCTTCCTGGACCGCTACGGCAACGAGATCGGCAAGCGCGGCATCCTGTTCTCCGACGCTGTGCCGCTTGAGGAAATCCCGGACCACCTCATCAAGGCCGTGCTGGCAACCGAGGACCGACGCTTCTTCGAGCATTTCGGGCTGGACTTCATCGGCACCTTCCGCGCCTTGCGGGCGAATATCCAGGCCAATGACGTGGTCCAGGGCGGCAGTTCGCTGAGCCAGCAGCTCGCAAAGAACCTGTTTCTCTCTTCCGAGCGCACGCTGGAGCGCAAGATCAACGAGGCCTTTCTCGCGCTGTGGCTGGAAGCACGGCTGACCAAGCGCGAAATCCTGAAGCTTTATCTTGATCGCGCCTACCTGGGCGGCGGGGCGTTCGGCGTCGAGGCGGCCTCGCAATTCTATTTCGACAAGTCCGTGCGCGAGATCAATCTGGCCGAAGCGGCGATGCTCGCAGGGCTGTTTAAGGCGCCATCCAAATACGCGCCGCACACCAACCGTGCTGCTTCGCTTTCGCGCGCAAATACCGTGCTGTCGAACATGGTCGATGCCGGCTTCATGACAGAGGGGCAGGTGCACGGCGCACGACTTAACCCGGCGCAAGTCGTTGACCGGACGGATCATTCCAGCCCCGACTACTTCCTCGACTACGCTTTCGAAGAGGTCCAGCGGCTGATGAAGGGCAAGGATGAATATGTCCTGGTCGCCCGCACCACGGTGGATCCCGAGCTGCAGAAATATGCCGAAGAGGCTGTCACCAGCACGTTGGATCGGTACGGACGCTCGCGCCGGGCGCGGCAGGCGGCGCTCGTCTCCATGGAAACGGACGGCGCGGTGCGCGCGCTGGTCGGAGGGCGCGACTATGGCGAGAGCCAGTTCAATCGCGCCACCGCCGCTCTGCGTCAGCCGGGCTCATCCTTTAAGCCTTACGTCTACCTGACAGCGCTCGAAAACGGCTACACGCCGCGCTCCCGCGTCGTGGACAGCCCGGTCTATTGCGGCCGCTGGTCGCCCAAGAACTATTCCGGCGGCTACCGCGGCGCCATGAGCATGGAGCGCGCGCTCGCCAAGTCTATCAACACCATCGCCGTGAAGCTGTCGCTCGATGTCGGGCGCGAGAAGGTGCTGGAAAACATCAAGAAAATGGGCATTGAGGGGCCGCGGAAGAGCTGCTCGATGGCGCTCGGCGACACCGGCATCACGCCGCTGAGCCATACCGCCGGCTATGCGCATTTCGCCAATGGTGGCAAGCGCGTGCGCCCCTACGCAATCACTGAAATCCGCACCGAAACCGGCGAGGTCATTTATGATCGCGATCGCGACGAGCCGGAGCCGCGGCAGATTTTCGAGCGCGAGAAGGTCGAGCAGCTCAACCGGATGCTGAACACCGTCGTGACGGCAGGCACCGGGGGCCGAGCCCGGCTTGAGTTCACGCATGTTTCCGGCAAGACCGGCACCAGCTCCAGCTATCGTGACGCGTGGTTCATGGGCTTTACGGGCAAGTACGTCACGGGTGTGTGGTTCGGCAATGACAGCTATCGCCCGATGGGGCGGGTCACGGGGGGCAACCTCCCGGCGATGACCTGGAAGGAGTACATGCAGAAGGCCCACGCTAATTATGACATCCCGACCATCCCGGGCCTGGATCCGCACCCCGTGCAGATCGAAACACGCCAGCGCATGGCCGAGCTGCAGGCCGAGGACCCGACTCTCGGGCGCAGCGAACGCGCCACGCGCAGCATGCCCGAGGAAACGCGGGTGATGCTCGAAAACCTGATCGAGATGTTTGACGAGGCCGTCGGCACGACGCCGGACCGAGAGGCCGACGCCCAGGAGGGCGCCGAAACGCCCAAGCGCGAGGCGCGACTGTAAATGCGCGGGCACGCCTCCAGGCAAGCACGAAGAAGAACCGAAACACCGTGAACCTGATCCTGAACTTCGTCGTGTTTACCGCCATTGCGTTGGCCGTCGGCCTCGGCTCGGCTTGGCACATGGTGGATCAGGGATCGGCTCTGACCACCCTTCGGCACGGCCCCTGGACCGCCTGGTACGCGGCAGGCGACCCCGAAGCGGACCCCTACACCAAGGCCCGGGTAGCACGATCCGGCCGGCTACCAATCGTATCGACCACCACGATGGAGTTCGTCGCGCGCAGTGACGCCGAGGGGGAGCCGCTCGAATCGGGGTGCCATTACCGCATCCGCGTGCCGAAGGTGCCCGCACTGTGGTGGAGTCTCGCGCTTTACGACGCCGAGGGCCAGCTAATCGACAACCCGGCGGACCGGCACGCCTTCTCAAGCAAGAACGTTCTGCCCGGCAGTGACGGGGCCGCGCAGATCGCTCTGGCGCCGACGCCGCGCGCCGGCTACTGGCTGCCCACGGGCGAAGATCGCAACCTCATGCTGGTATTCCGGGTGTTCCGGCCGTATGACACCGCCGATCTGGCCAGCGGCGAGATGCCCGTCGCGATCCTGCCGAGCATCGAACGGGTGGACTGCGCATGAAGGTTTCGTGGTTCACCATCGCGGCCGGGCTGGTTGCGGGCGCCGTCATCCACATTGCGGCCGTACTCGGCGCGCCTTACCTCGCCCGGCAGGACGCCTGGAACCGGCTCGCGCAAATATCAGAGCTGAACCAGATTTACGTCATGCCGCCGGGGGCGCCGGAGGTCGTACCGTTGCCGCTCGCCGCGCCAGATGTCGGCTATGGCTTTTGCCGCTTCGACCTCAGCGAGGGCAACGTGGTGTTCGAGTCCAAGGTGCCCAGCCCGATCTGGAGCGCGGCGATACATACGCGCCACGGCGATAACTTCTACGTCATCAGCGGCGCCGACATTCAGCGGGATCGCATCCGGATGCTGCTCGTCCCACGCGAGCGTCTCGCCACCGAAGCCAGCGCCGAGATCACGGCGCGGGGCGAGGAGCAGATCATCGTCATCAGCCCGGAGATGCAGGGAACTATCACCGTGCGCGTCCCCAACCCCGGCAAGCCCTTTACGCAGCAGACAATCGCTGCGCTGCAGGCCGCGCAATGCGGCCCGGAGGAGGCGATCGACATCGCGCCCGAGCGCAAACAGACCCCGCCTGGCTTCCCGCCCCTGCCTGCGCCGCGTGTGCCGGCGATCATGACGCTGAGCGGCGGCATTATCAATTAGGTGCCCCTTGAGCAGGTCGCGTCCGCTTATTCGCTGGTGGCATATCGCGGGGGCGCTCGCGCTTGTGGCGGTGCTCGACGTCTACGAACTGGCCGTGACGATTCCCGCCCTGACGGCTTTTGCCGACGCGCCCATTTTCGACATGCGGATCAGCGGCTATGGCCACGCCGAGGCGGTGGCGTACATTGCGGCGCTAGGGACAGACGGGAATTGGTTCTATCTTACCCGACACGTGCCGCCTGATACCGCGCTCGCGCTCGTCGAGGCCGTCGCGATCACCCTGATTATCCTACGGGTTACCCGGCCCGGCGCGCGCTTTGCTCTGCCAGTCCCGCCCGCCGGCCGACTGGCCATGCTGGCGGCGCCGACCCTGATGCTTCTCTTCGATCTGGGGGAGAACGCGCTGGTCGCGCACATGCTCCTTACGGCCGCGCCGGGCCCAACACTGGTGGCGATGGCCTCAACGCTGACGCAGGCGAAATGGGTCGCGATTTCACTCGCGATAGCTCTCGCCATCGTCCTTCCGGCATCTGCCCTGTTGCGCGGACGCAGGAGACAAGTGACTCACCCGCAGCAGGCGTCGCCCCGCTGAACGGGCGGGCAGTCGATATCACCATATGAGCAGAACACGCAGCAGTCGCCGGCTTTGGGCCGAAAAATCGCGCGGCAGCGTGTGCACTCGTGGAAGTAAACGCAGGCATTAAGCGGCATTTCGAGCCGCTCGCGGTGCCCGCAATGCGGGCACGTCAGGACGGCCGCGGTGCGGAGATCTTCGTTTTTTATTCCGCAAGGATCATCAATAGTTGCCAAACTCCCAGCCAGTCTGGTCGCCAAGCCGCTCGACCTTGTAACCAAGCTCCTGGATTTGCGCCATCAGCTTCTCGGCGTGGGCGCGATCCTTGGTCTCCGCGCAGATATCGAGGATCGCCCCCTTCACCGGCACGTTCAGGAACATGCGCCGGTGCGTGACCTCCAGGATATTCGCCTTGTTCCGCCCGAAGCAGGCCGTGATCTCAGCCAGAACGCCGGGCTGGTCGGGAATCGTGATGCGCACCGAGAGGATCTTGCCGTCGCGCTCAAGCCCGCGAACCATGATCGAGGCGAGCGTGCGCGGGTCGATATTGCCACCGCAAAGGACCAGCCCGACTTTGCGCCCCTCGAATCGCTTCGGCTGGCTCATGACCGCGGCCAGGCCGGCCGCCCCAGCGCCCTCCGCCATCGTCTTCTGGTCCGAGGCATAGGCGCATATCGCCTGCTCGATGGCCTCCTCAGAGACCAGCATGATATCCGACACCAACTTCTCGACGATCGGCTTGGTGTGCGCGCCGGGCACCTTGACGGCAATGCCTTCGGCCAGCGTCGGGCCCCCGAACTTCGGCTCCTCGCCGCGGAGCGCGCAATACATCGACGGGAACGACTCGACTTCCGCGCCAATGATCTTGATGTCCGGACGCGCATCCTTGAGCGCGATCGCGGTACCGGAGATCAATCCGCCGCCGCCGATCGGGATGACCACGCAATCCAGGTCCGGCTGATCTTCCAGAATTTCCAGCCCAACCGTCCCCTGCCCGGAGATGATGAGCGGATCATCGTAGGGATGAACCAGCGTCAGCCCCTCGTCCGAGGCGATGCGCTCGGTTTCCTCGCGCGCGTCGTTCAGCGTCTCGCCGGCGAGGATCACGCGTGCCCCCAGGGCCTCTGTGTTGCCGACCTTCACGAAGGGCGTGCCTTCCGGCATGATGATCGTCGCGGGGATACCAAGCCGACGCGCGTGGAAGGCGACCGCCTGTGCATGGTTACCCGCAGACATCGTGATCACGCCCCGTGTCCGCTGCTCGTCGGACAGTGACATCATCTTGACCAGCGCGCCGCGGTCCTTGAAGGAGCCGGTCGCCTGCAGGTTCTCGTACTTGATGAAGATTTCAGCGCCGCAACGATCCGACAGCCTGGGCGCGGCGATCATCGGTGTGCGCAGCACGTTGTCCCGCAAGATGTCCTGAGCCGCGCGAATATCCGCGACCGTGATGGCGCTATCCTCAGCTGTTGCCGCTTCTGCCATGGCCGCTTCTCCCGGCGGTTTGTGGGCGTTCGTCACGCGACCCCGCCCGTGTCGCGCAGCGTGGTGGCGACATCGTGGGCGAAATAGGTCAGGATTCCACTGGCACCGGCGCGCTTGAAGGCGAGCAGGCTTTCCAGCATCACCCGGTCCTTGTCGAGCCAGCCGTTCTCGGCGGCCGCCATCATCATCGCGTACTCGCCAGAGACTTGGTAGGCGAAGGTGGGCACCCCGAAGCTTTCATGCACGCGGCGCACGATGTCGAGATACGGCATCCCCGGCTTGACCATGATCATGTCCGCCCCCTCGGCGATGTCGAGTTCAACCTCGCGCAGCGCCTCGTCGGTATTGGCGGGGTCCATCTGATAGGTGCGCTTGTCGCCCTTCAGCGTGCCTGAGGAACCCACAGCGTCGCGGAACGGCCCGTAGAAGGCCGAGGCGTATTTGGCGGCATAGGACATGATCATCGTCTTGGTCAGACCCGAGTCCTCCAGCGCATGGCGGATCGCGCCGATGCGCCCGTCCATCATGTCCGATGGCGCGATGACATCGCAGCCGGCTTCCGCCTGAACAAGCGCCTGTTGGATGAGCGTTTCGATCGTGAGGTCGTTGACGATCTCCGCGCCGCGCATGATGCCGTCATGACCGTGGCTGGTGTAGGGGTCGAGCGCGACATCGCAGATCACGCCCATCTCCGGGACCGCCTGCTTTACCGCGCGAACCGTGCGGCAGACCAGGTTCTCGGGGTTCACTGCCTCACTCGCGGCGTCGTCGCGCAAAGCGGGGTCCGTGTTCGGGAATAGCGCCACGGCCGGAATGCCGAGTTCGGCGGCGCTTTCAACCATGCGCACGGTCTCGTCGATGCTGCGCCGCGCGACGCCGGGCATGGATGGCACGGGATCAACCTGGTTCTCCCCGTCGATGACGAAGAGCGGCCAGATCAGATCCGCCGCCGTCAGCACATTCTCGCGGACCAGCCGACGTGACCAGTCGGCCTGACGGTTGCGGCGCATCCGCGTGGCGGGAAAGCCGGAAGCCGGCATCTCAGGCGCGCCCTGCGTGGCGGGCGGCGCAGATTTCAAAGCCGGTGAGACCTTGTCATGCATGGGACGAACACTGCCGATTATTGAGCCGAAGCGGAAGTTTAGGCGTGATTGGTAGCACTGCCGACGTGAGTGCGCAAACGAAGATGCGCCAAAAACGGTCGCTGCGGGATCAGCCGATAATGAACACCACGAGTTCCTTCGGCCCGTGCGCCCCCTTGATGAGCGTCTGTTCTATGTCGGCGGTGCGGGAGGGCGCGGAGATCATGTTCACGGTGCGCGGCAGCCGGCGGCGGCCATATTGCGCGCGCAAGCGGCTCCAGGCTTTCTCATAGGAGCCGACAATGTCCTCGCGCCGGATCGCGATCATGTGCAGTTCGGGCAGGAAGTTGAGCGTCGAAGGGTTGTCCGCGCCCGAAGCCAAAAACAGCGTACCCGTTTCCGCCGCCCCGGCGAGCGCGCGGCTCAGGCTGGCGCAGTCGTCCGGCCGGGCCGGGCCGGTAAGCCGTTCCAGCCCGCTGGTGCCGTTCCATGTCATTTGCTCGAACATCTCGTCCGCACCTGTGCGCACGCGCTGAGGCAGGTTTCGCCGTAGCAACTCCAACGCCACCGCATCAGGCAACTCGTCCGGCCTGGCGAGTTCCTTCACCTGGGCGTTCTGCTTTTCCAGCATGGCGATGAACCGCTCGATCAACGCGTTGGCGTCGCCGCGCGCCCGCTCGGGGATCGGGCCAGCCTCCGGTTGCTCCAGCCGCCCCCGAACACGCCCGCGCCGTCCGGCCTCGTCACCGCGCACGTTGAGTGCCTTGCGGATCGCGCCCAGAATCTGTTCGCGCGCCTCCTCGGCCATCAGCGTTTCCCTCGCACCCGGCGCTTGCGCTGCGCGCGTTGATGCGCCCGCCAGCGCGCCTGAAAGGTCTGCCCCGACGGCGCAGGCAGGTCGCGATGTGCGGTCCAGCCGCCGGCCAACGGCAGCCATGAGAGACGACCGCGCTTGCCGCCCAGCCGCGCCAGTGCCGCGATCGCTGGACCGGCGAAGAGACGGTAAAGCCTCGGATGTCGCGCGAAGAACGCCCATGACTTGAGCGCAATGCGCGGCAACAGGCCAGTGCCGCCGGCATCATACTCACGTTCACGCCAATGGCGCATCATCTTGGGCAGCGGAATACGAACCGGACACACCTCCTCGCAGCGCCCGCAGAAGGTCGAAGCGTTTGGCAGATGCCCGGCCTCCTGGACGCCGATGAGCGAGGGGGTCAGCACCGCCCCCATCGGTCCGGGATAAACCCAGCCATAGGCGTGCCCGCCGACGGCATTATAGATGGGGCAGTGGTTGAGACAGGCCCCGCAGCGGATGCAGCGCAGCATGTCCTGAAAGACCGTGCCGAGCATGTCGGTGCGGCCGTTATCGACCAGCACAACATGGAACTGCTCGGGGCCGTCCGGGTCGCCTCGGCGGCGCGCGCCCGTCGAAAGCGTCGTGTAAGCAGTAATGTCCTGCCCCGTCGCCGAGCGCGCCAGCACGCGCAAAAGCGTGTTCATGTCCTCCAGCGTCGGCACCAGCTTCTCGATGCTCGTCACGACGATATGCACGCGCGGCAGAAGCTGGGTCAGGTCGCCGTTGCCCTCATTCGTGACGATCACCGACGAGCCAGTCTCAGCCACTAGGAAATTCGCGCCAGTTATCCCGACTTCCGCGCGCAGGAACTTCTCGCGCAGGACCGAGCGCGCCTCGCCGACAAGCGCGGACGGCTCGTCAAGCTGGCGATCAGCCGGCAGATGCGTGTGCTTCGCGCGAAAATCCGCGATCACCTGGTCCTTGTTGAGGTGGACTGCCGGCGCGATGATATGACTCGGCGGCTCATGCCGGTTCTGGATAATGTATTCGCCCAGATCGGTCTCGACGACCTCCAGCCCTGCGCCTTCGAGCGCCTCGTTCAGGCCGATCTCCTCGGCGACCATCGATTTGCCCTTGGTGACGCTCAGCGCAGCGGCGTCGCGGCAAATCCAGGTGATGATCTCGTTGGCGTCCTTCGCGGTCGCGGCCCAGTGGACCTGCCCGCCGGCCTCGGTGACCTTGCGCTCGTACTCCTCCAGATAGAGGTCGAGGTGCTCGATCGTGTGATCCTTGATCGCCTTCGCGCGATCACGCAGCGCGTCGAACTCGGGCAACGCATCGCGGGCGCTGGCGCGTTTGTTCACGAAGCCTTCGCCGATGTTCCCCAGCGCGCGCTGAAGCTGCACGTCGGTAAGGGCGCGAGCGGCATTTTCCTTGAAGTGGTGCGAGGTTGGCTTCATTCGCGCGCTCCGGCAATGGGCGGTTCGTCGGTCATGTCGGCCAGCACTTCAGCGATATGGCGCGCTTCGAGCGGGCGGCCCTCGCGCGCCGCCTTGCCAGCAATGTTGAGAAGGCACCCGAGATCGCCACTCAGCACCAGCGGGGCGCCGGTCTCGGTAAGGCGGTCAACCTTGTCGCTGACCATCGAGTTGGAGATATTCGGGTACTTGACGGAGAACAGCCCGCCAAAGCCGCAGCAGACCTCGGAGTCCTTCGCTTCGCGCAGCTCCAGCCCATCCACCGATTCGAGCAACTCGCGTGGTTGCTGCTTGATGCCGTTCTCGCGCAGACTCGAGCAGCTGTCGTGATAGGTCACCGCGCCTTCGTGGCGCGCATTGACGACGTCGATCTGCATCACGTCGCGCAGGAAGGCGATCAGCTCATAGGTCTTCGCGCCGAATCGCGCCGCGCGCAGCCGCATGTCAGGATCGTCGTGGAACAGCACCGGATAGTGCTTCTTCAGCATCCCGCCGCAGGAGCCGGAAGGCACGACGATGAAGTCATAAGGCTCGAACGCCTCGATCACCTTCCGCGCGATGGCGCTGGCGTCCGCGCGGTCGCCCGAGTTGTAGGCCGGCTGGCCGCAACAAGTCTGCGCGTCAGGAACTTCGACGCGGCACCCCGCCTCCTCCAGCAGCTTGACTGCGGCGAAGCCGACGACCGGACGGAACAGATCGACAAGGCACGTCGCGAAGAGTGCGACATGCGGAGACTCAGGCACGGTTCTGGACGTTTTTCCGATATCCAGCGTGGTCATCGAAAGGCCCTTTCAGCCAGTGGCCTAGAGCGTGGCGAAACTTCCCGTCCGACGCAAGCGGCACGACGTCCCTGCGATGCGCACGAAAAAGGCCCGGACGCGCCGGGCCTTCTCCGCTGGACGTATTTGCGCGCCGTTTGCTTACGGCGAATAGGTGCTCTCGGCGTCGTCGTTTTCCGGCTCGTCATCATACTGCTTCAGGTAAGCGATGACGTCCGCACGATCCTCCGCGTCACGCAGACCGGCGAAACCCATCTGATTCCCCGGAATGTACTGGCGCGGCTGCTCCAGGTAGGCCGAAACAGTCTCGTCGTTCCAGACAAGGCCGTCTTCTCCAGCGCCCTTCATCGCGTTGGAGTAGCGATTAAACGCCTCATGGGTGCCAGCCTGGCGACCAAACAGATCATTGAGCGGCGGGCCAACGCGCGGCTGGGCGTTCTCACCAACCATGTGACAGGCCTGACAGCGACGGAATACCTTTTCACCAGCCTCCGGGTCGCCGTCCTGCGCCAGCGCTGGCGTGACACCCGTGACGATCGCCAGCGTCGTCGCGCCGATAAATGTCTTAAAACGCATGAGGTTCTCCCAATCGGTGTTTTCTGGTCGTTCGACGTGGATGGAATGCGATCCCCTTCCTCGGACCGGAAAAATCTCCACAGCGATGTCAGCGATACACGACTATCGCAAATGAACGTTTACCCGCCACCGTGGCATCATGTCGCCGCAACGGCCCGCGGCGTCGGGGTCCGATAGGTGTATTTTTCGATATCCGGTGCGTCAAATCCCACGTTTTCGTACGCGGTTTCGAGAAAATCGAGGAACACCCGTTGCTTTGCTGGGACGAATTCGCGGCAGGGATAAACCGCATAGATGGCCACGCCGGGTGTCTCCCGGTATTCGGGCATGAGCGCGACCAGGTCGCCGCGCCGCAAATGCTCGGCGATGTCCCACACCGCCCGGAACCCGATTCCCGCCCCGCCGACAATGGCTTCACGCACGACATCGCTTGAATTCGTCCGCAGCCGACCGGATGCGCGCACCGTTTTTGGACCTTCGGGCCCATGGAGGCGCCAGGTGCGCCCGTCAAACGTCGAGATGCAGTCGAACTTGTCCAGATCCGACAGGGTTTCCGGGACCCCGGCCCGGGAAAGGTAGTCCGGTGCGGCGCACAGCACCTTGCGACACGGGGCAAGCTTCTTGGCGACGAGGCTGGAATCTTCCAGCTCTCCGACATGGATGCACACATCCAGCCCGTCGCCCACAACGTCCATACCGGCATCCGATACTGTCAAATCGACCTGAAGGTCAGGATACGCCGCCAGAAACTGGCCCAGGTAGGGTGCCACATGCCCGCGCGCAAAACTGCTTGGCGCGCCCACGCGCAGAATGCCGGTGGGGTGGTCATTGCCCTGAGACGCGAAGGCTTCGGCTTCCTGAATGCCGCGCAAGACATCCGTAATGCGCTGATAGAAACCCTCGCCGGTTTCAGTCAGCCGGATCTGGCGGGTTGTACGCTGGAACAAACGGACGCCAAGACGACGCTCCAGATGGCCGATGCGCTTGCTAATAACGGCCGGCGACAGGCCCAGTTCGCGCCCAGCCGCCGACATGTTGCCAGCCGTGACGACACGCGCGAAAATCTCGAGGTCACTGATCGGTATCAACTCAGCCCCGTGAAAACTGTTACATTCTTAGGCAGCATAAACCGGCGAGCGGTTGTATACAACTCCTTGCGCGCAGCCGGACAGCTTGTCAAGTATGAGACAACGCCTTGGCCGCCGTGCCCAAGCGCCGCTCTGGATTCGTGGCGGCTGAAAGTTTAGTATAATGAAGGGATATTTCAGGGAGGCATGGGCCATGAGCGGCATCCAACTGCCCGAGCCGGACACGGGCGTGCTCGACCGGCGCGACGCACTCGTCGCCGGGCTGCAAAGGGTTTCGCCGAACGTCGTCACCGACCCGATCGGACTTGAGGTGTTTGAAGCGGATGCGCTGACCGCGTACCGCAACGTGCCACTGGCCGTCGTGCTGCCGACATCGACCGAGGAGGTCTCGCGCGTTCTGCGCTTCTGCCACGAGAACGATCTGAACGTGCTGCCGCGCGGCGCGGGCACCTCGCTCAGCGGCGGCGCGCTGCCGATGAAGGACACCGTTGTCGTCGGCATCAGCAAGATGAACCAGGTGCTGGACATCAACCTGGATGACCGCGTCGCGCGGGTGCAGACCGGTATCACCAACCTGGGCATCTCCAACGCCGTCTCGGAACTCGGCTTTTTCTACGCGCCCGACCCCTCAAGCCAGCTGGCCTGCACGCTGGCCGGCAACATCGCCATGAATTCCGGCGGCGCGCACTGCCTGAAATATGGCGTCACGACCAACAACATCCTCGGCATGACCGTCGTCATGATGGACGGTGAGATCGTCGAGTTCGGCGGCGATTTCCTCGATCCGCACGGCTATGACTTCCTGGGCCTGATGACCGGATCGGAAGGGCAATTCGGCATCGTGACCGAGGCGACCGTTCGCATCCTGCCCAAGGCCGAGGGTGAGCGGCCCATGCTCATGGGCTTTAATTCTGCGGAGGACGCCGGCGGTTGCGTCGCGGCGATCATCGGCGCAGGCATCGTGCCGGTAGCGCTGGAATACATGGACCGCCCTGCCATCAAGATCTGCGAGGACTTCGCGGGCGCGGGTTATCCGCTTGATGTCGAGGCCCTTTTGATCGTCGAGGTTGAAGGCTCGGAAGAGGAAATCGCGGACCTGTTCGGGCGCATCCGCGAGATCGCCAAGGACTTCAACCCGACCGAGATGCGCGAAGCGCAGAGTGCCGAGGAAGCGGCAGCCATCTGGCGCGGGCGCAAATCGGCTTTCGGCGCGATGGGCCGCATTTC
This sequence comes from Dichotomicrobium thermohalophilum, assembly GCF_003550175.1. Classification (NCBI taxonomy): domain Bacteria; kingdom Pseudomonadati; phylum Pseudomonadota; class Alphaproteobacteria; order Hyphomicrobiales; family Hyphomicrobiaceae; genus Dichotomicrobium; species Dichotomicrobium thermohalophilum. The sequence goes on from NZ_QXDF01000001.1 coordinate 1,999,886, forward strand.
GGATTACATGTGCATGGACGGCGTGATCCCGTTGAGCACCCTGCCCAAGGCGCTGTCCGAGGTCAGTCGCATTTGCCAGCATTACGGGCTGGGGGTGGCCAACATCTTTCACGCCGGCGACGGCAACCTGCACCCGCTCATCATGTTCAACGCCAACGACCCGGACGAAAAGGACCGCGCTGAGCGCTGCGGCGGCGATATCCTTGAGGCCTGCGTCGAGCTCGGCGGTTGCCTGACTGGGGAACACGGCGTTGGAATCGAAAAGCGTGACCTGATGACGACCCAGTACAATCGCACCGATCTCGAACAGCAGATCCGGGTCAAGACAGTGTTCGACCCGGACTGGCGCTTGAATCGCGGCAAGGTGTTCCCGCTCGACATGCAGCCCGGGAATGGCAGCCCCCATGCTTGACGGGTTCATGCCCGGCTCGGAAGACGAGCTTGCCGCCTTCATTGCACACTCCGCGGAGGCGCAGACGCCCGTGGAGGTTTGCGGCAACGGCACCAAGCGCGCCATTGGAAGGCCGGTCCAGACCGCCGGAAAGATCGGCACCGGCAACCTCACCGGCGTGACGCTCTATGAGCCGTCAGAGCTGGTGATCGCCGCGCGCGCCGGCACGCCGCTTTCCGAGGTCGAGGCCTTGCTTGACGAACACAACCAGATGCTCGCCTTCGAGCCGGCTGACATGACGCCGCTGACCGGCAAGAGCGACGTGGCCGAGCCGCCGACCATCGGCAGCGTCTTTGCGACGAACACGTCCGGCTCACGCCGGGTCCTGCGCGGCGCCGCGCGCGATCATCTGCTTGGCGTTCGCGCGGTCAACGGTCGCGGCGAAACAATCAAGTGGGGCGGCCGCGTGATGAAGAACGTCACAGGCGTCGACCTCGCGCGCGGCTTGTCCGGGTCCTGGGGCACGCTGGCGGTAATGACCGAAGTCACCATGAAGGTGCTGCCCAAGCCGGAAGACACGCGCACGCTGATGCTGTTCGGCCTGCCGGACGAGGCGGCGATTGCACTTTGTTGCGCAGCGATGGGCACACCCTACGAGGTCTCCGCCGCCATCCACATCCCGGCTTCGATGGCGGCGCGGCTAAGCAACCAGGAACTCGGTGGACTGGGCCGCGCGATCACCGCGCTGCGGCTGGAAAACTTTCCCGAGTCGACGCAGGCGCGCGCCGAAAAGCTGGAACAGCAGATCGGAACCTTCGGCGAGGTCTACACCATCGGCAACGAGCCATCGCTGGAATTCTGGCGCGATGTGCGCGAGTTGCGTTTCCTCACCGGCAGCCAGTTCCCGCTATGGCGCATCACGACCGCGCCGAGCCGGGCCGTAGGCATGGTCAATGCGATCCGCGCGCAACTCGACTGTCAGGCGGCCTATGACTGGTCGGGCGGGCTGGTCTGGCTGGAGCTGGCACCGTCGCGCGATGCGGACGCAACCGATCTGCGACGGATCATCGCGGATTTCGAAGCGCACGCCACCCTGATCCGCGCGCCGCTGGCAATGCGTTCCGCCGTCGAGGTGTTTCACCCGCTGCCGGCCGCGAACATGACGCTGTCGCAGAAGCTCAAGGCCGCCTTCGACCCCGCCGGCATCCTTAATCCCGGCCGCATGTATCCAGAGGTCTGACGACGACATGGAAACCGAATTCAAGCCCGAACAGCTTGTCGACCCCAACATCCGCGAGGCCAACCAGATCCTGCGTAGCTGCGTGCATTGCGGGCTGTGTACCGCGACCTGCCCGACCTACGTGCTGCTCGGCGACGAACGCGACAGCCCGCGCGGGCGCATCTACCTGATGAAGAAGATGTTCGAGGGCGGGCACGACGCAACGCCCGAAGTGCGCACGCACATCGACCGCTGCCTGTCCTGCCTGTCCTGCATGACCACCTGCCCCAGCGGCGTCGACTACATGCATCTGGTCGACAAGGCGCGCGTGCATATTGAAAAGACCTCGCGCCGGCCGCTCAAGGACCGGCTGATGCGCAAGCTGCTCGCCGCTGTCGTGCCCTACCCGTCGCGGTTCCGCTGGTCGGTGCGCGGGGCGAAACTGGCCAAGCCGTTCAAGGGGCTGATCAGCGCGCTCGGGCTGAAGGAGCTGCGCGCGATGCTCGACCTCGCGCCCGGCAGGCTGCCGTCACGGCGCGGCCCCGCCTACGGCACGATCGCCCCCGAAGGCCCGCGCCGCGGCCGGGTGATCCTGCTGCGCGGCTGCGCCCAGACCGTTCTGCGTCCGCAGATCAATGACGCCGCGATCCGCCTGCTCACGCGTAACGGGATCGAGGTGGTGATGCCGAAGGCCGAAGGCTGCTGCGGCGCGCTGGTGCATCACATGGGCCGGGAAGCCGACGGCATGGCGCAAGCGCGGCAGAACATCGACGCCTGGGAGAGCGTCATGGCCGACGGGCCGGTCGATGCCATCGTGATCTCGGCTTCCGGCTGCGGCACGACTGTCAAGGATTATGGCCACATGCTCGCGCACGATCCCGAATATGCCGAGCGTGCGGAGAAGGTCGCCGGGCTGGCCCGCGACATCAGCGAATATCTGACCGAGATCACCCTTGATCCGCCGACGGCCTGGACGGACATCAAGGTCGCTTATCATTCCGCCTGCTCCATGCAGCACGGTCAGCGCATCACCAAGCAGCCGCGCAAGCTCCTGAGCGATGCGGGCTATTCGGTACTGGATATCCCGGAGGGGCATCTGTGCTGTGGCTCGGCCGGAACCTACAACATGCTGCAGCCGGAGATTTCCGGCCTGCTGAAAAAGCGCAAGCAGGACAACATCGCCAAGACGAAGCCTGACTGCGTGGCAACCGGGAATATCGGCTGCATGACCCAGCTCGAAGGCCCGGATCAGCCGCCGATCCTGCACACCGTTGAACTGCTCGACTGGGCGCATGGCGGGCCGTGCCCGGAGGAGATCAGACATCTGAGCCATCGACGTCGGACGGTGCAGTCGCTGTTCACGCCCGATGTGCCGCTTGAACGGGTCAGCTAGGGGCACCGCCAGATCTTGATCGCGAGCCCGGCCATCCAGTTTTGCCGGCGGCCTATCGCATCCGCCGTCCAACGCGGCTCGTCGGCGATCATCCGCGTGATCTCCAGCGCCTCCTGTGCGAAAGCGTCGCGCTTCACCTCATATGGCTGGTTGCCAAGCTCACGGTTCAGGTTGGTCGTCAGCAGCGTCATGTTGCCCAGCCGGTGCACATATTTCTCCGGACCGCCAGGGAAATCCTTCCGCTCGACCGTCCAATTGCGCTGAAACCGCTTGGGCAGGATGTGCTCCAGATCGGTGATCGGGTGGCCTTGGGCCGCTCCATCCACGCCCGAGATCTGGTCGTTCAGCTTGTTGAGGACATAGCGCGCCAGCCCATTGTAGCGGATCGCCCTGCGCGAAAACGCCGAATGAAACTGGCTGTCATCGGGATAAAGCGGGCTCAGGAACTGGCGGAAGATTTCCTCAGCGTCAACGCGTCCGCTCTCGCGGATATGCTGCGCCGCCGCGATCAACACGGGCAGCAACGCCGACGGGCTAAGGTTGCAGATCGTCGTGTAGCGAAAGGTGAAACTGATCAGCATGTCGAGCAGATCGGGAAAGCCCTCGCGGTCCGTCTCAAGCGCCGCAAGCAACACGACAAAGATCTGGTCCGATCTCAGCAGCCGCAGGCAGTCAATCCGCTCTCGCAGCCAGGGCTGGCGTTCCGGACCGTAGGCGGCCCAGATGCGGCTGTTCGGGTCGCGCAGCGAGTCGTAATACTCTGACGCCGAACACAGCTCCTCCGTATAGGCGGCCACGGTCTGAGGTGTGCTCACCGCCCGCTTGATGTCGGGATAAAGCCCCGCGCGGCTTGTCATGCCACGGCTTGACAGCCAGTGATGGCGCACGAACTTCAACAGCCGCTCGCCGCCGAGATTCCCCTCGATCGTCTCCCAGTCCGCCTGCGTGTCTTTCAGATGCGGGCCGGCAGCCGCCAGCAGGTGGTTCTTGAGTAGGTCGGATTCCGACAGCGACAGGCCGCGATCGTTCAGCGTCTCAAACAGAACAAAGGCGTCGTAGTCGCTGCGCACATCCAGCCGGATGATATAGATTTTCTCGTCAATCGCCTTCAGAACCGCGCGGGCGAGGTCTTGGGGGGTCCAGTCACGCGCGGTGAAGCTCTGCAACTGGCGATGCATGAAGCAGAAGCAATCGGCAAGCAGGCGGTTGGACAGCGGCAGGGAGTCGTCCCGGCGCATCCGCATCAGCTCATCAACGCGGCTCTCGCCTACGATGTAGCGGTCGTAAAAGCTGCGGTCGGCGCGGTTGAGCATGATACGCGGCGCAACGGCATCGGCGGCGGCATCGTCGGCAAGGAGAAAGGCGCGCACGAGCTTCTCCACGCCCTCGGACTGATCCCCTTCGGCAAGGATGCTGCGCAGCGCCGCGAGCAGGATGGAAACCGTGATCAGCCGCTGCTGGCCGTCAATAACGATCGGCCCCTCAGGGTCGCAATGCCGGACGACGATCGCGCCGAGAAAATAATCGCCGTCATCTTCCGCAAAAATGTTGAAGATATCACGCCAGAATATTTCGACGTGGTCTTCATCCCATGAATAGTGACGCTGGAAGCGGGGCACGACAAACGCCCTCTCGCCTCGGAGAAACCGCCCGAGGGAGGTAACTTCACTCGAAACAGGCGCCATGACGCCATAGCCTTTTTCTCAATACGCAAACCTCGAAAGTCTTATCGGTTACCATATTGAGACAGGCAGTGGCGACCAAAAAGCCGCTCTGTGCACAAGCTGAGCGCGTGGTCCGAGCGGCTATTCCGCCTTCATCTGTTTCATGGCGACTGCGGCAAGCGCCCGCAAGCCGGTCTCTGGAAGCTTGCCGGAGATGACGTAACGGACGCCATCCTGACTCCAGTGCACGGAGGTGACCCCACGCTGGCTGACGGCGGAGAGCCCCGCTTCCGGCCCGCCCGACATCACGTACAGCGACACCAATCCGCTGTCCGCGCCGGCATAGCTGAGCTGCATCATGCGGCTGCCCCTATAGCTGAGCACCTGGCCGCGGCGAAACGTCAGCGCATGATCCGGGAAGCTGGGCACCTTCAGCGGCTTGTTGAGGATACGCGAAAGCTGCAGCTCGACCAGGTCGCGGTTGGTCTGGCTTTCGGGATCGGCGGCGATCGAGCCCGTGGTAAAATGGGAATGCAGTCGCGCGACATCCGCGGCCCACTGGTTCGCCGGTGCGGGCACTCGCGCGTCGATCTTCTCGACGGCCGGATCGCTGTTCAACCGCATCCACTTGCCGGCGCCATAACCGATGACCGCGGCGAGAACCGAAAGAACCCCGGCCCAGAGCAGCAGTTTCGCCAAAGAGCGGCGCGGCGCTTTGACAGGCGGCTCGCTACTTTCGGTGTGGAGTTCAATACCCTGCGCCGGCGCCTGGGCGGACTGGCCCTGCGGACTGCGCGCCTGGGCCGGGCGCTGGGGGCGCGACGTACTGCGCGTGCGCCGCGCCAGCGTCTCGAAGGTCTGGATAAGGTAGCTCTGGCTCGTCTTGAGGCGTTCGACGCGCGCGCGCAACTCGTCACTGGCGCCGACCATGCGCTCGACCGACTGCGCCTGCGGCCTCCCGAGCTGGCCGTCCAGATAGGCCAACAGCAACTCATCGGAAAGCTGGCTCATGCCACCTGCCCCGCTGCCTCCTGCGCCGCGCCGGTTTCGGCATCGGCGGTTTGTGCCTCACCCTGCGCCGGAGCGCGGCCATCGCGACGATCCAGCCAGTGACCGACCGCGACATGCCCGCGCGCAACCCGCGTCATGACGACCTGGACTGTGGTGTCGAACACCTCCGCCGCCTCGTCATAGGAAAGCCCTTCGCCATAGACCAGCAGCAGCGTTGCACGCTGCTGCGGCGGCAGGTCGGCGATGACCTGCGCCAGACCCTTGTGGCGCGCAGCGGCGTCGGGCGTATTCGCCGGCAGCGCGAAGCAGCGTGGATCGGCGCGACCCGCTGTCTCCGGCGCTGCGTTTGCGGTGCGCTTCATCCAGAGCGCATGCGCCTCGCGGTAGGCTTCGAGCATCAACTCTGCGGGCGCGCGTTCCGTATCCTCGCCGCCCTTCAGATTGGCAATCGCAGCCTGCGCCAGCCCGGCTCCCGCACGCATCGACCCCGTCAAGGCGATGGCAAAGGCGCGCAAGCGCGGATAAAGCCAGCGTTCGCTGCTGGCAGCCGTCACGGCATCACCTGCTCCGCTCATCATTCCACCTGTTCGCCCGCATTTGAGGAAAAAGGATCACTGATAATTAAGGCGAGTGTAGGAAGATAAGGTTTACAACTTGTGAACGTGCTGTGGGCGGCAAGTTAGCGTGGCGATATCGGCTGGGGACAGCCACAAGAACCACTTGCCATCTATTCGCCGCATTGCCGGTGTTTTTTAAACCATGGAGAAGCATAACAAGACGACACTGAGAAAGTTACGATGAATGGGGGACACCGCCGAAGCGTTTTCATCCACGTCAACCTCAGTAGAAACGGGGTGGAGCGGCGGTTTTTACTGTATGGGTGCCCGTTGAAGCAACACCGAATCGCTCAAGGCCTGACCCAGGCTGCGACGAACGGAGTTTGTATCTGATTCCCGGCGTGAGACGGACACTCCAGTCATTTCTCGTAATGGTACTAGAGAGGCAGGACCTTTGAGCTTGAACACACACTCGCTGGAGCGCCAATCCGCGCGCGATGACGCGCATTCGGCACCAAGGCAGCGCCCGCGTCTCGCACAGCGCAGGCAAGCAGCGGCCGGCAAACTGAAATCGGCCATCGGAGCGGCAAAAGTGCGGGCCCGCCCGAGCGGCGCTGCCAAGTCTGCCATCCGCGGCGCGCTTGCCACTCCAGGCACCTTGCGCCGCGCCTATCTGCGCATGCTGGCGCCGGCGCATATGCTCTATCGGGACCGCCACGTCGAAAAGTTGCTGTTCAAACCGACCGCGGAAAACCCGTTCAAGACACTCCGCCACGCGGATGCCGAGACGGTTTATGACGGTCCGACACCGGGCCAGGTCTTCGACTGGGTCATCCAGGATCTCGACGTGACTCTGCGCGAATGCGCCTTCTTGGATTTCCGCGCGGGCAATGCGCGCACGCTGCTTTACGCAGCGATGCACGATTTCGAGCGCGTCATCGGTTATGAATACACCGAGGCCGCCTATGATGACGCGCAACTGAATGTCAGCCAGTTCCCGCGCACGTACATGAAATGCCGGGACGTCGAGGTGCGGCGGGGCGACCGCGGCGACATCGTGATCCCCGATCAGCCGCTGGTGCTGTTCTTCCCGAATGCCGCCAAGGAGCGCTTTCTCTCGCTCATGCTTGATCATGTCTCCGCGTCTTACCGGGCGAATCCGCGGCGTATCTACGTCCTGATGGAAAATGCCGGCGAGACCGGTGCCGAGGGCTGCGAGGACATCTTCGAGGAGATCAAGTTGCCGGTCGCGACGCGGTTGAAGCTCAAGCTCTTCAGCCCGGTGGATATCCGCGTCTATCGCTCGCTCGTCTGACCGGCTTACGAAATCGTCATGTGACGCGCCCCTGCCTTGCCTCTTTTCGGCGCGACCCTTGGTCGCATGCCGAGGGAAGCCAAGGAGGTAGGCATGTTGCAACTTCACTTCCGGCCACGCGCAGCGCTCAGCGCGGCGGTCCTGGCGCTAGCGATTATTCTTTCCCTCGGCATTGCGCGCGCCGGCGAGGCACCCGTCAAGCTGGATGCGCGCTTCAGCCAGTCGGTGATGAAAACCGGCGAGACGACCCGTGCGTTCCTGCGCGTCGGCCTGCGCGGCGTTCGCCCGCCCGAAGAGACGGCCCGAACCCCGGCCAATATCGCGCTGGTCATCGACAAGTCCGGCTCCATGCAGGGAGCCAAGATCGCCGACGCGCGCGAGGCCGCGCTGATGGCTCTGGGCCGGCTGACAGCGGATGACACGCTCGCGGTCGTCGCCTTCAATCACGGCGTGGACGTCGTTCTGCCGGCCACATCGGCCGGAGACCTGCCGAACATGCGCCGGGCCGTCCGTGACATCCGCGCCGGCGGCCGGACGGCTCTGTATGCCGGCGTGGAAACGGGAATCGACGAGGTGCTCACGTTCCTCGATCCCTATGCCGTCAACCGGGTGATCCTGCTCTCCGACGGGCTGGCGAATGTCGGTCCCACCTCGCCCAGCCAGATTGCTGCGTTGGGCCGCAAGGCCGCCGGCGAAGGCATCTCGATAACCACCATCGGGCTGGGACTGGGCTATAACGAAGACCTGATGACCCGGCTGGCGCTCAACAGCGACGGCAATCACGCTTTTGTCGAGCACCCGGATGATCTCGTCGGCATTTTCAACAAGGAATTCGGCGATGTGTTCTCGGTCGTCGGTCAAGGCGCAGAGATCGAGATCGACTTCCCCGCCGGCATTCGCCCACTGCGCACTCTCGGGCGCCCAGCCGAAATCGAAGGTCAGCGCGTAAATTTCGACCTGCGCCAGATCTATGGCGGCCAGGAAAAGTATCTGCTTGTGGAGGTGGAGGTCGCGGGCGACGCCGCGCGGAACAAGTTGCAGGCCGCGCAGGTCTCCGCCCGCTATACCGATATGAGGACCAAGCAAGAGGCCGCCCTGAAAGATGTCGTTACGCTGAGCTTCAGCAACGACCCCGACAGGATCGCGGCCAGCCGCGACAAGGACGTGCTCTCGGCGGCCACCATGCAGATTGCCACGGAGCGCAGCGAAAAGGCCGTCAAGCTGCGCGACAGCGGCCGCATCGACGAAGCGAAGAAAATGCTCGAGGATAACGCAGCCTATCTGAAGGAGCAGGCCCAGGCGCTCTCTGCGCCCGCGCTTCAGAGCCTTGCTGAGGAACAGGCACGCGACGCCGAGGCGATCACCTCCGGGAACTGGGTCCGCCAGCGCAAGGACATGCGCTCTCGCCAGTACAAGGGCAAGACACAGCAGAGCTACTGAGAGCCCGCCGGGCGGCGCTCCCGCCCGGCTTTCTAGCCAAAATGCGTGCCCTTGCCGAGCGGGAAGCCGCGCAGGAAATCCACGCCGGACATGGGGCGCTTGCCTGCGCGCTGGACTTTCGTCAGCCGCACCGCCTGATTACCGCAGGCGACCGTAAGCTGATTGTCGAGGAGCTGGCCCGGCTCGCCCCGCCCTTTCACGCAAACCGAGCGGAGCACCTTCACCCGCTCGGGCCGGCCGCCCAGAAGCGCCTCGAACCATGCACCGGGAAACGGAGACATGGCGCGGATGCGGTCATGCACCTCCTGCGCCGGGTTCTCCCAGTGAATGCGCGCTTCTTCCTTCGTGATCTTCGGCGCATAAGTCACCCCCTCGTCGGGCTGAGGGCGGCATTCCAGTTCGCCACGCGCCAGGCGGTCCAGGGCCTTGCCCATCAGACTCGCGCCGACGAATGCCAGCTCGTCATGCAGTTCGCCGGCCGTCATGTCCGGGCCTATCGGAATGCGCTCCATCATGCAGATCGGCCCGGTGTCCATGCCTTCGTCCATCTGCATCACGGTCACGCCCGTTTCGGTGTCGCCTGCCATGATCGCCCGCTGGATCGGGGCGGCGCCGCGCCAGCGCGGCAACAGCGAGGCATGGAGGTTGAGGCAGCCATAAGCCGGCGTATCGAGCACGCGCCGCGGCAGGATCAAGCCATAGGCAACAACGACTGCGACATCAGCCTGCAGCGCGGCCAGCTCGGCGACACTCTCGGGGTTGCGGAAGTTCCGAGGCGTGTAGACAGGGATGCCGGCTTCGTCGGCGAATTTCTGCACCGGTGAGGGACGCAGCCCCATCCCCCGGCCGGCAGGGCGCGGCGGCTGCGTGTAGACCGCGGCGACGTCATGCCCGGCGCAAACAATTTCGCTGAGAGTGGGCACCGAGAAATCCGGCGTGCCCATGAAAACGACCCGAAGCTTCGGCATCTAAGGCCTCACAGGAGACACAGGGGGCGGCGCATTGGGGGCCAGGGCGGAGCGATTCACCCGGCGCGCCGCGGAAAATGATGCGCTGCGGCATCCTCTAGCGCCAGCGCGGCCCGCCGTCCAGCGCCGTTTCGCGCGGCCAACAACCGATTCCGGCTCAGACCGTTTCGCTGCTGCGCTGGGCTTTGATGAACTTCTTGACTAGGCGATCGCGGCGCAGGCGCGACAGGTGGTCGATGAACAGCACCCCGTCGAGATGGTCGATCTCGTGCTGTACGACCGTGGACATCAAGCCCTTGCAGTCCATTTCCTGCGTGGCGCCGTCTTCGTCAATATAGCGCACGCGACACTGCGCCGGTCGCTCGATCTCGGCGTAGATGTCCGGGATCGACAGGCAGCCTTCCTCATGCACACGCGGCTCGTCGCCCAGGCTGACGATCTCCGGGTTGATCATCACGACCGGGTTTTTCTCTTCCTCGTCGCGCGCGATATCGATCACGATCAATCGGCGCGCAACCGCCACCTGCGGCGCGGCCAGCCCGATTCCCGGCGCGTCATACATGGTTTCAAGCATATCAGCCGCGAGCTGGCGCACCTCGTCATCGACGCGCTCAAGCGGCTGCGCCTTCTTCCGAAGGACAGGGTCAGGCATTTTGATGATATCGCGAACGCTCATGCATGGTGAGATAGTCCCATTGAACGGCCCCGTCAAACCGCGCGTTCGCGTTTTGGTCTTCCTGTGCGCCGAATCCCGTTAGGCTCCAGCGCTATGCTGGACACTGCGGCACTCGAAGCCTGGTTCGTGCGTCTCCCGGAGGTTTTGGCGGCCACCGACCCGGTCTGGCTCGTGGCCGCTATCTTCACAGGCGTTCTTGCGGTCTGCATGGTTGCGGTTGCGCTGCTTTGGCGCGCCAGCCTGCGCCGCGCCCGGGCCGATGCCGACCGCATTGCCGAGCAGACGACCGCGCAGACGCAGGCCCTGCATGACGAACTGACCGGGCTCAAGGAGCGGCTTCAGTCCCTGTCGGAACTTTCGCTGCATGGCCAGACCCAGCTTTCAGGCGCGCTGCAGGAGCGCCTTGACCGCGTTTCACAGCATCTGGGCGAGCATCTCCAGGCGCAGCAGCGCGATACCGCCGAGCAGCTCTCCCAGCTCTATCAACGGCTTTCGGTGATCGACAGCGCACAAGCCAAGATCGCCGACCTGACCGGACGCGTGGTGAGCCTTCAGGATATCCTGGCCGACAAGCAGGCGCGCGGCGCGTTCGGCCAGATGCGCATGGAGGCGATCATCCGCGACGCCCTGCCCTCCAGCGCTTACAGCTTCCAGCCGAGCCTGTCGAACGGTACGCGGCCCGACTGCATCGTCCGCCTGCCGGGCACCACCGAGCCGCTGGTCATCGACGCGAAGTTCCCGCTGGAGAATTTTGAGCGCCTCCGGACCGCCCACGAAGCGGAAGCGCGCAAGACCGCGGCCGCGCAAATCCGCCAGGCCGTCGGCCGTCACGTCGACGCGATCGCCGATAAATACATCCTGGCCGGTGAGACGCAGGACAGCGCGCTGATGTTCGTTCCGTCGGAGTCGGTCTACGCCGAAATTTACGAGCATTTCCCCGACCTGATCCAGAAAGCGCACAAGCGCCGGGTCATCATCGTCTCGCCAAATATGCTGATGCTGGCCGTCCAGACCATGCTGAGCATCGTCAAGGATGCGCGTATGCGCGAGCAGACTGATGTGCTGCGCAAGGAGGTCAGCGCGCTGACGCAGGACGTGGCGAAGCTGGCGCAGCGCGCGGCCGGGCTCCAGCGGCATCACCGGCTGATGGGAGAGGAACTGGACAAGCTGGCGGGTTTGAGCGAGACCATCAGCACGCGCGGCCAGCGGATTGACGCGCTCGACTTTGACGAAGCGCAGCCGCCCGCAGCGAACGGGCGCGCGACGGGCTAGCGCGCTGCCGCCCGGCGCAGGCGCGCCCGCAGAAGTGCGTTCGCGGCAAGGGCCGCGAGGGCAGCAGCGGCAATCTGCCAGGCCAGCAGGATCGCCGCATCGCCGGCGCGCACGCCAAGATAGCTATCGGTCAGCGTGCGCGCGATCAGCAGCGCCGGGTTGGCCAGCGACATCGCCGGCGTCGCGAGATAGACGACGGCCAGCGTAAGGCCGGCGAAGGCGCTGCCGATAAGCCGACCGCGCGCCATTGCCAGCGTGACCGCCAGCACAAACACGAAGGTGCCGGCAGCCTCCCCGGCCCAGACGCCCGTGCCGGAGAGCGGCCGTCCGCCATGCTGAATCACGCCCATATCAAAGACCGCGTGCGCGGCGACCACCCCGACGATCGCGCCGACAATCTGCGCGCCTGCGCGCCATGTCGCCGCCTCCACCTCGTCGCGGTTCGTGATGACATCGGCCAGCGTCAGCGCGGGGTTGAGGCGCGCACTCGACGCGGCCATCAGCAGGGCGAGACAGACGCCACCAGTGGCCGCTATGAGCCAGTCCGCGTCCAGCGGCACCCGCTCCGGAAACCGCCCGGCCAGCAAGCCTGCGCCGATCAAGAACGCGCTCAGGATCGCCGTACCAAGCATCTCGGTCGCGAGCTGGCGCACCTCCCGGGCAGTCATGGCATGGACTCGCTATTTCAGGAACATGGGCAGGCCCTCGACCCGCTTGATCCGCGCGCGGTATTGGTCGGGATCGTAGAACATATCGACATCGACAAGCCGTCGGCCCTTTGTACTAATGTCAGCGGGTTGGGTGGTATAGCGGCCATCCTCGATCGCCATCATCAGGCCGCGCTTGCCTTCGTCGAGAAGCTGCACCGCCATCGTGCCGAAGTTGCGGCCCACCATCAGGTCCATCGCGTCAGGCATCCCGGCGCGCAGCAGATAGGCGAGGTTCTGGTTCATCACGTTGATGCCGTGGCGCTTGATGACCTCGCCGACATCCTGACCGATACCGCCGAGTTTGCGATGGCCGTAGGCGTCTGCCGGGCCGCTCTCGACGATGCTGCCGCCCTCGAAATGCGCGCCTTCCGAGACAACGATCACGGCGTAGTGCTGCGGATTGCGCGCGCGGTCCTCGGCAAGCAGGCGGGCAACCTTATCGCTATCGAAGGGCACTTCCGCGATCAGGATGCGGTCCACGCCGGCGAGATAGCCCGTGATGAGCGCCGACTCGCCGGAATAGCGCCCGAACATTTCCACCACCATGACGCGCTCGTGGCTGTCGGCAGGGCTGCGCAGCCGGGTGATGAGTTCGACGCCGCGGTTCACGCAGGTGGAAAAACCGATGCAGTAATCTGTGCCGAAGACGTCGTTGTCCATCGTCTTGGGGATGCACATCGTCGGTGCGCCCTCGGCGTGGAGCCGCGAGGCATAAGAGAGCGTGTCATCGCCGCCGATTGCCACGAGAACATCGAGCTTGAGGTGCTCCAGAACGCGGAGGACGTGGTCGGTGCAGTCGACCTTCTTGTCTTCGGCCTCGCCGGCGAACTTTCCGCGCAGATGCTGCGGCAGGTCCTTGACTGCCGTGGCCGAGGGCTTGGTGCGCGAGGTGTGCAGGAAGGTGCCACCCGCCCGGTCGACGTCGCGCACGACATCGGGCGTCAGCGCAAGTGTCCAGTCGTTCACGGTCTCGGGGTTATCGGGGTCGATGTTCAGCGGACCGGCCCAGCCTCGGCGCAGCCCCGTCACGGACCAGCCCCGCGCCGCGGCCTGCTCCGTCACTGCCTTGATCGCCGCGTTGAGCCCCGGAACGTCACCACCGCCGGTCAGAATGCCAAGATGCATCTCTCGTCCTCATCCTTTGTCCGCAAAGCCTTGCGCGCCAGTGATAAAGACCTTTTGGGCGTGTGCCAATCCCGCCGCGCTCTTTTTCAGGGGCGACGCCATGCCGGTTGTCGGCAGCATGTCCAACCCGTTACTATCCTGCCGAATACAGCGGGGAGCGGCCCGCGGAAATGTACAGACTGGAGAACTGCGCATGGCCGAGAAAACCAGCACAGGCAACTTCTTCGAGGACTTTACGCTCGGCCAGACAATCACGCACGCCACCCCGCGCACGCTGACCTCCGGAGATGCCGCGCTCTACACCGCGCTTTACGGCTCCCGGTTCGCTGTGCAATGCGCCGACAGCTTTGCGCAGAAGATCGGCTATGCGTGCGCGCCGCTGGACGATCTGCTCGTTTTCCACACCGTATTCGGCAAGACCGTGCCGGACATCTCGCTCAACGCGGCGGCCAATCTCGGATATGCCGACTGCCGGTTTGTCAATCCGGTTTATCCCGGCGACACCCTCAGCACGACGTCTGAAGTCATCGGCCTGAAGGAAAATTCCAGCGGCCGCACCGGCGTGGTCTATGTCCGTTCGACGGGACGCAACCAGCATGGCGGCGTGGTGCTGGAGTATGTCCGCTGGGTGATGGTCAACAAACGTGACCCCGAAAGCCCGGCTCCCGAGACCGTGGTACCCGAGTTGCCCGAGACGGTGCCCGCGGAACTCCTCGGCAGCGCCGTGCCACCGCTTCAGATCGAGGGCTATGACACCACACTGGCCGGCGCGCCACACCGGTGGGGCGATTACACGCCAGGCGAGCGCATCGACCACTTCGACGGCATCACGATCGAGGAGGCCGAGCACCAGATGGCGACACGGCTCTATCAGAACACCGCGCGGGTCCATTTCAACCAGCACAGCGAGAAAGATGGCCGCTTTGGCCGCCGGCTGGTCTATGGCGGGCACGTGATCTCGATGGCGCGGGCGCTCAGCTTCAACGGCCTTGCCAACGCGTTCCATATTACCGCTATCAACGGCGGGCGACATGTCGGCCCGGTGTTCGCGGGCGACACGATCTTTGCGTGGTCGGAGGTGCTGGCCCGCGAGGAAATGGAAGGCCGCAGCGACATCGGCGCGCTACGGCTGCGCACTGTGGCGACCAAGAACCGCTCCTGCCTTGATTTTCCGTACAAGGCGGGTGACGCGACGTTCGACCCCAGCGTGGTGCTTGATCTGGATTACTGGGTGGTCATGCCGCGCTAGCGGCCAGCTTAGCTCGTGCGGTCCAGCCCGGCGAAGAAGCGCGTGATGACCTCGGCGGTGGAGATGTCGTTGTTCTGTGCGCCCAGTACCCGCTCCGCCATGAAGCGCAGGTCTTGCACCGGCGAGCCCGGAACGCGGTGGCCGCCCCCTTCAACGCGCAGATGGATAACTGGCGCGCCGCGGCAGTCGGTGCTGTAGAACATCACGACGCGCGAGCCGTCACGGGGGTCGCGATTAGGCAGCATCCGCCGCCCGGGCCGGCCGTCGCAGCCGTTATGCGCACGCCAGAACTCGACGGTCTCGAACGCCGAGACCACGGCACCCCGGCGCCCGCGCAAGCCGACATCGCCGCCGTCATAGGGCATCAGCCGGTCGTCCGTGCCGTTGATGACCATCATCGGGACGGGACGGTCCGGCAGGCATCGGTCAATGACGGGCACCGGCATGTTCGCGATGATCGAAGCGTAACCGGCGAACGCGCCCGGCACCTCGCAGGCAAGGCGCTGGACCATCATGCCGCCGTTTGAGACGCCGGCGACGAACACGCGGTCTGGGTCGGCCAGGCCACGCCGGACGAGACTCTTCTTCAGGCGCAGCAGGAACGCGACATCATCGGAACGCTCCCGACGGAAGCGCCGCCCATCGTTCCAGCCGCGCCCAAGACTGTCAGGATAAACGGTAGCGAACCCTTCTCGCTCGGCAACCCGGTCAAGCCCCATGATCCGGCGCACGCGGGCACCGTCGCCACGGCCACCATGCAGCACTATAACGACAGGCACAGAATCGCCGCGGTCACGCGCGCTGTCGGGGACGAAAACCGTGTAGGTCCGCGGCACGCCGTCCACGACGGTCTCGCCATAAAATTCGCGTGCCTCCGCGCGCGGCCCGAGCATCGCGACCACCAACGCCGCCACAAGGACCGCCCCAAGCCGTGCCTGACTCATGTCTGCCTCTCCACGTGCCGCGCCAAGATCGCGCGCGAATCGGTCACAACGTCGCAAGCGCCCCGCAATCGCCTTCTGAACTGTAGCTCCGGTGATCCACGCGAAGCGCGTGCGCGAACCTTTGATACGCGCCACATTGCATCTGATTATTGCATTGCGGTAAAAGTGTGTAACGACCAAGATCGCGAGAGGTCTCATGTCAGAGCACGCCCACGAGCGGCCGCTGTCGCCGCATCTTCAGATCTATCGCCCCGTCATTTCGATGGTGATGTCGATTTTCCACCGCATCACCGGCACGACGCTCTATCTCGGCATGATCGTCCTGGCCTGGTGGCTTATCGCGGCGGCCAGCGGCCCGGACTACTACGCCGTGGCAATGGACTGGATCGGCTCAGTTCTGGGCTACATCATTCTGCTGGGCCTGTCCTGGTCGGTCTTCCATCACGCGCTCGGGGGGCTGCGGCACTTCCTCTGGGATACAGGACGCGGGTTCGAGATTCCAACGGTATTGCGCCTGTCCTGGGCGACGCTGTTTGGATCACTGACACTGACGGTCCTGTTCTGGGCCGCCCTGCTGATGACGATGGGAGTGATTTGACATGTCGCTACGCACACCTCTGGCACGGGCGCGCGGCCTCGGCTCGGCGCATGACGGAACCAGCCATTTCTGGTGGCAGCGCCTGACGGGGGCCGCGAATCTGATTGCGCTGATCTTCTTCGTCTACACCGTCTTTTCGCTCGCCGGAGCAAGCCATGCCGAGGTGCAGGCATATTTTGACGCACCTCTGGCTGGCGCGCTGATGCTCCTCCTCATCGTGTCCGTCAGTTACCACATGTATCTGGGGATGCAGACGATTATCGAGGATTATGTCCATTCCTCAGGCAGCCGCGTTGTGGCGCTGGCGCTTAATGCACTTTTCTCCGTATTTATCGCACTGGCTTCGGTGCTCGCCGTGCTGAAGCTGAGTCTGGGAGCGTGAACAGATGAACAGTCAGATGAACGGTAACGGCGCGGCCACATCCGCTCCGGGCGTGAACGGCCGCGCCTATCCCTTCAACGATCACAGCTACGATGTCGTGGTGGTCGGCGCGGGTGGTGCCGGGCTGCGCGCCACGTTGGGCTGCGCGGAAGCAGGGCTGAAAACGGCCTGTGTGACCAAGGTGTTCCCGACCCGCTCCCACACCGTGGCCGCTCAGGGCGGCATTGCCGCGTCGCTCGGCAACATGGGCGCAGATGACTGGCGTTGGCACATGTACGATACCGTGAAGGGGTCCGACTGGCTGGGCGATCAGGACGCGATCGAATATCTTTGCCGCCACGCGCCGGCAGCGGTCTATGAGCTGGAACATTACGGCATGCCGTTCTCGCGGACCGATGACGGCAAGATCTATCAACGCCCCTTCGGCGGCATGACAACGCAGTTCGGGGAAGGCCCTCCGGCCCAGCGCACCTGCGCAGCGGCCGACCGCACCGGCCATGCGATGCTTCATACCCTCTACGGCCAGAGCCTGCGTCACTCGGCCGAGTTCTTCATCGAGTACTTTGCGCTCGACCTGATCATGGATGAGGACGGCGTATGCCGCGGTGTCGTCGCGCTTTGCCTTGACGACGGATCGGTCCACCGCATCCGCGCACACAAGACGATCCTCGCCACGGGCGGCTACGGCCGTGCCTATTACTCCTGCACGAGCGCGCACACCTGCACGGGCGACGGCAATGCGATGGTGCTGCGGGCCGGCCTGCCGCTGCAGGACATGGAGTTCGTGCAGTTCCACCCAACCGGGATCTTCGACGCAGGCGTGCTGATCACCGAGGGCGCGCGCGGCGAAGGCGGCTACCTCACCAACTCGGAGGGCGAGCGCTTCATGGAGCGCTATGCGCCAAGCGCCAAGGATCTGGCCTCGCGCGACGTGGTCTCGCGGGCCATGACCATCGAAATCCGTGAAGGGCGCGGCGTCGGGCCGAACAAGGACCACATCCATCTTCATCTCGAGCATCTGGACCCGGAGGTGCTCGCCGAGCGGCTGCCAGGTATCACGGAGGCGGCCAAGGTCTTCGCCAATGTCGACCTGACGCGGGAACCGATCCCCGTGCTGCCGACGGTGCACTACAACATGGGCGGCATCCCCACGAACGTGCACGGCGAAGTGGTCAGCCCGCGCGGCGGCAACCCCGACTCGCCCGTTCCCGGCCTGATGGCCATCGGCGAGGCGGCCTGCGCTTCGGTGCACGGCGCGAACCGGCTCGGTTCCAACTCGCTCATCGACCTGGTCGTGTTCGGCCGGGCGGCGGCCAATCACTGCGCCGACACCATCGAACCGAACACGCCGCATCGCGAATTGCCCAAGGATGCAGGCGACAAGGCCATCGCCCGTCTCGACTACTTCCGCTACGCCGATGGCGGCACCCCGACGGCCCAACTGCGCGCCGACATGCAGAAGGCGATGCAGGAAAACTGCGCGGTGTTCCGCACGCAGGAGATCCTCGACGAAGGCATCGAGCGGATGGCAAACATCTGGTCCGGTGTTGAGGACATCAAGGTCACGGACCGCTCGCTCATCTGGAACACCGACCTGGTCGAGACGCTCGAGTTCGACAACCTGATCGCACAGTCGGCCGTGACGATCCATAGCGCCGCCAACCGGACCGAAAGCCGCGGCGCGCATGCGCGCGAGGACTATCCCGACCGCGACGACGAGAACTGGATGAAGCACACGCTGTCCTGGGCGGACACCGAGGCTCTGAAGGTTCGGCTCGACTATCGCCCGGTGCACAGCTACACGCTGACCAACGACATCACTTACATCGAGCCGAAAGCGCGGGTGTACTGAGCCGGCAATCGGCGCCGCCCCGCAACACGGCTGAGAAGGACACGAGATGGTTCAACTGACGCTGCCGAAAAACTCGACGATCCGCAAAGGCAAGGTGTGGAACAAGCCCGAGAAAGGCGCGAAGGGCAACTTCAAGGCTTTCGAGGTCTATCGCTGGAACCCCGAGGATGGTGAGAACCCGCGCACGGACACGTACTACGTGGACATGGACAAGTGCGGGCCGATGGTCCTCGACGCGCTCATCAAGATCAAGAATGAGATCGACCCGACGCTGACCTTCCGCCGATCCTGCCGCGAGGGCGTGTGCGGGTCGTGCTCGATGAACATTGACGGGATGAACACCTTGGCCTGCACTCGCGCCAGCGCCGACAGCCGGGGCAGTGTCAAGATCTATCCGCTCCCGCACATGAGCGTGGTCAAGGACCTCGTACCGGACCTGACGCACTTCTACGCGCAGCACCGGATGATCCAGCCCTGGCTGGAGACAACCTCCACGACCCCGGAAAAGGAGTGGCGGCAGAGCCGTGAGGATCGTGAGAAACTGGACGGTCTTTACGAGTGCATCATGTGCGCGTGCTGTTCGGCGTCCTGCCCGAGCTATTGGTGGAACAGCGACCGCTACCTCGGTCCGGCCATTCTGCTGCAGGCCTATCGCTGGATCGTGGACAGCCGCGACGAGGCGACGGGTGACCGCCTGGATCAGCTCGAAGACCCGTTCCGGCTCTATCGCTGCCACACGATCATGAACTGCGCGCAAGCCTGTCCAAAGGGGCTGAACCCTGCGAAAGCGATCGCCGAAACCAAGAAGATGATGGTGGAGCGGCGGGGCTAATTGCTTTCACCACGCTCCCGCCTCAGCAGTTCCCGCTTGCGGTCGACACCCCAGCGGTAGCCGCCCAGGCTGCCGTCCGAGCGGAGCACGCGGTGGCAAGGGACTGCGACAGCCGCCGGGTTCGCGCCGCACGCGTTGGCGACAGCGCGCGTGGCAGCCGGCGAACCGATACGCTCGGCGATCTCCGCGTAGGTCGCCGTTTCCCCAAACGGAATGTCACGCAGGGCCTTCCAAACCTTGTGCTGAAACGCTGTGCCCTGAACGTCCAGCGGCAAACGAAAGGCGCCTTTCGGAAGGTCGATAAAGGCGACAGTTTCCGCCACGCATTCGCGTAAGTCCTCCCCAGCGGCGACGAGATGCGCGTTCGGGAACCGCGCACGCAATTCTGTCTCCAACGACTCGTCCCCGTCACCGAAAAAAATCGCGCATAATCCCCGCGCCGTTCCTGCGATCAGCACGCGCCCCACGATGCTGTTGGTCAGGGCATACCAGATCGCCTGGCCGCGCCCGCCCGCCTTGTAATCGCTGGCAGGCATCCCGAGCGCACGATGCGCCTGGACGTAAAAGCGCGCCGCGCTGTCATAGCCCGCCTCGTAGAGCGCCTCGGTAACACTCGTGGCACCTGGCAAGGTCTCGCGAAGGCGCGCCTGGCGCCGCGTGTCGGCATATTGCTTTGGCGACATGCCCACTTCGCGCTTGAACACACGCTGAAAGTGAAATCGGCTCATGCCCGCGGCCTCGGCGAGCGCGCTCAGAGGCGGCGGCGTCTCGCTCTCGCCGATCAGCTGGCAAGCGCCCAAGACCGCTTCCCCTGTCGCATCGGCCGCCGCGTCGGGCCGGCAGCGGAGGCAGGGGCGAAAGCCGGCCGCCCGCGCTTCAGCCGCGGTCTCGAAAAAGACAACATGCTCAGGCTTTGGCCGCCTGGCCGGGCAACCGGGCCGGCAATAGATGCGCGTGGTGCGTACCGCAAACACGAACGCGCCATCGCAGGTGCTGTCGCGTTCCAGCACCGCTGTCCAGCGCGCGTCGTCCTGGCTTGCCTGCATGACCCCTCCTCCCGACTCGCTTCGGCAGGCAGCGTAATGTGCTTGGGCCATGCAGGCAGCCCGTTTGTTGCGCCCAAACGCGCCGCAGCCCGCAGGCGGGACGGCGGCGTTACTCTGCCGCCTTTATCTTCTCGCCCGAGGCTGCTTCCTCCGAGCCACTTTCCTGCGCCAGCCGCTCGGCCGCCTTGGCCCGCTCCTTGAGGATCATGTCGTCGCGCTTGGCTGCAATTGCGCGCAGGCGGTTGAGGGAGCCGCCCGTGCCCGCCGGAATCAGCCGGCCGACGATGACGTTCTCCTTCAGACCTTCGAGGTTGTCGGTCTTGCCGTTCACCGCGGCGTCCGTCAGCACGCGCGTGGTCTCCTGGAAGGAGGCCGCCGAAATGAAGCTGCGCGTCTGCAGGCTCGCCTTGGTGATGCCCAGCAGGACCGGCTCGGCCTCGGCCGGACGCTTGCCCGCAGCCTCCGCCTGGGCGTTCAGCTGCTCGAACTCGATCCGGTCGATCTGCTCGCCCTTGAGCAGGCCGGTCTCGCCCGCATCGGTGACTTCGACCTTCTGCAGCATCTGGCGGACGATCACCTCAATGTGCTTGTCGTTGATGCTCACGCCCTGCAGACGATATACGTCCTGGATCTCGTTCACGAGATAGGTGGCCAGCTCCTCGACGCCCTTGATCGCCAGGATGTCGTGCGGCGCGGGCAAGCCTTCCATGATGAACTCGCCCTTCTCGATCCGGTCGCCTTCCTGAACGGACAGGTGCTTGCCTTTCGGGATCAGGTATTCGACCGGCTCGGCATCCTCCTCATCCGGGCGGATGATGATCGTGCGCTTGTTCTTGTAGTCACGCCCGAACTCGATGGTTCCGGACGCTTCTGCAATGATCGCATGATCCTTGGGACGCCGGGCCTCGAACAGCTCGGCCACCCGCGGCAGACCACCCGTGATGTCGCGGGTCTTGGCACTTTCCAGCGGGATACGCGCCAGCACATCGCCCGCCTTGACCTCCTGACCGGGCTCGACGGAAAGCACCGAGCCAACCGGGATCTGGTAGCGAGCCTCACCGCCGCGCTTGAGCTTCACCACATTGCCCTTGGCGTTCTTGATGACGAGCGCCGGCCGCAGGCTCGCGCCGCGCGGGTTGGAGCGCCAGTCGACGATCACGCGCTGCGTGATGCCGGTGGTCTCCTCGGTCTGCTCACTCATCGAGACACCTTCGACAAGGTCCTCGTAGTCCACCGTGCCGGTGGCCTCGGTCAGGATCGGGCGCGTGTACGGATCCCACTCGGCGAGGCGCTCGCCGCGCTTGATCTTGTCGCCGTCATCGACCTTCATGTGCGCGCCCTGGACGATCTTGTAGGACGCCTGCTCGTTGCCCTCGTCGTCCAGCACCAGCACCGACATGTTGCGGCCCATGGCGACCAGACGGCCCTGGCTGTCCTTGGCAACATTGCGGTTCTTGATCTGCACCGTGCCGGCGAAGTTCGATTCCAGGAACGAGGAGTCGACGACCTGCGCCGTGCCGCCGATGTGGAAGGTCCGCATCGTCAGCTGCGTGCCCGGCTCACCGATCGACTGGGCGGCCATGACGCCGACCGCCTCGCCGAGGTTCACCGGCGTGCCACGGGCCAGATCGCGGCCGTAGCACTTGCTGCAGACGCCGTTGCGCGTCTCGCAGGTCAGCGCCGAGCGAATGCGCACCTGCTGGACGCCGGCTTCTTCGATCTCGCGGGCATGGCGCTCCTCGATCAACTCGCCGGCCTGGACGATCACCTCGCCCGAGGCTGGCGCAACGACATCGTCCGCGGCCGTGCGGCCCAGGACGCGATCGCCCAGCGAGACGATCACCTCGCCCGCGTCGATCACGGCGATCATGTTGATGCCCTTGTCGGTGCCGCAATCCAGTTCGGTAATGATGCTGTCCTGCGCCACGTCGACCAGCCGACGGGTGAGATAGCCCGAGTTCGCCGTCTTCAGGGCGGTATCGGCCAGGCCCTTGCGGGCGCCGTGCGTGGAGTTGAAGTACTCCATCACCGACAGGCCTTCCTTGAAGTTCGAGATAATCGGCGTCTCGATAATCTCGCCGGACGGCTTGGCCATCAGGCCGCGCATACCCGCAAGCTGCTTCATCTGCGCGGGCGAGCCGCGGGCACCGGAGTGCGACATCATGTAGATCGAGTTGAGGGGCAGTTGACGGCCGGTTTCGTCATCCGTTTGCGGTGCCGAGATCCGGTCCATCATCTCCTTTGCGACACGGTCGGTGCACTTCGCCCAGGCGTCAACAACCTTGTTGTACTTTTCGCCCTGGGTAATGAAGCCTTCCATGAACTGCTGCTCATAGTCGCGGACGAGATCATGGGCCTCCTGAACGATTTCATCCTTCGTCTCGGGGATGACCATGTCGTCCTTGCCGATCGAGATGCCGGCCTCGCAGGCGTGGCGGAAGCCCGTCGCCATGATCTGGTCGCAGAAGATGACCGTCTCCTTCTGACCGCAGTTGCGGTACACCGCGTCGATCATCTTGGAGATCATCTTCTTGGTGAGGAGCTGGTTGACCAACTCGAACTTCACGCCCGGCTTTTTCGGCAGCAGTTCACCAAGGAGCATTCGCCCAGGCGTCGTCTCATAGATCTGGGATGTTGGCGTGCCGTCTGGCTCGATGCTTTCGAAGCGAGCCTTGATCCTCGAGTGCAGCGTCACCAGTCCGGCTTCAAGCGCGTGCCGGATTTCCGAGACGCTGCCGAACACCATGCCCTCGCCCGGCTCGTTCGGCTTGTCCAGCGAGAGGTAGTAGAGGCCGAGAACGATGTCCTGCGACGGCACGATGATGGGGCCGCCATTGGCCGGGTGCAGAATGTTGTTCGTCGACATCATCAGCACGCGGGCCTCAAGCTGCGCTTCCAGCGACAGCGGTACATGCACGGCCATCTGGTCGCCGTCGAAGTCGGCGTTGAACGCCGCGCAGACCAGCGGGTGAAGCTGGATCGCCTTGCCCTCGACCAGCACCGGCTCAAACGCCTGAATACCAAGGCGGTGCAGCGTCGGCGCACGGTTGAGCAACACAGGGTGTTCGCGGATCACCTCGTCGAGGACGTCCCAGACCTCGGGCTTCTCCTTTTCGACCAGCTTCTTGGCCTGCTTGACGGTCGCCGCCAGGCCCTTGGCGTCCAGCCGCGAATAGATGAACGGCTTGAACAGTTCCAGCGCCATCTTCTTCGGCAGGCCGCACTGATGCAGCTTGAGCTCAGGACCAACCACGATGACCGACCGGCCGGAATAGTCGACGCGCTTGCCGAGCAGGTTCTGGCGGAACCGGCCCTGCTTGCCCTTGAGCATGTCGGCGAGCGACTTCAGCGGGCGCTTGTTCGCGCCGGTGATGACGCGACCGCGCCGGCCATTGTCGAACAGCGCATCGACCGCTTCCTGCAGCATCCGCTTTTCGTTGCGGATGATTATGTCGGGCGCGCGCAGCTCGATCAGCCGCTTCAGGCGGTTGTTGCGGTTGATGACGCGGCGATACAGGTCATTGAGGTCCGACGTGGCGAACCGGCCGCCATCAAGCGGCACCAGCGGCCGCAGTTCCGGCGGGATGACCGGAATCACCGTCATGATCATCCACTCCGGACGGTTGCCGGACTGGATGAACGCCTCGACGACCTTGAGCCGCTTGGCGAGTTTCTTCGGCTTGAGCTCAGAGGTCGATTCGGCGATTTCCGTGCGGAGCTGATCGCGCAGCTCTTCCAGATCGAGCTTGATAAGGATGTCGCGGATGGCCTCGGCGCCGATGCCGGCGGTGAAGCTGTCCTCACCGTACTCCTCTTGCGCCTGCAAGAACTCCTCTTCCGTGAGAAGTTGACGCTCCTTGAGCGGCGTCAGGCCCGGCTCGATGACAATGTAATTCTCGAAGTAGAGCACCCGCTCAAGATCACGCAAAGTCAGGTCCAGAAGCGTGCCGATGCGGCTCGGCAGCGACTTGAGGAACCAGATATGCGCCACCGGCGCGGCCAGCTCGATGTGGCCCATGCGCTCGCGGCGCACCTTTGACAAGGTGACCTCGACGCCGCACTTTTCGCAGATGATGCCTTTATACTTCATCCGCTTGTATTTTCCGCACAGGCATTCATAGTCCTTGATCGGGCCGAAAATGCGCGCGCAGAAGAGCCCGTCACGCTCGGGTTTGAACGTGCGGTAGTTGATAGTTTCCGGTTTCTTCACCTCACCCATCGACCAGGAGAGAATTTTCTCCGGGCTTGCGATCGAGATCCGAATCTGATCGAATTTCGGGAATTGGGATTGTGAAGAAAAGAGATCCGTTATCTCTTGATTCATAAGTCGTCTCCTAATCCGGTAGCGCTGGGGCGCGCGCTACGTTAGGCCGTCAGGCGCCGCATTCCCCGCCATGCGGCGTCAGTGTCCGTTGTTCAGTCGCGCAGGCGCGGGGCGGGCATCTATCGATCTCTTTCACACCCCACGCCATACGCAATCGTCGTCTCCCTCCGGCGTGCCTTACTCCGCAGCCGAGGCCGGCGGCAGCGAGTATTCCGGAACGCCTTCGTCAGTTACGTCGCTCTGCTGCAGCTCGACATTCAGGCCCAGCGCGCGGATTTCCTTCACCAGCACGTTGAAGCTCTCCGGAATGCCGGCCTCGAAGCTGTCGTCGCCGCGCACAATGGCCTCATAGACCTTGGTGCGGCCGGCCACGTCGTCAGACTTCACGGTGAGCATCTCCTGCAGCGTGTAAGCCGCGCCGTAGGCTTCAAGCGCCCAGACCTCCATCTCGCCGAAGCGCTGTCCGCCAAACTGCGCCTTGCCGCCAAGCGGCTGCTGGGTGACAAGGCTGTAGGGGCCGATCGAGCGCGCGTGGATCTTGTCGTCCACCAGATGATGCAGCTTGAGCAGATACTTGTAGCCGACGGTTACCTTCCGGTCGAAGGCTTCGCCCGTACGCCCGTCGAGCAGCGTGACCTGACCCGATGAGTCGAGCCCGGCCTGACGCAGCATCTCCACGAGCTGGTCCTCGTTGGTGCCGTCGAAGACCGGCGTCGCCACGGGCACACCCTTGCGCAGGTTCTGGCCCAACTCGACAAGCTCCTCGTCGCTGAGCGACTCGATCGTCTCGTTCTCGCCGTAGATCTCGCGCAACTGAGCCTTCAGCTCCGACAGGTCGTTCTCGGCGTGGAAACTCTCCACCGCCCTGTCGATCATGCGGCCCAGACCGCGGGCCGCCCAGCCCAGATGGGTTTCCAGAATCTGGCCGACATTCATACGGCTTGGCACGCCAAGCGGGTTCAGCACGACGTCCACGGGCGTCCCGTCCTCAAGGAACGGCATGTCCTCTTCCGGGACGATCTGGCTGATGACGCCCTTGTTGCCGTGGCGGCCGGCCATCTTGTCGCCCGGCTGCAGCTTGCGCTTTACCGCGACGAACACCTTGACCATCTTCATGACGCCCGGCATCAACTCGTCGCCGCGCTTGAGCTTGTCGATTTTGTCGACAAACCGCTGCTCGAGCTGCTTGCGCGCGTCCTCGTACTGCTTGCGAAGGGCTTCGACGTCGCGCATCGCCTCTTCATCGACGAGCGCGATCTCCCACCACTGGTTGCGCGGCAACTCGTCCAGCGCCTCGGGCGTGACGGTCGAGCCCTTGCGCAGGCCCTTCGGACCTTTCGCGACCTCCTTGCCGTCGAGCAGGTCCTTCAGACGGCCGTAGATGTTGCGATCGAGGATCGCCATCTCGTCGTCGCGGTCCTTGGCCAGACGCTCAAGCTCCTCGCGCTCGATGGCCATGGCGCGCTCGTCCTTCTCGACACCGTGGCGGTTGAAGACGCGGACCTCGACGACCGTGCCGGAGACCCCCGGCGGAAGTTTCAGCGACGTGTCGCGCACATCGGCCGCCTTTTCGCCGAAGATGGCGCGCAGCAGCTTTTCTTCGGGCGTCATCGGGCTTTCACCCTTCGGCGTGATCTTGCCGACAAGGATGTCGCCCGGCTTTACCTCGGCACCGATATAGACGATTCCGGCCTCGTCCAGGTTCCGCAGCGCCTCTTCGGACACGTTGGGGATATCCCGGGTGATTTCCTCCGGGCCCAGCTTGGTGTCGCGCGCCATGATCTCGAATTCCTCGATGTGCACCGAGGTGAAAACATCGTCCTTGACGATGCGTTCCGAGATCAAGATCGAGTCCTCGAAATTGTAACCCATCCAGGGCATGAACGCGACCAGCACGTTCTTGCCGATCGCAAGCTCACCCAGATCGGTCGACTGACCGTCCGCAATGATGTCGCCTGCCTCGACCCGGTCACCGGCACGCACCAGCGGACGCTGATTGATCGCCGAATTCTGGTTCGAGCGCTTGAACTTGCGCAGGTTGTAGATGTCCACGCCGGGCTTGGACGGGTCCATTTCCTCCGTCGCGCGGATGACGATACGGGTGGCGTCGACCTGATCGACAATCCCCGGACGCCGCGCGGCGATGGCCGCTCCCGAGTCGCGCGCCACGACCGATTCCATGCCAGTGCCCACCAGGGGCGCCTCGGCCCGCAGGAGCGGAACCGCCTGACGCTGCATATTCGAGCCCATCAGCGCGCGGTTTGCGTCGTCGTTCTCCAGGAAGGGGATCAGCGCCGCGGCCACCGAGACTACCTGCTTGGGCGAGACGTCGATGAAGTTGACCATGTGCGGCGGCACGAGCTGCACATCACCCGCATGCCGGCAGATGATCAGGTCTTCGGCGAAGGTGCCCTCATCTGTCAGCTCGGCGTTGGCCTGCGCGATGTAATAGCGCCCCTCCTCCATCGCGGAGAGGTAGACCACCTCCTCGGTCACCTTGCCATCCTTCACGCGGCGATACGGGCTCTCGATGAAGCCATACTTGTTGACCCGCGCGAAGGTCGCCAGCGAGTTGATCAGGCCGATGTTCGGGCCTTCCGGCGTCTCGATCGGACAGATACGACCGTAATGCGTCGGGTGCACGTCGCGCACCTCGAAGCCTGCGCGCTCGCGCGTGAGGCCGCCCGGACCAAGCGCGGACAGACGCCGCTTGTGCGTGATCTCCGACAGCGGATTGGTCTGGTCCATGAACTGGCTAAGCTGGCTCGACGAGAAGAACTCGCGCACGGCCGCGGCCACCGGCTTGGCGTTGATCAGGTCCTGCGGCATGACCGTGTCGAGATCGACCGAGCTCATGCGCTCCTTGATGGCGCGCTCCATGCGCACCAGGCCGACCCGGTACTGGTTCTCCATCAATTCGCCCACTGAGCGCACGCGGCGGTTACCCAGATGGTCGATATCGTCGATCTCGCCCTTGCCGTCGCGCAGGGCCACCAGCGTCTTGATGACCGCCAGGATGTCCTCCTTGCGCAGGATGCGCACCGAGTCGTCCGCGTCGAGGTCCAGACGCATGTTCATCTTGACGCGGCCGACCGCCGACAGGTCATAGCGTTCCTCGTCGAAGAACAGGCCCTCGAACAACTTCTCCGCGGCTTCCACCGTCGGCGGCTCGCCCGGGCGCATCACGCGGTAGATGTCCAGCAGCGCCTCTTCGCGCGTGCTGTTCTTGTCCGCGACCATCGTGTTGCGGATGAACGGCCCGGTGTTGACATGGTCGATGTCGAGGATCGGGATTTCCGTCACAGCACCGGCGCGGATCTTGGCAATGACATCCGGCGTCAGCTCGGCGCCCGCTTCGGCATAGATCTCGCCGGTGCTCATGTTGACGATGTCTTCGGCGGCATAGCGGCCGGACAGCGCATCGTCGTGGACCAGCATGTCCTGAAGGCCGCCCTCGGCCAGCTTCTTCGCCTGGCGCGGCGTGATCTTGCGGCCAGCCTCGATCGCCACCTCGCCGGTGTCCGCGTTGATGATGTCATAGGCCAGCTTCAGGCCGCGCATCCGCTGCGGATCGAACGGCATCCGCCAGCCCTGCTCGTCCGCGCGCAGCGTAATCTGGTCGTAGAAGTGGTCGAGAATCTCCTCGTCACCCATACCCAGGGCATAGAGCAGTGTCGTGACGGGCAGCTTGCGCCGGCGGTCAATGCGGGCATGCACGATGTCCTTCGGGTCGAACTCGAAGTCCAGCCAGGAACCGCGGTACGGAATGATTCTTGCCGCGAACAGCAGCTTACCACTGGCATGCGTCTTGCCGCGGTCATGGTCGAAGAACACGCCCGGCGAGCGATGCATCTGGCTGACGATCACGCGCTCGGTCCCGTTGATGATGAACGTGCCATTGTTCGTCATGAACGGAATCTCGCCCATGAACACGTCCTGCTCCTTGATGTCCTTGACCGAGCGCGCGCCGGTCTCCTCGTTGACATCGAAGGTGATCAACCGTAACGTCGCACGAAGCGGGGCCGCATAAGTCAGGTCGCGCTGCTGGCACTCCTCGACGTCGTATTTCGGATCGTCGAACTCGTAACGGACGAATTCGAGCTGCGAGCGCTCGGAAAAGTCTTTGATGGGGAACACCGAACTGAAAACGGCCTGAAGACCCTCGTTGGGGCGGCCGCCCTTCGGCTCCTTCACCATCAGGAAATCGTCGTACGAGCGCTTCTGAACCTCAATGAGGTTCGGCATTTCGGCCACTTCGCGAATCTGGCCAAAGGTCTTGCGGACGCGCTTGCGCCCCGTGAATGTCTGCGCCATCGTAACTCCTTGTCGCACCGCTCGGTCCGTGTTGCGCCTCTGAGCGGGTGAGGCGCTGGAAAAGCCGCTTGCCGCGCACGCTCATCCCAGCGCGCAGGGGAAGCTGCCTTAAGGTGGCCGGCGGGCGCGCAACCCGCCGACCGATCGCGTGTTGCGGGCGTTTGCCCGCCGAATGCTTACTTGACCTCGACTTTCGCGCCGGCGTCTTCCAGCTTTTTCTTGATCTCTTCGGCCTCTTCTTTCGGCACGCCTTCCTTGAGCGGCTTCGGCACGCCTTCCACCAGTTCCTTGGCTTCCTTCAGGCCAAGACCGGTGACGCCGCGCACTTCCTTGATGACGCCAATCTTGTTGTCGCCGAAGGAGGCGAGGATGACGTCGAATTCCGTCTTCTCCTCTTCCGGCGCGGCTTCTGCGGCAGCTCCGCCCGCAGCGGGCATGCCGGCCATCGGCATCGCCATCGGCGCGGCCTGGGCGGAAACGCCCCACTCGTCCTCAAGCTTCTTCACCAGCTCGGCGACTTCCAGCACCGTCAGCTTGGACAGTTCTTCGTAAATACGATCGGTCGCTTCAGACATTTTCCTTTACCTTGCTTCCGTTTGGGTTTCCGTTTTCGGGTGTTGCCAAGATCCTAGGCTGCTTCTTCCTGCTGCTGCTTGCGAGCCTGGAGCACTCCGACAAGATCGGAGGCCGGCGCGTTGAGCGTGCGTGCAAGCTTCTCGCCGGGCGCGTTGAGCGTCCGAACGAGCTTGCCTGCGGGCGCGTTCAGCACACCGACGAGCCGGGCCCGCATTTCGTCGATCGAAGGCATGTCGGCGAGCGCCTTGATACCCTCGGCGTCCACGGCTCCCTTGCCCACGATGCCGCCAACGATGATGAACTTGTCTTTCTCCTTGGCGAACTGTGCGGCAACCTTGGCCGGGGCGACCGGATCTTCCGCGTAGGCGATACCGGTCGGTTCGACGAACAACTCCGCGGCGTCGGCGCGGTCGGTGTTCTGCAGCGCGATCTTGGCGAGGCGGTTTTTGACGACCTTGAACCGAGCTCCGGCCGCTTTCATGCGTTCGCGGAGATCGGTCATCTCGGCCACCGTGAGTCCGGTGTAGCGTGCGACGACGACAGAGCCGGACTCTTCGAAGACATGGCCGAGGTGTTCGACCATCTCGACTTTTTCGGCTCGTTCCACCGCGTCTCTCCAAGGTTCACTGGCGGGGCCGGCAAGGCCGACCTCCACCGCTTCCACCATGTCGCCAGCCTTTCAGGAAGGCCCGAGCGACAGCTGAGATAACCTGTCCCAAGGGCCGTGGCTGACGCCCAAACGGAAAGCTTGGCGTTCAGTCACGTGGACGCTTTCGCGAAACGAATTTTCGTTTCGATCCAGCGCCTCACCCCTGTCTATTGTGGGCCCCTTGCGGGATTAAGCCGTTTCCGGCACCCCCAGTCTCGGACAGGATTTTGCCGAGCCTTGCAGCCCGGCACTTTCCGGCGCGAACGCCGGAAACAGGTTGGCGGCACGGGGCCGCCTGAAATTTTCTAGGCGCTCAACACGCTCTGCGTGTCCACCTGAACGCCCGGTCCCATCGTCGAGGTGAGCGACAGCTTCTTCAGATAAGTGCCCTTCGCGCCGGCGGGCTTCGCCTTCATCACCGCATCGGCGAAGGCGCGGATGTTCTCCACCAGCGCATCCTCGGGGAAGCTTGCCTTGCCCACACCAGCATGGACGATGCCGGCCTTCTCGACCCGAAACTCGACCGCGCCGCCCTTGGCAGAGCGCACGGCCTCGGCGATATCGTTGGTCACGGTGCCGACCTTCGGGTTGGGCATCATGCCCCGCGGGCCCAGCACCTTACCGAGCCGGCCGACCAACGGCATCATGTCCGGGGTAGCAATACATTTATCAAAGTTGATATTTCCTTTCTGAACCTCTTCGACCAGGTCCTCGGCGCCCACCACTTCCGCGCCGGCCTCGCGCGCCTCGTCCTGGCGCTCCGGCTTGGCGAACACTGCCACGCGCACCTCTCGGCCGGTGCCGTTCGGAAGCTGGCAAACCCCGCGCACCATCTGGTCGGCGTGGCGCGGATCGACGCCCAGGTTGACAGCGACTTCGACCGTCTCATCGAATTTCGCCACGGCGTTCTCCTTGACCAGCTTCACCGCTTCGGCGACGTCATAGGTCTTCCCGGTCTCAATGTTCTCGCGCAGGTTCCGCAAGCGTTTTCCAACCTTTGCCATTGTCCTTACTCCTGCACCGCCAGACCCATGGACTTCGCCGACCCCTCGACAATGCGCATGGCATCCTCGATGTCGTCGGTGTTGAAATCCTTCATCTTCGTCTCGGCGATCTCGCGAATCTGATCGCGCGTCACCGTTCCGGCCTTCTGGCGGCCCGGCTCCTTGCTGCCGGACTTCAGCCCCGCCGCCTTCTTCAAGAAGTACGTCGCCGGCGGCGTCTTCATCGTGAAGGTGAAGGATTTGTCCTGATAGATCGTGATGAGCACGGGCACCGGCGCGCCGGGCTCGATCTCGCCGGACGCGGCGTTGAACGCCTTGCAGAACTCCATGATGTTCAGACCGCGCTGACCAAGCGCCGGGCCGATCGGCGGCGACGGATTGGCCTGGCCGGCCGGAACCTGCAATTTGAGATATCCTGTTACCTTTTTCGCCATCAGTTTCCCCTAAGACATTCGTGGCAAGCTGTTGTTGCCTCGGGTTAGCGGTTCAACGGGCGGCGAGCCCTCCCGCAAACTGCCTCCGCGCGCGGAGGCTTCGGATTGTCACGGCGGTGATACGCCGTGATCAAAGTCGGCTGTTGCCGATAACTGACCTGATTTCGCCCCCCCCCCGGTTCCTTATCGCACCGCCGCGATGGCGGTTACATCTTCTCGACCTGTCCGTATTCCAGTTCGACCGGCGTGGCGCGGCCGAAGATCGACACCGCGACCTTCAGGCGCGAGCGTTCCTCGTCGACCTCCTCGACAAGACCGTTGAACGAGGCGAATGGCCCGTCGGCTACCCGCACCTGTTCCCCGACCTCGAAGGTCACCGTCGGCTTCGGCCGCTCGACACCCTCCTGCACCTGGTGCAGGATTCGCTCAGCTTCGGCTTCGGAGATCGGGATAGGCTTGTTCTCGGCCCCGAGAAAGCCCGTCACCTTCGGCGTGTTCTTCACGAGATGATAGGTGGCGTCCGTCATCTCCATCTTGACGAGCACGTAGCCGGGGAAGAACTTGCGCTCCGCGCTGACCTTGCGGCCGCGGCGCATTTCCACGACTTCCTCCATCGGCACGAGCACCTCTTCAAACGCGTCGGCCAGACCCTGCGTCTCAGCCTCCTTCTTGATGCTCTCCGCCACCTTCTTTTCGAAATTCGCGTATGTGTGAACGATGTACCAGCGCTTCGACATGGCCTGCTTGATGGCCCCTTCGTGTTCTTGAATGTCGTGTGCTCGGGCGCGGTGCGCGGGCTTTAGCGGCCGGCGTCAAGCAGGAGGCTGACGACTCCGCCCAGAATCTGATCCGCGATGAAGAAGAAGAGCGAGGCCAGCGTCACCATGATCAGCACCATGATCGTGGTGATGATCGTCTCGCGGCGCGTCGGCCATGTGACCTTGGCCGTTTCCTGCCGCACCTGCTGGATGAACTCGAATGGGTTGGTCTTCGCCATGCTGCACCAAATTCCGCCGCACCGAACCGTCGCGAAGCGTCGCGGCCGCGTCGTCCATAGCTCCGGCGAGGCCGGCCCTCCGAATGGCAGGAGTGGAGGGACTCGAACCCCCAACCCCCGGTTTTGGAGACCGGTGCTCTAGCCGATTGAGCTACACTCCTCCACACGCCCGGACACCGAGCGCCAAAAAAACGCGACAACGCGACCCAGCCCCTGTCAGCCTGACCATTCATCAAACCTTGGGGAGGAGCCGCAACAGCTTCTGATGCCTTTGTAAACCTGAGCCTTGACAAATAACACCGAACGACGGGGAACGCCAGCAGAAAATTGTTGATTTCCTGTTGAAAGTTGATCCACGCCGTCGGCCGGCCCGGTCTGGAGCGGGTGAGGGGAATCGAACCCCCGTCTTGAGCTTGGAAGGCTCCTGCTCTACCATTGAGCTACACCCGCCTGACGTCCAGATGCCGAAATCGCCCGAGTCTCATCACCTCAATTTAGAGCGGATGTCAAGAACACAAGCCCAGGGCCGCACACCGGTCAGAGATGGCTGCTTTCCGGCCGCGACGCGAGATAGCCGTGCACAGCTCCAGCGCGACCAGTTCCCGCGATTGCGTATGCGCTTTCAATCGCTATATCTCTTGTAGGTGGAGTAGGCGTTCCCGAACGCGCTCAACCGACAGCTTCTCCGACAACTGACAAAGACCACCGTATCGTGTCCGACAATTCCGACATCCCCGGAAACGGCGCCGCGCCGGAAGGCGACGGCTTCGACATCCGCACCCGGTCCATCACCAGCGAGATGCGCAGCTCCTACCTCGATTACGCGATGAGCGTGATCGTGAGCCGCGCTCTGCCCGACGTACGCGACGGGCTAAAGCCTGTGCATCGTCGCATCCTCTACACGATGCACGAGAACGGGCTGGACTGGAACAAGCCTTACAAGAAGGCCGCGCGCGTTGTCGGTGATGTCATGGGTCGCTATCACCCGCACGGCGACCAGGCCATCTATGACGCGCTGGTGCGCATGGCGCAGGATTTCTCCATGCGCCTGCCGCTTGTCGACGGCCAGGGCAACTTCGGCTCGATCGACGGCGACCCGCCGGCGGCGATGCGGTACACCGAGTGCCGCCTGGAGAAGGTCGCGCATTCGATGCTCGACGACATCGACAAGGACACCGTCGATTACCAGGACAACTATGATAACTCCGAGCGCGAACCGAGTGTTCTGCCGGCGAAATTCCCGAACCTGCTGGTCAATGGCGCGGGCGGCATCGCGGTCGGCCTGGCAACGAACATTCCACCGCACAACCTGACCGAGATCACGAACGCCTGCATCGCCTATCTCGACAACCCGGCGATCACCATCGACGAGCTGATCGAGATCGTCCCCGGCCCGGACTTCCCCACCGGCGGCATCATTCTCGGGCGCACAGGCGCGCGTTCGGCTTACCACAAGGGCCGCGGCTCGATCGTGATGCGCGGCAAGGTCCACACCGAAACTGTCGGCAAGGACCGCGAGGCGCTGATCGTCACCGAGGTGCCCTATCAGGTGAACAAAGCCGGCATGATCGAGAAGATCGCCGAACTCGTCCGCGAGAAGCGTATCGAAGGCATCTCGGATGTGCGCGACGAGTCCGACCGGCAGGGCTACCGCGTCGTCATCGAACTGCGCCGCGACGCCAACGCCGATGTGGTGCGCAATCAGCTCTACCGCTACACGCCGCTTCAGACCTCATTCGGCGCGAATCTCGTCGCGCTCAACGGCGGGCGGCCGGAGCAACTGAATCTCAAGGACCTGATCCGCTCGTTTACCGCCTTCCGCGAGGAAGTGGTCAGCCGGCGAACAAAATACCTGCTGGCGAAAGCGCGAGAGCGCGCGCATGTGCTGGTCGGCCTCGCCATCGCGGTGGCGAATATTGACGAGGTCATCAACCTCATCCGTCGCGCGCCCGACCCGGCGACCGCCCGCGAGCAATTGATGGAGCGGCGCTGGCCGGCGCAGGACGTCGCCCCGTTGGTGGCGCTTATTCAGGACGCGCGCCACGTGGTGGCCGACGACGGCACCTACATGCTCTCCGCCGAACAGGCGAAGGCCATCCTCGACTTGCGCCTGCAACGCCTCACCGCGCTCGGCCGGGACGAGATCGGCGACGAGTTGAACGGCCTGGGCGAGAAGATCAAGGATTACCTCGACATTCTGCGCTCGCGCGCCCGCGTCATCGAGATCATCAAGGACGAACTGAACGAGATCGCCAATTCCTTCGGCACGCCGCGCCGCACCGAGATCATCGAATACGCCGGCGAGGTCGAGGATGAGGACCTGATCCAGCGCGAGGACGTGGTCGTCACGGTCAGCCACCGCGGCTACGTCAAGCGGGTACCGCTGGCGACTTACCGGGCGCAGCGTCGCGGCGGCAAGGGGCGCGCGGGCATGTCCACGCGCCAGGAAGATTTCGTCACGCGGCTGTTCGTTGCGAACACGCACACACCCGTGCTGTTCTTCTCCTCGCGCGGCATGGTCTACAAGATGAAGGTGTGGAAGCTGCCCGCCGCGCAGCCGCAGTCCCAGGGCAAGGCGCTCATCAACCTGCTGCCGCTTGACCAGGATGAATGGATCACCTCGATCCTGCCACTGCCGGAGGATGAGGACAGCTGGGACCAGCTCCACGTCATGTTCGCCACGGCCGACGGCAATGTCCGGCGCAACAAGCTGTCGGAGTTTATCGAGGTGCGCCAGAGCGGCAAGATCGCCATGAAGCTGGATGAGGGTCAGCGCATCATCGGCGTGGAGACCTGCTCAGCGGATGACGACGTTCTGCTGACCACCGCGAAGGGCCGCGCGATCCGCTTCCCCGTCACCGCGGTGCGCGAATTCAAGGGTCGCGAGGCACGCGGCGTCCTCGGTATACGCCTGGAGGACGGTGACGAGGTCATCTCGATGGCGATGCTCCGGCACGTGGATGCCCGGCCCGATGAACGCGCCGCCTATCTGCGCCAGGCAAGCGCGATGCGCCGCGCCGCAGGCGGTCAGTCCGCCGAGGACGCGGCCGCCGAAGAAGCGTCCAGCGAGGCCGAGGGCGGTGACGAGGAGCTGGTCGAGCCGGGCGAGTTGTCGCCGGAACGCTACGCCGAGCTCAGCGCGCGCGAGCAGTTCATCCTCACCGTGTCGGAAAACGGCTATGGCAAGCGCACCAGCGCCTACGAGTACCGGATTTCCGGGCGTGGCGGCAAAGGCATCATCGCCATGACCGTCAACGAGCGCAACGGCCCGTTGGTGGGCGCCTTCCCGGTCGAGGACACCGACCACATCATGCTCGTGACCGATCGCGGCAAGCTGATCCGCTGCCCGGTGGAGGACATCTCGATCGTCGGCCGCGCGACCCAAGGCGTGAAGATCTTCTCGACCGCGGCGGGCGAGCGCGTGGTCTCCGTGGTGCACATCCCCGAAGAGGACAACGGCGGCGATAGCGAAAGCGAATAAGCGCCCCGTGCATTAAGGAGCCATCCCCGTGTCGGCGTATCTTTACGGGGCGTTCGTGCTGGCCTGCGTCGTGCTCGCCGCCACGCCCGGGCCGTCCATGGCCCTGTTCATCGCCAACAGCGCCAGCCACGGCACGCGCGCGGGCCTGCTGACGGTGCTCGGCAACGGGCTGGGCCTGTCGATCCTCGTCGCAGCCGCCACGCTGGGGATGACCTCGGTGATGGTGTTCGTCGCCGAGTGGTTCGACGTCATCCGCTGGCTCGGAGCGGCCTATCTGGTCTGGCTGGGAATCTGGCGCTTCCGCGCCGCGCTTCAGTCTGCCCACGACATGCCGCAACCCGCCGCGCCCGGCAACGTGCTCTGGCGCGGCTTCATCGTGGCGCTATCCAACCCGAAGGTGCTTCTGTTTCTCGGCGCCTTCTTTCCGCAGTTCCTTGATCCGGCGGCGGCCATCGCGCCCCAGCTTGCCCTGCTTGCGGTGACTTTCGTTATCGTCATCGTCGCAACGGACGCGTTGATGGTGCTCGCGCTTGGCACCGCGCGGGGATGGTTCCTCAACCGCCGTAATATTCTGGAAGGCTTCAGCGGAAGCGTTCTGGTTGTCGGCGGCATTTGGCTTGCGCTGGCGCGGCGCGCGTGACAGCTTGCGAAGCAGCGCGGTGTTGGTTAGGACTTTCGTATGACCCGATCCGGCTTTTATTCCGGCAGTTTCGATCCGGTCAGCTATGGCCATCTCGACGTGATCGAGCGTTCCGCGCGCCTGCTCGGGCGGCTCGTTGTCGGCGTCGGCGTCCATCACGGGAAGACGCCGCTGTTCAGTTGGCAAGAGCGCGTCGAGATGCTTGAGGCCGAAACGCGCGTCATCGCCGCGCGGGATTCCACTCAGATCGAGGTCGTTACCTTCGACGGGCTGAGCGTCGATGCCGCGCGCATCCACGGGGCCACGGTCCTCGTGCGCGGCCTGCGCGACGCCACGGACTTCGACTACGAAATGCAGATGGCGGGCACCAACGCGACCCTTGCGCCCGACGTGGAGACGATCTTTTTCGCCGCCGCCCCGCAGCACCGCCATATCGCGTCCAAATTCATCCGTCAGATCGCGGCGATGGGCGGCGACATCGACCAGTTCGTCCCGCCGCTCGCGGCGAAACGACTGCGCGCCAAGCTGGCCGGCTCCATCTCTTGAGGCGCGTATCCAAGCCATGGACAAGCTCATGCTGCGTACGACCGTCATAACCGCTTTGTCGGCGCTGTTCGCCATCGCCCTTCTCGGGATGGCCGCCGTGCCAACCACCGCTCAGGACAAGGACAACATGCTTTACCTGGATTTGAAGGATGGCCGCGTGGTCATCGAACTCTTGCCCGACGTCGCGCCGAAGCATGTCGAGCGCATCAAGACGCTGACCCGCGAGGGCTTTTATGACGGGCTGACCTTCCACCGCGTGATCGACGGCTTCATGGCCCAGACCGGCGATCCGACCGGCACGGGCACGGGCGGCTCGGACTATCCGGACCTGCCGGCCGAGTTCTCCGACGTCCCGTTTGAGGAAGGCACGCTCGGCATGGCGCGCACCGCCGATCCGAACAGCGCCAACAGCCAATTCTTCATAGTTTTCGAAGAGGCGCCACACCTGAACGGCTCCTACACGGTCTGGGGCCGCGTGGTCGAGGGCATGGAGCATGTCCATAACATCAAGAAGGGCGATCCGCGCTCGGGCGCGGTCGAGAACCCCGACAAGATCATCAAGATGCAGCTGGCCGAGGATGCGTCCTGAGGCGACGGGAGCGGGCGCGCGGTGAGCGGACCGGACAAGACATCCGGCGGCCTGCGGCTTGATGACTTCGACTACAACCTGCCGGAGGACCGCATCGCGCTGCGCCCGGCCAGCCCGCGTGACAGCGCGCGGCTGCTTGTGGTACGCCCCGGCGCGGCACTGGAGCTTGAGGACCGCATCGTCCGCGACCTGCCCGACATCCTCGCCCCCGGAGACACGCTCGTCTTCAACGACACGCGCGTAATCCCCGCCCAGCTCAACGCCAAGCGCGTCGGCCGCGGCGAAACCGAGCCGGAGATCGGCATCACCCTGCACAAGCGCGAAAGTGGCAACCGTTGGCGCGCCTTCGCCAAGCCGGGGCGCAAGCTGGCCGAGGGCGACCGGCTCGCGATTAGCGGTCTGGAGCGCAAAGCCCTTTACGCGCGTGTCGAAGAGAAATCCGGGGGCGAGGTGCTGCTCGCCTTCGAGGCCGAGAGCCAAGCGCTGGACGCCCTGATCGACGCCGCCGGCGTCATGCCCCTGCCCCCTTATATCGCAAGCCGCCGCCCACCCGACGAACGGGACCGCGAGGACTACCAGACCATGTTCGCGGCCAGGGAAGGCGCCGTCGCCGCGCCGACCGCGGGGTTGCATTTCACGCCGGAACTGATGGACCGGCTGCACGCGCGCGGCATCGGCTGGGAGACGGTGACACTGCATGTCGGCGCCGGTACCTTCCTGCCAGTGAAGGTCGAAGACATCGCCAATCACCGAATGCACGCGGAATGGGGCGAGATCAGCGCCGAAACAGCAGACAAGCTGAACGAAACGCGGGCGCGGCGCGGGCGCATCGTCTGCGTCGGGACGACATGTCTGCGCATCCTCGAGACCGCGGTAACGCGAGACAGAAAGATCAGGCCGTTCTCCGGGGAGACCGACATCTTCATCACGCCGGGCCACACCTTCCGCGCCATCGACGTCCTGATGACGAATTTTCATCTGCCGCGCTCGACGCTCGTGATGCTGGTCGCGGCGTTTTCCGGGTTGGAGCGGATCATGCGGGCGTATGAGCATGCCGTCGAAAGCGGCTACCGCTTCTACTCCTACGGCGATGCCTGCCTGCTCTGGCCCGACCCGGCAGCGCTGCCATGAGCGCCCTCGCCTTCGACATCCACGGGCGCGATGGCGAAGCGCGCACCGGCGCTCTGACCACTCCCCGGGGGACGATCCGCACGCCCGCTTTCATGCCCGTCGGCACCGCCGCAAGCGTCAAGGCGATGTTCCCCGACACCGTGCGCGAGACCGGCGCGGACATCATCCTCGGCAATACCTACCACCTGATGCTGCGCCCCGGGGCGGAACGGATCGCGCGGCTGGGCGGCCTGCACGACTTCATGAACTGGCCCGGCCCGATCCTGACCGACAGTGGCGGATTCCAGGTCATGTCGCTTTCCAAGCTGCGCAAGCTGAGCGAAGACGGCGTCACCTTCCAGTCGCATATCGACGGCAGCACGCATCTGCTCACGCCCGAGCGCGCGGTGGAAATCCAGTGCCTGCTCGGCAGCGACATCCAGATGCAGCTCGACGAGTGCCCGCCCTACCCTTGCACGCGGGAAGAGGCGGCATCGGCTGTTGAACTGTCACTGCGGTGGGCGGAGCGTTCGCAGGACGCGTTCGCAAAGCGGGCCGCAGCGGGCCATGCGCTGTTCGGCATCGTGCAGGGCAGCATCCACCCGGATTTGCGCGAACGTTCGGCACGGGCGCTCATGGAGATGGATTTTCCCGGCTACGCGATCGGCGGGCTGGCCGTCGGCGAAGGGCCGGACCTGATGCTGGAGACGCTTGCGCAGACTACGCCCCACCTGCCGGCGGACAAACCGCGCTACCTGATGGGCGTCGGCACGCCGCTCGACATCGTCGAAGCGGTCGCGCGCGGCGTGGACATGTTCGACTGCGTGATGCCCACCCGGTCCGGCCGGCACGGCCAGGCGTTTACATGGGCGGGCAAGGTCAACCTGCGCAACGCCGCTCACGCTGACGACCCGGGCCCGCTTGATCCGGAAAGCCCCTGCCCCGCCGCACGCGACTATTCCCGCGCCTACCTGCATCATCTGGTCAAGGCCGGCGAGTATCTCGCGCCGATGCTCCTGACCTGGGCGAATGTCGCTTTCTATCAGGATCTTATGCGCGCCGTTCGCGCGGCGATCCAGGAGGGCCGGCTGGACGAGCTGCGCACACGCATTCGGGTCGCCTACGGATAGCCCCCAAGGATTGATCCACCGACACGGCGGCGAATGTTGCGCATGGCTAAATTTCAGGCTTAATGGCCAAAGGGGCATTTTGGCGCGCGTCGGACGCAAGCGCGTGGCTTTTGGGGGGATGCTATGAGGCTGTTGGCAGTTCTTCTGA
Organism: Dichotomicrobium thermohalophilum; assembly: GCF_003550175.1. Classification (NCBI taxonomy): domain Bacteria; kingdom Pseudomonadati; phylum Pseudomonadota; class Alphaproteobacteria; order Hyphomicrobiales; family Hyphomicrobiaceae; genus Dichotomicrobium; species Dichotomicrobium thermohalophilum. Next base: position 2,040,472 of record NZ_QXDF01000001.1, read on the forward strand.
TTCTGGTCGCCCTGCCTTTTCCGGCGCTTGCGAACGGCTCGCCATGCGGTTCCCCACCGAAGCTGGATAACACCGAGGCCGCTCGGGCGGTAAGCGCCGCCTTTCAGGCAGATCTCGGCAGCAAGCCGGTTGACCCCCCGTTCCTTGCAAGCGCCCGTGAAAGCGTGGATGCGATCGCCAACAGATACGGGCTATCGCGCGGGGACGTGGTCGCGCGCTACGTCTTCCACATCTGCGAGGCGCTTTATTCCCGGGGCACCGAGGGCGAGCAGTTGAGCCAGGTGCTCTCGCGCGCGCAGGAAGCGCTTGATGCGCCCGGTCCGACGAAAAAAGCAGCTGCCAATAAAACCAACGAGCCTGTCGTCAGGGGCGGCGGCGCGCGCGTCTCGGACGAACCTGAGACGGCCGCATCCGCACAGACGGAAGCCCCCGCGGCGGCGGAGACCGATGGCGCGCCGGCTGTGACCAAGTCGCTGGAGTCGCTGGCAAAAGAGCAGCAGGCAGCGCCGCAGCGGACCGTCCGCCGCTTCCAGTATCGCGCCGCGCCCAAACGCTTGCAGAACAACCTGGGCATCAACCAGTTGGGGATCGCTCAGAACCAGCCCCCGACGATCAAGCGAAACGCCCCGGCTGCCGGCCGTACGACCACGCCCCGTTCTGTCACGCAGCCGCGCGCCGCGCCCCAAGCCGAGACGGCGAGCCCGGACGTACCGACGACCACTGAAGAGGCGCCCAGGGCGGCGGCCGAACTAGCTCTGGACGCCCCGAAGGCTATGGAAGTACCCGCCACTCAACCCGAAGCGGCTGAAGAGCCCGAGTCGGCGGACAACCTAGGCGAGGCCGCCGAACGCCCCGCAACACCGGAACAACCACGCGTAGCCGCAACGGAGGCTGCTCAGCCAACCGAGGAGCCGGCCGCGCCGGCGGCGAGTCGAGCGCCTGCCGCCGCTGTCGAGAGTGAAGCGGATGTCCCAGGGCAGGAGCGTGCGCCGGCCAGCACGACCGCACCGGCAACCGCCGCCACCGAACCCGAAACGGCACACGCAACGCGGGAAGAAGGCGCCTGCCCCGAACGCGGGGTGCTCGGCGCGGACTGCTTCGACGTGGATGCCGCGCTGGAGCGCCTGCGCGACCGGCCGGTGGAATACAACCACCCACAGGAGATGATCAAGGGGCAGGCGACCGAGATCACGCTGGTGCTGCGCACCGACTTCACCGAGGAAGGGCTGCCGGAGGAAACCTCAGAAGCGTTCGAGCGGCTCCAGGGCGAGGTGAAGCAGCAACGCGCCAAGATCTCCAACATCATGTCGGCGCGGCTGCGCGGGCGCGACTTCGAGGTCGATCCCAAGGGGATGCAGGAGCGCACGATTACCTGGCGCCGCCCGGTCGAATGGTCATGGTACGTCACGCCGAAGGCGGGCGGCGAGAACAAGCGGCTTGAACTTGAACTTTACGCCCATATCGTCAATCCGCAGGGCGAGACCCAGCCGCCTGTGCTGATCAAGACGCTGGATGCCACGATCGACGTGGATGTGCGCACGCTCGACTGGCTGATCGAGCAGGCGCGCACCTTCGAGCCGATTTACGCCATTGCCGCCGCGATCATCGGCTTTTTCACCGCGCTGATCACGCTCTGGCTGCGCCGCCGGCCCGCGCATCCCGGCGACGGCCCGCCCTCCGGCATTACGGCATCGCCCACACCGCCACAGCGCCGCGTAACCGACATGGGCGCCGGCGAAGCCGCTGCGGAAGCGGCCCGCAAGGGGCAGGACGCGGAAGATAATGGCAAAGGGCGCGGCTAGCGCCAGTTCGGCGAAAACCGTGTCGCTCAACAGGCTTGAAGCGCTTGTATTCTCGCGCTTTCGTCGTTTCGCGCCGTCCTGCGGTGCGTGCACGGATTTGATTGAGGAAACTGCGAGGCAGCGAAATTGACACAACACCCATCGTTTCTGGCACAGGCGAGCCTGTTGGCGGGCGCAATGGGCGACAGTCTCGGTGCGGAGATCGAGTTCTGGCCGCTCGACCGGATCGCGCACCAATTTCCGAACGGTTTGAGGGAACTGCCGCAGCATCAAGGGATCGTCGGGGCCATCACCGACGACACCCAAATGACGCTGTTTACCGCTGAAGGACTGATCAGGTCATGGGTTCGGGGCCGTCTGAAGGGTATCGTCTCCGTTGCGGGTGTCGTCCACCACGCATTGCTGCGATGGTTGTGCACGCAGGGCGTTGAGGCAACCGTCACCGACGCGGACCATGTTGGTCTCGTGGAAGACGCCCGGCTTCATCACCGTCGGGCGCCGGGCAACACATGTCTGTCGAGTTTAGGGAGCGCTCGGCATTTTGGCGAGCCAGCCCGGAATGACAGTAAGGGATGCGGAACAATCATGAGGGTCGCGCCCGTGGCCTTTGGCGTGCCGACTGGGGACATCCGGCAGGTGGCGATCGCGACGAGCGCCTTGACGCATGGTCATGCAACCGGCCAGCTGGCCGCGGCCGCATGGGCAGAACTGCTTCACAGCGTGTTCCTTGGTGAAGAGCTGGAACAGACAGCGGTTCGCCTCCTGTCTGACTATCGTGATCTCGACAACGGCTCCGAGACGGCAGACGCCATTGAGGCCGCGCTATACGCGACCAGAGACGGGTCTCCGGAAACGGTCGAGCTTCTGGGAGGCGGCTGGGTGGCTGAGGAAGCGCTTTCGATCGCGCTCTACAGCGCGTTGGCAACTTCGAATCTGGAAGACGGTTTGCGCTGTGCCGTGACGCACAGTGGCGATAGCGACAGCACGGGAGCCGTTGCTGGCAATCTGCTTGGATTACTTTATCCTGATCAGGTCTTTGAACATCCCTGGTCAAACCAGATCGAATGCCGCGACCTTATCCTGAGGCTCGCCCGCGATCTTGTAGAGGTTCAAGACTGGTCAAACGAATTTACAGAAGAACAATTCGCCGTATATCCGGGAGTTTGATTCGCACGAACTTGAGGATTTGAACAGATAGTTGAGGATCAGTAGCCATCGACGGCTACATTCCCGTGACCGTCCGAGCCGACTGTCTTGAGGCCAACGGCGCTCAAGCCTCTCCGCGCAAAATCTGTTCGACGAGGGCGGGGACGGTCTGCGTCGCCCTGCCCTGTACCGCATGGTGAAACTGCGACACGCCTTCGGACGGCTCCAGGTTCAGCTCCAGCGTCCAGGCGCCCGCCTCCCGCGCGATCTCGACGAAACCGGCGGCCGGATAGACCGTGCCGCTCGTCCCGATCGATATGAACAGATCACTCTGTGCCAGCAGATCGAAAATCTCTTCCATCCGGTAGGGCATCTCGCCGAACCACACCACGTCCGGCCGCATCCGCCCGATCGTGCCACAGGCCGGACACGACGATTGCGGCGTGATGTCCGCCATGCCCCAGTCTTCGCGATGGCCGCACTCCGCACAGAGTGCCTTCGTGATCTCGCCGTGCATATGGACGAGGTTCTTGGTCCCCGCAATCTCGTGCAGCGGGTCGATGTTCTGCGTGACCACCCAGACTACGCCGTCATGCTCCCGCTCCAGCTGGGCGAGCGCCTCATGCGCGGCGTTGGGTTTAACGTCTTCATTCGCGCGGCGGCGCTGATTGTAGAAGTCAAGCACAAAGGCAGGGTTGCGCGCGAAGGCTTCCGGCGTCGCCACTTCGGTCAGGTCATATTTCTCCCAGATGCCGCCGCGATCGCGGAAGGTGTGCAAGCCCGACTCCGCCGACAGCCCCGCGCCCGTCAGGATGGTGATGCGGCTGCCGGCGTGCTGCAGTTCACTTGGGAGAGGAATGTCAGTCATTTCGTGGTCCTTCAGATTTCGCTTGGTCGGCCTTCGCACTCTGTTTCTCGCCAAGGGCCAGCCATGCCTCGAACCGGCGCTGACGCAGTGCCTCGGTCTGGCTGTACCAACGGTCATCCTTGCGGATCGCGGTGGCCATGTGCCGGTCCGTGGTTGGCATATGCGCGCGCATGGGCACACCCGTCGTCACATGCAGCCCCACGCGCCGCTGCGCCGATTTCCGCGCCGGACCATAGGAGATGCGGTTGGCCATGTCGCCCAGCCGTTCGGCCCCGGTGGCGAAGCGAATGAATTTTTCCGCGATGTCCTTGTCCGCCGTGCCCTTCAGGATCGCCCAGCTGTTGTATTCCAGCAGCGCGCCGTCCCAGATGATGGAGATGGGCTCGCCTTCGATCACCTGCGCGTGGAAGAAGCGCCCGTTGAAGCCTGTCGCCATCGCCGCATGCCCGCTCGTGAGCTGCTCAACCGGCTCGGCCCCGCCACGCCACCAGATAATGTCGTCGCGGATGCTGTCCAGCCGCCGGAAAGCCAGCCGCATACCGCGCTCGGTGCTGAGCAGATCATAGAGCTGGCTGCGCGGCACCCCGTAGGATCGCAGCGCCCATTCCAGCATTCCGACAGGCGCCTTGCGCAGCGCGCGCTTGCCGGGGAAGCGCTCCGTGTCGAAGAAGTCGGCGACCGTGCGCGGCTTCTCGCCGGGGAAAGCGTCGTCGTTATAGGCGATCACGGTGGCGAAGACGAGCTGGACGATGGCGCAGTCGCCGAGCGCGCCGTCGATGAAATCCTCCTCCGGCGCGACCCCGTCCGGTGAGTCTGCGAGAATATCCGGGTCGAACGGCTCCAGCAGCCCCTGCGCACACGCGGCGCGGGCGTCGGCGCGGATCATGTCGACGACATCCCATTCCGGCGCGCCCGGCTGGGCCAGATGATCGCGCAACGCCTCGATGCCGCCATTATAGCGCACGGTCTCGATCTCGATGCCGGTCGCCTGCGTGAAAGGCGCGAACATCGCCGCGCGCTGACTCTGCTCGTAGGCGCCGCCCCATGTCAGCACCGTGAGCGTGCGCGGCTCATCGGCGGCGGACGGTCCCCCGCCGAACAACACCATGAGCAGCGCCAGCACGCTAAGCCGCCGCATTCTCTTCCCGGCGCAGGTCATGCACCGCCTCCATATAGCCCTGGATCACCGCGCCTTCCGGCACCACGCCCATCACGCGCCCCCGCGCATCGACAAGCGGCACCGCCTCGCCGACGAAATCACGGATGCGGTCCATCGCCTCCCACAGCGTCGTCGTCTCGCGGAACACTAACTCGTCCTTGCGCGCGACCGCCCCGAGCGGCGTTTCCGGCGGTTCATCCACCACGTCCTGCAGGCGGATATGCCCCTGAAAAACGCCGTCCGCGCCGATCACGACCGCCTCCGACCGGCCCACTGCGTTCAGCCGCGCCGTCAGCGCGCCAAGGCTCTCATCCGCGCGCATGGCGATGTAGTCCTGGCTGACATTCTCCGCGACCGAGCGCACGCCGAGAATCGCCTTGTCCCGGCCAAGCGACAGGTCGAAGCCGCGCGCGGCAAGCTGCACGTCGAACAGCGAGCGCCCGAAAATCCGATAAGCGACGAGATTGGAGAATACCACCGCCACCATCGCCGCTATGGTCAAGTCGTAGTTCCGGGTCAGCTCGAACACGATGAGGATCGTCGTCAGCGGCGCGCCGATCACCGGGCTGGTCACGGCCATCATCCCGCAGATCGCGTACGGCACGATGCCCGAGTGGGCGAGCGGCAAGATCAGCGGCCAGACCATCCCGAAGAGCGCCCCCGCCATGACGCCGATCAGTAGCGCCGGGCTGAACACCCCGCCGACGAAGCCGAAACCGACGCACATTGCCGTCACTGCCAGCTTCGCCGCGACCAGGACCGCCAGCTCATCGACGGTAAAGGCGCCCTCGATCGTGGCGAATCGCAACGTCTCCTTGCCAACGCCCAGCACCTCGGGAAGCTGCAAGGCCACCAGCCCAAGCACCAGGCCCGCCAGACCAGGCCGCACGGGCGCCGGCAGCCGCAAGCGCTGCGCCATGCGACCGGCGAAGGCGATCAGCCCCATGAACCCCGCGGCAAGATAGGCAGCGAGCACGCCCTGAACCGCGAACAGCACGAATTCATGCCCGTGCTCGACGCCGGCGAACTCGACGAGGAACAGCGGCGGGCGCTGGAGGATGACGTTGGCGATGACGTAGCCCGTCGCCGCGGCCACCGTGACGGGCGCAAAGGCACGCAGCGAATAATGCCGCAGGATCACTTCATGCGCGAAGACCAGCCCGGCGATCGGCGCGTTGAACGCCGTCGAGATCGCCGCCGCCACGCCGCAGGCGATCGCCACGCTTTGCAGATCGCGCACCATCAGATTGAGCCGCTGCGCCAGCCCGCCGATCAGTGTGCCGAGATAGACAAGCGGGCCGTACTGCCCCACCGACGCGCCGCATCCGAGCGACACGAGGGCGGCCAGCGTGGAGGCAACCCCACTCTTGAAACTCGGCGGGGACTCGCGCGTCTGCACCGCCAGAATGGCGTCGGGCGGGCCAAGCCCCCGGCGCTCCGCGACCCAGCGCGAAACGATCTGCCCGACAATCAGCCCGCCCACCGTGGGGACGAGAATTGTCGCGGCGGCCAGCAGGGCGGGTTGCGCCTCGTACTGGATGCGGGAATAGGCCGAGACCAGCAGCGCGTTGTTCAGCCAGAACAGCGCATCAATGAACGCCAGCGAAGCAAGCGATGCGGCTGCGCCGACCGTGAGGCCGACGAGCGACATGATGACGATGCGATAGGCGCTCTCTAATCGCAGCACGTTGGCCCGGCTTCTGGCTGGGCAGGCCCGCGCGGCGGACCCGCATCACAAAGACCCTAGACCACCGAAGCCAGGCTGAAAATGCCTAGATGCTGTCGTCGGCCGTCTGGGGCGGGGAGACGGCGACGGTTGCCCATGCGCCCGCATAATCGCCCGTGTCGATCTTCCGGACAGTCCAGCGAAACTTGTAGACCTCGCCGGCGGCGTCGACGATGGTCACGCCGAAGACAGCACGGCCTTCGCCTTGTGCAACTTCCTCGATCGTATGGGCCCGATGATTCAGCATCATGCGGTACAGCGGCCCTTCAAGCATCTGCGTGAACTTCGGCAGCGGTCCGGTCAGCGCCTTGTTCTGCGGATGCGCAAGGGCATAGGTCTGCTTGATACCGGCATCCTTGCGCGGATCGTCGTTGTTTCTAAGCGCCTCAAGCTGGATCGACACCACTTCCTTCGCGCTCAGCGCAGGATCGGGTCGCTGGACGTCGAGCGCCTGGGCCGGCGCGGCGAAAAGCACTGCGAGAAGGACGAGGGCGGTGAGAATACGCATCATGAACACTCCCAAGGCTTGCCGTAACCTTGAGGGTACGCGCAGAAGCTGCCGCGGTTCAACTCGCCTGCTAGAACGAGAAGCCCTGCTGCCGCTCGAAACCGGGGAGAAGCGGCGCGCCACCGGAGAATTCGAGCTGGCCACTGACCCAGCCTTCGGACTTCTCATAGCTGTAAGCATAGCCGAAGGTGTCCTCGATCGCTGCGGTCGGCTCACGGACAAAGGCCGCCAGCCGGCCGCCCTCGCCGAGCTGGTCGAGCAGCCTCTGCGGCACCTCGTCGACCGAGCCGTTGACCAGGATGACGTCGAAGGGTGCCTCGCTCGGATACCCCTCCGCCAGCGGCCCCTGAACCACAGCCGCATTGTCGATCCCAAGGCTGGTCAGGTTTTCCGCCGCCGCCTCGGCGAGTTCCGGGTCGCTCTCCAGCGCGACGACGGACTCCGTCAGCGCCGCAAGCAGTGCGGTGGAATAGCCGGTTCCACAACCGACATCCAGTGCAACGTCGCTGGGTTGCGGTCGCAACAAGTCGATCAGCCGCGTGAGCATCAGCGGCGCCATCATGTAGCGGGCATGGCGCGCGCCGCCGTTGAGTTTCTTGATCGCCAGGTGTTCTTCGGCATAAGCGAGCGGGCGTAGCGAGGCCGGCACGAACACCTCACGCGGCACGCGGTAAAGCGCGCGCAACAGGCCCGGATCGCGCACACCGTTGGGGCGGATCTGCGATTCGACCATGTTCTCCCGCGCGCGTTTGTAGTCCGTCATGTCCTGTCCCCGCTCGTGCAACCCGTGACCGGCAAAAGAGCTCTGCGTCTGGATAGTGGGCAGCGCGTGACGCCCTGCGGCGCGGCCTGACCATAGATGAAACCGTTCCGCATCGCCATATATCAGGTAGGCAGCGGGCACAATATCATCCAGCACTTCAACGCGGTTTCAGAAGAGGTGTGAACCCGTTTTGCGTTTCGCTTTTCCGTGCTATATGACGATCACAAGGGGCGCCGTGGCGGAGTGGTTACGCAGCGGCCTGCAAAGCCGTGTACCCCGGTTCGATTCCGGGCGGCGCCTCCACCACGCTAGACCTCCAGCGAACAGGGCGTGTCAGCATCCCAATAGCTTGCGGCGAACCGCTCCAGCGCCGTCTTGATCGCCCAGAAATCCTTTCGCGATTCCGAGATCAGCCCACCGGTCATCATCGTCTTGAGCGCCTCCAGAAGCGCCCGATCCGCCGCCGCTTGCGTGACTTCGGGTGGCAGCTGCCCGCAGTGATGCAGGACGTAGTCCCAGTCGTGGATCAGGTAAGCCGGCAGGTAGCCGAAGCGGTCGATGCCGGAGACCAGCGTGGCCGCATCCGGGACGGTGCCGCCGTCGGTCAGGAACCGCCCCGGCTTGATGCGACGGCCGTCCGAGGTGGTGAAGGCGAAGGGCGCGACGGGATCGGGCACGTATTCCAGCAGGCGCGCCTTGGCCGAATCGCCCGAGACCCAGCGCAGGTTGATGCTCTCGACGTTCTCGAAGGCTCCGGTCGCGTATTCGTCCCAGACATACCAGTCGAAAATACCCTTGATTTCCGCTTCGGGCACGCCTGTCCGCTCGCGCTCCCCACGCTCCTTCTCGGCAATCGCGTCCTTGAGCTTCTCGCCGTTTGCCCCCAGCGCTTCGCGCGCGATCCGGTCGCGCAGCGCCAAATCCTCAAGACGCGCCTCCAGCCTGCTTGTCATGGTGTCCCCCGATGGTCCGGTGTGCCATGGCGCTCCCGCCGCACTGATCAGTAAAGACTGACCTGAGGATCAGAGCAACAGCCGCGAGGGCAGCCCCACCAAAGCGTCAAGTTTGCTTGACAGTTTTCGCCCATCCGCCTAGCCTTCCAAGGGCAAGGAGCCGAATATGCCGCTTGTCCAGCTCACCTACGCATCTCGCCCTTTTGGATTCGACGAAGCCGTGCTCGGCACCATCCTGCTCGACGCACGCCGGTGCAATACACGCGACGGCATAACGGGCACGCTCATCGTTCGTCAGGACCTGTTCCTGCAACTGCTGGAGGGCCCGCCCGAGGTTGTCGACGCCGCCTACAACCGGATTGCGCGCGATGATCGGCACATCAACGTGCAACGGCTGACCCGGCGCGATGTGAGTGAGCGGCTTTTCGCGGAATGGGCCATGCGCCATGATCCCGCGCGTTCGTGGATGTGGAGCATGGACGAAGTGGCCGACGGTGCCGTCCAGCAGGCAACCGAAGCCGAGATCATGCAGGTCTTCGAGCGACTGCGCCATGAGCCGGCCGAGTAACGGCGCGTGACCGTCCGGCCCGCGTCCCGGCGCCGCGAGGCACGCCGCACCCTCAGCGATCCTTGCCCGCCAGCCCCATGATGGCGGTGGCGATGCTTCCGGCCGCGAATGTCGACGCGAAGCTGAGAAAATATAACGCGCCCACCGCAACCCGCGCCCGGCTCTCCCAGAACAGCGTGCCGATCCCCGCCACGTCGCTTACCAGGAGCCCCGCCCCGACCAGCACGCCGAGCGCGGCGCCTGCGCTTGCGTGGAGCAACAGAAAGCGGGTCCATTCGGACAGTGTGGCGGGTGCATGCCGGCGAGCCATGGTAGCCTCCAGGGTTGACCCGGAAACTACGTATCGTGGCGGCTACAGGATGAGTCGCGCGCCGCCGCGCTATTTCTTCTGCTGCTGCGTCAGCGCCGGACGGATATTCAGCTCCTTGAGCTGCTCCGGCGAAACCTCGCTCGGCGCACCCATCATCAGATCCTCGGCCTGCTGGTTGAGCGGGAACATCGTCACCTCGCGGATGTTCGGCTCGTCGCAGAGCAGCATCACCATGCGGTCCAGGCCCGGCGCGATGCCCCCGTGGGGCGGCGCGCCATATTGCAGCGCGCGCAGCATCCCGCCGAACTTCTCCTCGACCACCTCCGGGCCGTAGCCGGCGATGCCAAAGGCCTTGTACATGATCTCCGGGATGTGGTTCCGGATCGCGCCGGAGGACAGCTCGACCCCGTTGCACACCACGTCATACTGCCAGGCGAGCACGTCCAGCGGGTCGGTCTCCCCGCGCTCGATGCTCTCCAGGACGTCGATCCCGCCCTGGGGCATTGAGAACGGGTTGTGCGAGAACTCGACCTTCTTGGCGTCCTCGTCCCATTCGTACATCGGGAAGTCGACCACCCAGCAGAATTCGTAGCGCTCGGTATCGATCAGCTCCAGCTCCTCGGCGACCTTCGTGCGCGCGCGGCCGGCGAAATCGACGAAGTGATTGGGCACCCCGGCGGTGAAGAACACCGCGTCGCCGTCGCTCAGACCCAGCTCGTTGCGGATCGCCTCTGTACGCTCCGCGCCGATGTTCTTGGCCACCGGACCAGCGCCCTCGCCCTCGCGGAAGAAGATGTAGCCAAGGCCCGGCTGCCCTTCCTCCTGCGCCCAGTTGTTCATGCGGTCGCAGAAGGCGCGGGAGCCGCCGCCTTTGGCCGGGATCGCCCAGACCTCGGCGTTGTCATACCAGTCGCGCTTGCCCTTGTGCTTCTCCAGCAAGCTGGCGAACACCTTGAAGCCCGAGCCGCGGAAGTGTTCACTGACATCGCGCATCTCGATCGGGTTGCGCAGGTCCGGCTTGTCGGTGCCGAAACGGCGCATGGCATCCCAGTACCTGAGGCGCGGGAATTTTTCCGTGACCGGCCGACCTTCGCCGAACTCGATGAAGAGGTCGCGCAGCACCGGCTCCACGGCGTTGAAGACATCGTCCTGCTCGACGAAGCTCATCTCGATATCGAGCTGATAGAACTCGCCGGGCGAGCGGTCAGCGCGAGCGTCCTCGTCGCGGAAGCACGGTGCGATCTGGAAGTAGCGATCGAAGCCCGCGATCATCACGAGCTGCTTGAACTGCTGCGGCGCTTGCGGCAACGCGTAGAACTTGCCCGGATGCAGGCGCGAAGGCACGAGGAAGTCGCGTGCGCCCTCGGGCGAGGAGGCGGTCAGGATCGGCGTCTGGAACTCGAAAAAGCCATCCGCCGTCATCCGGTGACGGAGCCACGCGACGATCTGCACGCGCTTCATGATGTTCCGGTGGAGCGTCTCGCGGCGCAGGTCCAGGAAGCGATAGCGCAGGCGGGTGTCCTCCGGATAGTCCGGCTCGCCGAACACGGGCAGCGGCAGCTCCTTCGCCTCCGAGAGCACGTCGAGCGAGTCGATCCGGATTTCGACCTCGCCGGTCGGCAGGTCGGGATTCACGGTGTCATCGGTCCGCGCCACGACCTTGCCGTCGACGCGCACCACCCACTCCGCGCGCAGGTCTTCGGCCAGCGTGAAATGTGCGTTCTCCGGCTCGATCACGCACTGGGTCAGGCCGTAATGGTCGCGCAGGTCGATGAACAGCAGGCCGCCATGGTCGCGCACGCGATGCACCCAGCCGGACAGGCGCACCTGCGTTCCCACATCATCCTTGCGCAACTCGCCGCAGTTGTGCGTGCGGTAGGTGTGCGGCGCGACGCCGTCGCGCAACTCGGGGATGTGCGTGCGGTGCGACTGCGTTGCCGGCTTCTGTCTGGTCTGGCCCTGCTTGCCGGACTTGGCGGCCGTTGATTTCGCTTTCGCCTGAGCCATCGGTTCCGTGATCCTTCGCTTGCCGTTTCAAGCCGCGAAAAGCACATGCGAGGGCGCCTTTGTCAAGCGGGTGCTGGCGCGCTGTCGGGTCCGGCGATGCGCGTTGCGCGAGGCCGGCTCCGGGCGGATCGCTCTGCCGGCACATGAGCTTGCGACCTGGATGGGATTATTGGAAAACTGGTTCCGCGCGGGAATTTTGCAAGCCGTCTGACGACATCGCCTTCGCTGTGCGCTACAACATGCTCATGAACGATCAACCACCGCGCATCATCACCCAATCCCGCGATCTGGCCGAGCTATGCGGTGCCCTCGCCAAGGCCGACTACATCACGGTCGATACCGAGTTCATGCGCGAATCGACCTACTGGCCGAAGCTTTGCCTGATCCAGGTGGCCAGCCGTGAGGTCGAGGCGCTGATCGACCCGCTCGTAGTGGGCGATCTGGCGGCGCAGATCGCGTTTCTCCGGCCCTTCTTCGACCTGATGGCGAACGAGAACGTGGTGAAGGTCTTTCATTCCGGCCGGCAGGACATCGAGATCATCTATCACCTCGCCGGGCTGATCCCCAAGCCGGTGTTCGACACGCAGATCGCGGCGATGGTATGCGGCTTCGGCGAGTCCGTCGGTTACGTGTCGCTGGTCAACAAGCTTTGCAGGACCAAGCTCGACAAGACCTCACGCTTCACGGACTGGAGCCGCCGGCCTCTGAGCCGAAACCAGCTCGACTATGCGCTGGCGGATGTGACGCACCTGCGCGATGTCTATGAAAAGCTGCGGCGAAAGCTGCGCGCCAACCGGCGCGAGCCGTGGCTTGCGGAGGAAATGGCCGACCTGACCGATCCGGCGAACTACGCAATGACCCCCGAGGACGCCTGGAAGCGCATGAAGCTGAAGGTTCGCACGCGCCGCCAGCTTGCCGTGCTCATGGAGATTGCCGCTTGGCGGGAGCGTCTCGCACAGGAGGTCAATCAGCCGCGCCCACGCATCCTCAAGGACGATGCGATCAACGACGTGGCGATCCAGGCGCCCCAATCGGTCGAGGAGCTCTCGCGGCTGCGCACGATAAGCGAGGGCTTTGCGCGCTCGGCGCGCGGACAGGAAATCCTCGCGGCGGTTGCGCGGGGGCTGGAGTGCGAACTCGATCACGTGCCGGAACTGAAGCGCGGCGAGCCGATGCCGCCACAGGCCCAGGCGGTCGCCGATCTATTGCGCGTGCTGCTGAAGGCCGTGGCCGCGCGCAACGATGTCGCCCCGCGCCTGATCGCTACAAGCGATGATCTCGACAAGATCGCCGTGGACAGCGAGGCCGACGTTCACGCGCTGCATGGCTGGCGGCGGGAGCTGTTCGGTGAAAAGGCGCTGGCGCTCAAGGCCGGCCGGCTCACGCTGGGCATCGAGGACGGCCAAGTCACGACGTTTCCTAGCGCCGCGGAGGACAACACGGAACGCCCCCAGCGCGCCCGTGGCTAAGCCGAAAAAATCCAGCGCGTGGACACCTCACCGGGATTGCGTCGTCGCTTTGCTCGCACTGACGCAGCCAGCGACGCCCCCGAACTCCAGCTAACCGAGCTCGTCGTCCGACGCGTGCTCCTGCAGCGCTTGGAGGATGCGCGAGCGTTCCGGCTCTGGTTGCCGATCGACCACGTCGAGCACCCGGCGCAACTCCCGCCGCAACCCGTAAATCTGGTCCATCAGATCAAGCACGACGGGCACTGCCTCGTCATTGATGCCCATGCGCTGGCGCAAATCCGCGATCAGGGAGACACGCGCAATGTCGACCTCGGTGAAGGTATAATCCTCCTCCGAGCGAGCTGGACGGATCCAGCCGTACTCGATCCAGACGCGCAGATCGGTCTCGCTGACGCCTTCGACTTCGAGAATGACCTCACGAATGCCGCGCATCACAGATAAGCTCGCAGTTTCGCTCTCGGATCAAAGCCGCTGGTCCCGCCCTTGGCGTCTCGCCATTGCTGCATGGCCTTTTCGAGCTCAGGGTCTGGCTGAGACGGCAGGACGAGTCGGGTCCGCACATGCTGGTCGCCCTTGTGCTTGGTGCGGGCGTTCTCGATGCCCTTACCGCGCAGGCGGAAGGTCTGGCCGCCGCTGGTTCCTTTCGGGATGTTGAGCGCAACCGTGCCATGAATGGTCGGCACCTGCACCTTGGCCCCCAGCACAGCCTCGTCGATGCTGAGCGGGACCTCGACGATGATGTCGTCGCCGTCGCGCTGGAAGATCGGGTGCGAGCGAATACTCAACTCGATCAGCGCATCGCCAGGCTGGCCGCGGCCGACGCCCGGCTCCCCCTTGCCGCGCAGACGCAACACCTGGCCGTCGGTCACGCCGGCGGGCACGTTGATGTCGAGCGTACCGCCTTCTGGCAGCGTGACCCGCTTCTTGGTGCCGAGCGCGGCTTCCAGGAAGTCGATCTCCAGGTGATAGCGGTAATCCATCCCGGCCATGTGGAACTCGCCGGCGCGTCCGCGCCCCGCCCGGCCGAAAATGTCCCCGAAGATATCACCGAAGTCCTCAAAGCCCCCGCGCGAGTGATAGCGGAAACCTTCGGTGCCATCGGCGTATTCGCGATAATACTGGTGCGCCGCGCGCTCCTGGCCGGTCTCGTCGATCTCGCCCGCGTCATAACGCCGGCGCTTCTCCGGATCGCCGAGAATGGCGAACGCTGCGGAGATGCGCTTGAACTTGTCCTCAGCCTGCTTGTCGCCGGGGTGCAGGTCCGGGTGATGCTCCTTCGCCAGACTCCGGTACGCCTTCCGGATTTCCTCGTCCGACGCGTTACGGCTCACCCCGAGTTCGCTGTAAAGATCCGTTGCCATTCGTTGTCTCAAATCCTTTCGGCCAGTTCCGGCGAAAGCTGTCTGCGACCGTGCCGGAGTCTTGCCTCATACCATAAATTGATCCATTCGACGCATACGGAAAGCCCTAGCCATATCGCCTTGTGAAAGGCGCGGCCGCGCGCACCGGTTTCCGCTCAGCGCAGCTTGTCGGTCAGCGCCGAAACCAGCCGGGGCGCGCGCATGTCCGCTGCGTCTGCGTTGATGCTCGAATCAAGATTTAGCACGCTGGCAAGCTGATCCAACCGCTGACGGACGCGCTCGCCGTCGAACTCGCGGAATTTGGGCGGCAGGTTGAGCGTGAGTCGTCCGTCTACGACCTCAAGCGGCGTCCGGCTGATGATTCCCGGCGTGCCGGCCGAAATGATGTAGGCCACGCGCATGGCGCTCCCGAGGATGCGCGCACGTTCGTGTGCCCTTTCGCCGTCGGGGCTTTGCGCCAGAAGATTGCGAAACAGCGGGCTCAACTCGCCTTTCAGCGAGCCCTCGTGCCGGTAATAGTTGGCCAATGCGATGAACAGCCGGCCGGGGTGGTCGGTGCCGGCCACCGCCCAGTGGGCCGACAGGTTGAGGCTCTGCTCGCCGCGATAATCCGGATGCGCGCGCCAGCCCACATCAGACAGCAGGCAGGCGGCACGGCGTAGCCGCCGCTCCTCCGCCGTTTCCTCGTGACCAACGAGAGCGAACAAGTTGTCCGTCCAGTCGCACAACTCGCGCACGTAATCGAGCGAGCGACCGCCGATGACCGCGGCATCCTCGCAGGCGGCGACCAGCGGATCGCGGGCGCGCTCCTTTTCCTCCAGCAGCGTGTAGTGCAGTCCTTCGCGCACGCCGAAGGCCGAGATCACGACGCGCGAGGGCTTCACCCGCTTCAAGAGCCGCCACATCACCAGACAGGCATGGCGGATGGTATCCCGCCTGTTGCGGGAGATTTGGTCGATGCCGGGGATCGCGCCGTTGGCGCTCTTGACCACGTCGCGCGTGAACCGTTGCGCTTCGTCCGCGTCGATCTGGTAGCCGTGGTAGATGCGCAGCGGGTAGCCGGTCTTGACCATGTGCAGACGTGCGATCGCCCGCCACTCGCCGCCGATGGCATAGAAAGGCCGATCCTTGCCGAGGTCGAGCCAGTCCACTTCTGACAGCGCCCGGTCGGCTTCGGTCTTGCCGGCGTTGAAGTCGTCGCCATAGGCCTCATGCATGTAGAGGTGACCAAGTGCCAGGCTGCGGGGCCGCGGGTTGTCCAGCCGGATGTTTCGCTCGCGGATCTCCACCAGTTCCAGCGAGCGTCCGCCGATGTCGCCGGCCAGGCCATCGGCGTTCATGAAGCCGGACAGGATGCCATTGGCGGTGAGCTCGGCCTCGCGCACATCGCTGAGAATCTCGATCCGGGTGCCGCAAATCCGCTCCGCCGCGGCAATGAATTCGTCCCCGTTCGCGGCGATGCGCACGGCCGCCGTGGCGAACGGATGGAACATCTTCACGCCCATATGGGTGATAAGCGCGCGGAAACGGCGAAGCGTGTCCAACGCCCGCGCGACATTCTCGTCCTTCATGCGCCCGGTACGCGCGACGCCGCTGCCGAGACGACAGGTGACGCTTTCGTTGTGAAGCTGAGTCGGGCTGCGGGTCAGGCCCTCGAAGATCACCAGCCGGACGGAATTGGACCCGATGTCGATGACCGCAACGGGCTTGCGCCGGTCGAAGCGAGGGCGGTCATCCTGCTGCATGGCGAGGTTTCCGCATTACTTCTGCCTCTGCCGCGCCTTTTTCGGCGGCTCTCCGGCGTCATCCTCGTCGGGGCCGTTGCCCCATGTGATCGACACCCGCGGCGGGAAGTTCTTGCGCAGGGACTCGCCGCGGCCGGACAGGCTCGGGTTGTTGATGAAATACTGATGCGCGTTGAATGGTTCCTCGCCGTCAGCCAGTTCGATACGGCGGGAGGTGCCGTCGGGCAGGATTTCCCAGCTCTGCTGGTTGTCTTTCAGATTCGCCAGCATGATCTGCCCGAGCACCTGCTCATGCACCGTCGGGTTCAGAATCGGTGCCATCGCCTCCACGCGTCGCTCCAGATTGCGCGGCATCATATCTGCCGAACTGATATAGACGCGGGCTTTTGTCGAGGGCAAGCCGTGACCGTCGCCGAAGCAGTAGATGCGCGCATGTTCAAGAAAGCGCCCCACGATGCTCTTCACCCGGATGTTTTCTGACAGGCCGGGCACCTGCGGGCGCAGGCAGCAGATGCCGCGCACGATCAGCTCGATCGGGACGCCATCCCGGCTGGCGGCGTAAAGCGCGTCGATGATGTCGCTGTCCACCAGCGCGTTCATCTTCATCCAGATGGCCGCAGGGCGTCCGGCGCGGGCGTGCTCGGCCTCCCTGGCGATATGATCGAGTATGCAGTCCTTGATGCCGCCGGGCGAGGCCGACATCAGTTCCAGGTCGCGCGGTTTGGCGTATCCGGTGACGTAGTTGAAGATGCGCGACACATCCCGACCGATGGCCGGGTCGGCGGTGAAGAATGACAGGTCGGTGTAAATCTTCGCCGTGACGGGGTGATAGTTACCCGTGCCGATGTGGCAATAGGTGCGCACCCCACCCGGCTCACGCCTCACGACCTGGCCCAGCTTGGCGTGGGTCTTCAACTCCAGGAAGCCGAACACCACGCGCACTCCGGCGCTCTCCAGGTCTTTCGCCCACCCGATATTCGCCTTTTCGTCGAAGCGTGCCTTGATCTCGATGACGGCGGTCACCTCCTTCTCCGCTTCCGCCGCGGCGATCAGCGCCTCGACGATCGGAGATTGCTTCGAGGTGCGGTAAAGCGTCCATTTGATCGCGATGACGTCCGGATCAGCCGCCGCCTGCTTCAGGAACTGCGAGACAACGTCGAAGGACTCGTAGGGGTGGTGGACAATGATATCCTTCGCCTTGATCGCTGCGAGGCAGTCGCCGCCATAGTCGCGGATGCGCTCGGGAAAGCGGATCGTGAACGGCGCGAACAGCAGGTCGGGCCGGTCATCGACGATCATCTCCTTGGCGTCCGCCAGGCCAAGCAGCCCCTTGTGCGTGAAGACCTGTGTCTCATCCACCTCCAGCGCGTTGATGACCATGTTGCGAAAGTCTTCGGGCATGGCCGCCTCGATCCCCAGCCTGATCACTGAGCCGAGCCGGCGTTTCTTCAAAGCCGTCTCGAACAGTCTCACAAGGTCCTCGGCCTTTTCCTGAACCTCGATGTCGCTGTCGCGCAGCACCCGGAACGCGCCCTGGCTTTCCACGACATGATCCGGAAAGAGCTGGTCGACGAACAGCGAGACGAGCGTCTCCGAGCGGATGAAGCGCACGCGGGGCCGGCCGTTCGGCATCGTGTCGTCTTTAGACACAGGCAAACGGATGAATCGCTGCAGCCCCGAGGGCATCGGGATCAGCGCGTACATCTTTTCCGGCTTGGGCACGTCGGAGCGTGGTGTTTTCTCGGTCAATTCCAGCCCGAGCGTCAGTCCGAAATTCGGGATGAACGGAAACGGGTGCGCCGGGTCGACCGCGATCGGCGTGAGCGTCGGGAAAAGCTGCTTCTGGAAAAAGTCCTCCAGCCAGTCCCGGTCGGCCTTGGTGATCTCGTCAGGGCCGAGGACGTGCACACCTGCTTCGTCCAGAGCGTCTTTCAGCGTCTGCCACTGCTCGTGCTGCGCCCTGGAGATGTCGGCAACCATGTCATTGATGCGCGCAAGCTGCTCCTTGGCGGTCAAGCCGTCCTGGCTGACCGTGGCAATGCCCTCGGCGATGTGCTCGCGAAGGCCAGCGACGCGCACGATATAAAACTCGTCCAGGTTCGAGGCCGAGATCGCCAGAAACCGCAGCCGCTCCAGCAGGGGATGGTTCGGGTTCTCCGCCTCTTCCATCACGCGGCGGTTGAACTGGAGCCAAGACAATTCGCGGTTATAGAAACGCCCGTAGCCGCGATAGTCCTGCGGGATTGCCGCATCATCGCTCGGCAGTTTCTCGGCAATGCTCATCATGTCGGCTCCACAGGTTCGCGTTCAGGCCGCCCTCAGCCCTGTTCGGCATCCACAAAACGCGCAGCAAAACGCGGTGTGATCCGCCGCCGTTCGGCCAGCGCCGCCTTGTCCATCCGCGCCACCAGATCGGCCGCCGCGGCGACCGAGCGCTCCATGCGTCGCAGTAGGTAGTCGATCACGGTCGGTGGCGCGGAAAGCTGCCTGTCGTCGAAAAGTTTCACCAGCACGGCGCGCAACAGCGCGTCGTCCGGCGGGCCGATCTCCGCAAAAGGCAGCGAGCGCAGCCGCGAGCGCAAATCCTCAAGCGCGATGGGCCAGGCGCCCGGCAGGCTTCGCGCGGTGAGCAGGATATCGAAACCGCGCTCACGCGACAGGTTCAACAGGTGAAACAGCGCCCGCTCGTCGCTCAGCAAACGGTCGACATCTTCCACCGCCAGCGGGCCGGCTTCCAGACCGTCGACAATGTCTTCTTCGATACCCCCGGCAGAAACCACCCGCGCGCCGCTGCGCTCGCGCCAGACATTGACGAGATGGCTCTTTCCCGCCCCTGCCGGGCCGGCGATCAAGGCGCAGCGCGCGCTCCAGTCCGGCCAGCTCGCGATCAGGCGCATCGCTTCGGCGTTGCAGTGGCTGACGAGAAAATCGTCAGCGTCCAGCGCGGGGACATGCGGCAGGTCGAGCGCCAGTTGCGCGTTGCCTTTTCCAGACGGTTGGCTTGCCATCACACGAACGCTCTCTTCGCAACCAGCGCGCTAATCCCCCAGCGCATCATAATACGCCATATGGCGCAGCCAACGGGCGAGATAAACGGCGGCGGACGCCAAAGTGAGAATGCCGACAACCCATGTCAGCGGGGTGACAAGAGCCTCGAGCACCGGCGCGAAACCAAGCTGCGCCAGGACAGCGCCCGCAAGGATGATCTGCCCGACGGTATTCGCCTTGCTGACCTTCGAGGGCCGCATCTCTACCGGCCGATCCAGCATCCAGGACAGGATGACCGCGCCGACGATCAACACGTCCCGGCTGACCACCGCGATTACCAGCCAGGCCGGCATGTGACCGAGCAGCCCGAGCGTCACGTAGATCGCAACGAGCAGCATCTTGTCAGCCAGCGGGTCGAGATAGGCGCCCAGCTCTGTGCCCCAGTCGAAGTGGCGCGCAAGGAAGCCGTCGATGGCGTCGCTGACCCCCGCAAGAAGGAACAGTGCGAAGGCGGCGGTATGCGCCCCGTGAATGATCAGCCAGACGACCACGGGAACGAGCAGGACCCGAATGACCGTAATCAGGTTCGGCAGATACACGGCTTCCTCGCCAACAGACGCTGGGCTGACCACGGCGCGTGCGCCGGCTCACCGCTGGCGCAAGATCCATTCACCGCCGCTCCTGTCGAGCGTTAGCCCCCGCGCCGCAGCCGCCTTTGCGAAGCGCTCGGCCCCGCCAGGGAAGGATAGCACGAGTTCCGCGCCGCCCGCGAACAGCGACTTGACCTCCACATCCTGCACACCGGATATGCTCGAGATCTTCGAGCGCATGTCCTGCCACGCCGGCAGGCTGTCGAATGCGGCCGTCAGCGCGAAGCTCTCCAACGGCGCGGGGCCGTCGAGGGCACCCTGGGTTTTCAAGGAGGTCAGCCGCCAGCGCGCCTCCAACGCCATGCGCGCTATGCGCGCCGCCCGCCCCGCGGCCTCCGCGATGTCGCCGTCGTAAACCCGAAAATCCTGCGCGAACGCGAAGCGGCCGACAGCATCTTCCCCGCGCAGTGCGACGCGCAGCCGCCCGCCCGAGGCGTCAACCGCCGCAAACGCCAATACGAGCCGCGGCGCGCCAAGCCGGCCCTGCAGCACCTGCACCGCCCGCGCTGTCATACTCATCCCCGCGGGCAGACTCGCGGCCTGCGCCGGCGGCATGTCCAGCGGAGCGAGACCGTGCTTCAGGTCAAGCGCTCCCCAGGCCGCGCGCCATGTCTCGCCAACGCTCTCGCCTTGGGCGACAGGCAACAGCTTCACCGGCGGCGACTGCTGATCGGTATGTGGCAACCCGATGCGGTTGAGCAGATCTCGGATCTTCCCGGCCTCGAAGGTGAAATCGAGCGTGGCAATATAGCGCGTGCTGGAGAACCGCTCCTCGCGCACGACAAAGCCGTCGAGCATCCCGTCGATGGCCGATGCGCTCAACTCCGGCAGGCGGTCATGTGCCTTGAAGGCCACCAGGCGGGACAGAAGTTTGCGGAAGGCGCGCTGGCTGCCTTCGCGGATCGCCTGCTCCTTGGCCGTCACGGCGTCGCTGGCCTTCGTATTCACCGCGACCTTCGCCACGGTATAGACCGGCGACTGCGCCGCAGCGGGCTCAAACGCCGCGAGCAGCGCAAACACACCACAGGACAGGCGCAACGCAAATCTGATCATTGTTCGTCGACTCAAGCGCGTAGGGGTTGTGAGATGGCTCACTTACCAATTTGCCATGTTATCGGCAACGAGTCCGGCGGAAATGAGCGCAAAACGCGCCGCGAAGTTACAGACCGCTTGACCCTGCGCCCTCAGCCGCGCAAGTCAAGTGGCAGGCAATGACGGAATGAGCGCATGTCTGACAAGCCTGCTGAGAAGGGCCTGACCTATGAACAGGCCGGCGTCAACATCGACACCGCCGAGCGCCTGGTGCGCGCGATCAAACCGCTCGCCGCGTCAACAGCGCGGCCTGGCGCGGATGCCGATCTCGGCGGCTTCGGCGCGCTATTCGATATTGGCGCGGCGGGTTTTACCGACCCGATCCTCGTCGCAGCCACCGACGGCGTCGGCACCAAGCTGAAAATCGCGATCGAAACCGGCCAGCACGGCGGTATTGGCGTCGACCTGGTGGCAATGTGCGTCAACGACCTGATCGTGCAGGGCGCGACGCCGCTGTTCTTCCTCGATTATTTCGCCTGCGGCGCGCTTGATCCGGCAGTGGCGGAGAAAGTCGTCGCCGGCATCGCGGCGGGCTGCAAGGAGGCCGGCGCGGCGCTGATCGGCGGCGAGACGGCCGAGATGCCAGGGCTCTACGCCCGGCAGGACTATGACCTCGCCGGCTTTGCGGTCGGCGCGGTGGAGCGCAGCGCCGTCCTGCCGCGGGCCGACCTGGCGGCGGGCGACGTCATTATCGCTCTGCCCTCTTCCGGCGTGCACGCTAACGGTTTCTCGCTCGTGCGGCGCATCGCGGCGGATGCCGGGCTGGACTGGATGTCGCCTGCGCCCTTCGCGCCGGAGATCACGCTGGGGGAAGCCCTGCTGACCCCGACGCGCATCTATGTGCGCCCGGTACTCGCCGGACTGCCGCGCATCAAGGCCCTGGCGCATATCACGGGCGGCGGACTGACCGAAAACTTGCCGCGCGTCCTGCCGAATGGACTTGCCGCAGCGGTCGACCTCGCCGAGCTGAGGCCACAAGCCATGTTCGGCTGGCTGGCGCGCCAAGGCGGCGTGCGCGACGCGGACATGCTGCGCACCTTCAACTGCGGCGTGGGCATGGCCGTGATCGTGGCAGAGGCAGATGCCGGGCCGATCATGGACACACTGCGGGCCGAAGGTGAAACACCTTACCTCGTCGGGCGGCTTGTGGCACGCACGGACACGCCCGTCCACTTCACCGGTCAGATCGCGTGGCCAACATGAGCGGGTATAGGAAAATCGGCGTGCTCATCTCCGGACGCGGCAGCAATCTCGCCGCGTTGATCGAGGCCTGCCAGACGCCCGACTACCCGGCCGAAATTGCCGTTGTCATCTCGAACCGCCCAGGGGCGCCGGGCCTTCAATTCGCGGAAAGCGCTGGCATCCCGACTCAGGTGATCGATCATAAGCATTTTGCCAGCCGCACCGATTTTGACCGCGCGCTTGACGATGCGCTGCGCGCCGCCGGCGCCGAGCTGGTCTGCAACGCCGGCTTCATGCGGCTGCTCACGCCAGAGTTTGTCCAACTCTGGCGCGATCGCCAGCTCAACATTCACCCCTCGCTCCTGCCGGCCTTCCGCGGGCTCGACACACATGAACGGGCGATTGCCTCAGGCGTGCGGATCAGCGGTTGCACGGTGCATTTCGTGCGCGCCGAGATGGATGAGGGGCCAATCGTGGCGCAGGCCGCCGTGCCCGTCCTGCCCGGCGACGACGCCGAGGCGCTGGCCGCGCGCGTGCTACGTGCCGAGCACCAGCTATACCCGTGGGCGGTGCGGCTGGTGGCCAGTGGCGCGGCGTGGGTCGAGGATGATCGCGTAGTTTATGCCCCTGACGTTCCACAGCCGGAAGGCGTCACGCTCTTCGCGCCCCTACCCGGCCATTAAATCCGCGCCAGCCCATGCTGGTGCGCCTCCAGGACCTTGCCGGCAAAATAGAGCGAACCCGTCATCAGGATACGAACCGGCCCCTGAGCCACGCTCCGGCTCAGGTTGAAAGCGTCTTCCAGATCCCGCGCCGGCTCGGCGAACAGGCCCTGGTGCCGCGCCATCGTCGAAAGCTCGCCGGCCGTATAGGCGTTCGGCTGGCCGGGGATCGCCACCGTCGCCACGAATTCGGTCAGCCCCGCGAACGGCGCGAGAAACGCCGCGGCGTTCTTGTTCGACATCATCCCGATGATCAGGTGAAGCGGGCATGGCACCCGCTCTTCCAGCTCGGCCATCGCGCCCGCGAGCGCCTGCGCCGCGGAGGGGTTGTGACCGCCATCGAGCCACAACTCCGAGTTCGGAAAGGTCAGCGCATGAAGCGCCCCCGGGCCGAGCCGCTGCAGCCGCGCCGGCCAGCTTACATCGTTGAGGCCCTTGGCGATGTCGCTTTCCGTGATCTCGAAGCCCGGCAGATTACGCACCGCCGCAACGGCTATGCCCGCGTTCTCGATCTGATGTCGGCCGATCAGGCGCGGCAGCGGCAGGTCGATCAGCTCGTTCTCGTCCTGGAAGACCAGCCGGCCATGCTGCTCATAGGCGTCCCAGGCGCTGCCGCCCGCAAGGATGGGCGCACGCAGGTCGGAGGCGTTGCAGACGATCGCATCAAGCGCCTCATCCGGCTGGCGCGCGACCACGCAGGGCACGCCCGGCTTGATGATGCCCGCCTTTTCCGCGGCGATTTGCGGGATGGTATCGCCGAGGAAGTCGGCATGGTCAATCGACACCGGCGTGATCAGGGTCAGGGCCGGGCTGCGCACAATGTTGGTCGCATCGAGCCGCCCGCCCAGGCCGGTCTCGAGGATCACCACGTCGGCCGGGTTTTCCGCGAAGGCGAGGAAGGCCGCGGCGGTCGTGATCTCGAAAAACGTGATCGGCTCGCCGGCATTGGCGCGCTCCACCCGCTCGAGCAGCTCGCTCAGGGCGTCTTCAGCAATCGGTTGCGCACCTTCTGGCCCGGCAAGGCAAATGCGCTCGCTAAAGTCGCGCAGATGTGGGGACGTGTAAACATGCACGCGCAAGCCCGCGGCCTCCAGCATCGCCTTGAGATAGGCGATCACCGAGCCCTTGCCGTTCGTCCCGGCGACGTGAATCACCGGGGGCAACTGCTCGTGCGGGCTGCCCAGAGCCGCGGCGAGGCGTTCGATCCGCCCCAGCGACAGGTCGATCAGTTTGGGGTGCAGCTGTTCAAGCCGCTGCAGAATGGTCGCGGATTCGGAACTCGCCACGATTCTTCAGTCCGTTGGTTAGGGGGTTGGGCGCGCCAAGCGGTCCGCGCCGGAACGGGGCGCAACTTCGCAGATCGGGGCGCGGGCGTAAAGCGCCGGTCACGACAAATGCGTGTCCCCGCGCGTCGTCTTGACCGCGTTGTCGGCGCCCTCGCCGTTGGCCGGCGGCGTCGCGGCTTCGTCCGCGTCGGTGGTGTCGGTGTGATCGCCGTCGGTGCGGCCGTTGGGCTTCGCGCCGTGCGGCACGCTTGCATCTTCTTCCGCGCCAGCACCATTGAGCGGTGGGCCGATGCGCGGCGCATCGCTCGGCTGCGGCTGCGCGTGCTTGTGTTGGCGCTGCGCCATGAGAAGCGCGCAGATCCGACTGATCGTGGCGCGAAGCTGATGCCGATGCACGACCTTGTCGACCATGCCGTGCTCCAGCAGATATTCCGCGCGCTGGAACCCCTCCGGCAGCTTCTCGCGGATGGTCTGCTCGATCACGCGCGGCCCTGCAAAACCGATCAGCGCCCCCGGCTCGGCCAGATGCACGTCGCCCAGCATGGCGTAGGACGCCGTGACGCCGCCGGTCGTCGGGTGCGTCAGCACAACGATGTAGGGCAGCCGCGCCTCGTTCAGCCGCTGGACGCCCACGGTCGTACGCGGCATCTGCATGAGCGAGAGCACGCCCTCCTGCATCCGCGCCCCGCCCGAAGCCGCGAACAGGATGAACGGCGTACCCCGCTCCACCGCTGTGAACATGCCCTTCAGGACCGCCTCGCCCGCGGCCATGCCAAGCGAGCCGCCCATGAAGTTGAAATCCTGCACCGCAGCCGTGACTGGCCGCCCATCCAGGGTGCCGGCGCCCACCAGCACCGCGTCCTGCTGTCCGGTCTTGGTCCTCGCGTCCTTAAGTCGGTCGGTATAGCGACGCTCGTCGCGGAATTTCAGAGGGTCGACCGGGACGTCCGGCAGCTCGATCTTCTCGTATTCGCCGTCATCGAAAAGAGAGGCGAGGCGCGCCGGGGCAGCCATACGCATGTGATAGCCAGAGCCAGGCACCACGAACTGGTTGGCTTCCAGGTCGCGATAGAAGATCATCTGCCCACTGTCAGGGCACTTGACCCACAGATTGTCCGGCATCTCGCGCTTTCGCCAGAAATCGCGGATCTTCGGCCGGACAACGTTATTGATCCAGTTCACTGCACTCTCGCCTTTCGTCGCAGATCGAATTGTTAATGATTTAAGCGACGAGCGCCGCGCGATCCAGACGGGTGCGCGGGAAATGTGACGTCGCCGCGACAGGCCGACGCCTGTCGATTTGCCAGATGGGCGCGCCCCTGTCCACCGCGATTCGGCCCTGCCTGCCCCAGCCTGTCGTCAAGCCGGAGGCTCCGCCGCCCATTCCCGCGCCCGCGTGCCCCGCAGATCAGCCAGCGTGGCCGCGCCCGCCCTGTCCAGTGCCGCCGCCAGGCCGTTCAGGATTTCTGCAACCAGCCCGACGCCTTCATAGATCAGTCCAGAGTAGAGCTGCACCAGCGACGCCCCCGCCTGTACCTTCGCCACTGCGGTCTCCGCGGAGTCGACGCCGCCGACGCCGATGAGCGGCAGCCGGCCCTCGCTCAACACATAAACCTGCGCCAGCACACGCGTTGCCAGCGGGAACAGCGGCCGGCCCGAAAGCCCGCCTGTTTCGCTCGCTTGCGGGACGCTCTCCAGGTCCGGACGCGAAAGCGTCGTGTTGGTCAGGATAAGGCCAGCGACATCGTGTGCCAGGACCGCTTGCACGACCTCTGGCAGTTCGTCCTCCGGGATGTCAGGCGAGAGCTTGACCAGCAACGGCGGCGCGGGTGTGGTCCCTGCCAGATCGACACGAACGGCTGTCAACCGCTCAAGCAGCGTATTCAGCCGGTCAGGCGTCTGCAGCGCACGCAGGCCCGGCGTGTTGGGTGAGGAGACATTGACCGTGAAATAATCGGCGCAATCCGCAAAGGCGCGCAGCCCGGCTTCATAATCGGCGATGAAGTTGTCCGATTCCTTGTTGGCCCCGATATTGACGCCGACCACGCCCTGAAACCGCTGGCGGGCCAGCCGCGCACGGACTGCTTCGTGCCCTTGGCTGTTGAAGCCCAGCCGGTTGATGACGCCCCGCTGACGGATAAGCCGGAAAATGCGCGGGCGGGGGTTGCCCGGCTGCGGTTCGGGCGTGACTGTCCCGACCTCCACGAAGCCGAAGCCCAGTTCGAACAACGGACGCAGGACGCGCGCGTCCTTGTCGAAGCCCGCCGCCATGCCAACGGGATTGGCGAAATGGCAGCCGAACAGATCCTGCGCGAGGCGCCGATCTTGCGGCAGTTCGGGTTTCGGGTACAGCCCGCGCTCCAGCGCGCGCAGCGTCAGGTCATGGGCGCGCTCGGGATCAAGCGTGAGAAGGCCGGCCTGAGCGAGACGCAGGACGCTCGACTTCACGGTGTGGCTCCGCCCCGCCTCCGCGGGAGATCGGACGGCAGCTCGTGCGTGCCGTCGGCATTGAGGGGCAGGCTTCTCGTCCAGAGCACTGCGTCGGTCGGCAGAGGGTCATAAAGGTGCGGGAAGAGATCGCCACGCCGCGACGGCTCCCACACCAGCTTGTCGCCCAGCGTGGCGGCATCGACGGCAACCAGCGTCAATCCCTCCTGCCCCGCGAAATGTTTCGCCAGCGTCCCCGGAAGCTGATCCGCCGTGGAGAAATGGATGAAACCGTCGCGTTCATCGTCGGCCGAGCCGTGATATACGCCTGCAGCTTCTGCCTCGCGCCAGGCGTAGGTCTTCATGAGCTTATAGATGATCTCGCTCATCGGCCTTTCCGGCTTACGCCCCGACGGTCTCCTGCTTCAGCCGCTTTTCGATCGCATCGAGCGCTTCATCCGCGCGCGACCCGTCCGGGCCGCCCGCCTGGGCCATGTCGCGCCGGCCGCCGCCGCCCTTGCCGCCGAGCGCCTCGGCGCCCGCGCGGACCAGCTCCACGGCATCATATTCGTCCGTCAGATCGTCGGTGACGCCAACGACCAGCCCGGCCTTGCCGTCCTCGCCCTTGCCAACGATCGCGACGACCCCGGAGCCGATCTGGCGCTTGCCGTCATCGACCAGCCCGCGCAGTTCCTTGGGGGGGATGCCCTCCACGGTGCGGCCCAGCATCTTCACGCGGCCGACCTCGCGCACGGCACCGCTGCCATTCGCGCCGGCGGCCGCGCCACCGAGCGCCAGCTTCTTGCGCGCCTCGGCCAGTTCGCGGCTGAGCTTCCGGCGCTCCTCGACCAGGTTCTGGATGCGCTCAAGGATTTCATCGGGTTGGGTCTTCAGGACCTCCGCGGCCTCGCGCACCTCGCGGTCCCGCTCGCGCAGATAGGCCCGCGCCGCGTCACCCGTCAGCGCCTCGATACGCCGGACGCCTGCGGAGACCGCGCTCTCGCTGACGATCGCGATCAGGCCGATATCGCCGGTGCGCGCCACATGCGTGCCGCCGCACAACTCGATGGAGAACGGCTTTTCTTCGCGGTCGCCCTCAGCACGGCCCATGGCGACAACGCGCACCTCCTCGCCGTACTTCTCGCCGAACAGAGCCAGCGCGCCTTGCTCGATCGCCTCATCAACGCTCATCAGCCGCGTCGTGACCGCGTCGTTCTGAAGCACGATCGCGTTGGCGATGTCCTCGATCTGCCGGAGTTCCTCGTCGGTAATCGGCTTGGGGTGCGAGAAGTCGAAGCGGAGCCGGCCCGGCTCCACGAGCGAGCCCTTCTGCGCGACGTGATCGCCCAGCACCAGCCGCAGCGCCTGGTGGATCAGATGCGTCGCGGAGTGGCTGCGCCGCGTGGCCGCGCGCCGCTGCTGATCGACATACAGATGCACCTGGTCGCCCACGCGCAGCGGGCCACGCTCGACCACGCCGTAATGACAGATCAGATCGCCCAGCTTCTTCTGAGTGTCATCCACGCGCAGTGTCGCGCCCTTGGTGTTGATGACCTGGCCCTTGTCGCCGACCTGGCCGCCGGCCTCGCCATAGAATGGCGTCTGGTTGGTGATAACGACGCCGCTGTCGCCCTTGCGAAGCTGCTTGACCCGCTTGCCGTTCTTGATGAGCGCGGTGATCTCGCCCTCCGCGCGCTCGGTGCCGTAGCCGAGGAATTCGGTGGCGCCGAGTTCTTCGTGCAGGTCGAACCAGACCTTGTCTGTCGCCGCCTCGCCCGAACCGGCCCAGGCCTTGCGCGCCTCGGCCTTCTGGCGCTCCATCGCCGCCTGGAAACCGTCAGTATCAACCGCGATGCCACGCGTCTTGAGCGCATCCTGCGTCAGGTCGAGCGGAAAACCGTACGTGTCGTAGAGCTTGAACGCCGTCTCGCCCGACAGCGTGTCGCCCGAGGTCAGGCTGCTCGTCTCCTCCCGCAGAAGCTGCATGCCCCGGTCGAGCGTGCGCATGAAGCGGCCTTCTTCCAGCTTCAGCGTCTCGGTGATCAGCGCCTCTGCGCGGTGCAGTTCGGGGTAAGCCTGACCCATCTCGCGCGCGAGTACGGAGACGAGCTTGTAAATGACCGGCTCGCGCGCGCCCAGCATGTGGGCATGGCGCATCGCGCGGCGCATGATGCGGCGCAGGACATAGCCCCGGCCCTCGTTCGATGGCAGGACACCGTCGGCGATCAGGAAACTCGTCGCGCGCAGGTGGTCCGCGATGACGCGGTGGCTGACCTCCTTCTCGCCGCGCGCCGGGACGCCCGTGACCTCCTCGGACGCCTTGATCAGCGTCTGGAACAGGTCCGTATGGTAGTTGTCGTGCGTGCCCTGCAGCACCGCCGCGATCCGCTCCAGCCCCATGCCGGTGTCGATGCTGGGATGCGGCAGCTCCACGCGCTTGTCCGGCGTCACCTGGTCATACTGCATGAAGACCAGGTTCCAGATCTCGATAAAGCGGTCGCCATCCTCGTCCGGGCTGCCAGGCGGGCCGCCGGGAATGTGTTCGCCGTGATCGAAGAAGATTTCCGAGCATGGGCCGCAGGGACCGGTCTCGCCCATCGCCCAGAAGTTGTCCGACGACGCGATACGCAGGATCTTGGAATCGGGGAGGCCGGCGATCTTCTTCCAGCAGTCGGCCGCGTAGTCGTCTTCCGCGTATACCGTCACCAGCAGGCGCTTCGGGGCGAGGCCGAATTCCTTGGTGACCAGCTCCCAGGCCAGCTCGATCGCCACATCCTTGAAATAATCGCCGAAGGAAAAGTTCCCCAGCATCTCGAAGAAGGTGTGGTGCCGCGCGGTGTAGCCGACATTGTCGAGGTCGTTATGCTTGCCGCCGGCGCGGACGCATTTCTGCGACGTGACCGCACGGTTATAGGGCCGGGTTTCCGCACCGGTGAACACGTTCTTGAACTGGACCATGCCCGCGTTCGTGAACATCAACGTAGGGTCATTGCGCGGCACGAGCGGGCTGGACGGCACGATCTCGTGATCGCGCTTGGCGAAGAAATCCAGAAATGTCGAACGTATATCGTTAACGCGAGCCATGACTTCCGTTTGTTTCGTTCAGGATGCGCCGTGTCGGACCGGGAGCCTGCCGGCCCCATAGGTTATGAAGATCAAGCGCTTGAGCGCCTGCCCGCACACCACTGCACCGCAAGATAGAAGCTGTTTATTTTCAGTGATGATGTAAACGGTCCGGGCCGGCGCGACAAGCAGCCGATGCCGCGCCGGCCTCGTTTTCGTCAATTAAGCGCCAGAAATGTGCCGAGGCGCGCCGGGATCAGCTTCCAGTGCGGCCGCCGGAAGCCGACGCGCCATTGCGTCCGGAACCTTTGCCGCCATCAGACGCCGCCGCACCGTTGGATGCGCCTGCGTTGTCCGGAGCCTCGTCCTCGCCGCCTTCATCAAGGATGTGCTCGGCAATCAGGCCCGCATTCTGCCGTATGGCCCTCTCGATGGCGTCGGCGACATCCGGGTTGTCCTTCAGGAAATTCTTGGCGTTTTCCCGCCCCTGGCCGATGCGCTGGCTGTCGTGTGAGTACCAGGAGCCGGATTTCTCGACCACGCCGGCCTTCACGCCCAGGTCGATCAGCTCGCCGACCTTGGAGACGCCTTCACCATACATGATGTCGAACTCGACCTGCTTGAACGGCGGGGCAACCTTGTTCTTGACGACCTTCACGCGGGTCTGGTTGCCGACGACCTCGTCGCGCTCCTTGATCTGGCCGATCCGGCGGATGTCCAGACGCACCGAAGAATAGAATTTCAGCGCGTTACCGCCGGTCGTCGTCTCGGGGTTGCCGAACATCACGCCGATCTTCATGCGGATCTGGTTGATGAAGATAACCATGGTGTGCGAGCGCGAGATCGAGGCGGTGAGCTTGCGCAGCGCCTGGCTCATCAGCCGCGCCTGCAGGCCCGGCAGGGAATCGCCCATCTCGCCTTCCAGCTCGGCCTTCGGGGTCAGCGCGGCGACCGAGTCGACCACCAGAACGTCAAGCGCGCCGGAGCGCACCAGCGTATCGGCGATTTCCAGCGCCTGCTCGCCCGTATCCGGCTGGGAGATCAGGAGATCATCCAGATTGATGCCGAGCTTGCGCGCATAAACAGGGTCGAGCGCATGTTCCGCATCGACGAAGCCGCACACGCCGCCCTTCTTCTGCGCCTCGGCGACGACATGCAGCGCCAGCGTCGTCTTGCCAGAGGATTCCGGGCCGAAAATCTCGATCACGCGCCCACGCGGCAGCCCACCGACACCCAGCGCGATATCAAGCCCCAGCGAGCCCGTGGGGATCGCCTCGACCTCGACCACCTGATCGGCCTTGCCAAGGCGCATGATGGAGCCCTTGCCGAAACTGCGCTCGATCTGGCTCAGCGCGGCATCCAGCGCCTTCTGCTTGTCCATGTCCCGTTCTTTGACCATTAACCGGCTCTCCCAATAGCCCAGTTGCGCGCGGCTACGACAATCCCGGCCCAGCCCGATTTATCGTCTCGCCGATTTATTCCACATCACGCAAGGCGTGGCAAGAATAGTTCAAAGATCACGAATCGCGTAAACCATGCTTGCGCAGCAGAGCTCTGGCACTGTCCCACACCTCTTCCGGCGTGCCCGAAGCGTCAATCCGCGCCCAGGCGATTTCACCGGGATCAAAGCCAAGCTGCTTGCGCACTACTGCCGCGCCCGCGTCCGAAGCGTCAGACTCGCGCGATTCGACCCGCTCCACCAACGTCTCCTCCGGGGCGGTCAGCCACATGCCCACAAATTCCACGCTTGCCTCCTCGGCTATGGCGCGGGCAGCTTCGCGCTCGAATTGCTGGCCATGGACCGCATCAAGAATGACGCTGTGCCCGGCGCGGAGCGCAGCGCGGGCCTTCTTCGCCAGCGTGCGGTAAACCGTTTCCGTCACCTGCGCGGTATAAGCGCTCTCGGGCAGCCGCTCCGTGGTTGCGGCGGCGAACAGGCGCTTGCGTTCAATATCGCTGCGCAGGATCACCGCCCCGGGCGCCGCACCGATCCCGGGCGCCATACTGCGCGCCAGCGTCGATTTGCCCGTTCCGGACAGCCCGCCGATAGCGATGAGCGCCGGGGCGGACCGATCCATGAAACTGCGGGCCAGATCGAAATAGCGCCGCGCCTCCTCGCTCTGCGCCTGATAGGCCGCAGCCTTGGCCCGGATGCCCGCGCGCGTCGACAAGTATATTGGCAGCGCGGCCAGCCCCTCAAGGTTGCGCATATCATTGTCGGCCGAGAGATAAGCGTTCAGCACGACATTCGCGCCCTGCAGGGCGTCGCGCGCGATCAGGTCCATGAGCAGGAACGCCAGATCATCCAGCACATCCACCGTGGCGATCGCGTCATCAAACTCCACGGCGTCGAACAGCACGGGATGACCATCTATCCTTACAACATTACGCAGATGCAGGTCGCCGTGGCAATGGCGGACGAAGCCGCCGCGGGCGCGTTTCTCCAACAGCGGCGTCAACTCCGCCAGACGTGCCTCCAGTTCCATGCGCAGCCGCCGCACGTCGTCAGGCGGAAACGTATCCGGATAGGTGGCGAAGGCTTCATCGTTCTCTGCGATCAGCCGCGACAGCGCCTGTACAGCCATCCCCGACTCGATGCGCCTGGCCGCCTCGTCGTGAAAGGTGTGGACCGCGCGCGCGAGTTCGGCATAGTCTTCCGCTCCGAGTCGGCCAGCGGCCGCCAACTCGGAATAGAGGGCACCCTCAGGAAAACGGCGCATTTTCACCGCCCATTCCAGCACTTCTCCGCTGCCGCCGATCTCCAGGCCGCGCGTCTTGTCGTAAGTGATGGGGACCACCCCGAGATACAGGTCGGGTGCGGTGCGCCGGTTGAGCTGAACCTCGTTGATGCAGGCGCGGCGGCGTGCTTCCGGCGTGGAATAGTCGAGAAAAGGAAAGACGACTGGCTTCTTGATCTTGTACGCCACATCACCGGCCAGAAAAATCAGCGAGATATGGGTCTCGATGCACTCCACCGTTTCGGGCTGCTCGGCGTGGTTCTCCGGCTTGCCCATGAATGCCGTGATCTCCTCCCAGGACGGAAGGTCGTCCTCGTGGCTATGCAAATTCATTCGCGACGGGGCCTTTCACGTGTTTGAGAATTGCGCGATTTTCTGCGCGCGTGACCGCCGGGCCTGCGAATCGGCCCGTCCCGCAAACGCGCGCCTCGTGCCTGCGCAGGACCGACCCTACAGCAGATGCCGCCATTATTGAATGATGCCGCGCGGGGCCGTCTGGCCGACCGGCTGCGCAGCGAGATCGAGGGCGAGGTTCTTTTCGACCGCTTCGACCGCGGGCGGTACGCCACCGATGCATCCATCTATCAGGTGTTCCCGCTCGGCGTGGTCGCGCCGCGCACCGAGCATGACCTGCTTGCGATCGCGGGCATAGCGGCGGAAGAAGGCGTCGCCCTCACCGCCCGCGGGGGTGGCACCGCAACGGCCGGGCAGACGGTCGGCGAAGGGCTGCTCATCGACTGCTCCAAATACCTGAACAAGCTGCTGTTTCACGATCTCGGCGCGATGACCTGTGCCGTGCAGCCCGGCATCACGCTGGAGGCACTCAACCGCCAGCTTGCGCCCGAGGGCGTCTGGTTCCCGGTCGATATTGCCAGCGGTGGCCGCGCCACCCTTGGCGGCATGACGGCCACCGGCGCCAGGGGGCCGCGCGCCCTGCGCTATGGCGGGATGCGCGAGAACGTGTCCGCGATCGACGCGATCCTCGCGGACGGCGCCGAAGCCGTCTTTGGCGAGTTGCCCGAGGACTTCCCCGACCCAGAGGCGCCTGGCGCCTTCGATGACGGGGTGCTCACGCTTCTGGAAATGGGTGAGCAGCACGAGGAGATGATCAGGCGGGTCTTTCCCGACCTGCCGCAGCGCGCCGCGGGCTACAACCTCGATGCGCTCCTGCCCGACCGCCAGCCGCACAACATGGCGGAACTGCTCGTCGGCTCGGAAGGCACGCTGGCGCTGTCGAAACGGATCGAGCTGAAGCTCGCGCCGCTGCCCAAGAATCGCGCGCTGGGCGTCTGCCACTTCCCCGACCTACGCGCGGGGCTGGAGGCCGTTCCCTACCTCGTCAAGCTGCAACCAACGGCCATCGAACTGATGGACCAGAGCCTTCTCGAGCTTGCCAACGGCAACACGCGGCTTTCGCCGATCCTGCGCCGATTCATCCGCGGCGAGCCGGGCGCAATCCTGCTGGTCGAGTTCATGGGCGATGTCCGCATGGAGAATATCCGCAAGCTCAAAGAGTTGGACGAGCTCATGGCCGAGCTTGGCCATCGCCATGCGGTCGTCGAGGCCGTCGGGGCGGAGGTGCAAAGCGCGATCTGGCATGTGCGCGACCAGGCACTGAACCTCTTGATGGCAGGCAGCGGCGCGGGCCAGCCGGTATCCTTTATCGACGACTGCGCGGTGCCGCTCGACCATCTGGCGGACTATGCCGAGGACGTGACCACGATGCTGGCACGTTACGGCATCGAGACCAGCCTGTACGGCCATGCAGGGGCCGGCTGCCTGCATATGCGCCCCGGCCTCAACCTCAAACGCGCAGGCGACGTCAAGACCATGCGCCGCTTGGCCGAGGAGACCTTCGCACTGGTGCGCCGCTATGGCGGCACGCACGCGGCCAGCTATGGCGACGGGCTGGCGCGCTCCGAGTTTCACGCGACGATGTTCGGGCGCAAGGCGAGCCGAGTCTTCCGCGAGGTCAAGGCACTGTTCGACCCCGATGGCCGGCTCAATCCCGGCAAGATCACCGGCGCACCGCGCATGGATGACCGGATGCTGTTCCGCTATAGCCCGGACTACCGCGTGCCGCCGATTGAGACCGCCCTTGAATGGCCGGGCGGCTTTCAACCCGCCGTCGAAGCCTGCGATGGCAACGGCGCCTGCCGCAAGCTCAGCGAGGGCGCGATGTGCCCCTCCTACCGCGTCACGCGCAATGAACGCGACAGCCCGCGCGGACGCGCCAACACGCTGCGCTTGGCGATCTCGGGCCAACTTGGCCCGGATGGGTTCACGGCGCCCGAGATGCTGGAGACGATGAAGCTCTGCGTCTCCTGCAAGGCGTGCAAGAGCGAATGCCCGGCCAGCGTCGACATCGCCAAGATGAAAACCGAAGTGCTGAACGCTGCGCACAAGCGCCACGGCCTGCCCCTGCGCGAGCAGCTGACCGCCTATCTGCCACGCTATGCACCATACGCGCGCCGCTTTTGGTGGGCGCTGAACGCGCGGGATTTCGTGCCCTCGCTCGCCATGCTTTCGGACATGGCGCTGGGGTTTTCCGCGCATCGCCGCCTGCCGCAGTGGAGCGCGCGGCCCTTCCTGACGAACGAGCCGGCGGGCCCGGAAGACGGCCAGGAGGTCGCGCTGTTCGCCGACACCTTCAACACCTGGTTCGAGCCGGGCAATCTGCGCGCAGCCGTAGAGGTACTGACGGCGGCCGGGCGGCGCGTGCACATCCTCCGTGCCGGCGACAAACGGCCACTGTGCTGCGGGCGCACCTTCCTGGCGAGCGGGCTGGTCGACGAGGCGCGGGCCGAGGCGCGGCGCACCGTCCAGACGGCCGCGCGCTTCGTGGAGCGCGGCGTGCCGGTGATCGGGCTGGAGCCGGCCTGCCTGCTCACCTTCCGCGACGAATACCGCGACTTGGGACTCGGCGATCCGGGCAAGCGGCTGAGCGGGAGTTCCTGGCTTCTCGAAGAATATATCGCTCGCGAGATGGCGGCCGGGCGCTGGGCGCTGTCCGCCAGCCCGATCGAGGCGAAGGCGCTGATCCATGGGCACTGCCATCAGAAGGCGCTCGGCGGCATGGACGCCATGCACACGGCGCTGTCGCAGGTGCCCGGCCTGGAGTCGGCGGCGATCGATTCCGGCTGCTGCGGCATGGCCGGCGCCTTCGGCTATCTTTCCGAGAACCTCGATGCGTCCATCGACATGGCCGAACTCGCCCTGTTCCCGGCGATCCGGCAAAGCGAACGCGACGCCCTCCTGATCGCCAACGGCTTTTCCTGCCGCCACCAGATCGCCGATGGCCTCGGCCGTAGCGTGCATCATCTCGCCATCATCCTGAATCTCGCGCGCTCGGCCGGTGGCCCGGAAGCCAAACCGCAAACTCCGGCCCGTCGCGGCCCGCTCCGCCGCAACCGCATGCTTGACTATTTCCGTGCAGACAGCCCCAATAACCCGGCGCCGGACGCCAACGGCCAGAAGGGGGAATAAGAAGAATGATCACGATTTATGGGCGCGCCAACTCCTCGAACGTGCGCAAGGTCCTCTGGCTCGCTGAAGAGCTGGGGCTTGAAGTTGATCGCCGCGACTATGGCCGCGGCTATGCGCCGACTGACACGCCGGAGTTCAAGGCGCTGAACCCCAATGCCAAGGTCCCGGTGATGGACGAGGACGGTTTCATTCTCTGGGAGAGTCATGCGATCCTGCGCTATCTCGCGGCGAAGTATGGCCCCGAATGGTATCCGGCCGATCTGCGCGCGCGCGCGATCGTCGACCAGTGGATGGACTGGCTGATCATCGAGCTTCAGGAGCCGGTTCGGCGCATATTCTTCGCGCTGCATGTGAAGCCCGGATCGGACCCGGAAGGCATGCCCCAGCACGAGGCGGAAAGCGCAAAGGCGTGCAGCATCCTCGACGCGCAGTTGCAGAAGACAGGCGCCTATGTCGCGGGCGCGCAGCCGACCATCGCGGATTGCGCCATCGGCATGATGGTTCATCGCTGGTACTACTTCGATATCCAGCGGCCCAACCTCCCTGCTCTGGAGGCATATTATGAGCGGCTCAAGACCCGTCCGGCGTTCCAGGGGCCGATCCTGAACGCGGGTGTTTAAACGCGAGGCAGCGTCAGCCTGCCGGAGCCGCACAGGACCAGAACCCGCGGTAGCCGACGGTCAGGCCCTGATCGAGCGCGAATATCAGTTCCGAATCCGAGCGCCAGTCGGCTTCTTCGCCGAGCGGGCGGAGCTCCGTCGTCAGTCCTTCGGCCCGCCAACTTGTATCCGCATCCCCGCCTGCCGCGGCTTCCAGCGGGATGATCACGCCGTTGAGTTGCATCACGCCGGGCCCGCGCTCGCCCGCCGCCCACAGGATAGGATCTGACTCCGGGCTGCGATTGAACCGGCAGCGGGGCGCGGCCTCCAGTGCCTCTTCCGCTTGCGCCTCAGAGAGCGGAGCCGGGTCGAGCGCGGAAATCAGGGTATTGTTAAGCGCGTCCCGAACCGTGCCGACCCTGGCCGGCGGGTCCTCATGGATGGTCTGCACGAAATCGCCCTTGTCCACCTCGCCGATCAGATAGCGCATTTCAGCAATCTCCCGCCGTTGAGCTTCAATGATTTCGTCAGCCAGCTTCCGCACACGGGGGTCGCGAATCTGCGCCCGTTCGGAAGTCATGACGGCAATCGAATGGTGCGGGATCATCGCGCGCATGTAGCTCTCGCCGGAGACGGTGACCTGGCTGCGCACGAGCCATAGCGACACAGCAAAGACGATCAGGGCGGCGATGTAGATGGCCACGTTTACCGCCCTGTTGGGATACATGCCGAGCATGTAGGAGAGCATGATGACCGCCATGGAGGCGCCCATCAGGATCGCCATGTATACGCGCGTCTCGGAGAAGAAGAGGTGCTCCCAGGCATAGGTGTTGAGGTACATGAGGATGAACATCACCACCGTGGAGGTGAGGATCATCAGTCCGAAGCGGGTGTAAGACATCAAATATTCTCGGGTATCGAAACTTGAAAAGAACGGGAGTCACCAGAAAGAGCAACGGACGGAGGGTCATCCTCCGCCCGTTGTCCCTGGGGGTCAGCCTGGAAACTTGCGATCCGCGGTCAACGCATCTCTGAGAGCCAGTTGTCGATCTGTTCCTCAGCTTTCTCGCGGGCGACGCCGTAGCGCTCCTGGATCTTGCCGACGAGCTGCTCTCGCTTGCCTTCGATCTGGTCCAGTTCACTGTCGGTGAGTTCGCCCCACTGCTCCTTGATTTGGCCTTTCATCTGCTGCCAGTTTCCCTTCACCTGATCCCAGTTCATTGGGAACCTCCTGAATTTGTTGGCGGGTGCGGGGCGGATCACTGTTCCTGGGCAGAACCCGTCTCGCCGGATTGCGCGCCCATTTGCTCCGCCTCCTTCCGGGCTTCGGCCTTGCCCGCCCTCTTTCGGGTTTCAGAGGACGTCATCTGGCCTGCGGGCTCTTCGGCTTCTTCGCGTCGGCGCGTTGCGGGCGACTTCCTGAACTCGGACGCGGCATCCAGCGCCTCCTCCGTCACGTTGGCGAGCAGTTCGACTTCCCCATCGTCAGTTCTTCTCCGCTTGATTTCGTCGAACCGGATGGCCACGACCTTTCGCCCGATGCCGAGAAAGCCGCCGACGCCAATCACCGCTGCGACGACCCTGTTGGATTCATCGATCAGCAGATAATCGATGTCGCCCATCTCCTCGCCGGCGAGGTTCTGCACCTGTCGACCGAGGATCTCCGTGCTCAACCATTGATCGGGCGTATGGGTGGTCATAAACTTGTCCTGGTCTGGCGGCGGCTGGTCCTGTGCCTGCGCCTGCGGCGCGGCGATCGCGAAGGCGGTCGCGGCGCTCAGAAGGACGGTTTTCAACATTGCTGGTCTCCTTGGTGGCGCGAAAATCTCGCAAGCGCGGCCGCACGGGCGGGCGGAACGCTTTTCCAAGGAGAAGCGCATAGGCCCCGGCAAATGTTCCCTCGATCGTTGAAAGGCCGGCGGCTTTGAGGCGCTAATCTTAAACGTTTCTTTAGGTCTTGCCGTCGCTAGAACCGCGCACCGAGGCCAACGAGGCCGACCACGATCAGGTAGATGGCGACGATATAGCTGAGCAGCGCCGGCCTCACGAAGATCAGAACCCCCGCGATCAAGGCGACTAACGGCTCGATCAGGTTTGAGTTGTAAGGCCCCATCACCGGCTCCTATGGGGTCGCGCGCGTTCCTGCTTCCGACAGCAGAGAAGCACGAATGTAGTTAAAGAATCGCATAGGCTGTGACTGACCAATGCGCGCGCGCTTTTCCGGCGCCCGAACGAGGGGCTGCTACATGCGTTGGGAGCCGCGGCCACGAACGAAGTACATGACTAGCGCCACCACGAGGAAGATCAGAAAGATATAGAACAGGATCTGCGCGATCGTGGCGAAGGCCGTGGCGATGCCGGTAAACCCGAGAACGCCTGCGACGATGGCAAGCACGAGAAAAAGGATGATCCAGCTCAGCATCAGGTCTCTCCTTTTCGGCGCCGCATGTCGGAAGACCCTGACCGATGTCAAACAAGCGAAGCAACAGCTTGGTTCCGTATTCGCAGCGATGAGGCGACTTCTGAGACCGGCGGTGGGGACCTTGCTCGCCGGGTGCTGTAGAAACTTGGTGTCGGGAAAGAGCTGGAAGGCAGCCGCCATATGAGAATCGTCACGTCCTCCTGGTTCGTCGCGTTACCCGACGACATCATCCGCATAGGGATTTCGCGGGGCACGCCGCGCGGGCAGCAGGGATACAAAATGTACCGCGCCCTGGCGCCGGGGCCATGGTTTCGATCCGTCGACTACGACACCTACCAAAAGCGCTATTTTGGAATGCTCGCACAGCGCGACGCGGCGGATGTCGTGAGCGACCTTGAGCGGCTGACCGATGGCCGAGACGCGGCGCTGTTGTGCTTCGAACCAGCGCAGCCTGGTCCAGCATGGTGCCACCGGGCGCTGGTGTCGGTCTGGCTTTACGAGCGGTGCGGTCTTGCGGTCTACGAATACGGGCTTGAGGATGAGGGCTTCGGTTGGAGGCATCCAAAACTGCCGCCCGAGGTGCGCGTCAGCAGTTCAACCCGTTAATTCTGCGGAAGGGCATCGCTCGCCCATTCGCCAAGAGACGAAAGCATCAAGCAGAGACCCGGAGATGATACGTGGCCTCATGATTGCTCTGACGGTTGCCGCCTGTACGCCGGCGCTGTCAAAGGAACCGGCCAGCCCGCGAGACTGGGTGCACCTTGCCGTGGACCATCTGTGCGGACCGCAACCGGTCTCCGGTCTCGCCGCGCAGCAGGCACTGCGGGGCGCTTGGTTTCTGGACGAGCAGCGCGAGGAGCGGGGCCGGCAGATGCTGCGCCTGACCCAACGGTTTGCCCTGCCCGGCGGCGGCGAACTGAGGGTGCGACAGGTCCGGTTTCGCGGCCAGGTCCGGCGCTTTACGGCTGCCGTCTACAAGGAGAATGGCAGCGAGCTTCACCCGCATCTTCTCGGGATGGCGGATGGCCGGTGCCGACTCCATGCCGGCCGGCGGATCGTCCGAAAGGCGCCGGCGAACACTGTGCTCGAACAGCTCGCGAGTGACCTTGAGACCGTGAAATGGACCGAGACGCTGGAGGCGCCCTGGCCGGACGGGACCGACCCCGGCGGGCCGCGCGTCGCGTTGGTCGATTCCGGCCTCGCTTACGATCTGCCGCTCTTCCGCGACCGGCTTGCCCGGGGCGACGACGGCAAGCCGCTCGGCTACGATTTCTGGGATCAGGATCCCTGGCCCTATGATGGGGACACCTCGCGCGGGGTCTTCTTTCCGATCCGGCATGGCACGGCCGTTGCATCCGTGCTCGTGCGCGAGGCGCCCTCGGCAGCGCTGATCCCGTTCCGCTACCCGCGCCCGGACATGAGCCGGATGCGCACCCTGCTCGAACGGGCCGCACAGGCGGGCGCGCGCGTCATCGCCATGCCGCTGGGCAGCCGCAAGCCGGAAGACTGGACCGCGTTTGCCAAGGCGATGCGCGGTCATCCCGGCCTGCTGGCCATCGTCTCGGCAGGCAATAACGGCCGGAATATCGACGACGATCCGCTCTGGCCCGGCGTTCTCACGCTCGACAACATGATCGTCGTCACCTCATCCGACGGGTTCGGGCGGCTGGCGCGCGGTTCCAACTGGGGGCCGCAAAGCGTCGATATCATGCTTCCCGCGGAAAACGTCCCGGTCGTGGATTTCCGCGGAGCCAGCGGCACGGCGTCCGGGTCGAGCTATGCCGTCCCGCGCCTGGCAGCACTCGCCGCGCGGCTGCTCGCCGAGGCGCCCAACCTGACAACGGATCAACTGAAGGCCCGGATATTCGCCCGCGCGAAACCCTCCCCGTACGAGGACGAGGTGGTCGCCGTCGGCTGGATTGCTGATCCCGCAGAATGAACGCTCACCGCGGCCGCGGCGCGGGTGGCGCGTTGTCGATGAACCGGCGCGCGGCCTCCGCCTGCCTCGGATCTACTTGCTTCAGCTTGCCGTAGGCCGTTTCAGCCAGCCTGTTGTCCCCGCCCCACACGCCGGCCTGGATGGCAAAACGCAGCGCCTGCGGATCGGCCGGCAGCACCTCCATCACCCAGCGCGCATGGTCCACCATCTGCTCGAAGCGCCCGGCCAACTGCAGGGCCACCAGTAGCGAAATCCTGGCATTGAGCGAATGCGGCACCCGATCGACCGCCGCCTGCATGAACGCAATCGCAGCGTCCCTCTCGCCCGCCGTGGCCAGCAACCGCCCGGCCCGCAGGAACTGGCCCGGATTCTCCGAAGCGCGGCAGTCCTCACGGATCGATGCGAGCGTATCCTTGCTCAGCCACGCATTCGGCGGGGCCTCCTCGGCCTCATCCAGCGCCGCCGCGCAGCGGACCAGCGCGCCGCCGAGTTCTGCCTGCACCGTTCCGGCCTCCGCAGCATCGCGCAATGCCAATAACTCCACAACTTCGCGAACCGGCATAGCCTCGTTGCGGCCCTCGCCGCCGCCAACGACGATGCCGACCAGCCTCCCGGTTTCATCGACCAGCGCGCCACCGCTCACGCCGGGGCGCATCGCCGCCGAGACATGGACCCGTCCAAAAGGCGCACCATCCGATGGGCCGAGATTGAGCTTGCCCGGCGCAAAGACACGAACCTTCTCGCGGTTCGCATCCGCGCCGACCGCGTAATAGCGCGAGGCATCCGCCGTGGCCCTTTCTCCGTCGATATCGAGCACGGCGGCGTCCCGCGGTAGCCCCTTCACCTGGACGAGCGCCAGGTCGCCGCGATAGGCGGACGGAACCACACGGCCTTTAAGCTCTCCGCCCGACGTGAAGACCGTCACGTCCGCGCGGTCGCCAACTACGTGGCGGTTCGTGACCAGCAGATCGGGCGCGATACGGACCGCGCTCGCCTCCGGGTCGAAGCTCTTGATGCGGAACACGGCCGCGCGCACCGCGCAGACCGGCTCGGGATGCGGGCATTCGGACGCTTCTGTTGCGGCCCGCGCTTCCCTCGCCCCGAATGAGAGCGTGACCTGCCGCCGCTCACCCTCGCGCAGCAGCGTCACATGAGTCTTCTCGCCGGGCCGGACCAGCGCTAGCGCCGCGATCGCGTCTTTCACGCTCTGGATCCGGCGCGGACCGATCCGCTGAATGATGTCGCCGGGCTCAACGCCTGCACCTGACGCCACGCCGTCCTCTGCAACTTGGACGACGCGGACGCCGGCGACCTCTGCTTGCGCTTCGCGGGACAGGTTTGACAGCCGCCAGCCCGGCGACACCCGCTCGACCGTGCCGTCATCCCTCAGGTCCTCGACGACGCGCTCCAGCAGGGGCGCGGAGATGGCAAAGTTTATGCCGATGTTCGTGTCGGACTTCGCGGCGAAGATCGCGGCCATCATGCCGACCAGCCGCCCCTCCTCGTCAACCAGCGCGCCGCCCGAACTGCCCGGATTGGCCGCCGCATCTGTCTGCACGAAGTCCTCGACAGGGTTGAACCCCGCATCGCTGACATCAAGCGCCGAGACCACGCCGCAACTGACCGACAGCCCCAGCCCGTACGCGTTGGCGACGGCGCAGACCCGCTGGCCGAGCTGCGGGCGCGGTGCCGGTTCAAAAGCGGCCAGGTCGGCATCGACGCGAAGCAACGCAATGTCCGTGGCTGCGTCATGGCCCACGACCTCGGCG
Organism: Dichotomicrobium thermohalophilum; assembly: GCF_003550175.1. Lineage (NCBI taxonomy): Bacteria > Pseudomonadati > Pseudomonadota > Alphaproteobacteria > Hyphomicrobiales > Hyphomicrobiaceae > Dichotomicrobium > Dichotomicrobium thermohalophilum. Next base: position 2,083,220 of record NZ_QXDF01000001.1, read on the forward strand.
GGGACAATGCGCCCATCGCGCAGTTGCACATCAATGCGCTCGGCCGGCTTGATCACGTGCCAGGCGGTGGCGATCAGCGCGCTGCTCGCGTCGCCGTCCACCACGATGCCACTGCCTTCCGGCGCGGTCCCGGGCGGAACGTCTGGCCCGCCCTGCGGTTTATCCGGCCAGACGGGAAGGACCGACACGACGGACTGAACCGTCTCGGGCGGCAGGGCGTGCACCGGCGCGATCTGAAGAGCCGCGGCGACAAAGACGACAAGGCAATATCTGACAATTTGCATGGCCTTAAATGCGCTCGCTTGTTTCGGATTGGATCGTCGATCAATAAACCAGACTTTTCGCCGCCTGCCGAGCCGGCGTTGTCGAAAAGCCGCCTGATAGCCATGTCACGCGGCGAGGAAGGAGAACAGGCATGATCAGCGTAAAGCAGCTCAGCGACGACCCGCTCACATTCGACGTGACCGTCGCGGAGGATGCGAGCGAAACGCGGCACCACGTGACGATGGCGCGTGAGGACTTCGCGCGGCTCTCACGAGGCGATACCACGCCCGATCAGATCATTGAGGCCGCCTTCCAGTTTCTGCTCGACCGCGAGCCGAAAGAGTCGATCCTTGCGCGCTTCGACGTCTCCGTGATCTCGCGGTACTTTCCCGAGTTCGAGCGCGAGCTTTCACGCTATCTCGGAGACAAGTCCGGAGGCTGAAAATGATCGGCGCGATCGCCGGCGACATCATCGGGTCGCGCTTCGAGGGCGAGCCGTCGCCGCCAAACGATTTCGAACTGTTCCACCCGGCCTGCCGGTTCACCGACGACACCGTCTGCACGGTCGCCGTGGCCGACGCCGTGATGACGAATGCCGACTTCGCGGAGACGCTGCGCGTGTATGTGCGTCGGCATCCCAACCGTGGCTATGGCGGGATGTTCCGCAAATGGGCACACAGGGACGACGCGCCGGCCTATGGCAGCTTTGGCAACGGTGCGCCGATGCGGGTGTCTTCGATCGGCTGGCTGAGCGGGAGTGCCGAAGAGGTCGATCGCCTGGCCGAAGCCCAAGCCGCCGTCAGCCATGATCACCCGGACGCCATCGCCGCTTCAAAGGCGGTCGCACGCGCAATCTTCGCCTTGCGGAAGGGCGAGCCGATCGCGGCGGTCCGAAACTGGCTTACCGAAAGCTATGGCTATGACCTTGAACCGCGCAACGCGCTGTCCGGCGGATTCGAGCCCAGCGCGGCCGGCACGGTGCCGCCCGCGTTCGCCGCAGCTTTCGAGGGGGAGAGCTGGGAGGACGCCGTTCGCACGGTCATCATGCTCGGCGGGGATACTGACACCGTGGCCTGCATCTGCGGTGCTGTGGCCGAGGCGATTCACGGCGTTCCGCCGAGCATCGCGACGCGGGCGCGGGACCATCTGACGGACGACCTGCGACAGGTTCTCGACCGCTTTGAGCAGCGCATCGGCCGCGCGTGAGGCTCAGATGCCGGCGCGTTCACGCAGCCGCGCCCAGTCTTCGGCGTCCAGCGGTATACCGTGCTGCGCCGCCCGCCGCCGCGCCGCGTAGCGCCGCTCCCCCGGTAGGCGCTCCACGCCAGCGTCCCGCAGCCGCCCGATCAGCTCTTCCACCCGCGCTGCGAACGGCCGGGCCGCCCCCTGGCCGGGGTCGATCAGCAGGATGAACTGGCCGGTATGCGGGATGACTGCGCCGGGATGCTCGCTCCAATCCACCTCGAAGGAGAACTTCCCGCCCGTCAGCGCCGCGCCCATGATCTCGACCATCATGGCGATGGACGAACCCTTGTGGCCGCCGAAGGGCAAGAGCGCGCCGCCGTCCAGCACCGCTTTGGGGTCGGTCGTCGGGTTGCCCCCGGCATCCACACCCGCGCCGGGCGGCAATGCTTCGCCCTCGCGCGCGGCGATCTGCACATCGCCATTGGCCATCGCGCTGGATGCCTGATCAAAGACCACCGGATCGCCACCCGCGCGCGGTGCGGCGAAGGCGAGCGGGTTGGTGCCGTAAACCGGCTTGCAGCCGCCGTAGGGTACGACGCAGGCCATGCTGTTGACCATCGACATCGCCACAAAGCCTTCCCGCGCGAAGGGTTCAATGTCGGGCCACAGCGCGCCGAAGTGCTGAGAGTTGTGGATGGCGAGGATGGCGACGCCGTTCTCGCGCGCCTTGGCGATCAGCTGATGGCGCGCGGCGTCGGTCGCGGCGAGGGTGAAGCCGTTTCTGGCGTCGGCGCGGATGAAGCCGGGCGCGACATCGTCGATCACCGGCTCCGCCTTGCCGTCAACCCAGCCCGATTTCAGCGTCGAGATGTAGCCGTCGACGCGGAAGATGCCGTGACTCGCCGCGCCGTCCCGCTCGGCGATCGCCATGTTTTCAGCGATCAGCCCGGCAACATGATCGCTGCAGCCATGCGCGGCGAAGACGCGGCGCAGCGCATCCCGCAATTCATCGAAGCTGACATGGATCTGTTCGCTCATGGTGTCCTCGGCGAATTATTGGCGGGCCAGGTGTCGGAGAGCTTGTAGCCTTCGGGGAAAGGGTCATCAGGATCAAGCATCTCGGTGCTCGTTCTGGTGATCCAGCCGCGGCCGGAGATTTCCGGGGTAATAGCCGGCATGTCAGCAACGGCGGTCTCGGCAGCGATGCGGCACTGGAATTCCGAGCCGATGATCGAGCGCGCGACGTATCTCGCGCCAACGGCCATCTCGCCCCGCGCGTGCAGCACGGCCATGCGCGCGGAACAGCCCGTGCCGGTCGGCGAGCGGTCGATCTTGCCCGGCTGGATGACGACGGCGTTCGCGCCGGTCAGCGCGTCGTCCGTGCGCGTCAGCGGCCCGGCGATCTGGCAGAAGGAGATGTGATCCCAGCCCGGATTGGCCGGATGCACGAAGTCGAGCTGTTCATTCGCCGCGCGCGTGATCTTCACGCCCGCTTCCGCAAGATCGCGCGCCTCATCCGGTGTCAGTGCGAAGCCAAGCGCGGCGGCGTCCGCGATGACGAAGCTGTCGCCGCCATAGGCGGTGTCGACGGTGAGCGTGCCGATACCTTCCACCTCGATGACCGCGCCCAGCTTGTCCGCAAAGCTCGGCACGTTACGCAGCGTGATCCGCTCGGCCTTGCCGGCGCGGCACTGCGCGGTGACCTCGACCAGCCCGGCCGGCGCCTCCAGCACCAGCCGCGTTTCCGGCTCGGTCATGGGAATGATCCCGGTATCGAGCAGCACCGTCGCCACGCAGATGGTATTGGAACCGGACATCGGCGGGGTGTCCTCCGGCTCCATGATGATGAAGCCCATTTGCGCGCGCTTATCCTTCGGCGGGACCAGCAGGTTGATATGCCGGAAGACTCCGCCGCGCGGCTCATTGAGCACGAGGCGGCGCAGGCGCTGGTCCGAGGCGATGTGACGGGACTGTTCCCACAGCGTTTTGCCCGGCGGCGGCGCGACCCCGCCGACGATCACGTCCCCGACCTCGCCTTCGGCATGGCAGCCGACGATCTGAATGGCTTTCGTGCTGCGCATCACGAGACGTCCAAAACCGGCGGACCGAAACTCTCGACGAGCGGTTCGATACCCAGGCCCGGTGCATCCGGCGCGGTCATGCACCCCTCGACCCGCTTCGGCGCGCCTTCGGCGATGTCGCGCGTGCCGTAGCTGTTGAAATCCGTTGCCGAGAAGCAGAACGCGGCCGGCGTCGAGCGCGCCAGATGGGCGATCGCGGCGGTCACGATATCCCCGCCCCAGGTGTCCTCGATCGTCATGGCGATGCCGCTTTCCACGCACAGGTCGCGCATCAGCTTCGCGCGGGTCAGCCCGCCGACCTTGGAAATCTTCAGGTTGATGATGTCCATCGCATCGTCCGCAAGCCCGCGCACGAGCATGTCAGGGCCGGTGATCACCTCGTCCAGCACGAAGGGGCGCGCGGTGCGCCGCCGGATCGACAGGCACTCTTCGTAGGACCGGCAGGGCTGCTCGATATAAACGTCGAGATCAGCGACCGCCGCGACCACGCGCGCGGCCTCCGCGCGAGTCCAACCGGTGTTGGCGTCCGCCACCAGCACATCGCCCGGCTCAAGGATTGCGCGGCAGGCGCGGATGCGGTCGATATCCGCGTCGGCGTCGCCGCCGACCTTGAGCTGGAACTTGCGATAGCCTTCGGCGCGATAGTCCGTGACGCTGCGGGCCATCGCTTCCGGCGCGTCCTGCGAGATCGCGCGGTAAAGCGCGACCTTACCCTGCGCTGCACCACCCAGGAGTTGATAGACCGGCATCGCGGCCTGCTTGCCGAGGATGTCCCAGCAGGCCACGTCGATCGGCGCCTTCACGTAAGGGTGGCCGCCGAGCGCGCGGTCCATCGCCCGGTTGATCGCACCCAGGTTGGTGGGGTCCAGCCCGATCAGGCGCGGCGCGATTTCCGCCAGCCCGGCGCGCACGCCACGCGCATAGGCCGGTAGATAGGTCGCGCCGAGCGGGCAGCATTCGGCATATCCGGTGATGCCGGCATCCGTTTCGACAGCGACGACCGTGGAGTCGAAGATCTCGACGGAATGTCCGTCCGACCAGGCGTAGCGCCCTTCCTTCAGCGGCAGGTCGACCTGCCATGCCTTGATGCCGGTGATTTTCATTGATCCCTCTAAATCACCTGAAAGCCGTGGGCGAACGGGTCGCGGTCATCGATGAAAATGGTGTTGAAGCCGGTCTGGCGCGCCCAGCCGCCGATGGACGGGATGATGGCGTCGCGCCCGCCGACGGTCGTCGCCGCCTCCACCCGCCCGTGGAACAGCGAGCCGATGATGCTCTCATGCACGAAGTCGTCGCCGGGCTGGAGCTTGCCATGCGCGGCCCATTGCGCCATGCGCGCCGAGGTGCCGGTGCCGCAGGGCGAGCGGTCGATGGCGCGGTCGCCATAGAAGACGGCGTTGCGCGCGGTCGCGCCTTCCACCGTTGGCGCGCCGGTCCATAGCACGTGAGTCAGGCCGCGGATGTCGGGGTTCTCGGGGTGGATGAACTCGTGCGCCGCGTTGAGCCGTTCGCGCAACACCGGGCTCCAGCGGATCAGGTCGGCGGCACTGACCTCGGCGATGTCGGAGAACGCCGCCTGCGGCTCGACGATCGCATAGAAATTTCCCCCAAAGGCCACATCAACGGTCAACGCGCCCAGTTCGGGCACCTCGGCCTCCAGCCCTTCCGTGTAAAGGAACGACGGTACGTTGGTGATGCGCACCTCCTCCACCCACGGCCCGTCCTGCGTGTAAGTTGCCACGACCAGCCCGGCGGGCGTGTCGAGCCGCACTTCTCCCGGCGTCTTCGGCTGGATCAGCCCATTCTCCAGCGCCATGGTCACGGTGCCGATCGTGCCGTGCCCGCACATGTAGAGACACCCCGACGTCTCGATGAACAGGATGCCGATATCGCAGTCCTCGCGCGTCGGCGGGTAGAGGATCGCGCCGGACATCATGTCATGCCCGCGCGGCTCAAACATCAGCCCGGTCCTGATCCAGTCGTACTGGCTGAGGAAATGCGCGCGGCGCTCCAGCATCGTGTCGCCATCAAGCAGCGGCCCACCGCCCGCGACGAGCCGGACCGGATTGCCGCAGGTGTGGCCGTCGATGCAGGAGAAGGTGTGCCGTGCCATGTCAAAACCTCTGCGGGCTGAAGGGCGCAAGGTCGATCGGCGGCTGTGCGCCGGTTATCAGGTCGCGGATGAGCCGGCCTGTCGCCGCCGACTGCGTCAGGCCCAGATGCCCGTGCCCGAATGCGTAGATGATATCCCGGGATGCGCGGGAAAATCCAATGGCGGGCAATGTGTCGGGCAATGACGGGCGGAAGCCCATCCATTGCGTGCCGCCTTCGGTCTTGAGGCCGGGCAGGAAGTCGGCGGCCTTCTTCAGCATCGCGTCCGCGCGGGCATAGTTTGGTTTGCGCGTCAGCCCGCCGAGTTCGACAGCGCCGCCAACCCGGATACCTGAGGACAGCCGCGAGATCACGAAGCCATGCTCGCCGAACACGAGAAACGTCCTCAAGTCGAACGCATCGGGCGGCAGCGTCGTGTTATAGCCGCGCTCGGTCTCCAGCGGGATGTGGTCGCCCAGGCGCGCGGCGAGCGGCTTAGACCACGCTCCGGCGGCGATAACCGCGCGGTTTCCGGTAAGCTGGCGGCCGTCCGTCAGATCGACTGTCACCCCTCCCTCGGCGGGCCTTACCTGTGTGACGTTTGCTTCGATGAAACCGCCACCGCGCTCCAGCACGTCGTCCGCGATTGCCTTCGCGAATTCATAGGGATCGGCCACCGATTGCCAGGACGGGACGAACGTCCCCGCCACGAAACGCGAGGACAAGCCGGGCTGCAACTCGGCCAGCCGCGACCCGCGCACATGCTCGAAGGGGATGCCCGCCGCCTCCCGCCGGCGCCAGCCGGGAAGCGCGGCCTTGAACGCGGCTTCGCTCTCGTAAAGCTCAAGCGAGCCGTCCGAATTGACCATATGCTCGAGGCCACAGGCCGACACCGTCGTGGCCATCTCGTCCCGCGCCAGATGCATCAGCGCGGCCTGCGCTCTGATGCTCGCCTCGACTCTGTCCGGCCAGCCCGCGCGCCAGAATCGCAGCAGCCACGGGAAGATTCGCGGGAAATAACCTGCGGGGATCGTCAGCGGCCCGAGCGGGTCGAGCAGCCAGCGCGGCACCTTGCTCAGCATCCCGGCGGTTGCCAGCGGCATGATGTCGGAGAACGCGAGCCCGCCGGCGTTGCGCTCGCTGGTCTCGCGCGCGATGCCCTTGCGGTCGATCAGCGTGACGCGCCGGCCGCCCTCCTGCAGCTTCTGCGCGGTGGCAAGGCCAATGATGCCCGCGCCCACGATGATGACATCGTGCTCGGTCTGCGCCGCCATCGTCTCCCGGCTCACGCGGCGAGCTGCGGACGCGTTTCGATCGCGCGGCGCACGATCGCCTCGACCCTGGCGCGCTCCTCGCCAATCAGCGTCAGGCGCGGCGGGCGGACATACTCGCTGCCGTAGCCTGTCATCTGGTTCGCAAGCTTTATGTACTGCACGAGCTTCACATCCGTGTCGAGGTGCAGCAGCGGCATGAACCAGCGGTAAAGCGCCAGCGCTTCGTCGAGCTTGCCGGCCTCGGCCAGCTTGAACAGCCGCACCGATTCATGCGGGAAGCAGTTGGCCATTCCGGCCACCCAGCCGACCGCGCCGAACAGGATGTTCTCCAGCGCCAGATCATCCACGCCGCAGAACAGTTTGTAGCGGTCGCCGAGGCGGTTGATCATGTCGGTCATGCGCCGGCTGTCATGGCTGGATTCCTTGACCGCGACGATGTTGGCCTCGCTGGCGAGGTCGGCGAAGTCTTCCGGGCTAAGATCGACCTTGTAGGACACCCGGTTGTTGTAGATCATGATGGGCAGGTCGGTCGCGCGCGCCACGGCGCGGAAATGCGTGATCGCCTCGCGCGCGTCCTGCTCGTAAACCATGCAGGGGAGCACCATCAGCCCGTCGGCGCCGGCGTCCTTCATGCGCCTGGCGGCGTCAATGGCGAAGGCGGTCGTGTATTCCGCAACGCCCGCGAGGACCGGCACGCGCCCCTGCGCGGCTTTGACGGCGGCTTTGACGACGGCGGCCTTCTCGTCCAGCGTCAGCGAGTTGTTCTCGCCCAGCGTGCCAAGCATCACGAAGCCTTCGCAGCCCGCCTCGATACACTGCGCGATGTGCCGCGCCGTCGCGTCTAGATCGAGCGCCCCGTCGGGCTTCATCTCGGTCATCAGCGCAGGCATGACGCCTTGCCAGTTCACATCCATCTCGGTTCTCCCCTTCTCGGCGCGGTTCTAGCGAATTCTGGAGACTTAGCCCAGACGTCCATGCCCCGGAAAGCCTCTCCTGCCGAGGGAGAGGCGTGCAACCGCCCGCCCCATGCTGTCATGTGGACCTGACACTTTTTCGCGAGATGCGGGATGAAAGGGTCGCGCTGGACTACATCTCGCGATATACTGGATGCTCTTTTCGCTACCAAGCCGCGGGCGGCAGCCGGGCGAAGGCGGAAAGGTAGGGCTTCTGGTCCGGCCTTAACCGGCGGGTTGGAAACGGGACGGATGTCCGTTGCGGCGATTGCGGCACTGACACGCCATCGCCGTAGCGCTGTCAAAATGGGGATATGACGGCGTGGTCGCGCAAGATATCGCAAAGCAGCAAGAAACTGGAAGTGCCAGCATCGGATCCTCAGCGGAGACCACCCTCCGCATCAGCGGCACCGACAAGGCCTTCGGTCTTCTGGCGGTTCTGGGTCTTCTGGTCATCAGCCTGATCCTTCAACACGAAGTCTCCACACAGAAAGCGATCCTGTTTCTCGTCGGCGCGGGTTTGGGCGTGTCGCTGTTCCGCTCGCTGATTGGCTGCACAGGCGGCTGGCGGCGCTTCATCCGCCTGGGCCGCAGCGACGCGGTCCGCTCGCACCTCCTGCTGCTCGCCGGGCTGTCGATCGCGTTTTTTCCCATCGTCGGTGCAGCGTTTCCCGACATTCAGGCGAGCGCGGCCTTGGGCCCGGTCAGCCTTTCGGTATTGGTCGGGGCGTTGATCTTCGGTTTTGGCATGCAGCTCGGTGGCGGCTGCGGGTCCGGAACGCTGTTCACCGCCGGGAGCGGCAACGTGAAGATGGTCATCACCCTGATCTTCTTCATCGTCGGCGCGACGATCGGCTCTTTACACCTGCCCGCCTGGCTGGAACTGCCGAACATGGGACCGGTCTCGACAGTCAACGCCGTTGGCTGGCCCACTGCGCTGGGGGTGCAGCTCGCTGTGATCGCAGCGCTCTATCTGTGGGTCCGGCGCATAGAGGCGCGACGTTGTGGCGACGTGCTGGACATTCGCGCTGAGGACGGCCCCCAGATGCCGTTCATCGACCGCCTAATCTTTGGCCCCTGGCCACTTTTGTGGGGGGTCATCGGCATTGCGATCTTCAGCCTGCTGACGCTGCTCATCGCGGGTCATCCGTGGTCGATTACGTTCGCGCTGGGGCTTTGGGGCACCAAGATCGCCGCGGCCCTCGGCTTCGACGTCGCAAACTGGACCTACTGGTCTAGCGGCTATCCCGCGTTGGCACTGCAGCGCAGCGTGCTGGAAGACACCACCTCGGTGATGGATTTTGGCGTGATCCTCGGCGCGCTGCTGGCCGCGGCAATTTCTGGTCGCTTCGCGGCGAGCCAACCCATCAAGCTGAACGCGCTGGTGCTCGCGGTGATCGGCGGGCTATTGCTCGGTTATGGCGCCCGTCTGGCCTTCGGCTGCAACATCGGCGGACTGCTGGCCGGCACGGCGACGGGCAGCATGCATGGTTGGCTCTGGCTGCTCGCCGGGTTCACCGGAAGCTGGATCGGCGTCTATGCCCGCATCTGGTTCGGACTGGACGGCCCGATGGAGAAGAAGAATGGATAAGCTCTCCAACAGCCTGGTGATGGGCTCGGTGCTCACCGCGGCAACGCTCGGGGTTATCATCGATCACACCAGCCACAAGCTCCCGGAGCCGGCGCAGGAAGCAGGCGCGCAAAGCGGCAGTGTCGCGGCCACGGACGCCACGCCCTGCGGGCTCGGAGGAGGGGCGAGTCCCTGCGGATTGACGGCGGCTGGCGGGACGCCATGCGGCCTGGGCGCTGGCGGCACACCCTGCGGACTTGGCGGAACGCCCTGCGGGTTGACGGCCGGCGGCACACCCTGCGGCCTGGGCGGGACACCTTGCGGGCTTGGCGCCAGCCCGTGCGGCCTGACAGCTGGCGGAACACCCTGCGGCCTCGGGGGCAGCCCCTGCGGTCTGAGCGAGTCGCCTTGCGGCCTCGGCGGTACACCTTGCGGCCTCGGCGGTGACGATGCCTTTTCCGACAATGCCTCGCCCTGCGGACTGGGCGGCTCGCCATGCGGCTTGTAGCGGGCCGGGACAGGCCGCGCGCAGACGCTGAAAGAAGGACGGCCGATGCGGCACAATCAAGCAGCAGCCTCCGATACGGCGACGGACAACCCATCCCCGACACCGTCCCAGGGGCAGCACCGGGCGGCAATGGACCTTGTGGCCTGCCTCCAGAGCTTCGCCGTGCAGAATACCAACGCCGTTCTGGCCATCCTTGGCGATACGCCTTTCGTTGCGAACAAGCATTATCCGGAGGGCGACCTGGTCTTTGGCGGCGGCCTTTGGCGCGCTTATTACCACGCCCACGACATGCCAGGCGCCCCTGACAGCCGGATGCATGGCCACTTCCACGTCTTTGCCCGGCCGGACGCAAATTTCGGCTATGCGCATGTCATCGGCCTTGCGGTGGATGGCAACGGCCAGCCGCTCAAATGGTTCACGACCAATCACTGGGTTACGGGCGAAGCCTGGCGCCCCGGCGAAGAACTCGCGGCCTGTGTGCCGCCGGTCGAACCGGAAGACGCGCCGCCGGCGGCACGCTGGCTCTCGGCGATGCTGCGTTTCGGCGCGCCGGCCTTTCCAGAGCTGCTGGCTGAACGCGACGCCACCCTGGCGGCTCACCGCGCGCGCACCGAGCAGAGCGAAGAAGAGGCGCGCGCCGATAGGACGCTCTATTTGCTGTCCCAGCGCGAAATCGACCTTATGGAGGAGCTTCGCGCGGCCCTCGCACTCGAAGGAGATTGACAGCGTTCCAGAGATCCGCACCGAGCGATCGGGTGGACACGAGGCGGTCGGGAGACAGGATCTGGCGTGAACTGCGCCGGCCCGGCCATACGGAAGCGACGAAACGGAGCACTCGCTTACAGGCTTTTTCTGGTTGCCTTCGGAGCCACGCGAGCCCGCGCGTTTCGTCCGCCAACGCTTCAAGCGAAGCGACATGCAAGGGAGGAAACAGCCATGAAGTCGCTTTTGGGTATCGTTGTCGGCACGTTTGTCGCGGCCATGTCGAGCGCCGCGCTGGCGAGCCAGCCGCTCGTCAGTGTCGATTGGCTGAAGGCCAACCTCGACAACCCTGAAGTCGTCGTCCTCGACATCCGCAGCGCGGTCAGCGGATCGTCGAAGGAAAGCTATGCCCGCGCGCACATTCCAGGCGCCATTCACTCTGACTATGTCAAAGACGGCTGGCGGGTAAAGGACAAGAACGGCATCCGCGGCATGCTACCGGGTGCGGACCATCTCGCCAAACTCATCGGCGGGCTCGGCATCGACAACGATTCGCATGTTGTCGTCGTGTCGCGCGGGGCCAACAGTCTCGAGATGGGCGCAGCGACCCGCGTCTACTGGACCTTCAAGATCGCCGGACATGACAAGGTCTCGATCCTCAATGGCGGGCTGGCGGCCTGGGTGGCCGAGCGCGACGAGAAGACCAAGCGGCCGGTCAATCCGCTGGAAAGCGGCGTGGTGCAGCGTGAGCCCACGACTTTCGAGGTCACTATGCGTCCCGAACTGCTCGCGACGAAGGAAGACGTTCAGGCGGCGCTTGAAGCTGGGACACCCCTGATCGATCACCGGCCGACGCACCAGCATCTCGGCGTCACCAAGCCCGGTCCCGTTGCGCGGCCCGGAACGATCCCCGGCGCGTTAAGCGTGCCCGAAACCTGGCTGACGATTAACGACGGCGGCGTGATGCGTCCGAAGGCCCAAATGACCAAGCTTTACGAAGCGGCCGGCGCGCCAACCTCTGGCGACGTCATCAATTTCTGCAATTCGGGCCACTGGGCTTCGCTCGGGTGGTTCGTGAGTTCCGAAATCCTCGGCAACCAAAACGCCAAGCTCTATGACGGTTCGATGATCGAGTGGAGCAAGACAGACCTGCCGATGGAGCAGAAGGTCTCACTGCAGTAAACTCACGCTCAGCGACGCAGAGCCTCCGCAAGGCAAGTGGCGCCCCACTGGGCGCCACTTTTTTGTCCGTTGCAGCTTGCCCGCGCAAGCCGGAGATCGGCCCATCTCCCCGCCCGATGGCGGCGCTAGATCAACCCCTCTTCTTTCAGGAAGTTGGCCGCCACGTCCTCGATGGTCTTCTTCTCCATGTCCACGGCCGCGTTGAGCTGGCGCATGACCTCATCGGAGAGCTGCGCCGACAGACCGTTGAGGATGTCGGCCAGTTCCGGATTGGCGTCGAGCGTCTCCTTGCGGATCACCGGCGTCAGCGCGTAGTGCGGAAAGAAATTGCGGTTGTCCTCAAGCGTGACGAAATCGAACGCCGCGATCCGGCCGTCCGTCGCGAAGACCAGCGCGACATCCACCCGGTCCTCGTTGAGTGCCTGATATGTCAGCCCGCTTTCCATCGAGTTGAGCAGACCGCGCGGATAAGTGAAATCGTACTCTTTCTGCAGGCCGATCAACCCATCCTCGCGGCGGGGAAATTCGGCGTTCACCGCGAATGACAGTTCCGCGCCCTCTTCCAGCTTCGCCTTGAGGTCCTCGATGGTGTCGATGCCCATCTCCTCGGCTTCGTCGCGGTTCATGGCGAGCGCATAGGTGTTGTTGGCGTCAGAGGGCTCAAGCCAGACCAGCCCCTTCTCTGCGTCAAGCTCCTTCACCGTGTTGTAGGTCTCTTCCGGCGACATGCGCTCTTCGACCTTGTTGTAAACGACCAGCGACGTGCCGGTGTATTCCCAGTAGACATCGACCTGCCCGTTCTCCTGGGCCTGGCGCAGTACGGTCGAGCCGAGGCCGTCGCGCTTGTCGACGTCATAGCCGTTGGCCTCCAGCAACTGCGCTGTCATCTCGGCCATTAGAAGCTGTTCGGTGAAGCCCTTCCCGCCAACGGTAATAGTCTGTGCGGCTGCAGTGCCTGCGGCGAATACGAGCGCCAGGATCGCGACTGCAAATGTCTTGAATATTCTCATCATGTTGCTCTCTCCCGTTTAGCAGGGGACCTTCCCCCTTGTTAACGCTGCGGGTTCACCCCGCGCGGAATCACCCAGTACTGGATCTGGGCCATGACGAAATCCACCACGATGGCCAGAAGCGCCGTCGGGATCGCACCCGCCAGCATCATGCCGAACTCGTTGAGTGCAATGCCGGTGAAGATCAACTCGCCAAGGCCGCCACCACCGATCAGGAAGGCGAGTGGAACAGTGCCGACATTGATGGTCAGAGCCGTGCGAATGCCCGCGAAGATGACGTAGAGCGCATTGGGAAGCTCGACCTTCAGCAGCATGGTGCCAGGGGCCATCCCCATGCCGCTTGCCGCTTCCTTGAGGTGGTCGGGTACGGCCTTCAGCCCGGCATAAGTGTTGCGGACGATGGGCAATAGGGACGCGATGAACAGCCCGAAGATCGCAGGCAGCGTGCCGATCCCGAGAAAGCTCATGGACAGCGCGAGGATCGCTAGCGTCGGGATCGTGGTGCCGACGTTGAAGATCTGCATGAAATATTCGGCAAACCGCGCCATGAACGGCCGTGACAACAGGATGCCCAGTGTCACGCCCGCCACGATCGCCAGCCCGCCCGAGATGGCGACGAGGCGCACATGCTGCTGGAACAGGAACTCGATATCCGGCCAGTAAAGGATGAAGTCCTCCAGCAGGCCGCTGGAGGACACGACGATGCCCAGGCCGAAAGCGCCCAGCACGACAAGCCAGGACATGATCCGACCGGTCGTCGTCCGGCGGGCAGCGCCAATCACCGCCATCAGCCCGCCTCCCGTTCCACGATCAATTCGGTGCCGGGCGGCGGCACGTTCGGGTCGGGGATCTCGCTGGCGTCGCTATAGGTCGCGCCGAGGTGATGCGTGATCTGCCGCAAGGTGATGTAGCCGCGGAAGCGCCCGTCATCGTCGACACAGGCGAGCCAGGTGACATTATGCGCGAACATTTCCGAAACAGCGGTGCGCAGATCGGCGTTGATGTGCACCGTGCGCGGATAGCCGGCCCAGTGCTCATTCACCCGGCCGCTGGCGTCCTTTACGTCGTTGAAGTGCACATAACCGCGTGGGCGGCCGCGCGGCCCGACGACCACGGCGTTCTGGTGCTCGCGCTTTTCCATCACGCGCACGGCCTCGCGGATGTCGTCCTCGGGGCGGATCTTTGGCGGGTCGTGGTCCATCGCCTCGTAGACCCGGACCAGGCGCAGGCGCTTGAGCGTGCGATCGGTGCCGACGAAATCCGCGATGAAATCATTGGCTGGATGGGCGAGAACGTTGTCGGGCGTGTCGTACTGAATGAGCTTGCCTTCGCGGAAGATCGCCACGCGGTCGCCCATCTTGACCGCCTCGTCGATATCGTGGCTGACGAACAGGATGGTCTTGCGCATCTGCTTCTGCAGGCGCAGAAACTCGTCCTGGATGATCTCCCGGTTGATCGGGTCGACCGCGCCGAACGGCTCGTCCATAAGCATCACGGGCGGGTCGGCCGCCAGCGCCCGGGCCACACCGACGCGCTGCTGCTGCCCGCCGGAGAGTTCCTTGGGGTAGCGCTTCAGGAAGATCGCAGGATCGAGCGCGACCATTTCCAGAAGCTCGGCGGCGCGGGCGCGGGTCCTTTTGCGGTCCCAACCGAGCAGGTCGGGCACGACCGAGACGTTCTCTTCGACCGTCATGTTCGGAAACAGGCCGATCTGCTGGATCACGTAGCCAATGTTGCGGCGCAGCTCGATCTTGTCGATCTTGTCGGTGTCTTCACCATTGATGAAAATCTTGCCGCTGGTCTTGGGGATGATCCGGTTGATCATCTTCAGCGTCGTCGTCTTGCCGCACCCCGACGGCCCCAGCAGGATCGCCGTCTCGCCCTGTGGGACTTCCATCGTCACGTGATCGACGGCAGTCACGGGCTCCCCAGCGGTTTCAAAGACCTTGGTCAGGCTTTCCAGCGTGATCATTTGTCGTGTCCCCTCACCGTGCTCCCGCGGGCGTCAGGCGGCGTTGCACCCAGTACAAGACGTAGTCGGCCGCGATTGCGAGCACGCTCACTGCCAGCGCCCCGGTCACAAGTTGGCGCGGATCGGTCTGCGAAATGCCCCGGCTGATGAGCGTGCCGAGGCCGCCCGCGCCGATATAGGCCGCGATCGCCGTGATCCCGATGTTCATCACCACCGCAGTGCGCACTCCAGCCATGATGACCGGCACCGCCAACGGGATTTCCACGCGCATGAGCCGCTGCACCGGGCGCATGCCCATGCCGCGCGCCGCCTCGCGCAGGGCCGGATCGACATTGTTGATGGCGGTGTAGGTGTTCCGAATGATCGGCAACTGCGAATACAGCAGCACCGCGATGACGGCTGGCAGATAGCCGATACCCTGGTTGATGAGCGAGAGGATCGGGATCATTGCGCCGAACAGGGCGATCGACGGAATGGTGATGATGATGCTGGCGATATAGAGCACGACATCGGCCGCCGGTTTGCTCTGGGTGATGGCGATGCCGATCGGCACACCCGTGAGCACGGCCAGCCCGACCGCAACCCCCACGATCGACAGATGCTCGACCGTCAACTCGGCGATGAAGTCGAGATTGTCGCCGATAAACGCAATGATCTCCACGAACGCTCTCTCCCACCTCCAGAGTGTTTTCGCGAGTCAATGAATTTCGATCGGCCGACGGCCGTCAGACCGCTGCGACGAACCCCTCGTGCCGCTCGGCGGTCTGAAGAAGAAGATTTCGGATCATCTGCACCGGCTCGCTCAGAACGGGCCCGCTGGTGTGCATCTCCACGGCCACCGTGCCCAGCGAGGGCAGCCCCTCCTGGCCGCCCAGCACCCGGCAGCCGCGCGGCAGCGACCGGACGGCCTTGACCGCAATTCCCAACCCTGTCTGAACGGCGATATTGGTACTGATCGGATGACTGCTTGTGAAGGCGATGCGCCAGCGCCGGCCGATCCGGTTCAGCGCGGCGATTGCGCTGGCCCTGTAGACACAGCCCTCCGGGTTGACCGCCAGCGGAATGTCCTCGTCCAGCGCCAGCTCAAAGTCCCCTGACCCGATCCAGCATAGGGTCTCCTGGCCGATCAAGGTTCCGCCCCGCGCATCCGGGTGGCGAATAGTGATCGCAATGTCGAGCAGCCCGTCGTGCACACGCTCCACCAACACGGGGCTGGTGTCGCAGAACACCTGGAGCCGGTAGTCGGGAAACGAGCGCGTGAACACCGGGAGGATGTAGGGAAGATAGGCACCCGCCTGCTCATCGGTCATGCCCACGCGCACCTCCTGAACATGCGACGAGCAGGCGAGCGCGTCCTGCGCTTCACCGTTCAGGCGGAGGATGCGTTCGGCGTATGGAACCAGGATGGCGCCAGCCTCTGTGAGCGTGACGGTCCGGCTGGTCCGGTGGAACAGGCTGCTGCCCACTCGCTCCTCCAGACGCTTGATCTGAAGGCTGACCGTCGACTGGGTCACGTTGAGCTGCTTCGCGGCGGCGCTGAAACCGCCGAGCTCGGCGACGGCGAGAAACGCTTTGAGCAGCTCCGGCTCCACCGACACCCCCATCTATTGCGAATCCTCATTGATACTATTGCACATAATCGTTTCCATTATCAATCGCCCTTCAGTAATGTACTCACAAGAGGCGCATCAAAAGAGGCTCGGCTCATTCGACAATTATCCTATCTTCGGACAAGCGATCTTTAAATAGTAAAAAAGGACAAACCATGATTTTGGGCGCTTTTGCTGCAAAGGCGCGAGAATACCTCTTTTGTCTCGCGCCTTGAGACCAAGGAGAAGCAACCATGTCTGCCGTCATCCAGGACTATAACCGGCCTGCGATCCCTATCGATCAAATCGTTGATCTCCAACGATACCCGCTTGCCGAAAGACAGTCGTCGGCACGTCATCAACTCGTCCGCACATGCCAGCAGCAGCTCCGGGAAGACGGCTGTGTCGTGTTGAAAGGCTTTGTGCGGTCCGATGCGCTTGAACGTCTGGAAGCCGAGACGGATCGGCTTTCGTCTCATGCGCACTACAATTCCTCCACCACGAACATCTACAACAGCGAAGGCGACAGCTCACTCCCCGCCGATCACCCGGTCAACATCTTCAACAGCCGCACCAACGGCTTCGTCGCCGGTGACATGATCCCCGAGGGCACGCTGATCCGCTCGCTGTACCAGAACCGCGCCTTTCAGGATTTCGTCGCTGCCGCGATGGAAGAGCCGGTTCTCCACGCGTATGCCGATCCCCTGGCGGGCCTTGTCGTCAACTGTCTCCGCCCCGGCTGCGAACATCCTTGGCACTACGACACCAACGACTTCATCGTTACCATGATGACCAAGGCGCCGGAGGCTGGCGGCACGTTCGAGTACTGCCCGAAAATCCGCAGCCCTGAAGACGAGAACATTCCGGCCGTCAGCCGCGTCCTCAAGGGCGACCGATCGCTTGTCCGCGCGCTCGATCTCCAGCCGGGCGACCTGCAAATCTTCTATGGCCGGCTGTCGCTGCACCGGGTCTCCAGCGTCGAAGGCGAACGCGAGCGTCACACAATCATCTTCGGCTATGCGCGCCAGCCCGGCTTTGTCGGCCGCGCGGCACGCACACGCAAGCTGTTCGGCCGTATCGCCCCGATCCACGAACGCGAGGAAACCGCAGGCTTGCAGCGCACGGACACTCTGAAGGACTGAATCTCCCATGAGTCATCACAGCTCTTCCTCCGGGCGCGGCCCGCGCCCGCCGATTACGCCGTCCGGTCCCGTCGCCAACGTCGATAGCCTGCCGCCGGGCTTCGATCCCGTGGCGCTGCGCGCCGGGCGCCTCAAGCGCCTGCGGGACATGATGGCCGAGAAGGACTACGCGGCGCTGGTGCTGTTCGACCCGAACAATCAGCGTTATGCCACCGGCTCGCGCAACATGTTCGGATACTTCCTGCGCAACTCGACACGCTACATCTATGTCCCCCAGGAAGGCCCGGTCATCCTGTTCGAGTATCCGGGCAGCGCGCATGTCTCGACCTGGCTGGAGACGATCGACGACTCGCGCACGTCCAAGGTCGTCTGGTCGGCCGTGAACCAACGGGATGAGCTGGCCGCCGCCGGGTTTGCCGAGGAGATCGCCGATCTGGTGCGTGACCATGGCCGCGGCAACCGAAGCGTTGGGCTGGATCGTTGCACGCTAGGGCTCGCCCGCGCGCTGGAGGCGCAAGGGCTGCATGTGCGCGACTGCATGGGCGATACGCTGCACGCGCGGCGCATCAAGACGCCGGAGGAGATCGCCTGCCTGGCCATTTCAATGGCCTCGACCGAGGGGGCGGTTCACGCGGTCGAACAGGCCGTACAGCCGGGAATCACGGAGAATGACCTGTTCGCCACCATGTACGGCGCCGTCATCTCCGGCGGCGGTGAGTTCATCGAGACCCGCCTGCTCAACTCCGGCCCACGCACCAATCCGTGGTTCAACGAGGCGAGCGAACGGGTCATCCGCCCCGGCGAGCTGGTCGCGCTCGATACTGACACCATCGGCTGCAATGGCTATTATTCCGACTTCTCCCGCACCTTTCATGTCGGACCGGGCAAGCCGAGCGGCTATCAACAGAGCCTGTATCAGATGGCCTGGGAGCAGGTGCACCACAACATCGACATCCTGCGCCCGGGTATGAGCTTCCGCGAACTCGCCGAACGCGCCTGGCCGATCCCCGAACGGTTTCTCGACCGGCGCTATCCCTCGATCATCCACGGCGTCGGGATGCACGGCGAGACGCCGCTCGTCGCCCATGCGATGGACCTCGACCGCTTCACCGGTGACGGCATCCTGGAGCCAGGCATGGTCGTTTCGGTGGAGAGTTATATCGGCGAGGTCGACGGGCCGGAGGGCGTGAAACTCGAGGAAGAGGTCGTCGTGACCGAGGATGGAGTCGAACTGCTCTCACGCTATCCCTTCGACGAGGCACTGCTGGGCCGGCAGGTCTAACCCCTCAGGCCGCCTGCCGCTCCACCTCGGCGCCCGCGACCGCGCGCGTATCGGCGAGCAGCAGAATGGCGATCCAGCGCAGCGACGGCACATGGCTGCACACGATCACAAAGGCCGTGGTCATGGGCACGCTCAGGAACGCACCGATCACGCCCCAGATCATCCCCCAGAACGCCAGTGAGGCCATCACGACGAACGGGCTGAGATTGAGGCTGCGGCCCATCAGCCGCGGCTCGATGACGTTGCCGATGATGAACTGCGTGCCCGCCAGCAGCACGGCGATAACGAAGAACTCCCACAGCGTCTCAAACTGCACGAGCGCCAGCAGCGCGGGAAACACCACGCCGAGCACCGAGCCGATACTCGGGATGTAGTTGAGCAGGAAAATCAAAAGCGCCCAGGTCTCGGCGAAGTCGACGCCCAAGGCCTTCAGCACCACGTAGCTGATGCCGGCGGTGACGACGCTGAGAATCGTCTTGATCCACAGGTAACGGCGCACGCTCTCGGTGATATCCTCGATGGCATCCTTGATCTGGCGGGCCTCGCCGGGTCCCTGGGCCAACCGGTCGATCTTCGGCCCCAGCCGTCCGCGCTCGGCCAGCAGAAAGCCGATGTAAAGCGCCACCAGCGCCAGCGTCGCCGCGATGCCGCCCGCCGTGCCAAGCAGGCCGGGCACCCGGTTCAGAATGTCGATCTCACGAATCGATTGGCGAATGCGCTCGGCCAGTTGCGGCCCGGCCCAGCCGAGCACCTGATCCGCCAGCGCGTTGAACCGCGCCACATAGCCCGGCCAGGCGCGCGCGACATCGTTGGTCTGCGCCGAGAGGATATTGAACACCGCGATGATCAGCACGATGAACAGAACCACAGCCGTCAGCGTCGCGAACGGCTCCGGCAGCCCTAGCCGGTGGATCCGGTCGCCAGCCGCGCTCAACAAGATCGTGATGAGCGCTGCAATGACGATGGGGATCAGAAACGGCGCGCCGTAGACCAGCCCCGTTATGAAAAACCCCATCACGATGGCCAGCAGCGCGATGTTATTCAGGCTCGGCTCGCTCGTGCCCTGCGGTGACATCCCGCTCTTTCCCCTGCTCCCCCGCCGTCACGTTCAGAATTTCTCGACCCAAGGGCGCAGTGCAACCTCGAAGGTCCATGCGCTGCGGTCCTGGTGCAGCACGTGCAGATAGCTCCGCGCGATCGCGTCCGGGTCGAGCATGCTGTCCGGCGCGTCCGCCGGCTCGGTGCGGCCCGGATTTCGAATCGCCCCGTCGATGACGAAATGCGCGACGTGGATGCCGTGCGGCTGCAACTCCCGCGCGATGCTCTCGGCCAGCCCGCGCAAGGCGAACTTGCCCATCGCGAACGGAGCCGATTGCGGATAGCCCTTCACGCTCGCTGATGCGCCGGTGAACAGGATCGCGCCGTGCTGGTTCGGCAGCATGCGCTTGGCCGCAGCCTGCGCAACGAGAAAGCCGCCATAGGCCGACACGCTGAGCGCATTCGCCACGCCCTCGCGCTCCAGCTCGACGAACGGCCCGCGTATCCGGGCGCTCGGGTTGAAAATGACCACGTCGGGCGAGCCGCCGAGGTCATGATCCATCTGGACGAACAGCGCCTCGACCTGCTCCGGCTGCGTGACATCGCAGGCGCGTGCGACCGCGCCGGTTTCAGACATGAGCGGCTGAAGCTTGTCGACGTTGCGCGCGGCCAGCCCGATCTTCAGCCCGGCTCCCGCGAGCGCGCGGGCGACCGAGGCGCTCAGGCCGTCGCCGGCACCGACGATCAGCGCGCGTTGATACGTGTCGATCATGCGTTACCTCCAGACTGAATGCCGCGTGCCCGTCCGGCAGCGCGCAGCCTCGCGCAGTTCGCCGGCTATGGCAAACGCTTCGCGCGCAAAATCCGATTTGACCGCAAGACGTGAATTGCCGAGACATCACATCCGCGGTTCCCTGGCGTCACACACGAACCAGAAGCACTCCATGTCCGACGTCCCGGCCATCAACACCTCCATGAGCGCGAGCGAATGGGCGATGCTCATCACCCTGTCGCTGCTCTGGGGCGCGTCCTTCTTCTTCAACGGCGTGGCGGTGCAGAGCCTGCCGACCTTTACTGTCGTCGTGGCGCGGGTGCTGATCGCGGCGGTGATCCTGCATCTGGCGCTGCGGGCCAGCGGGCTGCGGATGCCGCGCGATGCCCGGCTCTGGCGCACCTTCTTTGCGATGGCTTTCATCAACAACGTGATGCCGTTCTCGCTGATCGTCTGGGGTCAGTCGCATATCGCCTCCGGCCTGGCAGCGATCGTGAATGCGACGACGCCGCTGTTCACCGTTATGATCGCACATGTCTTCACATCTGATGAAAAACTGACGCGCGGGCGGCTGGCCGGCGTCATCATCGGGCTGTTCGGCGTGACGGTGATGATCGGGCTGGATGCGCTGCGCAATCTCGGGGTCAACGTCGTGGCGCAGCTTGCGGTGCTTGGCGCGGCGATGTGCTATGCCTCAGCGGCCGTGTTCGGCCGCCGCTTCCGCACTCTGAAGGTCACGCCGCTGCAGACCGCGACGGGGCAGACATCGGCCGCCAGCATCATTCTCCTGCCGGTAATGTTTCTCGTCGACCAGCCCTGGACGCTTCAGATGCCCGGGGTCGCTACGATCGCCGCCCTGTTCGCGGTCGCCGCGCTGTCCACGGCGCTCGCCTACATCATCTATTTCCGCCTGCTGGCAAGCGCGGGAGCTACAAACGTCCTGCTCGTCACCTTTCTGGTCCCGGTCGTGGCGATCCTGCTGGGCACACTTTTTCTCGGCGAAGTGCTGCAGCCACAGCATCTGCTCGGCATGGGGCTGATCGGCCTTGGGCTGGCTGCGATCGACGGCCGGCCCTGGCGGCTGCTGATGCGTTGCTAGTCGCCCTGAAAGCCTAGGACGTTTCACGCAGGTCCAACACCATCGACACACCTGCCAGCGTGATATCCGGCGCGAGCTGGCACGGCACTGGACCGACAACGCGCAGGCCCAGGGCGGCGTAGAATGGCACGGCCTGCCGGGTCGACACGCACTGAAGGCGCTGCACGCCCGCCGCTTTCGCCTCTGCTACACATCGCTCAAGCAGAGACGCACCGATACCCTGGCGCACGGCGTCCGGATGTGTTGCAAAATGGCGTAGATGGCCCGTGGCCAACTCGACAGGCGTGTCCGGCTGATCCGGTGCTTCCAGGCTCCAGCCGCCGCAGCCGGCAGGCCCGAGGCCTGCAAACTCAGCGATATGATAGCGCCCACTGGCAAGCAACCCGGGGCGCGGCCGTGTCAGAAGCGGAAGTGCCCTCTCCAGCACATCCGGATCATAGGCATCCGCAAGAAGCGTCCCATATGAAGACTGCAGGAGCGCCGCGACCGCTTCTTCATCACGCGGCGTCGCCGGGCGGATTTTGAACGGCATGGCCTCATCATCCGCATTTGACCGCTCGCTTGCAAGCGGGTGCCCGAGGCGCAGCGCAAAACGCTTCTCGCGGGTCGCGCAATACGGTAGGGATGAGCCATGGATCAGAAGGCGCCGCATATCGACTGGATTTCGCAGTTTCCCGGGCTTGCCGGCATGGAAGCGCCGGTGCGCGAGCGCCTGACTGCTGAAAGCACGATCATTTCCGTGCCGAAGGGGACGGTTATCTTCGGCCCCGGCAAGGCGCCCGAGAACCTGCTGCTCCTTCTCGCGGGCACTGTGCGGGTGCATCAGACCTCCGAAAGCGGGCGAGACATCGTGCTCTATCGCGTTTCGGCAGGCGAAAGCTGCGTGCTGACCACGGCCTGCGTGCTCGCTTATGAGGACTATCTGGCCGAGGGCGTGGCCGAGACCGATGTGCAGGCCGTCGCCATTCCGCGCCGCGTGTTCGAGGAACTGATCGCGGAGTCCCCGGTTTTCCGCCGCTTCGTCTTCACCGCTTATTCCCGGCGCATCACCGACCTGTTCTTCGTCATCGAGGAGATCGCCTTCCGGCGCATGGACATTCGGCTTGCGCAAAAACTGGTCGAGCTGCCGGCGCCGGGCGGCGTGATCGCCACCACGCATCAGGACTTGGCGGCAGAACTGGGCACGGCGCGGGAAGTCGTATCCCGCCAGCTCAAGGAGTTCCAGCGCCGGGGCTGGGTCGAGCTTGCGCGCGGCGAAATCCGCATCACCGACCGCGACGCCCTGAAGGCCCTCCACGCCGACGGCTGATCAGGCTTGCACGGCACTTGTTCCTGACTTTCAATTGATTTGTGACAAGGTCACCGACGCTTGACCGGCGTTAAGCTACCTTTATGGCGCAATCGTCAGGAGGCAGGAAAATGACGGCCAATGTCGGAACCTTCGATCGTGTCTTGCGCCTCGTCATCGGCGTTTTGCTGGTGATCGCGCCTTTTGCAACGGACATCGCGATGTTTCAGGGACAGGTGGCCACCATCGTGTCCGTAGTCGTTGGTGCGGTGCTGGTGCTGACGGCGCTCGTGCGTGTTTGTCCGCTCTATTCCCTGCTGGGTATGCGGACCTGCAGCAGTTAAGGGTCCAATGACGGAATTTACTCCATTCGCTTCGCTTTTCGGCGGCGTCATGATCGGGCTTTCGGCCGTGCTTCTCATGCTCGTGCTCGGCCGGGTCATGGGCGCCACCGGCATTCTCACCGGCTTCGTCAATCCGACCTCCGGCACGGACTGGAGTTGGCGCGCGGCCGTACTCGCCGGAATGGTGTCGGCACCGCTGGTCTATTTCGCGGTTACCGGCGGAATGCCCACCATCGAGGTGCCGGTGTCCACACCGCTCATGCTCCTTGGCGGCTTCATCGTCGGGATCGGCGTGACGTTTGGTTCAGGCTGCACCTCCGGCCACGGGGTCTGCGGCATGGCGCGACTGTCCGGTCGGTCAATCACGGCCACGCTGACCTTCATGGTCGCAACAGCGGCGACCGTATTTGTCATTCGCCATGTGTTGGGAGGCTGAGATGAAGCACCTTATCCCGGCATTCCTGATCGGCCTTCTGTTCGGGCTGGGGATCGTCATTTCGGGTATGGCCAACCCGGCCAAGGTGCTGAACTTCTTTGATTTCGCCGGCACCTGGGACCCCAGCCTGATCTTCGTCATGGGCGGCGCCCTGGCCGTGACCTTCATCGGCTACCGTGTGGTCCTGGCCCGGTCGCGC
Source organism: Dichotomicrobium thermohalophilum (assembly GCF_003550175.1). NCBI lineage: Bacteria > Pseudomonadati > Pseudomonadota > Alphaproteobacteria > Hyphomicrobiales > Hyphomicrobiaceae > Dichotomicrobium > Dichotomicrobium thermohalophilum. The sequence goes on from NZ_QXDF01000001.1 coordinate 2,107,201, forward strand.
CCGCTGGTTGAGGGGCAATTTCATGTCCCTACCAACCGGACGATCGACGCACGTCTGATCGGTGGTGCCGCCTTGTTCGGCGTGGGTTGGGGAATGGCTGGCTTCTGCCCCGGCGGCGCCCTGCCCGTTATCGGCACTGCCCGCACGGAGGTGCTGCTGTTCGTGGCGGCGCTGATCGCGGGCATCTTTACGGCGCAGGCCCTGATGCGCCTCGCCCAGGGCAAGCCGAGCGTCTCTCAGACGCTGCGGCAATAAGACGAGAGCAGTGGAGGAAAGCATGAGCGCATACCGCACGAACATGTCCGTCCGGCCCGAGGTGAAGGGCTTTTTCGACCCGCAGACCAACACGATCAGCTATGTCGTGAAGGACCCGAACTCGAAGGCTTGCGCTGTCGTCGACTCGGTGATGGACATCGACTACGCCGCCGGGCGCATCACCTTCGAGCACGCCGACGAGATCATCGATTACGTCAAGCAGAACGATCTCCAAGTCGAGTGGCTGATCGAAACGCATGTCCACGCCGATCACCTTTCCGCCGCCCCTTATATCCAGGAAAAGCTGGGCGGCAAGATCGGCATCGGCGATAAGATCACCGTGGTTCAGGAGACCTTCGGCAAGGTCTTTAACGAAGGCACGGAATTCCAGCGCGACGGCAGCCAGTTCGACCGCCTGTTCTCGGATGGCGACACCTACGAGATCGGCACGATGTCGGCGTTCGTCATCCACACGCCGGGCCACACGCCGGCCTGCATGACGCATGTCATCGGTGATGCGGCCTTCGTCGGCGATACGCTGTTCATGCCCGACGGCGGCTCGGCCCGCGCGGACTTCCCCGGAGGCGATGCCGGCACGCTCTACGACTCGATCCAGAAGATCCTTCAGCTTCCCGACGACATGCGCCTTTTCATGTGCCACGACTACGCGCCCGGCGGCCGAGAGATCAAATGGGAGACCACCGTCGGCGAGGAGAAGGCTCACAACATCCATGTCGGCGGCGGCAAGACGAAGGAAGAGTTCGTCAAGTTCCGCACCGAGCGCGATGCGCAGCTTGCCATGCCGCGGCTCATCATCCCCTCGCTGCAGGTGAACATGCGCGCGGGCGAGGTGCCGACCGACGAGCACGGCGACAAGATGCTGAAGGTCCCGGTCAACAAGCTGTAGCATCGGGAAAACGCAGCGCCGGGCCCTCGTGTCCGGCGCTTGCGCTTCGGCCCGTCGAGGACGGGCCAAGGTGGCACATGCCGCACAAGCAAGAGGAAACGAACAAATGGACGCCAAGCCGATTTCGGACCGTCTCAGCGTATCGGGGCAGATCCGCCCCGAGGACATCCCCGAGATCGCGCAGGCTGGATACCGCGCGATCATCTGCAACCGCCCGGACGGCGAAGCGCCTGACCAGCCGAGCTTCGAGGAGATCGAATCCGCGGCCGAATCCGAGGGGCTGGAAGCACGCTACATGCCGGTCGTTTCGGGCCGTGTACGCGACGAGGACGCGGAAGCCTTCGGCGCGGCGCTGAAGGAACTGCCCGGCCCGATCCTCGCCTATTGCCGCTCCGGCACGCGCTCGGCCACCCTCTGGTCGCTCGCCGAAGCCGAAAGCCGCCCCGTGACCGACATTCTCGCCTCCACAAAGCGCGCGGGCTACGACATGAGCGGCGTTGTCAGGCGCATCGCCAATGCCGGCAAGACGCCGACCGACCGGCCGGACGCGACCTATGACGTGGTGATCGTTGGCGGAGGCGCGGCGGGCATATCGGTCGCATCGAGCCTGCAGGCGCGGCGCTCCGGCCTGGAGATCGCCATCATCGACCCGGCAGACGTGCATTATTACCAGCCCGGCTGGACGATGGTCGGCGGCGGGATTTTCGACGCGGAAGACACCGCCAAGACGATGGGTTCGCTCATCCCGCGCGGCGTGCACTGGGTCAAGGCGGCGGTCGCGGCCTTCGAGCCGGGGGACAACGCCGTGATCCTCGACGGCTGCCGGGTCATCAAATATCAGCGCCTCGTGGTCTGCCCGGGCCTCAAGCTGGACTGGAACCGCGTGGAAGGGCTGGTCGAAACGCTGGGCCGCAACGGGGTGACCTCGAATTACCGCTACGATCTCGCGCCCTACACTTTCGAGCTTGTGCAGAAGATGAAGGGCGGCCGCGCGGTGTTCACCCAGCCGCCCATGCCGATCAAGTGTGCCGGCGCGCCGCAGAAGGCAATGTATCTCTCGGCCGATTACTGGAACCGCCACGGGCGGCTGAAGGATATTGACATCGGCTTCTACAATGCCGGCGGCGTGCTGTTCGGCGTGAAGGAGTATGTCCCGGCGCTTATGGAATACGTCGAGAAGTACGGCATTGACCTCAATTTCTTCCATAACCTCGTGAAGGTTGACGGCGACGCGAAAACCGCCTGGTTCGACGTCAACAAGCCGGACACCGAGACGGAGCGCGTGAAGGTCGAGTTCGACATGATGCATGTCTGCCCGCCGCAGACCGCGCCGGACTTCATCCGCGTTTCGCCGCTGGCCGACGAGGCCGGCTGGGTCGATGTCGACCAGTCCACGCTACGCCACAAGACCTACGAGAATATCTGGGCGCTAGGCGACGTCATGAACGCGCCGAATGCGAAGACAGCGGCCGCCGCGCGCAAGCAGGCTCCGGTGGTGGCCGAGAACATAGTGGCCGACATCAAGGGCAAGTCCCCCGTCGCGCAGTATGACGGCTACGGATCCTGCCCGCTCACGGTGGAGCGCGGCAAGATCGTGCTGGCCGAGTTCGGCTATGGCGGCAAGCTGCTGCCGAGCTTCCCGAGCTGGCTGATCGACGGCACCAAGCCGAGCCATCTCGCCTGGCTGCTCAAGGAGAAAATCCTGCCGCCGGTCTACTGGAAGGCGATGCTGCGCGGCAAGGAGTGGATGGCCAAGCCGGAGAAGCTGGAAACGGCCTGATCCGTTCCGCGTCCCGAACAATCGATCTCGCGCCGGCAACCCGCTGGCGTGCCCGTTTCTGTCGTCAGATGATGAGGTCAGGAAATGATCCCGCGTCCAGTCGCACGGTATCTGCCGATCCTCAAATGGGGCGTGGAGTACACGCGCGAGGCGCTCACGAACGATCTGGTGGCCGCGGCGATCGTGACGATCATGCTGATCCCGCAGTCACTCGCCTACGCGCTGCTGGCCGGGCTGCCGCCGGAAGCGGGCATCTACGCCTCGATCGTGCCGATCATCCTTTATGCCGTTTTCGGAACGAGCAGCAGCCTGGCGGTCGGGCCGGTCGCGGTGGTCTCGTTGATGACGGCGGCGGCAATCGGCGATGTCGCGCAAAGCGGCACGGCGGGCTATGCGACGGCGGCGCTGACGCTGGCAATGCTGTCCGGCGGTTTCCTGCTGCTGCTGGGCGTGTTCCGGCTAGGCTTTCTGGCGAATTTCCTGTCGCATCCGGTCATCGCCGGCTTCATCACCGCGTCTGGCCTCATTATCGCGGCGAGCCAGCTCAAGCACATCCTGGGTATTCCGGCCGAGGGGCATAACCTGTTCGAGCTGCTTCGCTCGCTGGCACTGCACATCACCGAGCTGAACCCGATCACGCTCATCATCGGCGCGGCGGCGACCGCGTTCCTGTTCTGGGTCCGCAAAGGATTGAAGCCGCTGCTGATCGCGGCAGGGCTGAACCGGCGGCTGGCCGATGTTGCGGCGAAGGCTGGGCCGGTGCTGGCCGTGGCGGTCACGACGCTGATCGTCGGCGGGCTACGGCTGGATGCGCAGGGCGTCGATATCGTCGGCACGGTACCGCAGGGCCTACCACCCTTCACCATGCCGGATTTCTCCAGCGACCTGCTCCTCAAGCTCATCGGCCCGGCGATCCTGATCTCGATCATCGGCTTCGTGGAGTCGATCTCGGTCGCGCAGACGCTCGCGGCGAAAAAGCGCCAGCGCATCGACCCGGACCAGGAGCTGATCGGCCTTGGCGCGGCCAATGTCGGCGCGGCGTTTACCGGCGGCTATCCGGTCACGGGCGGCTTCGCCCGCTCAGTGGTGAACTTCGACGCCGGCGCGGAGACCCCGGCGGCGGGTGCTTTCACGGCCGTCGGGCTGGCGATCGCGGCAATGGCGCTGACCCCGCTGATCTACTATTTGCCGACGGCGACGCTGGCGGCGACGATCATCGTGGCGGTGCTCTCGCTGGTCGACCTTGGCATCCTCAAGCGCGCCTGGGACTACTCGAAGGCCGATTTCGCCGCCGTCAGCGCAACCATACTCGTCACGCTGGGCTTCGGCGTCGAGCTGGGTGTCACCACGGGCGTGGCGCTGTCCGTGCTGATCCATCTTTTCAAGACATCGCGCCCGCACATGGCCGTCGTCGGGCGCGTACCCGGGACCGAGCACTACCGCAACGTGCTGCGCCACAACGTCATCACCGACCCGCACATCCTGACCGTGCGCGTGGACGAAAGCCTCTATTTCGCCAATGCCCGCTACCTGGAGGACCGGCTCTACGACATGGTCGCGCAGCGCGATGACCTGCGCCACGTGATCCTGATGTGCCCGGCCGTCAACGAGATCGACATGAGCGCGCTGGAGTCGCTGGAGGCGATCAACGAGCGGCTCGCGGCGCTCGGCGTGCAGTTCCACCTCAGCGAGGTCAAGGGACCGGTGATGGACCGCCTGGAAAGCACGCATTTCCTTGAGCATCTGACCGGCGAGGTATTCCTCTCGCAGCATCAGGCCATGCGCGAGCTCAGCGAGCACGGGGCCGAAGCGCGGCCCGCAGAGGCGCTTTCCAATCAGCACGCCTAACCTCTCCGCCTGTCCGCTGGCCCCATTGCGGTGCGTGCGGCAAACCGCGCGCATGGATTAGTTGCAAATAATTCTCATTTGCATTGACTTCCTTCCGGCCTCTGCGTAACTCTGAAAGGCGCGGTGGCTTGTGCCGCGCTGGCATGGAGAGGAGTGATGAGGCTGTTTCGACGCAGGTTTCTTGCGCTTTCCGGTCTTGCTCTTGCTTTTTTGGTGTTCGCCAGTCCGGCGCGCGCTGACACGGCGCCGCTCAAGGTCGTCGCCACCACCGGCATGATTGCCGATGCCGCCCGGCAGGTCGGCGGTGATCAGGTCGAGGTTCAGGCGCTCATGGGGCCGGGCGTCGACCCGCACGCCTACCGCCAGACGCGCTCGGACATCGTCGCGCTCACGAACGCGGATCTGGTGCTGTGGCACGGGCTCTATCTGGAAGCGCAGCTTGAAGACTTCATGCTGGACCTCGCAGAGACGCAAGACGTCGTGCCCGTCGCCGAATCCCTGCCGCGCAACCTGCTCATCGCCCATGACGACTATGATAACAAGCTCGACCCGCATGTCTGGATGAACCCGAACCTGTGGGCGCGGGTCGTGCTCAATATCCGCGACGCCCTGATCGAGGCGCGCCCGGATGCCAGGTCGGCGTTTGAATCAAACGCCAAGGCGCATCTCGCCGACATCAGCGAACTCGCCGTCTACGCCAACGAGGTCCTCGCCTCGGTGCCGGCGGACAGCCGCGTGCTCGTCACCGCGCATGACGCCTTCAACTATTTCGGTTCGGCATACGGCTACGAGGTCGTCGGCATTCAGGGCATCTCCACCGAAAGCGAAGCCGGCCTGAACCGGATCGAGACGCTCGTCGACATGCTCGTGGCGCGCGACATCGGGGCCGTGTTCGTCGAGTCCTCGGTTTCGGACCGGAATGTCCGCGCGCTGATCGAGGGCGCTGCGGCGCAGGGCCACCAGGTGGCGATCGGCGGCACGCTTTATTCCGACGCGATGGGCCAGCCCGGCACTTATGAGGGCACATACATCGGGATGATCGACCACAACGTAACGACCATCACGCGCGCGCTCGGCGGCAACGCGCCGGAAAGCGGCATGAACGACAGGCTGGGGAGTTAAACCATGTATCTGCCATCGCTCGACATCGCCGCGGAAGATGGACGGGTCGTCAGTTCATCCATTCCCGAGGACGCCCCGCTCGCTGTGCGCGGCCTGACGGTCTCTTACGGGGACAAGCCGGCGGTTTTCTCGGTCGACGCGACCTTCGAGGCCGAGAAGCTGACCGCGATCGTCGGGCCGAACGGCGCGGGCAAATCGACCCTCCTGAAAGCCTGTCTCGGAGTGGTCCGCCCTCTCTCAGGCAGCGTGCTGGTGTTCGGTCAGCCGCTCGCCAAAGCGCGGCGCCGCATCGCATATGTGCCGCAGCGCGCCAGCGTCGACTGGGATTTCCCCGCGCGTGTCATCGACGTCGTGCTGATGGGCCAGTACCGCGAACTCGGCCTGCTCGGGCGCATCAAACCCGGCCACAAGCGCCGCGCGATGGAATGCCTCGACCGTGTGGGCATGGCGGACTTCACCGAACGTCAGATCGGCCAGCTCTCCGGCGGTCAGCAGCAACGGGTTTTCCTTGCCCGCGCGCTGGCGCAGGACGCTGACCTTTATCTGCTCGATGAACCCTTCGCCGGGGTGGATGCGGCGACCGAGAAGGCCATCATTCAGGTGCTCAAGGATCTCAAGCAGGCGCGCAAGTCGCTTGTTTGCGTGCACCACGACCTGGCGACGGTATCCGATTATTTCGACAACGTGCTGCTGATCAATGTGCGCAAGATCGCCGAAGGCCCGGTCGCCACGACCTTCACGTCAGACAACCTGCAGGCGACCTATGGCGGCCGGCTGGCGACGACGCATATCGACCAGCTCAAACTGGAGACGGCTTAAGATTGGAGCGGTTCCTTGACGCGCTGCTTCTGAGCGCAGGCTACAATTCGGCTCTCGTGGCGATCGGCGCGGCGCTACTCGGCTTTGCGGCCGGCGCGTGCGGGACCTTCATGTTCCTGCGCAAGCGCGCGCTGGTGTCCGACGCGCTCGCCCATGCCACGCTCCCCGGTATCGGGCTGGCCTTCATCGTGATGGTCGCCTTCGGCGGCGACGGACGCAATCTTGTCGGCCTGCTCCTCGGCTCAGCGATTACCGCCGGTCTCGGCGTGCTGGTGGTGGACTGGATCGTCAGCCGGACACGCTTGGCGGAGGATGCGGCGATCGGCGCGGTGCTATCCGTCTTCTTCGGCCTTGGCGTCGTGCTGCTGACGGTCATCCAGACGATGTCCGCCGGACGGCAGGCGGGGCTTGAAAGCTTCCTGCTCGGCTCCACGGCCGGGATGCTGTTTCAGGATGCTGTATTCATCGCGGTGGGGGGCGCGCTGGCAGTCGCTTTCACCTGGGCGCTGCGTCGGCCAATGACCCTTGTCTCATTCGACGCCGACTATGCCGCGGCATCCGGCTACAACGTGCGCTTCGTCGACATTGCGATCATGGGCCTCGTGCTGGCCATCACGGTGATCGGACTGAAGCTCGTGGGGCTGATCCTGATCGTCGCACTGTTGATCATCCCGCCGGTGACAGCCCGCTTCTGGACCGAGCGCGCCACCGCCATGATCTGGATTGCCGGCGCCGCAGGCTCGGTGTCGGGCTACATCGGTACCGCGATTTCCGCCTCTGCCCCTGCCCTGCCGACCGGGCCGATCATCGTGCTCGTCTGCGCCGCGCTGATGCTCGTTTCGCTGTTATTTGCCCCACGCCGCGGGGTGCTGGCGGCTGCGCTCCAGTTCTATCGCTTCCAGCGGCGCGTGCATCTGCGCCAAGGGCTGCTGGCGCTCGCGCGTCAGGAGCCGATCCATGACCGGATGACGCTGTCGGTGCTCCGTAAAGCCGGACTGATCCGCCGGGATGGCGTGCCGACCGAGGCCGGGCGCGCGCAGGCGGCAAAGGCGCTTCTTGACGAGCAGCGCTGGGCCATGGTCCGCCGGCTCCACGCCGATACCACCCGCGCCGGAAGCTATGATGGCGTGACGCCCATCGAGAAAGTGCTAACGCGCGACGAGATCGCGGAGATCGACCGCAGGCTCGGTCCGCCGCAGGAGGTGACCGCGTAATGGGCTCTGAATTCGTCCAGCTCAGCCTTACGCCGCTCTTGATCGGGATTCTCGCGTCAATCGCCTGCGCGCTGCCGGGGACCTTCCTCCTTCTGCGGCGCGAGGCGCTCATCAGCGACGCAATCGGACATGTCACGCTGCCGGGCATCGTGGTGTCGTTCCTCTTCACCGGCGTCGTCGCCGCCTGGCCGATGATGATTGGCGCAGGTGCGGCCGCGCTCGTCGCCGTCGCGCTGATCGAGGCGGTCAAGCGGCTCGGCAACATCGAGTCCGGCGCGGCGATGGGGGTGGTCTTCACGGCTCTGTTCGCGGGCGGCGTGCTGCTGCTTGAACAGACCGACACCAGCGGCGTGCATCTGGACGTTCAGCACGCCCTCATGGGCAACCTGGAAAGCCTTGTCTGGCTGGCCGGGCGCGACTGGAGCGCACTCACGGACCCGGCGGCGCTGGCGAAACTGCCCGACGAGTTGGTGCGGCTGGCGGTCGTGTGCGTGTTCGTCGTTGCCCTGACAATCGCGTTCTGGCGGCCGCTCAAGATCGCAACCTTCGACGAGGCATTCGCGCGCACCGTGGGCATCCCGACGCGCCTGCTCAGCCTCGGGCTGGTGATGACGGCGGCGGTGGCCGCTGTCGCGGCGTTCGACGCGGTCGGGGTGTGCATCGTGATTGCCATGTTCATTTGCCCGCCGGCTGCCGCGCGCCTGATGAGCGACCGGCTGGAGGTGAACCTGCTATGGACCGTGGCCTTTGCTACGCTTTCGGCAGTGCTGGGTTATGTGCTGGCGGGCTATGGACCCCTGTGGCTGGGCGGCAGCCATTCGGTGAGCGCCGCGGGCATGATCGCGACGGTCTCCGGCATCATCCTTGCACTGACCGCGCTGTTCGGGCCGTGCCGCACGCGCACGGGTGAGGCCGCCGCGACCTGAAAAAGCTGGCGCGCCCCATAGCGCCCTGCTAACCGTCACAGACCACATCTTGGGGCGGGAGGGGCACGGTGGACAAGATCAAATACTTCTTTGCGATTCTGGCCGCCTTTATCATGGGCGGTCTTTTCATCGCCGGACCGGACAAGCTCTCTGATGAGATCCCCTACCACGTGGAGTTGGGCTTCGGCGCCATCGCCTTTGGCTGCCTGATGATCGCCGCTCTCTACAGCGACCGGGCAAAGAACCTGCTGCTTGCGATCATATTCGGCCCGATCTCTGTTGTTTTGATCATGATGGCTGCTTCGGGCGATTTCGAAGTCGGGCAGCGTATCTTGTTCGGGGTGCTCGGCGCTGGCACGTCGCTGTTCTTCGTCTATAGCGTGATCACGACGTTCACCGGCGACGATCTGGCCGGCGAAGACCCCGATGACCGCGCGGCGGACTGAGCCGGCCTTCTCAGCCCTGCCCTGATCCGCCCGACATAAGGCGCTGCGCCTGTTCACGGATCCGGTCGGGGATCGGCGCCGACGCGCGCGCCCGCCGATCGAAATGCACGCCGAACTGCGCCACATCCGCAACGCTCGCGCCGCTCAGCCCATCCGTGACCCGATGCGCGAACCACAGCGAACTGCGCCCGAGCTGCACGACGGCGCTTTCCGTCTTCAGCACCGTGCCCGCCTCACGCGGGAGGTCATGCAGCGCGATACGGTAGGCAAAGGTCGCGTAGCCGATCCTCTCTTCGCGCATGTAGGACGAGGTCATGCCGACGCGGTTCTGGAACTGCACATTGGCATCGGAGGTGTGCAGGATCAGCGCACTCAGATCGAGCCGGCCCGTCCCGTCGAGATCCTCCGGGCGCACCAGCGTCTGCGCGGTCGTTGACCAGCCGGACAGTGCCGCAAAATCGACGTCACGCCCTGCCTCTTCCTCAGCCCAGTCGATTGGCGCTTCCGGCCGTGGGCGCGTCACATCACCTTCGAACGCGATTTCGTGCGTCGCAGCGAGATCGTTGGTCTCGGAATTGTAGAGCCGGTGGCCGATCCGAAGATGCGCCGGGTCATGCGCCAGCACGCCGGATTCGATGTGATAGGCATCACCCGCCGCCAGTTCCTGCTTGAAGGTCGTCCGGCAGGCCACCGGCCGCAGCGCCGCCACATCGTCCGTGTTGTAGCCGAGCAGACGGAACAAATGCGATTGCGCCGCTGAATACGCCGCGAAATAGAAGCCGGTCGTGAAATGATCGACCGCGTCGCATTCCCACGGATGCACGATGCTGCGCAGCGTTTCGGGCATTTCCTCTACTCCAATGGTTCCTGCGCCTGTCCGGCGTCTGACGGCCATCTGCATACCACAACACGCGCGACGATCTAGCCCCACACGCATGTTTGCCGACGTGGCTCCCGGGGCCCACGCCATTCACGTGAGCTTGAGCTGTTCGAGAGCGCAAGCCCTGAGGCGTTACCGAAAATTAACGGAGATGATTAGCTGAAATGTCCCGACTTCGCTGGAGTGCAAGCGCGTTCCCCCCCCCCCCCGCACGCCCCCCGACCCAGACCGAGGTGTTGCCATTTCCGCCTGCTCACGAAAATGCGAGCGTGTGTGAAGTCAAACGATCTTCACAGCTCCGTCAATTCAAGTAATCGTTCTGTGTTTTGATCCATATTCGGCGCCGTGGTATCCAAAAAATCGAGTGCTGAGGCAAGCGCAAACGCATTGTCTAAGCACTCATCGAGCAAAACTTCGTCCACTCTGGACAAGCAAACGCTGAAATCTAGTTAAGGAGACTTGTGATGAAAGCTATCCTGGGTGCTATTGCTGTAACCTTCCTGATGTCGACCAGCGCCTTCGCGGGCCCGATGAACTGCGTGGCGGAGATCGGACAACTCGACGCGAATGATGACGGTTTCGTCAGCGCCGAGGAAGCGTCCGGCGTCAGCGGCGTCATGGCGAATGTGGACATCGACGGCGACGGTCGCATTTCCCCGCAGGAAGCCGTGGTCGTGTGTCAGACCACGGCTCTGAACGACGTGTTCGAGCCGAAGAACTAAGTCTTTGACGCTCTACGCCTAGACGTTGCCCGGTGGGATCCATGCGGATGCCACCGGGATCACGTCATTTTTGCGCGCCTCAAGATATGAAGCGATTTTTATCACGACTAATTCTCGCCATTGTGATTTGATAATATAAATTATTTAGACAGAATGATTTTATAGAAACAAATTACCGAAGGAGATATTACCATGAGCGAGCGTGTTACTGGCGTACACCGCCGTGTTTTCTTGACTGGCGCGGCCGCATCGACATTCAGTGTGCTCGGAGGAAGAGCCTTCGCGCAGGACGCTTCGGATGTCTCGGGCCCCAATCCCAAGCTGGCCGACGCGCGGACGATGTCGGATGTCAAGCCGCGCGAGCCGAACTACCGCTATGAAATCCAGCGCACCGAGGCCGAGTGGCGGGAGCGGCTCAGCGACTTCGAGTATTCGATCATGCGCGAAATGGGCACCGAGCCGCAGAAATCCAGCCCGCTCTGGAACGAGACCCGCGAGGGGCTCTATCGCTGCAAGGGCTGCGACCAGCTTCTCTATTGGTCGGAAACGAAGAAGGTGCTGGATAAGGGCTGGACATTCTTCCGGCATTCCGAACCGGATGCCGTCCTCACCGGCATTGACGCAACCGACACATTTGGCGACAGCACCCTCTACATGCTCGAAGTGCACTGCCGTCGCTGCGGGAGCCATCTTGGCCACATCGTGTGGATCAGCAACGAGGTGCTGCACTGCATCAACGGCGCAGCACTGACTTTCGAACTGGCGTGAGCACGGTCGAACCGCTCAACTGTCGTATTGCTTCAGAAAACACATGAGCCGGTGAGCGTTACCGGCTCATGTTTCGCCTTCAAGTCGGATCCCCGGAGCCTACCGCTCAACGCCGAGCACGGCCCACCGCTCCGGCAGGGCGTCGAGCACGGCCTGGCGCTCGTCATCGCTCATGCCGGCCCAGCCGCCAATCTCCACGCCGGTGCGCGCGCAGCCCAGGCAATAGCCCGAAGCGGCGTCAAGCTGACAGATGCCGACACACGGGCTCGTCGCCCGCGCGGCCTCCAGATTCGTCTGTTTCATTTCAGACTTGTTCGCCAACCGTTTCGCATGACGCGGCCCGCCAAGCGCAGCCGGACCGCTTCCGTTTCACGCGCGCTCGCCCAGCGCCCGAATATGCTCGGGCAGCCGCTCGTTCGAGCCATACATGAAGTGATTCTCCATGCGCTCGGAATAGCGGCTTGCCTCCGGCGTCCGGCCCACGGCTTCGGCGACCTCGCGGATGTGGATGGGCGCGGCGCCGCAGCACACACCGAGATAGCGCACGCCGATGTCGAACGCCTGTTTCGCGAACGCGCCGATCTCGTACCGGTTGCAGTATAGCGGATCGAGCGCCGTCGGGAAGGGGCGGCCATGCGGCGCGGGACAGGCGCAGTGCGAGTCCGTGAGGCTGAAGAAGGTCGGCTCGGCGTCGCTCGTGCGGTACGGCACCGGCAGTGCGCCGACATGGCAGGTCACCGCCGCGCGGATTTCACGCAGCCAGGGCAGCATCGTGTCCGGGCCGCGGAAGCAGTTCATGCCGACGACATCCGCGCCGCGCTGCTCCAGCTCCTGCGCCGTCTCGACGATGCCGTAGCCATCAGACATCGCGTTGCCCGCCATCGGCGCAAGCGTGATGACCGTGGGCAGGCCGGTCGCCTTGGCGACCTCCAGTGCGGCGAACGCCTCGCCGGCGTAATAGAACGTCTCGCCGATGATGATGTCCGCGCCTTCGTCAACGGCCCAGCCAACCATCTCCTCGAACATGCCGCGTACTTCGGCCTGCGCCTGCGCGTCGTCGGGCGACCAGATGTTCGTGTTGGAGATGTTGCCCGCCATCAGGTTGCCGGGCTTGTCGTCGGCGACCTTCCTGGCGATCCGCAGAGCCGAGCGGTTCAGCGGCTCCAGCAGCTCTTCCTTGCCGATCACGCGCATCTTCTCGCGGTGGCCGTTATAGGTGAACGCCTCCACGATATCCGAGCCAGCATGCTGGAAGTCGCGGTGCAGCGTCTCCAGCGCCTCCGGGTGCTCCAGCGCGACCTCGGGCACGAACTCGCCCGCGGACAGATAACCGCGGCGCTCAAGCTCGAACAGGAAGCCTTCGGCGCAGATCACCGGCCCCTGATCCAGCCGGTCCACCAGCACATTCTTTGACATGGCCTTTCATCCTTCAAAGCGTTGCACGGGCGAACGTCGTTGATTTGGCTGAGCCTGACGAAACAGGGTTCGACGCAACGTTCCTCAGCGGTTCCGCCCGCATGCGCGGCGCGAAACCGGGTTACTCTGCCCTGAATGCGTGAAATCGCGCCCGTTCAATAACGACGCGCTGGCGTGGATGTGCGTCCCGGCGGACGCTGCGTCAAGCGGGCTTCCGCAGTCACCGGGACGGCTGCTCAGGCCAGCGCGCGTGGTATTCGTCAATGACGTAAGCGTGCGCGTGTTCCAGCCCGCGCGCGGTGGCCCGCGCGTCGCGGACATGCGGATGATCGGCCGGCAGGTCATCATGGACGTGCTCCAGCACCTCGGGGTCGGACCGCGGCCAGGACAGCATCGCTAGCGCCGCGCCCGCCCCGCCGAGCACCGCAAGGACACCGGCCGTGACCGACAAGCCGAACGCGCCGCCCAGCCAACCCGCCATCGGATAGGTGAGCAGCCAGCAGGCGTGCGACAGCGCGAACTGCGCGGCGAACAGGGCCGGACGGTCTTCCTTGTGCGCGGAGCGGCGGAGCAGCCGGCCCGCCGGGGTCAGCACGCCGGAATAGGCGACCCCGAGCACGAACCAGATGACAAGGAAGCTCCACCAGCCGGCGCCCTGCCCTATTGGCGAGACGCTAAGCGCCGCCAGCCCGGCGACGAGGCCCGCGCCGCCCGCAAGCATGACGCGGCGATCGCTCGCCCTCTCCAGCAAGCGCGGCAGCGCGAGCGCCCCGATCATCGAGCCGCCGCCGAACACCGCCAGCGCGATGGCCACATCGCTTTCGCCCAGGCCGAAGACACTGCGCACATAGACGACGGTGTTGACGATCACCATCGCCCCGCCCGCCGCCGCGGCCAGGTTGAGCGCGAGCAGGCCGCGCAGCCGCGGCGTTTTCAGGTAATTGCGGATGCCCTTGGTCGCGCGCTGGAAAAAGCTGGCCTGTGCGGTCGCCGTCACCACTGGGAGCGCCACCGAGAGCACAAGCGCGGCGGACAGCGCGAAGCCAATCGCCGTCGTCGCGAACAGCCAGTGAAAGCTGATGAGCGCCAGCAGCGCGGCGGCGAGCGCCGGGCTGAGCAGGTTTTCCAGATCATAAGCCAGCCGCGAGAGCGACAGTGCCCGCGTGTAGTCTGCCTCGTCGGGGAGGATGTCCGGAATCGTCGCCTGGAAGGCCGGCGTGAAGGATGCCGACGCCGACTGCAGCAGGAAGATCAGCACATAGACCTGCCAGACCTGATCGACGAAGGCGAGCATCAGCACGATGACGCCGCGGATAACGTCGAGCGACACGAGGAACCCCCGGCGCGGCAACTTCTCGGCAAGCGCCCCGGCGAAGGGCGACACGCCGACATAGGCGATCATCTTGATGGCAAGCGCCGTACCCAGCACGAAGCCGGCCTGCTCCCCCGCGAGGTCATAGGCCAGCAGGCTGAGCGCGACCGTTGCGAGGCCCGTGCCGAGCAGCGCGATGACCTGGGCGGCGAAAAGATGGCGGAAGGTGCGATTCTTCAGAATGTCCAGCATGGGCCTAACCTAACGCCTTGCGCGGGCGAGGAAAGCCCCGCCACGCCGCCTTGTCTTTGGCATGATTTCCCGGCATGTAGTCCGGCCCACGCGACCGAGCGTGTTTTTCGATCAGTCTGGGACGATTCCCCATTCGTCGTTGCCGGACTTGCCTGTGCTCGGGCCTGATCCGAGTAATCCGGCAATCCGGCTTAAAGGCTTGCCGCGGTTATGGGTGCCCGTGTCAAGCACGGGGATGACGTGTTTTGTTCTGATCGAAAATTGCGCCAGCGCGGCAGGCGCTTGGCAGAGGATGGCACATGAAAACGATCGGCCTGATCGGCGGCATGAGCTGGGAGAGCACCGCCGTCTATTACCGGCTGCTGAACCAGATGGCGCGCGAGCGGCTCGGCGGGCTGCATTCAGCGCAGCTCCTGTTGTGGTCCTTCGACTTCGCGCAGATCGAGGCGTTGCAGGCCGCGGGCGACTGGGCGGCGGCGACCGAGGCAATGGTCGCGGCGGCGCGGCGGCTGGAGCGCGGCGGGGCGGACGGCCTCGTCATCTGCACCAACACCATGCACAAGATGGCGGGCGAGGTGCAGGCGGCGGTGAGCATTCCGCTCATCCATATCGGCGACGCGACGGCCAGGGCGATCCACGAGGCCGGGGCGCGGAAGCCCCTGTTGCTGGCGACGCGCTACACGATGGAGCAGGATTTCTACAAGGGCTTCCTGCGCGACCGGCACGGGATCGACGTGGCGGTGCCGGACGAGGCGGGGCGCACGGTCGTGCACGACATCATCTACAACGAGTTGTGCCAGGGTGTCGTGAAGCCGGAGTCCAAGCGGGCCTATCTGGATGTGATCGCGCGGGCGCAGTCGGACGGGATCGACGGCGTAATCTTCGGCTGCACGGAGGTCGGGCTGCTTCTCTCACCACAAGATCTGGACTTGCCGGCCTTCGACACGACCGCATTGCACGCGCGCGCCGCGCTGGACTTCGCGCTGTCCGGGGACTGAACAGGGCGGTGTGTCCGCGCAAGCCGGACACACCTTTTCTGAACGGTTGCCGTCACTCCTGCGTCAGAAAGGCCCCATCCGAGATTTCGACGACTTCATCTCCGTCGAACACTTCGATGTCGCCGTTCTCCATCTCGATGGTACAGGCTTGCTCGCAGATCCTGACGGTCCCGCCTGCGGGAATCACGACACGTCTTGTCTCGACGTCGCCCTGGCCTTCCAGAACCCTCAGCCTGTGCTCGGTCGAATCCCGGTTGGTCACCGTGAGCGCGTGAACCTCGGCCGCCGCAAAAACTGCCAGACTTGCGGTTGTCACGACGGCCAACGACTTGCGCACTGGCATGTCACGCTCCCTTGCTCATGCTGTTGCGATTTCCGCCGGCTTACTTCTGGCCGCGCGACCCCTGCTCGCCCTCAGCCTGCTTCGACTGAGCGGCCTGCTCGGGTTTGGGCTCGGTACCAGCCTGCGCCTTTTTCTGTTTCGGCGATTTGTTTGTGCCGCCCGACTTGCTCTGCTTCATCTCTTGATCCTCCAAAACATCGCTTAAGAGACGACTGCAGAGATCGCTGAGCACTGCGGCGGCATCAAGATGCCATGATGGCTTTATTGGGACGTGGTATAATATTGGTGAATGGGTGTTGCGCGGGGTGCCGAAGGGGAACGGCTGGCGCGAATAGTGGATAAGATGTTCAGCGTTGCGATTCAGGCAGTCTGGATGAGAATCTGAATACCGGATGGTAGCGGAGGAGGGACTTGAACCCCCGACACGCGGATTATGATTCCGCTGCTCTAACCAGCTGAGCTACTCCGCCCCAAAGTCGCGCCCGGACCCAATGCGCCGGCAGTCAAGCGGCCAATCCGCTGCACGAGGAAAGCGATAACAATCGTATAAGAACGCCGCCGCGACCCGTCAAGTCGGGACACGCCCCGCATTCACGCCGGCGTTCAGCCTTGCGCAGCCGGGCGCTCAGGCCGCTTGTTGAAACGCAGCATCGAAAACAGTCCCATCGGCCACATCGGGGTCTGCTCCTGCAGCGCCAGTTCGGGGCAGACCATCACCCGCTCGGTCTCGAACACCGGATGCCAGCCCAGCGTCTCGGCCAGCGGCGCCATCTTGTGCTCGACCCAGCCGCGCAGCCCGTGCTCCTGGCTGAAATGATTTACGAGGATCACCTCGCCGCCCGGCGCGCAGACGCGGGCCAGCTCGCGCATCACCGCCACCGGATCGGGCACGACCGTCATCACATACATCGCCACGACCGTGTCGAAGGCGCCATCGGCAAAGCCAAGCCCCGCGGCGTCCATCTGCGCCAGCCCGAGGACATGATCGAGCCGACGCGCGCGCGTCTGCGCCTTGGCCAGCATTTCCGGCGAGATGTCGAGCCCGACAACCTTCAGATGCGGCTTGTAAGCGGGCAGCGAAAGCCCGGTCCCGACGCCCACCTCCAGCACGCGGCCTTCCCGCGTGTTGATGTAGCTGACCGCGCGCCGCCGCCCGACGGCGGCGACCCGGCCAAAGGTGTGATCGTAGACCGGCGCCCAGCGGCGGTAGGCCTTGCGCACAGCTTCGTTGTCGAGCGTCGGTGTGGACATCTTGACCCCGTGATGGCTTTCGACAGCCGCCTTTTAAGCCACGCCACGGTTTCGCTCCAGTCCTTTCGTCTTTATAAGCGGCATTGGGGCCAAAACGCGCCGCGCGCGCCATAACAACCCGGCGACACATGACCCAGTTGTCCATCGTCATTCCCGCGCATAACGAGGCGGGCAATCTCGCGCCGCTGATCGCGGAAATCACGGCCGTCTTCGCCGCCGAAGCGCCCCGTCTTGAATACGAGATCATCATTATCGACGACGGAAGCAGCGACGGCACGCGCGCGGAAGTCAGCGCCTTGATGCCCAGCGAGCCCCGTCTGCGCCTGATCGCCCATGGCCAGCGGGCGGGCAAATCCGCCGCGCTCAAGACCGGGTTCGAGGCTGCGCGCGGCGCGTGGATCGCCATGCTGGACGGCGATGGCCAGAACGACCCGGCGGACCTGGCGCGGCTGTGGCCCGAAATTGCCGGTGGCGGCGAGGCCGTCATCTATGCGGGCGTGCGCCGCCGGCGCAATGACGGGCCGGTCAAATATGCCACAAGCAAGCTCGCCAACCCGATCCGCAAGTTCATGCTCCGCGACGGCTCGCGCGATGCCGGCTGCGGCTTCAAGGTGATCCCTTGCGCATTGGCCCGCGCCCTGCCCTATTTCGACAACATGCACCGCTTTCTGCCCGCGCTGGCGCGGCGCGAGGGGCTGGCGGTGCGCGAGGTGATGATCAACGACCGCGCCCGGCGGCACGGCGCATCGAAATACGGCTTCTTCGACCGCGCGGCGGTCGCCTTCCTCGATGTCGTCGGCATGTATTGGCTCATGCGGCGCTACAGCCCGCGCGGGGATATCGCCGAGATCGCCGCCCAGCCGGAGCAGACGGCCAAACGCGCGGGCGCTCAAGGCGCGCGCTGAAAAAGCTGATAGCTCAACCGCATCGTCTCGCCCGAGAGGTTGGCGTATGGCGCGCTCAGCCGCCGCACCGGCCCATCTGGCGCGTACTCAGGCCCAAGCTGTGCGACGAGAGCCCCGGGCGCGTCTTCGGAATGTCCGCGCCAGACCAGCAGCGCCTGCGGCGGCTCGTCCCCGGCCGACCATATCCGCGCACCGTCCAGCCGGATCACGACGTTCGCAGCAAGCCGTTGCCGCCCCGCCAGAACCGCGACCGGCCCGTCGATCTCATCGCGCATCTCGGCGGCGAACTGCGGATAGGGATGCGCGAGCTGTTCCTTGCCGAACAGCAGCCAGGCCGGATAAGCCGTCAACATCAGCAGCACGAGAACTCCGGCGGTGCGCAGGAAATGCACCGGCGCGCGCCCGCGCAACTCCAGCGGCCAGGCCGCCGCCAGCCACAGCGGCACGGCCATCAACAGCGGCGTCATGTAGCGCTCATCGACGCTGTGCAGATCGGCCAGCAGGATCACCAGCGCGAAGAGGCCGACGCTCATAAGCGTCACCCGCGCAAAGAAGCGCGCGGCGATCGCCCGGCCCGCATCCAGCGCGCTTGGCGCCTCGGCCGGCGTCAGCCGCCAGACAATGAACCACACTGCCACCAGTGGCCCGGCCCAGGCCAGCGTCGCCTGCGCCATTGCGAGCAGCCCGTCGATGCCCAGCGCCGGCACGTCCACAACCGAATACAGAGGGTGTTCGCGTGCCAGCCTCGCCATGCGCTCAGTGGTCTCGGACAGGTGAGCCACCGCCCAAATGACGTGCGGCAGATAAAGGACGGTGACAAGCGCGACCGGCCAAATCAGGCGCGGTACGAACAGCTTGTCCCGCACCTCACGGATTGACCACGTGGCCACCACAATCGCGGCGAGCGCCAGGAAATAGTTGTATTTCGAAAACGCTCCTGCCGCGACCGCGACGCCGAGCCAGAGGAAATCGCCCAAGTTGCCGCGTTCGCGGATCCGCATGATGGCGTGCAACGTCGCTGCGACGCCAAACATCACCATGACGGTGTGGGCCAGCGTGACCTGCGACTTCCACACCACCTGCGGCAGGAACAGCAGGCTCGCCGCGGCGATCAGCCCGGTAAGCTGTCGCCCGGAGATGCGCCGCCCGGCGTCGTAGATGCACAGATAGGTGCCGGCCAGAAACGCCGTTTTGACGATCGCAACGGCGGCGGCCCAGCTCCCCGTGAGCCAAAGCGCGCCAGCGACAAGCCAGTTATAGACCGGCGGATGCGAGTTGCCGTAGCCCAGCGCAAGATGCGTGTGGCCGACGAACTGAGCCTCGTCCGTCTCAAGACTTCCGGAAAAGCTCAGCCGGATGGCCAGCAGCGCGGCGAAATATGCGAAGATGATCCAGACGCTATAGCGGGCGATCGTCTCGACATCGAGGGCGCGGGCCGGCCGCGCCAGCGTTTCGCCCGCTCCGCTCATGCCGAAAGCGCTGGGTCTGCCGCGTCGATCCAGCCGCCACCGAGCACGCGGGCGCCCTGTGCTGAGCCATCGTAAAACACGCAAGCCTGGCCCGGAGAGACACCGTCCTCGCCGTCGATCAGCCGCACCCAGACCTCGCCCTCGCGCAGGTGAAGTTCAGCGGGCTGCGGCGGGCGCGTCGAGCGGACCTTGGCGTGGATCTCGCGCGGGCCACCCGTGAGCGGACCATCGCCGAGCCAGTTCACCTCGCGCAACCTGACCCAGTGGGTCAGCAGCGCCTCACGCGGACCGACGACGAGCTCGCGGCGCTCGGCATTGATGCGCACGACGTAGAGCGGCTCCTGCGCGGGGATGCCAATACCGCGGCGCTGGCCGATCGTATAGTTGATGATGCCGTTGTGACGGCCGAGCTTGCGCCCGTCGATATGCACGATGTCGCCCGGCTGTGCCGCATCGGGACGCAGCTTTTCAACGACCTGCGTGTAGCGCCCGGTTGGCACGAAGCAGATGTCCTGGCTGTCGGCCTTTTGCGCGACCGGCAGGTTCCATTCGCGCGCCAGGTCGCGGACGTCATTCTTGTGCATATCGCCAAGCGGAAAGCGCAGGAATTCGAGCTGCTCGGGCGTAGTGGCGAACAGGAAATAGCTCTGATCGCGGTCGGCGTCGCGCCCGCGATGCAGTTCCCATCCTCGTGGACCGGGGCGATTGACGATGTAATGGCCGGTCGCCATCGCGTCAGCGCCCAGTTCCTTCGCCCTGCCCAGCAAGTCGTTGAACTTCACCGACTGGTTGCACTGGACGCAGGGAATCGGCGTCTCACCGGCCACATAGCTGTCGGCGAAATTCTGGATCACCGCGTCGCGGAAGCGCCGCTCATAGTCCAGGACGTAATGCGGGATGCCGATCGCCGCTGCCACGCGGCGAGCGTCGTGAATGTCCTGCCCGGCACAGCAGCTGCCCTTGCGCGCGGTCGCTTCGCCGTGATCATAGAGCTGCAGTGTGATGCCGATCACGTCATAGCCCTCACGCGCGAGCATCGCCGCGACGACCGATGAATCGACGCCGCCGGACATGGCCACGACCACGCGTGTTTGCTCCGGCGGGCCGGGCAAATACAAGCTGTTGAGGCCGCTCGCCTCGGCAGGCCGTGCGGTTGTGATCGTGCTGGACTGTGCCATGCGTCGCCTGGCTATGACCGCTATGGAACGAGATTTTCCGCAAATATACTGAGGGTTGGGGTCCCCTGCAACCGGCGCTGCCAAAGCCTTCGCAAAGCGAAAGCGAAACAAATTTTCGTGAATTCCCGTATAAGTTGTGAAATAATATAAAACACCTAAAGATTGTCCTATTCTGGGAACTTACTTGGCCTCGCTGAGTAAAAGAAAATTAAGCCGAACCCGATACCGTTCCTACCGTCGCGTTCGATTGTACCGGGTTCAAATACACGATGAGTGAGCATTTCACGTCGCGTGCAAGATATGTGATTGGCCCCGATGGTAGCCCGCTGACCATCGCCGACCTCCCACCCGCCAACACGCGCCGCTGGGTCATCCGACGCAAGGCCGAAGTGGTCGCTGCTGTGCGCGGGGGGCTTTTGAGCCTCAGCGAAGCCTGCGATCGCTACCGTCTCACCATCGACGAGTTCCTGAGCTGGCAGCGCTCCATAGAGAAACATGGCCTGCCAGGTCTGCGCGCCACGCGCGTTCAGGAATACCGCGGCTAGGGCGCGCCCGGGCGCCCTTCCCTCCGTTCCGGCTTTCTGGTACAAATAGAGAACAAAACGATAACCCGGCGCCCCGCTTAGATTGCGGTGTTGCCGCTTTGATGCACCGGAACGCAGAATGAGTCTTCCGCTCGCTCCGATTTCCCGGCAGGTCTGGGAGCAGAAATACCGTTTCGCGCCGAGCCCGCGCGAGACGGAGACCGGCGTCGAGGACATGTGGCATCGCGTGGCCAAGGCGGCGGCCAGCGTCGAGAAGCCCGATGATCGCGGGCTGTGGCAGGCCCGCTTCCTCGACGCCATGTCGGACTTCCAGTTCATCCCCGCCGGCCGCATCCTCGCGGGCGCTGGCACCGGCCGGGCGGTGACCCTGTTCAACTGCTTCGTCATGGGCGAGATCGAGGATGACATGGCCTCGATCTTCGACAACGTGAAGGAAGCCGCGCTGACCATGCAGCAGGGCGGCGGTATCGGCCATGACTTCTCGACGCTGCGGCCCAAAGGCGCGCCGGTGAAGGGCGTAGGCGCCGACGCCTCCGGACCGGTGAGCTTCATGAATGTCTGGGACGCCATGTGCCGGACCATCAAGTCCGCCGGCTCGCGGCGCGGCGCGATGATGGGCACGCTGTCCTGCGATCACCCGGACATCGAGGCCTTCATCGACGCCAAGGCCGATCCCGACAAGTTGCGGATGTTCAACCTCTCGGTGCTGGTCACCGACGCCTTTATGGACGCCGTCGCGGAGGATGCGGACTGGCCTCTGTGTTTCGGCGGCGTGCACTACAGGACCGTGCCTGCCCGCGCGCTGTGGGACAAGATCATGCACTCGGCCTATGACTACGCGGAGCCGGGCGTAATCTTCATCGACCGTGTAAACCAGCGCAACAAGCTGGCCTATTGCGAGGCAATCCACGCGACGAACCCGTGCGGCGAGCAGCCCCTGCCACCCTATGGCGCCTGCCTGCTCGGCTCGGTGAACCTGGCGACGCTCGTCGATCGGCCGTTTACCGACAAGGCCGCCCTCAACGAGGATCGCCTGGCGGAATTGGCCCGGACGGCCGTGCGCCTGCTGGACAATGTCATCGACATTTCGGGCTATCCGCTCAAGGCCCAGGCCGAGGAAGCGAAGGCCAAGCGCCGGCTCGGGATCGGCGTAACCGGGCTTGCGGATGCGCTTATCCTCTGCGGCAAGCAGTACGGCACTGATGAAGCGGTGAAGCTGGCCGCGCACTGGATGAGCTTGGTCCAGTACAACGCTTACATGGCGAGCACCGATCTGGCCGCGGAAAAAGGCAGCTTTGCCCTGTTCGACCCCGAGAAATACCTGGCAACCGAAGGCGCGCAGGATCTGCCGACGGATGTGCGCAGGGCCATCGGCGAAAAGGGGTTGCGCAATGGCCTTTTGACCTCAGTCGCGCCCACAGGAACGATCTCGATCATTGCCAACAACGTCTCAAGCGGCATCGAGCCGGTTTTCGATTTCAGCTATCGCCGCCGCATCCTGCGGGACGACGGCACCGCGGATGAGGAATGCGTCGAGGACTTCGCCTATCGGCTCTTCCGCGAAAAATTCGGGGCGGACGCCGCGTTGCCGGAATGCTTCGTGCGCGCGCCGGACCTGCATCCGCATCAGCATCTGGCCATGCAGGCGGCATTGCAGCCGCACGTCGACGCCGCGATCTCCAAGACGATCAACTGCGCGAAGGACATCGCCTTTAACGACTTCAAGGACATCTACACGCACGCCTATGAGACCGGCCTGAAAGGTTGTACGGTCTACCGGCCGAACCCCGTCACGGGCGCCGTGCTGAGCAGCGTCGACGGCGAAGGTGAGCGCCCGGAGGCCACGGAAGCCAGGGCACGCCCCCAGCAGCAATCGCTGGAGCTCACTGCCCCGGCGCCGGAGCGCGGACAGGGCAGCGGTGAGGTCGTCTACATGTCTGCCCCGCTTGAACGCGACGCCGCCCTGCCCGGCTATACCTACAAGCTGAGATGGCCAGGCTCCGGCCACGCGATCTATGTCACGATCAATGACATCATTCAGGATGGACGCCGACGGCCCTTCGAAATCTTCATCAATTCGAAGAACCTGGAGCACTACGCCTGGACGGTGGCGCTCACGCGGATGATCAGCGCGGTGTTCCGGCGCGGCGGCGATGTCTCGTTCGTGGTCGAGGAACTGAAGGACGTTTTCGATCCGCGCGGTGGCCACTGGGTCGACGGACGCTATGTCCCGAGCCTGCTCGCAGCTATCGGCGAGGTCATCGAGCGGCACATGATCGACATCGGCTTCATCCAGCGTGAAGAAGAGGCTGAGCCGGGCTTCCTGCAGAAAGCCGCAGGTGCACGTGTCGGCCAGTCGGGCGGCAGCGAAAAGCTCTTCTGTCCACAGTGCGGCCGGCCGTCGATGCTCTATCAGGAGGGCTGCCTGATCTGCCGGGACTGCGGCTATTCAAGCTGCGGCTAGGCGGGGGCAGACGGCAGGCGTCGCGCGCGGCGCCCTCAGTCCTCCTCGCGCGGTTTGCTGAAAACAGTGCGCCAAAAGTCGTATGCGGCGAGCAGCAGCGCGATCGAGACCAAAATGATGAGGTCGGGCTCGGCCACCCAGATCAGGATCACCGAATTGAACACGATCAGCCCAAGCAGGCCGATGAAGGCGATGATCTTATCAGCAAGCGACATCGCTACCCTTTCTCCCTGACCGCGGCATCACGCGCTATCCTTCTGCCAGCGCGGCCAGATGCTGGACCAGCCAGTTCGCCGTGCGCAGCAGTCGCCCGTCATCCTGACGCCGCCCGACAAGCTGAACGCCCAGCGGCATGCCGTCGACATCAAGCAGCGGGAGGTTCACGCAGGGCACGCCGCAGTATGTCCACAGCGCATTGAACACCGGACTGCCAGTGCTTTCCAGCCCCTTGGGCGCGGGCCCGGGCGTCGCCGGCGTCAAGATCGCATCATATCGCTTGAAAATCTCATCAAGCCCGGCGTTGAGCACCTGGCGCATCTCAAGCGCCGTGTTGTAGTCCACCGCCGTCACCTCTCGGCCCTCGGCGATCAATTCACGCATGATTTCGCTGGCCTGCTCCGGCGCGCGGTCCACGAGCGGCCCGTAATTCTTGGCGACACCGGCCATCTGGAGCATGCGCTGCCACGCCCAGGCGCGCTGGAACACGTCGGGCAGGTCCACGGTGTCGCATTGCTCGGCCAGTGCTTCGGTCAGCTCGGCATAGGCCTCTTTCGTCGCAGGCTCGGCGTGTTCCTCCCAGACGGGCGTCTTGACGAAGGCAATAACCGGCTGCGCCGCCGGCGTGCTGGTTGCCGTCCTGCGGAGCGAACCACGGGAGTGCGGGCGCATGTCGGGATCTTTTTCGTCATACGCGCTCATGGCGTCAGTAAGCAGCGCCAGATCCTCGACCGTCCGCGCGAATGGCCCAACCGTGTCCAGCGGCGGCGCCTGAGTCAGCACGCCAGTTCGCGAAATCGCGCCATGTGTGGGCTTGAAGCCGAACACCCCACAGTAGCTTGCCGGGCGGATAATCGAGCCGGCCGTCTGCGTGCCGACAGCCAGTGGTACCATGCCCGCGGCGACCGCAGCCGCCGAGCCGGAGGACGAGCCGCCGGGCGTGCGCCCCGGGTCGTGCGGGTTGCGAGTCTTGCCCGGCGCATAAACCGCAAGCTCGGCTGTCACGGTCTTGCCGAGGATGACCGCGCCGGCCTGACGCAATTGGGCGACGATGGCCGCATCTGATCGCGTCCGCCGCCCCTCATGCAGCGGCGTACCGTTGCAGGTCGGCATGTCGCGCGTGTCGATGATGTCCTTGACCGCAACCGGCACGCCGTGCAGTGGGCCGATCTCATGCCCGGCAGCGCGCCAATCGTCCAGCCGCCGGGCCTGGCCGAGGGCATAGTCCTCGTCCAGATACTCCCAGGCTTGCACCTCCGGCTCGCGCTCACGGATGCGCGCGAGACAGGCGCTGACCATCTCCTGAGCGGTCACGGTGCCGTCGGCGATCCGACGCGCCGCCTCTGCGGCGCTTAGCCCGCAAAGCTCTTCGACCGTGGTGCCAGGTCGCAGCCCTGCGCTGTTAGTTGCCATAGAGCACCTCCGGCAGCCACAAGGCTATTCCAGGGAACTGATACAGCAGGAACATGGACAGGAAGATCATCAGCAGGAACGGCATCACGCCCGCGAAGATCTGCATCAGCCGCACATGCGGCGGCGCGACCCCCTTCAGGTAGTACGCCGACATTGCCATTGGCGGCGTCAGGAACGATGTCTGCAGATTAAGCGCGATCAGGATGCCGAAGAACAGCGGATCGATGCCAAAGGCCGGCAGCAGCGGCAGGAAGATCGGCACGAAGATGATGATGATCTCCGACCACTCCAGCGGCCAGCCCAGCAGGAAGATGATCACCTGCGCCAGCAGCAGGAACATCCAAGGCTCCAGATCGAGGCCCAGCACGAACTCGCTGATCAGCTCCTCGCCGCCGAGATAGGAAAAGACCGAGGCGAAGGTCCACGAGCCGACGAACAGCCAGCACACCATTGCCGAGGTCCGCACGGTCAGGTAGATCGACTCGCGCAGCTTGTCCTGGTCGACGATGCGCCACATCATCATGCCGGCGAGACCGGTGAAGAAGCCGATGTCAAAGGCCCGATAGTTTGTTTCGTGCCGCGAAAACATGTCGCCGAGCTGGAACACCTCAAAGATGACCATGTAGGCCGCGGCGCCAGCCAGGCCGATCAATGCGCCCTGCCCGCCGAACACGAACATGCGCGCGATCTCGGGCCGGCGCGGCTGCAGCGTGCCAAGCAGCGCGGTACGCGACAGGAGGCCGATGATCACCGCAATGGCAAGCATGCTGCCCGCACGGATCAGGAAGCCGGGCTCGTCCGGCATCGGCACACCAACGTAATTGACCAGGGCCGCGCGAATGGCGACGTAGGCAAAGGCGAGCAGCAGCGTGACGGCGCCGCCATAACCGAGGATATAGAACAGTGTGTCCAGCCCGCTCCAGCGTTGTCCGACCCAGGGTGCGGTCTCCGTGCCATCATTGATGGCCGCTGCGCGATAGGCCACCGCCAGAACCATGCCGCCGAGCGCGCCGATTGCGGCCGCTTCCGACGGGGTGGCCAGCCCGAACAGGATTGCCCCCAGCACGGCCAGAATGAGGAAGAATAGCGGGAAGAATGACGTCGCGAGCATCAGGAACATCTGCCCGCGGCTGACATCCGGTACGTCCTCCGGGCGGGGTTTGGGCGCCAGGTTCGGATTGAACAGGACGCGCCCTACAACGTAAAGCAGATAAAGTCCCGCCAGCATGAACCCCGGCAACAGGGCGCCCGCATAGAGCTTCACCACCGAGACGTTCGATGTCGCGGAATAGACGATCAGCATGATGCTCGGCGGGATCATGATGCCGAGGCATCCGCCCGCGCAGATAACGCCGGAGGCAAAGCTGGTGTCGTATCGCGCGCGCAGCATCGCCGGCAGCGCCAGCAGGCCCATCAGCGTCACCACAGCGCCGATGATACCCGTCGCCGTGGCAAACAGCGCGCAGGTGATGATCGCAGCAATGGCCATGGAGCCAGGAACGCGCCGCGCGGAAATGTTCAGCGTATAGAACAGGCGGTCGACGATGTTTGCCCGCTCGACGATATAGCCCATGAAAAGGAAGAGCGGCACAGCCGTGAGCACGTCATTCGCCATGACCGAATAGGTCTGGTTGACGAGCAGATCGAAGATCCGGTTGTCGAAGATCGTCTGCATGCGCTCGGGGTCGTAGTAGGCGTAATAGCCGAACCCCACGCCCATGGCGATGAGAGTGAAAGCGATCGGAAAGCCGAGCAGAATGAGGAGGATGAAAATCCCCAGCATCAAGACGGCAATTTGAGGATCGGTCATCTGTCGAACTCTCTCTTCACGCTTTCACTTGGCTTTTGAACATCCGTGGCCTCGGTACCGTGGCGAATGATGTCCGCCGTATCGCCTTCCAGCAGGCGGTCCTCCAACTCCTTGACGTCCTCGATCTGGCGTGGCCAGGCGCCTTCGCGCATGCAGACGATGCAACGACATACCTGGGCGATACCTTGCAGGAACAGGAGAATACCGGCGGCAACGATGATGAGTTTAAACTGGAAGATCGGCACATTCGCCGGGCTCATCACGCTGACCTCCAGATAGCGCAGCGAGCGCTCGGCGTACTGCCAGCCGGCGACAATCAGGGCGGTCACGCCGGGGAAGAAAAACACGATATAAAGCACAAGCTCGACGGCGGCCTGCGTCTTTGGCGGCCAGAGCCGGTAGACGACGTCGCCGCGCACATGGCCGTCCCGCGAGAGGGTATAGGCGCCGGCCATCATGAACAGCGAGCCGTACATCATGTAGGTGAGGTCGAAGGCCCAGGAGGTAGGCTGGCGCAGCAGGTAGCGCACGAACACCTCATAGGAGACGCCCAGTGTCATGATGACGATGCACCACGCAAAGGCCTTTCCGAACCAGGCCGATATGCGGTCGATAAACGCTATGAAGGCGAGCACGTCTGGCCTAACTCCTCAAAAACGCAGGTTAAGGGCGCTCTGAGCCGAGCGGGGTAAGAAGCACGGCGGAACGCCGGCTTGGCCGTGCTGGTGGTAGCGCACCGCGTTACGCCCGGCAAGGGCAGCGAGCGCGAAGCCCACCGCCCCTGACCGGGAGCGTTGTCTGCGTTCGTATACTTTAGAAGCCGAGCCTGCCCGGGAAGTAGTGCTCGTAGGCAAGCTTGTAGTCGGCCGAGTTGAGCAGGTCGTAGTAGGCGACACGCTCGGCCCAGGCCTTCTGGCTCTCGACGACGCGATTGAAGAACTCGTCCTGCCTCAGTTCTTCCAGAACCTCGTCCCAGGACTGGAGCTGCGCTTCCATCACGCTCTGCGGCGTGCGGTGGACGGTCACGCCACCTTCCTCCTGGAGCCACTGCAGGTCTTTCGAGTACTGGTCCATGGCCGTGGCGTAGTTGGACGTGTTGGCAGCCTCGGCCGCATGCTCGAGGATCGCCTGCAGGTCGGGATCCAGGCTCTCGAAGCGGTCCTTGTTGACCGGAATCTCGAAGAATTCGGCCGCCTGGTGGTAGGAGCCGAGCATGTAGTGCGACCGCACGTCATGCGCACCGAAGTCGCGGTCCGAGCTCGGGTTGTTGAACTCGAACGCGTCGATCACGCCGCGCTCCAGCGCCGGGACGATTTCGCCGCCCGGAAGCTGCGTCACCGAAACGCCCATGCCCTGCATGATGTCTGTGGCCAGACCGACCGTACGGTACTTCAGGCCCTGCATCTGCTCAGCGGACTCGATCGGCTCGGTGAACCAGCCCAGCGGCTGCGTCGGCATCGGGAAGCAGAAGAAGCCGACCAGGTTGAGGCCAAGGATGTCCTGAACCAGCTCGCGATATAGCTCCTTACCGCCACCGGCGTGAATCCAGGCCAGCACCTGCGCAGCGTTGGCGCCGAACACCGGGCCCGTGCCGAACAGCGAGGCGGCCTTGTTCTTGCCGTACCAGTAGGCGGTCACGGTGTGGGCCATGTCGAGCACGCCGTCGGCCACCGCGTCCTGAACCTGGAATGCCTTCACCACGGCGCCGGCCGGAAGCAGGTCAATCTTGATGCGGCCGCCGGACATCGCCTCGACGCGGTCGACATACTGCTGCGCGAAGCCCTGCCAGACGTTCTGCGCGCCCCAGGAAGTCTGCATCTTCAGGGTCACCGGCGCGCCGCGCGAAATGTTTGGCATCGCCACGGCGCCAGTCACGCCCGCTGTCGCGGCGACGGCGCCCCCCTTGAGGAACTTGCGGCGAGAGACAGTCTGGTCAGTCTTGTTTTCAGACATTCCTTCCTCCCAGAATTCAGGTCATCTTCTTGAGCAGCGCGGAATCTCGCGCCGGTCGGGGCGGCATGGCTTTTCGAGGCTGCGAGAAGCCTCACAGGCATAAGCCATGCGTCTGAAGCGGGGCAGGCCCGCTCCGGAGCATATACGACCGGATTATTGCCACGTACGCAAGCCTTTATCGACATGAACGGTCCGAAAGTCGAACGCGGCCAGTCCCTTCGCGATGCAGCATGGGGCACGGGCCCTGCGGCGTTGATACGGTTCACGGGATTTTGAGCTGGGCATCAGACAGGTTGGTCTTATCTGTTATAGCAGGAGCATCATCGACACGGAGGAGCACACGGCAGGGCCCATGAAGGGACGGGTTTTACGGATCATTCAGGATATTGCCGGCGTTCTTGCCCTGGGGGCATTCGCCCTTGTCACGGCGGGTGCGCTTCATGCGCAGACTGGCTCCAGTACGCTCGAGACACTTGTGCAGGGCCAATCGACTGCCAGCAGCACCCCCCAGCGGGCCGACCGGAAAGTCCAGATCGACCTCCTCTCCGAGACCGCCGCGATCCGCCCCGGCCAGACCTTCTGGGTCGCCCTGCGCCAAAAAATCGCACCAGGCTGGCACACCTACTGGGAAAACCCGGGCGACTCGGGTGAGCCAACGCGCATCGACTGGACGTTGCCCGAAGGATTCGCCGTCTCGGACATTCACTGGCCGCCGCCCAAGGCGATTCCCTACGGCACCCTGATGAATTACGGCTACGCCGACGAGGCGCTGCTGCTCGTGCAGATCACGCCGCCGGAAGGCCTGAGCGCAGAGAAGGTCACACTTCGCGCGGAATCTCGGTGGCTGGTCTGCGAGGAGATCTGCATTCCCGAGGACGGCAAGGCACGACTGACCCTGGCGGTGGCCGGGAGCGGTGCACCCCTTGATCCCGGCAAGGGCGCGGACAAGATCGCCGCGGCGGTGCGCGACTTGCCCATGGAGGCGCCTTGGCCGGTGAAGCTGACAGTCGCGCCGGATAAGCTGGCGCTGACGGCGGAGACCGACGCGCTGCGCGCCGAAGACGTCGCGGCCATGCGTTTCTTCCCCCGCGACTGGGGACTGATCACCAACGCCGCTCCGCAAGAGCTGGATTGGCAGAATGGCACGCCGCGCCTCGTCATGATGCGCGGCGAACGGAAGGACCAGCCTGTCGAAAAGCTGAACGGGGTGCTGACGCTGACGGCCGCAGACGGCACGCGCGAGGCTTATAACCTCTCCGTCTCGCCAGCGGAAACGGTTGCGGCGCTTCCGGCCGCGTCGAGCGGCGCCGCGCCGGGGGGCCTGAGCCTATGGCACGCGGCAGCGTTCGCCTTTCTCGGGGGGCTGATTCTCAATTTCTTCCCCTGCGTGTTCCCGGTCTTGTCCATGAAGGCGCTGAGCCTCGCGCGCGGCGGAGACGGCGCGCACGGCAACCGTCATCATGCGCTGGCCTATCTCGGCGGGGTGATGCTCAGCTTCGCGGTGTTGGCGGGCCTGTTGCTGGCGCTGCGCGCGACCGGCGCCGCGTTCGGCTGGGGCTTCCAGTTCCAGTCGCCGTGGTTCGTTCTGGTCATGGCGGCGCTGTTCTTCGCGTTGGGGCTGAGCCTGTCCGGTGTCTTCAATTTCGGCGGCGCGCTGATGGGCGTTGGCGATTCACTGACGCGGCGCAGCGGCGCCTCCGGTTCGTTCTTCACCGGCGTGCTGGCCAGCATCGCCGCGACGCCCTGCACCGCCCCCTTCATGGGCGCTGCCCTGGGCTATGCCGTGACGCAGCCGGCGGTTGAGGCGACAACGGTGATCATGGTGCTGGGGCTGGGCTTCGCCGCGCCGATGACGCTTCTGAGCCTGTCGGGCGCGTTCGCGCGGCTGTTGCCCAAGCCGGGACCGTGGATGGAAACCCTCAAGCAGGTGCTAGCCTTCCCGCTCTATGCCACGGTCGTCTGGCTGGTGTGGGTGCTGAGCCTGCAGACTGGCGCGGATGGCGTGCTGGGTGCCGGGGCGGTGCTGATCGCGGTCGGCTTCGCCGCCTGGCTGGTCGGTATGACGCAAGCGAGCCGCGCGTTCCGCTACACCGTTTCTGCCGCCGTCGTGATCGTGACATTTTCGCTGGCCGGGCCGATGGTGGACTTCGCCCAGGATGCCCGGCAGGGCGAGTCGCGGACAGCCGCCAGCGCCGAGGTTGGCGAGCCGTTCTCCGTCGCCCGGCTGGAAGAGCTGCGCGCGCAAGGCCGCCCGGTCTTCGTGAATTTCACGGCTGCGTGGTGTATCACCTGCAAGGTTAATGAAGAGGTCGCGCTCAACTCGGACGCTTTCCAGGAGGCGCTGAAGCGCGGCAACATCGCCTACCTTGTTGGCGACTGGACCAACCAGGACCCTGAAATCTCGCAGATGCTGGAGAAGTTCGGCCGCGCCGGCGTGCCGCTCTACCTGCTCTATTCCGGCAACGGCGAGCCGCCCAGGGTGCTGCCGCAAATCCTCACCGAAGGCTTCGTGCTGCGCCAGCTTGACGATGTCGGCCAGGTCCGCAAGACGCAGCGATAGCGCCAGACATGCAGGGGCCGGGATCGCGCCCGGCCCCTCAGCCCGTTGTTACGACAAATCGGCAACACGCCTCAGGCCGCATCGTTGCGCCGGCGGTCGCTGTAGCGGCCCCACGGTCCGTGGATGATCAGCGCGCCCATCAGGTCCGGCTCGCGGCGGAGTTCGACGACCTCAGCCGCCCGCTTGGCCTCGTGCGGATGCGCCTGCTCCGCGGCGATATTCGGCGTCGGCCGACCGTTGCGCACGACCTCGTCAATGTCGTCGCGACTGATGCCCATGTCCGCCAGCAGCCGATCATCCAGCGCCTGCAGCTCCCGCTTCGCGGCGCGCAGCCGCCTCTCGCGGTTGAGGTGACGCACGCCCCTCGCCAGCGGCGAGGACAGCGCGCCGACGGCTGCCGCGATGCTGCGCGCGGCCATGCCAATAAGCCGATAAAACTCTGCCGAGCGGGCCTGGTGCGCCGCCCGGATATAGGGCTGATGCGACGATGTGCGCCGCAATCCATTCGGGTACTCCATCGTTCAAGCTCCAGTGTTGCCCGTGACCGATCCGTCACTGAGGGAACGATGCCGGAGCACAAACCATCAGTCTAACGAATAGTTCTGATGCTATTCATCTCCGCAATTGATGAATGGCGATCTGCGTGGTAGGCTGCGTCAAGTGAAACTGGAGAATGCAATGCCGCCCGTCCTAGAACCCGAATTGCTGCAGACCTTTATCGCCATCGCCGAAACCGGCCGCTTCACCGAAGCCGCCAAACGCGTCGGCCGCACCCAGTCGGCCGTGAGCATGCAAATCAAGCGGCTGGAGGACACGATCGGCCGTTCGCTGTTCGTGCGCGAGGGCCGGACGGTGCAGCTTTCCTCCGACGGCGAACTGCTGCTCGGCCATGCCCGCCGGGTGCTGCGCGCCCATGCAGAAGCGCTGGCCGCATTCCAGCCCTCGGAACTGACCGGAACGGTTACTATCGGATCCCCGGATGAGTATGCGGTCGCCTTCCTACCGACGATCCTGCGCAGCTTCGCCGAGACTCACCCCCAGGTGCATGTGAATGTCGTGTGCGAGCCAACGCGCAGCCTGATGCCCAAGCTCGATATGAACGAGATCGACATCATCCTGTTCACCGAGGGCGGCGAACTGAATCGCGACGACGGCAAGAGCGACCCGATCTTGTTGCGCGAGCCCGTTGTGTGGGCCGCCTCGGCAAAGCACTGCGTCCATCAGGACGATCCGGTGCCGCTGGCGCTGTTCCACTCCGGCTGCCGCTTCCGGCAATGGGCGATCGGCGCGCTGGCCGATGCGGGGCGCGGCTACCGCATCAACTACACCAGCGTAAGCTTCGCCGGCATCGAGACGGCAATCCGCGCCGGACTCGCGGTCGGTGCGATTCCCCAATCGAACGTGACCCCGGGGCTGCGCATCCTCGACGAGCGCGACGGCTTCCCGGCCCTGCCCGATTATGCGCTCGCCATGCGCCGGGCCAAGGGAGCAACATCGTGCATCCATGACCGGCTGGAGGACCACATCGTCAATTGCTTCCGCCAGGGACCGCCGCGCGAGGCCGCGGCCTAGGGCTCACGCGATCGTGTTTGCCCGGAGGCTCGACAAATCTTGAACAAAGTTCCATTTAAGGACAGTCTCACGGGCAGATTGATGAACAACGATCACCTTGGAGCCGCCATTTGAGCCGTAGCGATACGACCCAGCCCAAGCTCGACGAAACCGACCGCAAGATCCTGCGCATCATGCAGCAGGACGCGACCATCTCCTTCGAGCGGCTGGCGAAGAAGGTGAACATTTCCAAGACCGCCGTGTGGAACCGCATCCAGCGGCTGCAGCAGTCAGGCGTGATTGTCCGGCAGGCGGCGATTGTCGATGGCCGCCGCGCGGGGCTGCAGGAGGTGTTCTTCGTCACCATCCGCACCAACAGCCACGACGCCGGTTGGCTTGAGAATTTCCATCGCGCTATCCAGGAGATGCCGGAAATTCAGGAGGCCCATCGACTTGCCGGCGAGATCGACTATCTGCTGAAGGTGCGCGTGCCCTCGACCGCGGAATTCGATGCGTTCTACAAGCGCCTCATTTCGCGGATCTCGATCTATAACGTCACCAGCAGCCTCTCGATGGAGGTGCTGAAGGAAGAGACCGCGCTGCCGGTATGATGCGCGCTTGGCGTCGCGCAGAAAAGTCTTTACAAGCGCGGCTTTGACTTTTAAGCGACGCAATCCGATTTTCCTGACAAGCCGTGATCTCGAATGCCGCCCTCGCGGGAGGAATGCCGATGGAACAGTTTTCCTGCGCCGCCGAGTTGCTCCGTCATCGCAGGCCGGATGTGCCGGTTCTGTGCGTGCGTCCGCATGCCGCCGCGCGGGCAGTCGAGTGGTTCCGCGACAGCTTCCCCGGCCGAACCCTTTATGCCGTGAAGGCCAACGACGCGCCGGATGTGCTTGCCGCGCTGCATCAGGCGGGGCTTCGCGATTTCGACGCCGCCTCTCTCGATGAAATCGCGCGCGTGAACGCGCTGCCCGGCGCGCAGGCGCATGTGATGAACCCGATCAAGTCGCGGTCGCTGATCCGCGCGGCCTATTTCGACTATGGCGTGCGCACCTTCGCTTTCGACAGCGCGGCGGAACTCGACAAGATCCTGACCGAAACCGGCGGCGCGCGCGACCTGACGCTGATGCTGCGCATCGTCTGCCCGAACACGCACAGCGAAATCCCGCTGGAGGGCAAATACGGCGTGGCGCTGAGCGACGCAGCCGACCTGCTGATGCGCGCGCGCGCCGTGGCCGAGCGGCTGGGCCTGACTTTCCATGTCGGCTCCCAGGCAATGTCGCCCGAGGGCTTTGGCGAGGCGCTACGCACGACCGCGCGCTATATCGCCACCGCGCCGGCGCGCATCGACCTGGTGGATGTCGGGGGCGGATTTCCCGCGCGTTATCCGGGGCTGGAGCCGCCGCCGCTGAGCGCCTTCGTGGACGCGATCGCGGAGAGTTTCGACCGGCTATGGGTGGGCGACAATTGTGAGCTGTGGGCCGAGCCGGGCCGCGCGCTGGTGGCCGAGGCGGAGTCCGTGCTGGTGCGGGTCGAGGCCCGCAAGGGCGGCACGCTGTACATCAACGACGGCGCGTTCGGCACGCTGTTCGACGCCGCGCATGCGAATTTCGTGTTCCCGACGCGGGCGCTGCGCGCCGGCGAAGGCGAGATCGACGGCCCGGAGACAGGGTTCGCGCTGTTCGGTCCGACCTGCGACAGCTTCGATCATCTGCCGGGGCCGTTCATGCTGCCGGCCGACATCGGCGAGGGCGATTACATCGAGATCGGCAACATTGGCGCTTACGGACATGTGATGGCTTCGCCGTTCAACGGCTTTGGCAGGTATGAGCGGGTGAGCCTCACCGATGCGCCGATGATGAGCATGTATGACGCTGACACCGAGGCCCGCCCCGCCGACAAGGCCGGCGCGCTGGGCTAGCGCCATGTCTCTTGACTACCGCCGGCCGGAAGACGGTTTTCTGGGCCTGAGCGCCGCGGAGGCCGCAGCGCCGGAGCGGGCTGGCGCGGTTATCATTCCCTTCGGCATGGAGAAAACGGTCAGCTACGGCACCGGCACCGCGCGCGGCGCTGAGGCGATCATCGCGGCCAGCCCGGAGCTTGAATTCTTCGATGACGAGCTTTGGTGCGAGCCCTACCGGCAGTTCGGCATCGCCACGCTGGCGCCGCAGAGCGTGGCGGCTTCGGCCGCCGATGCGCTGGACCAGCTGGCCGCGCTAACCGGTGCGGCGCTGGATGCGGGACATTTTCCCCTGGTCCTCGGCGGCGAGCACACGCTGACGGCGGGCGCGATACGGCCCTTCGCCGCGCGCTACCCGGACCTCGCCGTACTGCATCTCGACGCGCATACCGACCTGCGCGACAGCTACGAGGACAACCCGTTATCCCATGCCTGCGCCATGCGCCGCGTGCTGGATCAGGGTGTGGAGATCGTCTCTGCCGGCATCCGCGCAATCTCGGCTGAGGAAGTGCCCCTGCTGGAAGCAACCCCCCAGCGGGTGCGGGTATTCTGGGGCCGCGAGCGCGCAAGCTGGTCGCTGGAAGAGATCGTCGCCCCGCTGCGCGGCCGGCCGCTTTATGTCAGCCTGGACATCGACGTGCTCGACGCCGGGATCATGCCCGCAACTGGCACGCCCGAGCCGGGCGGCCTTTCCTTCGACGAGGTCTGCGCCGTGCTGCGCGCTGCGTCGGGCGCGAGCCGCATTGTCGGCGCCGATCTCGTGGAACTGGCGCCGATCCCGGGCTTCCACGCTTACGACTTCACCGCCGCCAAGCTCGCCTACAAGCTGCTCGCCTACGCCTTGACGGAAACAGGCTAGGGCTGGACGACAAAGTCCGTGCCACGCCCGGTTTCGCGTCCCAGGCCGGCGTCCGAGATGATCATCGACGAGCCGGGCGTCAGCATCCGCTCCAGCCGGTCGCGGAGGATTCTGGGGATGCTCACGCGATCGAGCGCCGCATTTGCGTCAACGCCCGGCGCCTCTTCCGTGGTCAGCGCGAGCCACTGAGTCTGCTCATCGGTTGGCGCAAAACTCTGCGAGAAGTAGACATGCGTTCCAAGCGGTTCATCTGGGTTTTTGAGCCTCACCGGCGCGTCGAACACTTGCTTGAAGCCCTGACGCACATACAGATGCCCCGTCGGCGCAGGCTCGCCGCGCGCGTCGAGGAACAGCTTGTCGCGCAGTTCCTCTGAAAACGCGCCGGTCGCCTTCAGGCCCTTGTCTTCCTGGTATTCCTGAATCGCAGCGCCGGTGAGGCGGCCCATGAACCCGTCAATCGGTCCAGGGTCATAACCCAGTTCCCGCAGCAGCATCTGGACGTCGCGGATGCGCTCGCGACCGAGGCGCTTGGTGATCAGGATCCGCACCGGCTCTTCGGAGCGCGCGATATAGCTCTCCAGGCGGTGCATGTCGTGTTCCAGATCGGCCATGAGCAGCGCCCCCTCCTTCGCCGACATCGGCTCCGGCGCGTTGGTGGCGTCGGTCATCACGGTCTTGTCCTGGGGGCGGGTCAAGGAAGCGTATTTGCGCGCCCGGTCGGCCGGCGCAGGCAGCGCGATACTCACCAGGTTGCCCTCTTCATAGGCCAGCCGCTTTTTTAGCGCCTTCCGGGCGTCCATCGTCACCAGATCAAGCGGCTGCGGCTGCAACAGTTTGTCGTGCTTGATCCTGTGCGGCGTCGTCTCGCCGCGCGTCACGATCACATGCCCACCGACATCGGTTTTCTTGAACAGCGTGCTCGCTGAACCCCGTGGCAGGCGAATGCAACCGTGCGAGGCTGGGTAACGCGGCACGTGGCCGGAGGCATGCAGCGCAATGCCGGACCAGGTCAGACGCTGCATGAACGGCATCGGCGCGTTGTTATAGATGTTGGAGCGGTGCCAGCGCCGCTTCTCAAGGATGCTGTAGACGCCCGCCGGGGTCGAATAGCCGCGCTTGCCCGTCGACACGCGCGAGGTGAAAACCCGCTCTGTCCCGCGATAAACGTACATGTGCTGTTTTTCCAGGGACACCACGATCTTGAGCGGATCGGGCTTGGTCAGGAGGCTGCTGGCGCCCTGGGCGGCTGCCGGTGGTGCAGCGATAAGGCCCGCGGAGAGAAAAGCCGTGGGAACAGCCCCAGAACGAAACACAATACGCGACAACTCGCTGCAACGCGGCAGACGCAACATGATACCCCACTCCCAAAACACAAAGAACACGCTGGCCTTCGGGAAAATTCCGACGGCCACCCCTTTGTCCAAAGTATTACACAGCTCTTAACGGCTGGTGAATATTGATTTTCGTCAAATTTCTAGAAAAGGCGTCGGGCGATGCTTTTCGGCAACCATCGCGGGAGGGGTATCAGCTGTTCTCAAGTTGCTCGCGCAGCATCTCCAGTTCCAGCCAGCGATCCTCGGCCTCGGAGAGCGCCTTGTGAATTTCGCCGAGCCGGGTGGTCGCCCGCTCGAAGCCTTCGGGGTCGCGGCTGTAGAAGTCCGGGTCGGCGAGCCGCTCCTCCAGCTTGCGGGCCTGCGTGCGCAGCCGCTCGATCTCACCGGGGAGTGTCTCCAGCGCGTGCTTCTGCTTGAAGCTCAGTCGACCACGATTGTTGGTGTCGCGCTTGGGCTTTGCCTTGGGCTGGGACTTCTGCTTGCCGCCCTTCGGCTTGTCCTTGCCCAGCTCCGCGCCGCGCTGGGCCAGCATGTCTGAATAGCCCCCGGCATATTCGCGCCAGACGCCGCCGCCTTCGGGCGCCAGTACCGAGCCGACAATCCGATCGAGGAAGTCGCGGTCGTGGCTGATCAGCAGCACTGTCCCCTCATAACTGCCCAGCATGTCCTGCAGCACGTCCAGCGTGTCGAGGTCGAGATCGTTGGTCGGCTCGTCCAGGACCAGAAGGTTCGAGGGCGTCGCCATCGCCCGCGCGATCATCAGGCGTGCCCGCTCACCGCCGGAGAGGGCGCGCACGGGTGTGCCCATCTGCTCAGGCGTAAACAGGAAATCCTTCATGTAGGCGGCAACGTGTTTGGTCTGCCCGCCGACGTCGATCATGTCGCTGCCGCCGCGCGTGATCGCGTCTTTCAGCGACGCGTCGGGGTCGAGCTGTGCGCGGTCCTGCTCCAGCGTGGCCATCGCCAGGTTCGCGCCCAGCCGGATCGTGCCGCTGTCTGGCGGGAGTTCGCCGGTCAGCAGCTTGACCAGGGTGGTCTTGCCGGTGCCGTTCGGCCCGATGATGCCGAGCCGGTCGCCGCGACGCAGCTTGAGGGAGAGGTCGCGGACGATCGGCGTGTCGTCAAATGCCTTGGAGACATTTTTCGCTTCGATAACCAGGTTGCCGGACTTTTCAGCCTCTGCCGCGCTGAAGGTCGCCTGCCCCTGCACGCCGCGATACTCGCGCCGGGCCTGGCGCAACGCCTGCAGCTCGGCAAGGCGACGGGTATTACGCTTGCGCCGCGCCGTGACGCCATAACGCAGCCAGTCCTCTTCCCGGCCGATCTTCCGGTCCAGCTTCTGCTGGTCGCGTTCTTCCTGCGCGAGCTGCTCATCACGCCATTCCTCGAAGCCGGAAAATCCGATCTCGATCCGGCGCGTCTTGCCCCGGTCGATCCAGACGGTCGTCTGCGAGAGGTTTTCGAGGAAGCGGCGGTCATGGCTGATAAGGACTAGCGCACCGCGATACCCGCCCAGCCAGCTTTCCAGCCATTCGATAGCCGGCAGGTCGAGATGGTTGGTCGGCTCGTCGAGCAGCACCACGTCCGGCTTTGGCGCAAGCGTCCGCGCGAGCGCCGCACGGCGAGCCTCGCCCCCTGAGAGGTTGGCGGGTTCCGCGGCCGGATCGACGCTGAGCTGTTCGAGCAGGCGTGCGGCGATATGCAGATCATCCCCCGGCGCCAGCCCGGCTTCGACATACGCCAGCACCGTCTCGTGCCCGGTCATGTCCGGCTCCTGGGGCAGATAGCGCACGGTCGCGCCCGGCTGGACAAACCGCTCGCCGGCGTCCGGCTCGATCATTCCGGCGGCAATCTTCATCAGCGTGGATTTGCCAGAGCCGTTGCGCCCGACCAAGCATAGCCGGTCGCCGGGCGAAACGAGCAGTTCCGCGCCTTCGAGAAGCGGCGTGCCGCCAAAGCTGAGATCAATCTCGTTTAGCTGGATAAGCGGCGGGGCCATGACCTGCGCTTGGTTTTCTTGCGTTCATGGCCCCGATGTAGCTGTTGCGCCGCGCAATGTCATGGGGGCTGCGCCGGTGACGCCCGCAGGCGACCGGCACGAGGCATTTTTACTCCACAACCGTGATCGTGATGCGATCCGACGTGACCGGCGGCTCATGTGGCACGTGATTCTTGTCGCCGAGGATCATCTGAAGCGTGTGCTCGCCCGGTTCCAGCTCCACTGTTGTCTCCGTCTGGCCGCCGCCGAAATGAATGTGGTTTTCATCCGCCGGGATACCCTCATTCATCGGCGGCAGCGGTGCATCGACGATCAAATGATGATGCCCTGTGCCTTCCTTATCCACGCCGGCGGGCGCGACGCCCATACCCTTGAGCCCAAAAACGACCGTGACGGGGCTTTTCACCTGCGCCCCGTCCTCCGGCTCAACGATGTAGACCTCGGCGCCTTCCGGCGCGGGCGTACGCTCCAGCGCGCTGGCGGCGTTACCAAACACCAGCCCGAGGGCGAAAATCACCGCGTATTTCATGGCGTTTCCTCCAGTTGCCGATCGGCGCTTGACCGACGGCTGATGAAAGGCGAGCCGCACGGATTTTTCCGCTTTGTTGAATGTCACTCGCCCGATTGGAGGAAGTCTACACGAAAATACAGGAGAATGCGCGCACTTCGTGCGTCACGCCCCGTCCCGACATGCCATCGAATGACGCATTACGTCTTGGACGGCTCGCCGTCCTCCGGCCCGGTGTTAGCCGTCTCGGTCTCTTCGGCGTCGAGGGGCTGGTCTTCGCTATGCTCGAGTGCCGGCGTTTCCCCCGAGGCCGGCTCCTGCGCGGGCGCGTCTTCGGTCTCCGCGACCTGCGCCTCTTCGACCTCATCTTCCTCGGTCCTGTACCCCTTGCCCGGCTTGTAGGCCGAGGCGAGATTCTCGACGACCAGCGCGGCGTCCGTGAAATCCTCGTCGTAGTCGTTGAGCCCGTCGACGTTGGCGAGGATCGGGTCGGAGCGCCAAAGCGCGCGCAACGCCCGCCGCCGCACGATCTCCGGCACGTCCTTTTCCATGAACTGCGTGTAGTCAGAGTTGTAGTCCAGCGCGTCGAAATCGAATTCGGCA
Organism: Dichotomicrobium thermohalophilum; assembly: GCF_003550175.1. Classification (NCBI taxonomy): domain Bacteria; kingdom Pseudomonadati; phylum Pseudomonadota; class Alphaproteobacteria; order Hyphomicrobiales; family Hyphomicrobiaceae; genus Dichotomicrobium; species Dichotomicrobium thermohalophilum. The sequence goes on from NZ_QXDF01000001.1 coordinate 2,147,790, forward strand.
TAGGCCGACTCATCGACAGGCGCGTCCTCGGCGGGCGGCTCCGCAGCGGCGCTCTCCGCCGGCGCCGCGGGCTGCTCCAGATCCGTCTCCGGCTGTTCCAGCCCCTCGCGTGCGGCCTGCTTGCGCCGCGACCACCGCGACAGAAAATCCTTTTCGTCCGTCGTCATTGTTCTCGACCGTTGCCTTTCATCCGCTGGCGCGTGACGAAGATCGGCTCCTTGCCGAACTTCTCCTCGGTAAGGTCAACCTCGTCGCGCTTGCGCTTGCGGAACTTTTCCTCGACGTGATGCTCGGCGATGAATGCCTCGATCATTTCCATCAAAGGCGCCGGCATCGACACGCGCTCGACCGTCTCCTCGCTGCTGTCCATGTAGTCCTGCGCCTCGAAAGGCGAGGCCGTCACGAGATGCACTTCCATCGGCGCGTCCTCGCTCTCGCTCTCGCGCAAAACAATATACAGCGCCGGCTCGCGGCTTTCGATGTTTGCAATATACGCCTCGGTCTCCTTGCGGAACAGTTCAAGCTGCGCGCGGGTCGTCAGGTATTGGGTGAAGCCCTCGCCCTGCGCCAGTTCGCGCCATTCCGGCCCCGGCGGGATGTCGAGCATGACGCCGCTGGCGCGCCACACGGGGTCGGCCCAGGCGTTGGTCGGCTGCTTGCAGGTCAGGATCACGCCGATCGGGATGGCGAGCGATGTCTCCGAGGGACCCGGCGTTGGGGCGTTCATTCGCGTCACCCTTGTCTTATTGGCATAAGAGGGCGGGCCCGGACGCACCGCGCTTCCCTCTGCTAGCTGACTTGTTTAAATTAGAATAATAACACATTGTAGCCCCCGCGGCGAACCCATGAACTCCAAGGAGCGGAAAACGCCCGATATGAGCGATAACCTGAAAGGCCGCCGTCTTCTGGTCTGCAACTGCGAGAAGACCATGGACCTCGACGGCGGCAAGCTGAGCGAAGCGCTCGGCCTGTCCGATTCCCTGAACGTCAACACACAGCTATGCCGCCGCCAGCTTGACAATTACCGCGCCGCCGTGCAGAGCGGCGAGCCTGTCATGGTCGCGTGCACGCAGGAAGCGCCACTGTTCGGCGAGGTCGCCGAGGAGATGGGCGCGGCCGAACCGGCTTATGTGAACATCCGCGAGCAGGCAGGCTGGAGCGAGGCCGGGGCGAGCGCGCTGCCGAAGATGGCCGCGCTGATCACTGAAGCCGCTTATCAGCCAAACCCGACCGGCCTGACCACGCTCAAATCCGAAGGTGTGTGCCTGGTCTACGGTGCGGGCCAGCAGGCCCTCGACGTCGCGCGCCAGCTTTCCAGCCGGCTGAGCGTCACGCTGGTGCTCAAGGATGCGAGCGATGCGATCCCGCCGGCACAGGTCGACGTGCCGATCTATCGCGGCACCATCGCAGGCACCACTGGCACGCTTGGCGGTTTTGAAGTCACCTTCAACGGCCATGCGCCGATGAAGCCATCCTCGCGCGATGAATTCGCCTTCGAGGCTCCTCAGGACAATGTTCGCTCGGAATGCGACCTGATCCTTGATGTGTCCGGCGACACACCGCTGTTCACCCCGGGCCAGCGCCGCGACGGCTATTTCCGGGCCGACCCGAACCAGCCGGGCGCCGTGGCGCGCGCGATGTTCGAGATCACCGACATGGTCGGCGAGTTCGAGAAGCCGATCTATGTCAGCTACAACGCCGACATCTGCGCCCACAGCCGCAGCGGCAAGGTCGGATGCACCAATTGCCTCGATGTCTGCCCGACCGGGGCGATCACGCCAGATGGCGATCACGTGTCCATCGACCCGGCCATCTGCGGCGGCTGCGGCCAGTGCAACGCCGTATGCCCGACCGGTGCGGCGAGCTATGCCTACCCGCACCGCGAGGACCTGATCGGCCGCGCGCAGACCCTGCTCAAGGCGTATGCCAGCGCGGGCGGGCGCGATCCCGTTGTCCTCGTGCATGACGCTACCGACGGGCGCGAGCTGGTCTCGGCGATGTCGCGGTTCGGGCGCGGTCTGCCCGCCAATGTGCTGCCCTTCGCGCTGCATTCGGTGGCGATGCTCGGGCACGACCTCATCTGCGCGATGGTCGCCTCGGGGGCGGGGCGTGTGGTCGTGCTCGCCTCGCCCAAGCAGGCCGAGGAGCTGGAGGCGCTGCACGCGCAGGCGGAACTGGCGCAGACCTTCATGCGCGAGCTGGGCTATGGCGAGGATGCGCGCGTCGAGGTGCTGGTCGAGGCTGACCCGGATGCCGTCGAGAGCACGCTGCACGACACGCCGGCGCCCACTCCGGTGACCGCGCAGCCGTTCCTGCCGATCGGCTCGAAGCGCGACATTGCCCGGCTGGCCATCAGCAAGCTGCGCGAAGGCGCCGGCAGCGACGCCGAGCTGATCGCCCTGCCGGAGAGTGCACCCTATGGCCGCGTCAATGTCGACACCGATGCCTGCACGCTCTGTCTGGCCTGCGTGAGCGCCTGTCCGGCCAGCGCGTTGCTCGACGGGGAGGACACGCTGCAGCTGCGCTTCATCGAACAGAACTGTGTGCAGTGCGGCATCTGCAAGAGCACCTGCCCGGAAAGCGCGATCACGCTGGAGCCGCGCTACAACTTCCGACAGGAGGCGGCGAACCCGATCGTACTGAACGAGGATGAGCCCTTCGCCTGCGTGCGCTGCGGCAAGCCGTTCGGCTCGAAAAAGGCGATCGACGGCATCATCGCCAAGCTCGAAGGCAAGCACTGGATGTTCGAGTCGAACAAGCAGACCGAACTGCTGAAGATGTGCGACAACTGCCGCATCGTGGCGATGGCCGAAAGCAGCAACGACCCGTTCAAGATGGGCGAGGTGCCGCGCACCCGCACGACCGAGGACTACATCATGGAGCGGGACGACAGCGACAAGGATTGACGCGTCGCACCATGACCGTCATTGCGAAGCCCGAAGGGCTGAAGCAATTGTGTGTTCGCGATGGTGTATGAGGGTTGTGTGGGTGGGCAACCGTAAGCAATCGGATCGTGCGATCGTCTGGATCGAGGTCTCCCACCCACACCGTTCCTGACCG